>DAITOA010000026.1:13171-19145 GCA_036834365.1 Thermodesulfobacteriota bacterium | reverse complement strand
GATGGGGACGGATCTGCGAAGGAGATCAGAACCTGCCTCCAACACCCCCCTCGTGGCAAGGGCCCCACGGAACCCTTGTTCTCCACCTCCCGATATTCTTCCATCTCCAAACGATACCAATAGAGTCGGATACCCATGACGCTATCGTGGGGATTACCCGGAATATTGCATATTGACTTTTATTTTACTCGTGTTATCCTAACGATTGTTAGAATAACGGAAGTTAGCCTAACATGAGACTCTTAATCGATCCCGAAATGGAGTTGTTCCATGCCGAGAGCACAGAGGACACAGCAAGAAATCAATGGCGTGAAAGAGCGTATCCTCCAG
This sequence comes from Thermodesulfobacteriota bacterium, assembly GCA_036834365.1. Lineage (GTDB taxonomy): Bacteria > Desulfobacterota > Desulfomonilia > UBA1062 > UBA1062 > MWEI01. Next base: position 18,815 of record DAITOA010000026.1, on the reverse strand, counting down.
GAGGCGGTGGAGCTCATAAACAGGGTCGGCTATCAGGACTTCAGCATGAGGATGCTCGCCCGGGAGCTCAAGGTGACGCCACCCACCCTGTACAGTTATTTCAAGAACAAGGACGAGCTTCACCTCTGCATACTGACTGAAGGGTTCATCAGGCTGTACGATATTCTCCGCCGAGCGTACGAGAGCGAGGAGAAGTCCATCGACCGCATGCGGGCCATCGGCAGAGCCTTCTTCAACTTCGGGATTGCAAACGCCAACTTCTACAACCTCATGTTCTCCCGGAATGTGCCCAGGTACCATGACTATATCGGCACGGCCATGGAGCCGGTGGCACGGGTCGAGTTCGAGTCGTTCCGTCGGACCGTGGATCTCACCGTCTCTGCCATCCGGGAATGTGCGGGGGAAGGCCACACTCTTTCAGAAGAGGATGCGACATTCCTCCTGATCCATGTGTACAGCGCCCTGCACGGGTTCATCTCGAGCATGATCACCAACTCGCTCGACTATGTGCACGAGAATCCCGTCCTGCTGAGGGATCGACATCTGGATCTCGTGAATGCAATCCTGATGCGCGAGGTGAAGTCACTGAGCGTCGCGGAAAAGGGCCGGGAAAAGGGATCCAAGGAATGAAGACTATCTAAGGGCAACGACGGAGAGAAGATCCTACCGCCTGTTTACAGGGGCAGAATCTATATTCCGCGCTGCCATGGGAGGTTAAACATGTCAGATCTGCTCGACACCACCGAAGGGGCCCAGCACCTCTTCATGGGCAACGAGTCCATCGCCCGGGGCGCCCTCGAGGCGGGAGTTTCCGTCGCGGCGGGGTATCCGGGGACCCCTTCCTCCGAGATCATCGAACGTCTCGCCGGAATTGCGGGAAAGAGGAACTTGTACGTTGAGTGGGCGGTCAACGAGAAGGTGGCCACCGAGATCGCTGCGGCGGCTTCGTTCTCGGGGCTCCGCTCCATCTGCACCATGAAGCAGAACGGTATCCACGTCGCTTCCGACTTCCTCCTGCACCTCACGGGCACGGGCGTACGGGGCGGCATGGTGGTAGCCGTGTGCGAAGACCCCGGAGCACTGTCGAGCCAGAACGAGGCCGATGCGCGCTTCTTTGCCAAGATGCTGGAGGTGCCCCTGATCGAGCCCGGCGACTTTCAGGAGGCCAAGGACATGCTCAAGTGGGCCGTGGAGCTCTCTGAAGAACTCAAGACCTTCATCATCTTCCGAAGCGTCACACGCATGTCTCACGCGAGCGGCAACGTGAGGATCGGGAAGCTCCCGGACACGAAACCCGCGGCCTACTATAACTGCAAGGGCCCCCTGCTCGATTTCGCCACCGGCCCCATGATCACCGGGCCGGGAGCGGTGGGGTTTGCCCGCACCGTGCAGCAGGGGAGGCTGAAACGGGCGATCGAGCTCTTCGAAACCTCGCCCTTCAACTCGTATGCAGGCCCCGAGAAGCCCGAACTGCTGGTCGTCACGAGCAGTGCGTGCTCCCTCTACAGCAAGGAGGCCGTCGACATCATGGGCATCGGAGACAGGGTCGGCATCCTGAAACTCGGCACCACCTGGCCGCTGCCGCCGAACCTTGTCAAGAGCCGACTCGCCTCGACGGAGAAAGTCCTCGTGGTGGAGGAGCCCCAGGATTTCATGGAGGAGAACCTCAAGATCCTGGCCGCCGAATGCGTGACGGAGGTGGGAGCCAAGACCTTTTTCGGCAAGAAGTCGGGCCACATTCCCAGCCAGGGAGAGCTGAGCCCGGACCTCGTCGTGAGCGCGCTGAAGACCATCCTGGCCGTAGCCTACGAGCCGGTGCCCCAGGATTATGCGGCCCGCATGTTCAGCGCCATGTTCAAGACGCCCGGGAGAGAGCTCACCTTCTGCCCCGGGTGCCCCCACCGCGCATCCTTCCTCTCCATCCACAACGCGCTGGCCCTCGATGACCGGGACGGCTTCGTGTGCGGCGACGTGGGGTGCTACGGCATCGGCGTGCTCCCGGCAGGCTTCAGCACGGTGAAGACCAACTTCTCCATGGGCTCAGGCCTGGGCCTGGCAACGGGCTTCGGCAAGCTCACCCAGTTCGGCATGACCCAGCCCGTGCTGGCCGTGTGCGGCGACTCGACCTTCTTCCACGCGGTCATGCCCGCCCTGGTGGACGCGGTGCACCATAAGGCGGACGTCACCCTCGTGGTGCTCGACAACAGCGGCACGGCCATGACCGGGTTCCAGCCCCATCCCGGCCTGACAAAGGATGCCATGGGATTTACATCGCCGCCCATCGACATCGAGGCGGTGTGCCGGGCCATGGGCGCCGAGGTGGCGGTCTCGGACCCGTTCGACGTGCCGGCCACCGAGAAGACCCTCCTCACCATGATAAAGAAGCCGGGGGCCAAGGTGGTGATCCTGAGGCAGATCTGCGCGCTGTCCCCCGAGAAGAGAGCGAAGAAGAAGTACGACATGTCCGTCGACTCCTCGTTGTGCATCGGTGAGGAGTGCGGGTGCAACCGGATGTGCACGAGGATCCTGAGGTGCCCGGGCATATTCTGGGACAGCGAGAACAAAACGGCCAAGATCGACGAGGTCATCTGTGCGGGTTGCGGGGTGTGCGCCAGCATCTGCCCGTCAGGGGCCATACGCAAGGCGGAGGTGGCATGACATGAAAGAGCTCGCGAAAGATCCCTACAATATCATCATCACCGGCGTGGGAGGACAGGGCAATGTCACCGCGTCGCGCATGCTCGCGGGCATGCTCGTGAGCAAGGGCTACTCGGTGACCATCGGAGAGACCTTCGGTGCCTCCCAGCGTGGCGGATCGGTCATGAGCCACGTTCGGGTATCGAAGCAAGGCGCCTGGAGCCCTCAGATTCCCAAGGGCAAGGCCGATCTGGTGGTGTCCCTCGAGCCTTCGGAGGCCGTCAAGGTGCTCGCGGTCTACGGCAACCCGAACACCCAGAGCCTGAGCAACGACCGGCCCATCTACCCGGTCCGGGTCATTGCCGGCGACGACAGGTACCCCGACATGGACGAGATCAGAGCCACCATAGAGGGGCTCACCTCCAGGAGCTTCATGATTCCCGCCACCGGGGAGGCCCTCAAGCTCGGCAACCCGGTTTTCCAGAACGTCATCATGATCGGCGCGGTGGGCGGCATGGACGTGCTCCCCATTACCGGGGAAGACTTCCGGGCAGAGCTCGGGCGGAAAATGTCGAAGGACAAGGCGGCCGTCAACCTGAAGGCCTACGAGATCGGGAAATCCCTGGTCAGGGGCTGACCCTGCCCAGGTCTCGCGAAGAGAGGTCATACGTATGGATGAGAAAAAGGACAAAGGCCAGAGCCACCTCAACGAGAAGGTCAGGAACGCCAAGCTATGCACGGGATGCGGGGCGTGCGTGAACCTCTGCCCCTATCAGCGAAGCCACGAGGACAAGGTGATCGCCATCTTCCCCTGCGACATCGACGAAGGCAGGTGCTATGCGTTCTGCCCCAGGACCCCCGTGGACCTGGAGGCATTGCGTGCCCGGCTGTTCGACCCGGCCGACCTCACCCCGGAGATCGGGGCGATGAAAGGCTACTACCTTGCCAGGGCCAGCAGCTCACGGGTCCGCGACAAATCCCAGCACGGCGGCACGGTCTCCACGCTCATGGCGCTGGCCATGAAGGAAGGGATCATCGATGCGGCGGTGATGGCGAAGAGGGACAGCTCAGGCCTTACCTCCGGCGTCTCCGAATCCGATCCGAAGAGGCTCACGAAGCTCGGGAAGAGCTCCTTCGTCGTGTCGCCCGGGGTCGCTGAGTTCCACAGGATCGCCAAGGAGGACTTCAACAAGATCGGGGTGGTGGCCACCCCGTGCCAGAGTCTGGCGTATGTCAAGATGCGCATGAAACCCGTCCCCGACAAGCCCAGCAACATCGACAAGCTGAGCTTGGTCGTGGGCCTGTTCTGCTCCTGGGCGCTCGCCTGGGAGCCCCTGATGGACCTGATCGGTCGGAAAACCGACCCGTCTACGGTGACGGGCATGGACGTTCCTCCCGTTGAGTACAAGTCCATGCAGGTATTCACCACGGACGGCGTGGTGGATCTCCCCATCGACGACGTCAAGAGGTGCGTGCGCGGCGCGTGCAACTACTGCTTCGACCTTACCTCCGAGTTCAGTGATGTATCGGTGGGATCCGCCATCCTGAACGAGCCCTGGGAATCCGCCCGGCAGTGGAATCAGGTGATCGCCAGGACCGCCCTGGGGCTCGAGCTCATCGAGCTGGCCGGGAAGAAGAGGCTTCTCGAATTCAGGGAGGTGCCGGACGGCAACCTGGAGGCCCTGAAGATCGCCTCCATGCACAAGAAGCGCACGGCGCTGAAGAACCTGCGTCTGAAAACCCACAGCGCTGACGACCTGGTGTACCTGGACAAGGACGATCCCGTATTCAGGGAGATCCTCAAGGGAGGTTGACATGAAGGTATCTCTCTTCATCCCGTGCACCGTGGACCTCATGATGCCGGAGATAGGAACCGACGTCTTCAGGCTACTCAAGCGCCTGGGGATGAGCCCCGTGTATCACAGAGGGCAGACCTGCTGCGGCCAGCCCCTCTTCAACGCGGGGTACCGCGACCAGGCCAAGCGAGCTGCGAAACATTTCATCGAGGTCTTCGGGAACGACGAGCGCGTGGTGAGTCCTGCAGGATCGTGCGTGACCATGGTGAAGCACCACTACCCCGAGCTCCTCTCCGACGAGCCCCACTGGCACTCCCGGGCCGTCGAGCTCGCGGGCAGGATTCTCGAACTGAGCCAGTTCGTGGTGGACACGCTGGGCGTCACCGATGTGGGGGCTTCCTTCGAGGGGAAAGTCACCTACCACGAGTCGTGCCACATCCTCAGGGGGCTGGGGGTCTCTGACCAGCCGAAGAAGCTTATCGCCTCCGTGAAGGGCGTGCAGTACGTGGAGATGAACAGCGCGACGGCCTGCTGCGGGTTCGGCGGCGAGTTCTCCGTGGCGTATCCCGAGATCTCCGAGGCCATGGTGAAGGACAAGGCTGGGAACTTCCTGAGCTCGGGTGCCGACGTGCTCCTCCTGTCCGAGCCCGGTTGCCTTCTCAACATCGGCGGATACCTGCACAGAAACCACCCGGGGAAGAAGGCCATGCACCTGGCGTCCTTCCTCGCGGAGAATGCCTAAGGAGATGCTCCATGCATAGCAGGGTCGACAAGTTCGTGGAAACGGCCAGGAGAGAGCTGAAGGTGGAGCTCTCGCAGGCCTTTCTCCTCATGCTGTCCCTGGGCGCCCCCATCATGCGCCAGATCGGCCTGTCATCCTTCCCCGACCCGGCGGCGGCAGAGGCCTACTCCAGGGCCGTCCGGGCCGAGGCGGTGGACCGCCTGCCCGAGCTCCTCGAGGAGTTCGAGCAAAACGCCATTGCCAGGGGCGTTCAGGTGATCTGGGCAAGAGATGCGGCCGAGGCGAACTCGGCCATCCTGGACATCGCACAGCGCCGCGGCATCCGGTACGTCACCAAGGGCAAGTCCCTGGTCACCGAGGAAATCGGCCTCAACGAGCACCTCGTCGAAGGAGGGGTCGAGGTCTTCGAGACCGACCTGGGCGAGGTCATCACCCAGCTCCTGTCCCTGCCCCCTTTCCACCTCGTGGG
>DAITOA010000026.1:0-13071 GCA_036834365.1 Thermodesulfobacteriota bacterium | reverse complement strand
CCGACGCGCTGCACCTGGTGAGGATGGTCTGCAGGAACTGTACGGGCCAGAAGCTTTCGAGCTACGTATCCATGGACACCGGTCCGAAGAAGACCGGGGAGATCGACGGACCGGAGGAGGTCTTCATCGTCATCGTGGACAACGGCCGCTCGGAGATCTACCGTGACCCCCAGGCCAGGCAGATCCTCAGGTGCATCCGCTGCGGCGCCTGCGCGAACGTCTGCCCTGTCTATGCGAAGATCGGGGGCTATCCCTACGGGTTCGCGTACACCGGGCCCATGGGCCAGGTCATGAACCCCCTGCTCCTGGGCATCGAAGCCTGCAGCGACCTGTACCGCGCCTGCACCCTCTGCGGTGCCTGCAGCAAGATTTGCCCGGCGGGCGTGGACCACCCCTCGCTCATCCTCGAGTACCGGGCCCGGGAGATCCGGCTGAAGAACGGCGGCAGTGCGGACTTCCGATCGCGGGCGGGAAAGGCCCTTGCCTCGCTCCTTTCCATGGTAATGGGCAGTAGCCTCCTCTGGCGCCTCGGGGTGAAGTGCGCCAGGCCGGTCCTGAACCGGTTTGCCCGGGGCGGCTACATCAGCGGCATCCCGACGGGTCCTCAGGCATGGTTCGGGTGCAGGGACCTCAGGGCCATGCCGGCCAGGACATTCCACGAGCAGTGGCAGGACCTGCAGGCGGGGTCCGGAAGGGAGGCATCATGAACCAGGATGCACGCGAAGGGATCCTGAACCGGTTGAAATCGGCCCCGCGGAACAACCCCGATGCAAGGCCGCCGAAGCCAGTGCTTTCGGAGACCGGGCTCGACCGCGAGGGCATGCTCGAACGTTTCACCTCGGAGCTGACCGCCCAGACCGGGACCACGTACCGGGTCCAGAGCGGAGAGGAAGCGCTGGCCGTCTTGGCCAGGATCGCCGCGGAAGAAGGGCTGAGATCGATCATCGTCGCAGGGAAAGCGCTTCCCGGCATGGACCTGAAGGCCTTCGGCGACCGTGAAGGCGTAGCGGTCACGGCCGCACCCGAGACAGCCGACCGGGAGGCCCTGCGGCAGGCGGCATTCACGGCGGACGCAGGGGTCACCTTCGCCGACTTCGCCGTGGCCGAGACCGGGACCGTCGGGCTGATTTTCCGCCAGGACCAGCCGAGGCTCGTCTCCATCGCACCTCCGGTCCACATCGCCGTCATCCCGGTGGATAAGCTCCACCCGGTCTACGAGGACGTCATCGGGCAGGTGTTCGGTGAGACGGACCACATCCCCAGCCAGTTCGCCTTCATCACCGGGCCGAGCGCCACGGCCGACATCCAGGCCGTGGGATTCAAGGGCATGCACGGTCCGGTGAAGGTGTTCGCCATATTCGTCACGGGGCGGGAATAAAGCACCGGTCGGGGAAAGGAGCCCGGGAGATCCCATGCTCAGTCTGTTCAGGATACAGGGAACCATCGACGGAAAGAAGGTTAAGGCACCGAAGGGCGCCACGATCCTGGAGGCCGCCAGACTGGCCGGTATCGAGATCCCGACGCTCTGCCACGTGCAGGGCTGCACCCCCACCGGGGTATGCAGGGTATGCGTGGTGGAGGTAAGGGGGCAGCGGACCCTGCAGGGGGCCTGCCACACGCCCTTCGCCCCGGGCATGGACGTGCTCACGAAGTCCCCGAAGGTACTGGCCGTACGCAAGGCCGTGGTGGAACTGATGCTCGCGGCCCACACCGGCGACTGCGTGAACGACGAGAACGCCGGGCGATGCGGCCTGCACGCGCTGGCCTCGGACCACGAGGCGGGGGCGCCGAGGTTCGGCATGGCGAGACCCCGGTCCTTCCCCGCGGAGGAAGTCAATCCCTTTGTCACGCGCAATCTCTCGAAGTGCATCCTGTGCCGCCGGTGCGTCACGGCCTGCCGGGAGCTTGCGGGCAGGACCGTTCTCGGGATCGGCTACCGCGGGTTCTCCTCGAAGGTTGTCACGGGCTTCGACGAGTCATTGACGAGCAGCGAGTGCAGGGATTGCGGCATCTGCATCGAGCATTGTCCCACAGGCGCCCTCAGTCGGCCCGGAGACGCCGGAAGGATCGGGGAACGCACCCCCACGGCCCGGCTCCCCAAGGAGCAGGCTCCGCAGCCGGGCCGCACGATGCTGCTCCCCATGCTGAAGGACGCGTGCGCGGACTCGGGGCACCTCTCCCGCGAGACCATGGAACGCGTGGCCGGGAAGGCGGGTCTTTCGCTCACCGAGGTGTTCGGCGTCTCGAGCTTCTACTCGCTCCTCCCCCGGGAGCCGGGAGGACGCCACCGGATCAGGATCTGCCGGTGCGTGCCCTGCGACCTCAAGGGGTCGAAGACCGTCGTCGGGGGCATCATGGACGCTATCGGCATAGGCCCGGGAGAGACCTCTGCCGACGGGAGGTTCTCCCTGGAGGTGGTGGGCTGCATCGGCGCGTGCGACCATGCACCCGCCATGATGGTGGACGACGAACTCCACGGCGACCTGTCGCCGGAGAAGGTGGGAGAGATCCTGAAATCGTATGAGTAACACGGATCGCAGGAGGTGCCAGTGCCCGAACGGCGTATCGTGACGAAGAACTGCGGCATCGTCGATCCCGGCGACATCTCGTCTTACCTCAGCCAGGGCGGCTTCCGTGCCTTCACGAAGGTCCGGAACACCATGAAGCCGGAAGCGGTCGTCGACGAGATCAAGGCATCGGGACTCACCGGCCGGGGAGGCGCAGGCTTCGGCTGCGGCCTGAAATGGGAGCTCGCCCGCAGGACCAGGGCACGCCGGAAATACCTGATCTGCAACGCGGACGAGGGCGAGGTGGGCACCTTCAAGGACCGGTACCTGCTCTCGCACGACCCGTTCGGCCTCATCGAGGGGATGTGCATCGCCGGCCTGGCCGTGGGCGCGAGCCGGGGCCACATCTACCTGAGGCAGGAGTACCACTCCCTGCTCGGCCTTATCCGGAACGCCGTCGACCAGGCCCGGGAGAAGGGCTTCCTCGCGCACATGGACATAGCCGTGTACGAGGGGGCGGGAGCCTATGTCTGCGGCGAGGAGTCCGCCCTCATGAACTCCCTGGAGGGCCTGAGGGGGGAATCGAGGTACAAGCCCCCCTACCCGCCCCAGTCGGGCCTCTGGGAGAGCCCCACCGTGATCAACAACGTGGAGACCCTCATGAACGTGCCGCATATCATCAACAACGGCGCCAGGTGGTTAAGCGCCATGGGGACGGCCCGGAGCAAGGGCACCAAGGTGTTCTGCATCAGCGGCGACGTCGACAGGCCCGGCGTGTACGAGCTCGAGATGGGCTCGCCCCTGTTCGAGCTGGTGACCGGTCTGGCCGGCGCCCGGGAGGTCAAGGCGGTCCAGGTGGGCGGCGCGGCGGGCGGGATCCTGCCGGGAAACAGGCTCGATACGCCCCTGTCCCACGAGACGATCCTGGGCTCCGGGGCGGTGACCGTCTTCGGCCCGGCAAGGGACATGGTGGGCATCGTGCACAAGAACGTGATCTTCCTGCACGAGGAGTCCTGCGGGAAGTGCACCCCGTGCAGGGACGGCCTGGAGGCTATTGTCTCGATCTACGGGAGGCTGCTCTCCGGAGCGGGCGAGCCCCGGGACCTCAAGGTCCTCGAGGACCTCTGTCGTGCCATGGCGCTTGCGTCCCTGTGCGGCCTCGGGCAGGCCGCGTCCGTCCCCGTCACGGATTCCCTGCTGCATTTCCGGGATGAGTACGAGACGCTCATCCGCCAGTCGGCCCTCTTGAGGGGCATGGGCGGGCACGATCCGATGACGGCGCGCAAGGAGGGCCATGGTGGATAACTTTTCCGACGAGCAGAAGAAGGGCATGGAGGAGATGCAGGACAACCTGACGGCGGACCGCCATCCCCTGCCGCGGTACAAGCACATCGGGGGGCGCGGAGGACGGAGGCTCGACGGGCAGCCCAAGGCGAGCGGCCAGGCGGAGTACACCATGGACGTGATCCTGCCGGGCATGCTCCACCTGAGGTTCCTCGACTCCCCCTACCCCCACGCCGCCGTCAGGAGCATGGACACCTCGAAGGCCGAGCGCCTGGACGGGGTGCGCTACGTGCTGCGCTACGACAACCCCGAGATGCCCGAGAAGGCGAGCACGGGCAAGTTCCACGGCCTCTACGGCGACCAGCCCCCCCTGCCCGGGATCGCCCACTTCGAGGGGGAGCCCGTGGGCGTGGCCATCGCGGCCGAGACCGAGGCCATCGCCGAGGAGGCCCTCACGCTGGTGGAGGTCGAATGGGAGGAGCGATCCTTCAACCTCGACCCGGTGAAGGCCAGGGAAAAGGATGCCCCGCTGTCCTATCCGGAGATGTACCCTGCGGGAAACTTCTGGAACAACGGCCTGTTCAACGAACTGGTCCTGGGTGACGCGAAGAAGGGCTTCCACGAATCGGAACGGGTCATGGAGTTCGCATTCTCCCGCCGGGGCCACACCTGGATCGGACCGGAGCGCCCCTGCGGGGTGTTCCGGTGGAACGGCGAGAGCCCCGAGGTGTGGGTCAAGCAGCAGCGGCCCCACCTGGTGAAGAAGAACCTGGCCACCTGGTACGGCGGCATCCCCATGAACTCGATCCAGCTCCACTGCCTCTACCAGGGCGCGAGCTTCGGCGGCTGGGTTCAGGTGCCATGGAACATGGGTCCCCTGTACTGCGCAGGCTTCGTGGCGAAGAAGACCGGAAGACCCGTGAAGTACGCCCTTACCCGGCGGGAGGATTTCTACGGCCAGTCCATGGACGACGGGAGATACTCCCTGAAGGTAGGATTCAACAGGGACGGCAGGATCAACGCCGTGAAGGGCTCATCCACCATGACGAACCAGCTGTGGCCCATGTTCAACATCATGGGCCACTTCAAGGAGAACACCTCCATCCCCCACCTGCACGGCGTCACCGAGAGTGTGTGGGTGAACAAGGGCCCGGCCGTGCCCACCAGGTGCGAGATGCTTCCCACCTCGCTCTGCATCACCATGGTCTTCAACAGGGTGGCGGCCGAATGCGGGCTCGACCCCATCGAGGTGGCGCTGAGGAACGACGGCATCGAGGGCCACGGGACGGACCACCTCGCCGAGGAGAGGCGGAATAGAGGGTTCTCCGATGTAGACAGCATGAAGGAGTGCGTCGAGCGGGGGAAAAAGGCCTTCGGGTGGGACGCGAAGTGGCATGCGCCGGGGACGAGGAAGCTGCCCAACGGCCGCATGCACGGGGTCGGCTTCACCTGGACCCACGAGTGGGACGACTCCCTCGGCACGAGCGAGATGGCCATCCGCATCGAGCGCAACGACGGCACGGCCACCATCCTGGCCATGGGGTGCGACAACGGGGTGGACGCGGAGAACACTTACTGCCGGATCGCGGCGGATGAGCTGGGCTTCAGGCTTGAGGACGTGCGCTATAACCCGCAGATCGATCCCGGATTCTTCCGCATGTCGCCGGACTCCTCCACCAACGCCAGCGTGAACGGTTGGGCGGTGCGCCACGCGGCGAGGATCGTGAAGGCGCAGATCCTTCAGGCCGCCGTGTCGCCCACGGCCCGGACACAGCGGGGGAGCTACCGCCCGGCGTTCCCGGACTGTACCCCCGATGACCTCGACATCGAGGACAGCGTCATCTACAGGAAGTCAGACCCTTCCCAGAGGATGTCCCTGGGGGACTTCGTACGGGAGGCAGGCCAGTCGGGCCCCATCTCGTCCTCCGAGAGCGCGGGCTACCGGTGGGCCTTTTCCGAGCCCCTCTTCGCCTTCGGCTATCAGGTCCAGCTGGGCAGCTACAACCCGGAGAACCCCCGCCCCCACTTCACCCGCCAGGCGCACTTCCTTGAGGTGGAGGTGGACACCGAGACCGGCGGGATCTTCCTGACCTCCGTGGTGAACGTCAACGACGTGGGCAAGGCCATGAACCCCATGAGCTGCGAGGGACAGCAGTACGGCGGCTCGATCATGGGCCTCTCACGGGGCCTGTTCGAGGAGATGATCTACGACCAGGCCACCGGTGTCATGCTCAACGGCAACCTCCTCGACTACAAGATCGCCACCATCAAGGACGTCTCCTGTCCCATCGGCACCATCCTCGTGGAGACCGGCCAGGGTTACGGCCCCTACGGCTCGGTGGGCATCGGCGAGGACATCGGCACGGTCATGACCGGTATCCTCGGACCCGCCGTATACAACGCCATCGGCGTGTGGATCGACGACCACCCCATCACCCCGGACAAGGTCCTGAAGGCCCTGGGAAAGACATGAAGGAGGAGAGCATGGCCAAGAGCGGAGACATCAGCATGTTCACCTGTCCCTACTGCAGCACGCAGCGGGAAAACTTCGAAGCGCTGCGGGAGCACATCCTGGCCGACCACAAGGGGAGCCTCCTTCCCGAGCCCGCGAACAGGATCAGACTCCTCATCAACGGACTGGAGCATGCGATGAACGTGGAGCCGGAGTGGACCCTCTACCATCTCATCCACGACCGCCTGGGTATGACGGGGAGCAAACAGTTCTGCGATCGGGGCGCCTGCGGGTCATGCACGGTCATCATGGACGGTCTGCCCGTGCTCTCCTGCATGGTGCTCGCCATCGAGTGCGACGGCCGCACCATCGAGACCGTGGAAGGTGTGGCCCGGGCCGGGCACCCCCTCATCGAGTCCTACGTGAAGCACCATGCCATGCAGTGTGGGTACTGCACCCCCGGCTTCGTGGTGACATCGAAAGCCCTCCTGGACCGGAACCCCGACCCCACGGAAGGGGAGATCCGGGAGGCCCTGTCCGGCAACCTGTGCCGGTGCGGCACCTATCCCCAGCACATCGTCGCGGTGCGGGAGGCGGCCAGGACTCTCCTCAAGGAAAAAGAAGACTCAGGGGGTGAGAGGTGAAGCCGTTTGCGCACTTCAATGCCACCTCCATGGACGAGGCTGTCGAGATCCTTGGCCGCTACGGCGGCAGGGCCGCTGTCATCGCCGGGGGGACCGACCTGCTCGGCAGGATGAAGGACCTGGTGCTGCCCTCCTATCCCGAGGCCCTGGTGAACATCAAGACCATACCCGGCCTCGACGCCGTCGGGGAGGATCGCGGCTACCTGAAGATCGGGGCGCTCACGAGGCTCTCGGCCCTGGCGTCTCACCCGGCCGTGCGGGCCGAATACTCTGCCCTGGCCGAGGCAGCGGACAGGACCGCATCTCCGCACCTCAGGAACCTGGGCACCATCGGCGGCAACCTCTGCCAGGACATCAGGTGCTGGTACTACCGGGGACCGAACAACCGGTTCTCCTGCCTGAGGAAGGGGGGCGGCAGGTGCTACGCCCTCAAGGGCGACAACCGGTTCCACTCCATCTTCGGCGCCTCGGTTGAGCAGGGGTGCGTGGCGGTACACCCCAGCGACACGGCGCCTGTCCTGATCGCGCTGGACGCCGAGGTGGAGACCTCGAAGCGGACCATGAAGGTCATGGACCTCTTCACGGTCAGGCCTCTCAGAACCACCGTCCTGGACCCGGACGAGATCCTCACCGGGGTCCGAATCCCGGTGCCCTCTCCCGGGACGAAGGGGGCGTTCCTCAAGTTCGCCCAGCGCAAATCCATCGACTTCCCCATCGTGAACTGCGCCGCTATGCTCACTTTCGACGAAGGCGTCGTGAAGGAGGCACGGATCTGCCTCAACGCGGTGTACGTGACGCCCCGCAGGGCCTATGCGGCCGAACGGGCCCTCGCGGGCAGGTTCCTCGACGAGGAGACCGCAGCAGAGGCGGCCCGGGAGGCTATAGCCGACGCCCGGCCCCTGCAGCACAACGCCTACATGGTCCAGGTGGCCCGGACCCTGGTGAAGAGGGCACTGCTCGCATGCGGGGGACAGGGTGAGTAGGCGCACGTCCCATGCCGCCGCACCAGGGGCGGACCTGCCCCGGGGAGGGTGAGGCCATGGCCGGGATCCTCGCTCGAGTGAGCGCATTTCTCAGCACGGGTCAGGACCTCGTCCTGGCGCGGGTGGTGAGCAGTACGGGCTCCGCCCCGCGGGAGGCCGGGGCGCGGATGATCATCCTCGCGGACGGCCGCACCGAGGGGACCATCGGAGGCGGCCTCGTGGAGGCCACGGCCCTGCGGGAGGCGGCCCGGATCATCGACGAGAAACGCTCCGCCCTCACCAGGATCGCCATGACGGCGGACGACACGGCCGAGGCGGGCATGATCTGCGGGGGCACCCTCGAGTTCCTGTGCGAGCACGTGAAGGCCGACCGGGACGCGGTCCGGGTCTTTGACGCACTGCGGGATGACGAGGAGCTCTGCCGCAGGAACGTCCTGTGCACCGAGTTCCTGAGCCAGGGGCGGCACATGCTGACCCTGGGCAGGTTCCTCCTTAATGGCGGGCTCCACGATGAGCCGCCGTTCCCGGAGACCCTGCTCGACCTGATCCGGGAGGCGGCCGGGTCGGTGACGGGCTCGGCCATGATGGACATCGGGGGCAGGAGGTTCTGTCTCGACGTGCTCGAGAGCAGGGAATCCCTTTTCATCTTCGGCGCCGGGCACGTGGCGAGGGAGACGGCCGCGCTCGCTTCCCACGTGGGCTTCAGGGTGTCCGTCCTCGACGACCGGAGCGAGTTCGCCAGCCCGGAGCGCTTCCCCTTCGCTGAGACACGGGTCGTGGATTCGTTCTCGGGCTGCCTTGAAGGCCTGGCCGTGGAGGCGGGCAGCTACGTGGTGATCGTGACCCGCGGGCACATACACGACAAGACCGTTCTGGAGCAGGCCATGAGGACCAGGGCGGGCTACATCGGCATGATCGGGAGCAGGAGGAAGAGGGACACCATCTACAAGGCCCTCCTGGCAGAAGGGTTCACGGAGGAGGAGCTCTCCCGGGTCCACTGTCCCATCGGCCTGCCCATCGAGACCGACTCGCCTGAAGAGATCGCGGTGAGCATCGTGGGCGAGCTCATCAACGAGCGCGCCCTGAGGAGGAAGGGGGCGCCATGAGCACGGCGGCGATCATACTTGCGGCAGGGCTCTCCCGCAGGATGGGGCGGTTCAAGCCGCTCCTTGCCGTCGGGGGGAGGACCGTGATCGAACGGGCGGTATTCACCTTCAGGGCTGCGGGGATCCACGATGTGAGGGTGGTCACGGGACACTCGCGGGAGGAACTCGAGCCCCTGCTCGAGGGGATCGGGATCAGGCCCGTGCACAACCCCGGGTTCGAGGCCGGGATGTTCTCGTCGGTGACCGTGGGCCTTTCGAACCTCGGGAACGAAGTGACGTCTGCGTTCATCCTGCCCGGGGACATGCCCCTGGTGAGCCCTTCCACGGTGGCCGCCCTGCTTTCGCGGCACGGGGAGGAGCCGGACAGGATCCTCGTTCCCTGCTTCGAGGGGAGGCGTGGGCATCCGGTGATGATCCCTGCATCCCTCTTTACGGCCATCAGGTCGTGGTCCGGCGAAGACGGCCTCAAGGGGGCCATCGACGGGCAGCGGCTGAAAAAGGCAGACGTACCGGTCCGTGACCCGGGCATTCTGTTCGACCTCGATACGCCGGAAGATCTCGAAGCGGCTCTCAGGCGTTTCGCCCTTACGCCCGCACCCGGGGAGACCGAGCCGGGACGATGCACTGAGGGCCGCGAAGGGGCAATGGGTCAAAGGGGGATGAAGGAGGTGTGCGGGGCATGAAATTTTCGATCCTCATGGCGGTGCTGGCGCTGATCATAAAGGTTTCCGTGAAGGTGAAGAAGGATCTCCGTGCCATGATCAGCGTGAAGAACAACACCTTCGTGATGATGACGAAGGACGGGAAGAGGGGCAGGCGTTTCATCATCAGGAACGGCACGTTCACGTCGGACACGAACATCTCCGAGTCCGACCTGGCGTTCGTGTGGAAGGACGGGGACACCGCGTTCAGGGTGCTCACCAACCCGGATCCCACAGGCATGTACAAGGCCATCGCCAACTGGGACCTGGAGCTCAGGGGCGACCAGAGCCTGAGCACGTGGTTCACCATATTCCTGGGGTACGCCACCGGCTCGCTGAAGAAGAAGCCCGCCTGAGGCGCTCACGGGGGAAACCGGGAAGATCATATACCACCTTATGGAAGGCAGGGGTATGAAGACCGTCAATGTGCCGTCGAGGCTGTGGTACGAGAACCGGGAGAGAGAACTCTCCTTCCCGGACCGCTGGCAGGTGGACAACCTCACGTCCCCGGGCCTGGAGAAACCAGGGCTTACCCCGGAAGAGATACGGGAACGGATCGAGCATCCCGTCGAGGGGCCCTCCCTGGAGGAGCTCGCCCGGGGCAGGAGTCGGGCGGTCATCGTGTTCGACGACATGACCAGGCCCACGCCGGTGAAGGACGTGGCGCCCCACGTGCTCGAGATCCTCCGCCGGGCGGGCATGAGGAAGGACCAGATCAGGTTCCTCTGGGCCCTGGGGTCCCACGGGGCCTACGACATGATCAATGCCAGGAAGAAGCTGGGCGACGCTATCGTGGAGAACTACGCCGTGTACAACCACGACCCCTTCCAGAACACGGTGCGCTTGGGCCGCACCCCCACCGGGGTCGAGATCTGGCTCAACCGGGAGTTCCTCGAATGCGACCTGAAGATCGGGATCGGCTGCATAACGGCCCACGTCCACGTGGGCTTCGGCGGAGGGGCCAAGATCATCCTCCCCGGGGTCGCGGGCATAGAGACCATCAACCAGTTTCACAACCAGCAGTTCCGAGATTTTTCGAGGACCGGCCTGGGCAGATTCGACAACAACATCATGCGGGCCGAGTGCGACGCTGCGGGAGACCTGGCGGGTCTGAACTTCAAGGTGGACTGCCTCATCAACCGCCGCGGCGAGATCGCCTCGCTCTTTGCCGGCCCCTTCAGGGCCACCCACGCCAAAGGCGCGGAGGAAGGCAGGGACCACTACGGCATCCCCTTTGCCTCGGACTACGACATCGTGGTCTCGAACTCCTACGGCAAGGCCAACGAGTCAGCTATCGCCCTGTCGTTCCTCGTCGGGCTGCTCAAGCCCGGCCAGGGCACCGGCGTGCTCATCTCGGACTGCCCCGAGGGCCAGGTACCCCATTATGTCTTCCGGGCCTGGGGCTCGGACTACGGGGGGAGGCACTATACGCCGCGGGGCAAGGGCTTCATACCGCTGCTCATGAAGAAACTCGTCGTTCTGAATCCCTCGCCGGACAGGACGAGCCTCGATCTGGTCTGTAACAACGACGACGCCTTAGTCGTGAAGACCTGGCCCGAGGTCCTCGCCCTCCTCGAGGAGGACTATCCCGGCAAGGCACGGGTCGGCGTGGTGCCGGACGGCACGGTCCAGTACCTGAAAGGGCCTGAGGCATGAAGACCCCGGCTTCCCCGGAGGGTACGCCGGAGGGGTCCGTGGCCCGACATCGGGGACAGAGACGAATGGGATGAGCTGCTCGTATCGGCAGGCTGGATCGAGCTGCCGCGTGCTGCATATCGATGACTCGGAGGAGATCTCAATGGGCACACTCAAGGGAAAGACGGTTCTGCTGACCGGCGCCAACGGCGGGTTCGGCAGGGTGTTCATCCGGTACCTGCTCGACGAGGGGGCGAACCTCGTCCTTACCTCCCGGGACGTGTCGTCCCTTGAGGACTTCACCGGGGAGGCATGCAGGCGGCATCCAGGGGGATCGGTCCTGGCAGTAATCCGGGGCGACATCTCCAGCCCGGAGGGCTGCATCGAACTGCACAGGAAGTGCAGGGAGGCCGCCCCCCGGGTCGATGTCCTCATACACAACGCGGGCGTGCTCTCCTACGGACACTTCCACGAGACGCCCGCCGAGGAATGGTCCAGGCTCTTGCAGGTGAACCTGCACTCGCCCATGCACCTGACCTCCCTGTTCCTGCCGGACATGATCGGCCGGGGCAGAGGGCACGTGGTGTTCATGTCCTCTGCTGCCGGGTTCGTGCCCACGTCCTACGAGACCGCGTACTCGGTCTCGAAGTTCGGGCTCAGGGGATTCGGCATGGCACTTCACGGCGAGGTGTCGAAGCTGGGGATCGACGTGACCATCGTCTATCCCACGTGGGCGGATACGGACATGCTGAACTCGCCCGTCCACGGCGCCAAGAAGACCAGGAGGGTGCCCTCCTTCCTCATCGTGAGCCCGGAACGCGTGGTCAGGGCCGCAGTGAAGGGGATCAAAAGGCGCAGGCTGCACGTGTACGCGGACCCGTTCACCCTGGCGTTCTGGTGGCTCAACAAGATCACGCCCCTCGTGGGCAGGATGCCCACGGAGTAGTCAGGTCATCGGACCCGGCCGGGTTCGAGTCCGTTCCTTACATGACATGAATGGAGGTACACTATGATTGCCGGAAAATCAGGCAGGAGGGTGCTCGTGACGGGCGCCGCGGGGTTCATCGGAATGTTCCTCTGCCCGAGGCTCGTACGGGAGGGGTATGAGGTCACGGCCCTGGACATGGACGAAAGCAGGGCGGCCTCGCTGAAGGCCATGGGCATGCGTGTCGTGACCGCAGACCTCACGAAGCCGGACACACTGCGGGGGGTCTGCCGCGACATCGACATCGTCATCCACCTCGCCGCCCGCGTGAAGAGCTGGGGCACGAGGAAGGCCTTTTACGACTCGATCCTTCAGACCACGAAGAACCTGCTCGCCGAGGCGGCGGGGGGCAATCGCCGTTTCGTGTACTTCAGCTCGATCTGCGCTGCAGGCGCCGGGGGGCTGAGAAGACACCTCGCCGGGCACAGGGAGGACGACCCCGAGGCCAGGACCGGTGCATCGTATTACTGCGACGCCAAGTACGACGCCGAGCAGCTCGTGCTCTCGCACCACCGGAAGGGCCTGGTGGAGGCCACGATCGTCAGGCCCGCGAACGTCATAGGCCCCGGCAGCGTCTGGGTGACGGACATGATCGACGCCATGAACAACGGTCCCGTGTTCCCCCTGGTGGAAGGGGGCAGAAACAACGGCTGTTTCGTGTACGTGGAAAACCTGGTGGACGGCGTGATCCTGGCCCTGGGGAACGAAGCCTCGAAGGGCAGGACCTACCACCTGCGCGACGACTACGACGCGACTTGGAAAGACTACATCACC
>DAITOA010000025.1:39179-42166 GCA_036834365.1 Thermodesulfobacteriota bacterium | reverse complement strand
AGGGTAAAGGTTAAGGAGGCGTTATGCTGTCACGCAATCTTGGGCAATCAGGGATTTCAGTATCGGCCATTGGACTTGGATGTATGGGACTATCCGAGTTTTACGGGGAACCCACGCAGGAGTCGGAGGCCATCAACCTCCTCCACCGGGCCGTAGATCTGGGTGTCACTCATTTTGATACTGCTGAAATCTACGGCCAGGGGCGCAATGAGTACCTCCTGGGCAAGGCCTTTGCCGGACGCTGGGACCGGATTGTTCTGGCGACCAAGTTCGGTCCCCAAAGGGACCCGGCCACAGGCGCCTTCTTGGGGGTGGACGGCTCTCCGGCCAGTGTCCGGAACTCCTGCGAAAAGAGTCTTAAGCGCCTGGGTACCGAAAGGATCGACCTGTATTATCTCCACCGTGTCGATCCGGCCACGCCGATCGAGGATACCGTGGGCGAGATGGCGAAGTTGGTTCAGGAGGGCAAGATCCGGGCCATCGGCTTGTCGGAGGCTTCAGCAAAGACTATCAGGCGGGCACATGCCGTCCATCCCATTACCGCCCTTCAGACCGAGTACTCGATATTCAGCCGTGATATCGAGAAGGACATACTCCCCGCCTGTGTGGAGCTCGGCATCAGCCTGGTGGCCTACTCCCCCCTGGGAAGGGGAATGCTGACCGGCCGCTACACCTCAACCGGCGACCGACCCGCCGGCGAGGCTGATTACCGGGCACAGATGCAGCCCCGGTTTCAGCCGGGAAACATCGAGTCCAACCTCAATCTGGTGGAGGCGATCAAGGAGATTGCCGCCCAGAAGGGATGCGCTGCTGCGCAGGTCGCCCTGGCCTGGGTGCTGGACCAGGGGGATCATGTTGTAGCCATTCCGGGCACGACCAGGCTCGCCAATCTCCAGACCAACCTGGGGGCCCTTGACTGTCGTCTCACTGAGGAGAATCGGGCCAGGCTCAATGCCCTGGCAGATCAGGTGCTCGGGGATCGATACTCGCCTGATGAGATGGCGGGGGTCAACCGGTAGCAGCGGCGGGTCCTGCCCCCCGGCCCGGGGGCAACAGCTTTCCGCCTGACACATCGCTGAAGCGGACGCCAAAAAGCAGCGCCGCTCAGCCCTCGTCGTTGGCTTTACATTGAAGATGAAACAGTTATTAACCTATGATATCATGGTATAAAGAGGATTTGAGAAATGACGAGAGAATTCAGTGTCGTTATTGAAAAAGACGAGGACGGGTATTTTGTCGCTTCAGTACCCTCACTGCGGGGGTGTCATACTCAGGCAAAGTCCCTTGATGTTCTCATGAAAAGAATCAAAGAAGCGATCGAACTCTGTCTTGAAGTTGAAGAACCCGCACCAACCGAATTTATCGGTGTCCAACGCGTGGCGGTTAATGCTTGAGCAATCTACCTGCTGTCACAGGTAATCGTCTCATCAAAGCCCTCAAGAAATTGGGCTTTGAGGTAGTTCGCACGAAGGGCAGTCATCATTTTCTCAAACACCCTGATGGCAGATGTACAGTTATTCCCTTACACGCAGGTGAGAATATTGGCCGAGGGCTTATGGCTCAGATTATGCGTGACTGCGAGTTGGCCGTAGAAGATCTGAAGAAAATCCTATAAGCGAACATATGAATACAGCCGGCGCGGCGGAGCCGCTTTGCCGGTGCCCGTCCCCATGCGCTGGAATATGTTCCGGATATAAGGAGGAAGCCGATCATGCAGAGTTCAGCTCATTCTCCAGGATCGACCCCGGGCCTTCTTTCGGTCTGCGCCCTCATGGTATCCATCGCAATTACAGGCTGTACGACGGTGCACAAGGATTTCAGGCCTTTCTCTCCAGAGCAGGACAGCCACGTGCAGACAAAGGCGAAGGTGGCCATCATACTATCCGACGAGCTGTGCTCGCTCTATTACAAGCCCAGGGACTTCCAGGAATTCTCATTGGGCCCTGTTGTGTGTGAAAACGCCAGGATCGCCGCCCGGGCGACGTTTGACCAACCTCTGTTTGTCGGCAATGAGAAGGATGCCGCGTCGGTGCAGGCCGATTACATAGGCATACTGCGCTCACGGGATGTCTGGCTCCATGTCGTGAAAGAGATTCCGGCCCGTGTCATCACAGGGACCCTGCTGACCTGGGAGCTGCGCTCGGGTGACGGCAGGAGGCTTTATGGCGCCACTGTCCGTGGCGGGGGCGAGGACCGGCGGACGTTCGGCTTGTCAGATGTCCGTTATGAAAGCAGCATGCAGGAATGCATGGATGATCTCGCAGCGAACGTACACGACCGGATGGCCGAAGCGACACAGAGGGCGGCCAGGAACGCGGCGGCATCCAACCGTATCAGGGAGGCGATCGAGGGCTTCCGGACCGGTGTCACCACCTATGCCGACTATCGGGGCAAAAAGGATGGAGACTGGCACGTATTCGCAGTACTGGACCTGGCAAGGTACGATGACAGGGATTACAGCTACCTGCTTGATCCGGAAATAAACCAGCACATCTCGTCCATCGGGACCTGGACCACGAAGTGGGTCAAATACCTGCCGGTCACAGATGCGCTGCGGCCATCCGTGTACCTGCCGGAGAGCAGGATAGACCATTCCAAGATCAGGTCGGTTTATATCAAGGAACTCGTCGGCTCGGTCCATGATGACCACCCTCTGTGCGAGCTGGTTTTTGAGGGCGATGATTTCGGCTCGCTGATCCTGAAGGAGTGTTCATGCCAAAGGGACTACCTCGCCGCCGGCACCTATATGTCGGTCGATCCCTACAAGGGTCAAACGCCCAACGAGACCGTGCAGAACTGGTTGAAACTACGCCCGGGCATGTCGGAAAACGAGGTCAAGGGCCTTATCGGCGAACCGCAACGCTCCGCCTTCAGCAGCGCTTCGGGTGAATCGGTTTATGAATACGGTTACGGCCGGATACGTTTTAACAGGAACGGACTGTCAAACTGGAGGCTGGATTGAAGGAGATGGGCATCCCTCATGACCA
>DAITOA010000025.1:0-39079 GCA_036834365.1 Thermodesulfobacteriota bacterium | reverse complement strand
AACGGACTGTCAAACTGGAGGCTGGATTGAAGGAGATGGGCATCCCTCATGACCAGGAGGAGCAGTATGGCTGCCGGCTTCACGCAGGCTGCACCGGCGCAGCAACGAGGAAGATGATGGAGCAGGGAAATCGGCGCCGCCCGATTCATGGTGAGGTTCCATGAATCGCGATCAATATACCAGACTGGAACAGATTCCCAACATCGGTCCTTCCATAGCGAAGGATCTGCGCCTTATCGGCATTTCCACTCCGGGGAATCTGGCAGGTCAGGACCCCTATGCCATGTACGAGGAGCTGTGCCGGAAAACCGGAAAGCGACACGACCCCTGCGTGATCGATGTCTTTATCTCCGCTGTCAGATTCATGCAGGGTGAACCCAAACGGCCCTGGTGGGCCTATACGCCCGAACGGAAAAGCATGCTTGCCGACAAGGCATGCCCGACCACCAAATCCGGCTGACCAGGCGCAAGCGCCGGGTGGATGATCTCAACACAGGGAGACTTGCATGGCTCATCAGGTAGTTGCTAAAAAGGCTGTCGCATGGGAAATATGCCAATCACATCCATCAGACGTCTTACATCCGCCGTTGGCACGGCGGGCGTATCAGGGAGAAAGAAGTTGAGCACCACGATCGCACAAAAAATCCAGGAGATGGTCGACCTCGAAACCAGGGGTTGGGATACGAAGAATCCGGACCTCTTCCTCTCCATGATCCACCCGGACATGGCGTGGCCGTGGCCGCCGACGGCCGACGCCCACGATCCCATCGACTGGATCTTCGTGATGGGGAGATTCGACAGGGAGCGGTGGCGCAAGAGCTGGCAGGACCTCTTCGATTCCCATGAGCTGGTCCATAACCGCCGCGATACCGTGAAGATCGAGATCTCCAAGGAACAGGACGCGGCATTCGCCGTGGTTGATATCGATACCCTCTGGCGGCATACAGTCACCAAGGAGGAATCTCACTGGAAGGGCCGCGTCTGCAAGATATACACGAAGCTGTCGACAGGCGAATGGAAATTCTACTACCAGACAGGGGCACTCCGTTTCCCCCCCAAGAAGGGCGCCCGACCTCGGCATGCGGGCTGACGCCCGCGCCGCCGTGCCGGCCGTTCGGTGACATGACCTTATGGAATTGAGAGATCTGGGTTTCGACCAATGGTTTGAGGCGCACATCAGCGAGCCTCATCAGGCGGACCGGGACATTGCCCGCATATCGGCAGTCGACCGCGGCTCATACGTCGTCAGGAACGAAACCGGAGAAGTCCCGGCCGAGCTCGCAGGGAGGCTCTCGTACCGGGTTGAAAGCCCCGTCGACCTGCCGTGTGTCGGCGACTGGGTGACGGTGCAATACCACAACGACGACACGGAGGCGATCGTCCACTCGGTGTTTCCACGAAGGACGTTCCTGCGGCGCAAGGCCGCGGGCGAGAACGTCGAGTACCAGATGATCGCGGCCAACATAGACACCGCCTTCATCGTTCAGTCATGCCATTTTGACTTCAACCCGCGCCGTCTGGACCGTTACCTGGTAATGGCGGCCGACGGAAAGGTCGATCCTGTCGTCATCCTCACGAAGACGGACCTGATCTCCCGCGACGAGCTGGACCGGAAGCTCGCGGCGACACGATCGACCGCGGTCACGGCCGGGGTGCTCGCGCTGAGCAACGTCAGCGGCGCCGGGTTCGACGAGTTCCAAGAGCTGCTCGTCCCGGGGAGGACCTACTGCCTGCTTGGCTCATCGGGCGTGGGCAAGACGACGCTCATCAACCGTCTGATCGGCCGGGACGCCTTCGACACGAAGGCCGTCAGCGGCACGGGGGAAGGCACCCATACGACCGCGCGCAGGCAGCTCATCGTTCTTGACCGGGGCGCCATGCTGATCGATACGCCCGGCATGCGGGAGCTGGGCATTCTCGGCGTCAGCGACGGAATCGACCAAGGCTTCGAAGATATTCTCCTCCTTTCCAAAGGCTGCCGCTATGTGAACTGCAGCCACGAACACGAGGCCGGCTGTGCCGTCCGGGCTGCGGTCGGAAACGGCGAATTGAACGAAGACCGCTATTCCAGCTACATCAAGCTCAAGAAGGAGTCCGAGTACCACGAGATGTCGTACCTGGACAGGCGGAAGAAGGACAGGGCCTTCGGGCGCTTCCTCAAATCGGCCAAGAAGCAGATGAAGGACTGAACGGCGAAGAACCCCGTCCCGTACCCGTTCGCCGGGAGGACGCACGGCCCATGGAAACGGGGTATGGATGACGGGAGGGAGACGGAGGCATCCGGCGAGGACACACTGCTCGACGGGGATGCATATCGGGAGCGTGAGCGGGAAGCGACACGTACGATGTCACGCGCCGGGCATATCAGATCCGGCAGCCGATCAGGGGTGGAACAGGAAGAGGTCGTGTCCAGGGAGATAGACATTGTCGGGGCAGGACTGGCTGGGCTGGTCGCGGGCATCAACCTTGCCGGCCAAGGCTTCAAGGTGAGAATCTTCGAGGCGAAGAGCACCATCGGGGGAGACACCTCCTTTGCCGATGCCACCCTGATGTATCCGGCGGGGCTGGAAAAGGAGCTCGGGGTCAGGATCCGCGAGGCCCTCGAGACCTGGAAATCCGCCCGGATCTTTGCGTATGGAAAGAGATTCGAGGTCGCCCTGCCCCGCCTGACGGAGGCCTACACCGTGGAGAGGGGAAAGGGAGAGCTCTCCCTGGAGAACGTCCTCTACAGGCAGGCGCTGGAGAAAGGGGTGGAGGTGGTCCTGGGCAGGAAACTCTCCGCAAGGGAGATATCGGATCTCCCGCCGGGGACCATCATCGCCACGGGCCTGACCAGGAGTTCCTTCGAGCTGTTCCATATCCCCCATCGACCCTTCCACGGCCACATGGCCACCGGCAGCAGCGATCCTTCCCGGCCCCAGGTGATCGTCTATTTCGACCGGTTCACCCGGGAGTACGGGTACTATGCGCAGTGCGGCCCATCGTCGGTCGCCCTGGTCTTCAGGATGGACCGGCCGCTGCTGGATGAGGAAAAGCTTGCCTTCCGCACCAAGCTCTCCGACGACAACGGCATCGAAATGGACGGCTGGAATGACGACATCTCCGGATGGGCGGTCTGGCCGTTGAGGAGCTGGAACAACAGGAACCTGTTCAGTCAGGGCAAGATACTGGCCGGCACCCTGGCGGGAGTCGTGAGCCCGGTGCTCAACTTCGGCGTGAACGGGGCCCTGGTATCCGGACGGATCGCCGCCGTGGCGGTGACCGACCAGGATGCGGCCAGGCGGGAGTTCAGCCGGCTCGCCCCGCTCCATCTGCCCCAGTTCGTCTTCCGAAGGTTCCGGGAGCATGCCCCGATACCCCTCCTGAAGCTGGGAACCCGGGCGATCCTCTCGACCTATGGCCCCGGCGGCTTCCACCACCTGCTGTCCTTCGCGCTCTGGCCCCCCGGCCTGAGACGAAGCCAGAATATAGGCACGTGATCTTGACATGGCTCTGTCGGCAATTGCCGTTCGGGAGGAGGAAATGAACGAATCCAGCACCCGCATGACTGATCCCGCAAACCCGCCGAGCGATGGCGCCTTGGCCGATTGGATCGGCGAGGAAGCCCATGAATACTGGGAGCGTGTAAGGAAACACATCGAGCAGGCCTACCCGAACATCTTCACCCCGGAGTGGCTCTTCGGCGGCAGGAAACACGGCTGGTCCCTCAGGTATAAGAAGAACACATCATTCTGTACGTTGATCCCGGAGAAAAATCGTTTTGCACTGCTCATCGTGTTCGGAATAAAAGAGCGAGAAAGAGTGGAAGCCATGAAGGATCGCCTGTCGAAGCTCACCCGGAAGAAATACGACGAGGCGACGACCTATCATGACGGGAAATGGCTGCTTCTTACCATCGACACCGACAAGGCAGTGGAGGACGTGATGCTGCTCCTGTCGGTGAAACGGAGACCCGGAAAGGACAAGGGGGCATAGACCTCCAAGGCATGCCGTGAGACGCCTATGAACATATTGCACTGTATTGTACCGGCACGGATGGAAGACGCGGCCGGGATCGCCCGCCTTTCGACTGAGCTCGGCTACCCGGCGACCGTCGAACAGACCCGGACCACCCTCGGGTGTCTACTGGAATCGTCCAGGTACTTCGTCGCCGTCGCCGTCGCCAGGGCCGAAGATGGGACATTGCTCGGCTGGATCACCGCCGAGCGCCGAATGTCCCTGGAGTCCGGAGAAACCTCGGAGATAACCGGGCTCGTTGTAACGGCTCCGGCAAGGCGCTCGGGCATCGGCATGGCCCTGGTGGCGTCCGCCGAGCAGTGGGCGCTCGGCGAGGGATTCACCTGCATCAGCGTCAGGTCCAATGTCGTTCGTACCGAGTCTCATCCCTTCTACCAGGGCATCGGCTTCCGGCCGACGAAGACCCAACACGTCTATGAAAAGTCGCTGCGTTCGCCGGCGCCCGCTGTTCCCTGACGTCGGGACGGAAGAACATGAAGCGGCTGTACATCCTCAAGGTCGGCACCACGTACCCGGCCATAGCGGAATCGTTCGGCGACTTCGATCGTTGGACAATGGAGGCGCTGGGCGACGTACATGTAGACACCCGTGTTCTGGACATCGAACATGGCGCTCGGCTTCCTTTGGCAGCCGAATGTGCGGGGATCGTCATCACGGGGTCGCATGCGTTCGTCACGGACGGGATTCCATGGAGTCTCGACCTTGAGAAGTGGATCCCCTCTCTGCTGGATGCCGGCACCCCGATCTTCGGCATCTGCTACGGCCACCAACTCCTTGCGCGGGCGGCAGGGGGAAGCGTGGATTTTCACCCGCAGGGCTCAGAGTTCGGCACCGTTGCAGTCCATCTCCTTCCCGGCTGCGCCCACGATGCCCTGTTCCGGACCCTACCCCGCACGTTCCCGGTTCATGCCACCCATTCACAATCCGTGCTGCGCCTTCCGCCGGAGGCCGTGAGACTGGCGTTCAACGCCCGTGAGCCTCATCATGCGTTCCGCATAGGGGAATGCGCCTGGGGTGTGCAGTTCCATCCCGAATACAATGCCGAGATCATGAGGTCCTACATTCAGGGGGATGCTGCCGGGCTCGAATCCGCCGGGCTGCATGTCCCCGGGCTCCTGCACGCGGTAGAGGAAACACCTGCCGCGGCCCGGACGCTCAGGGACTTCGGGCGATTCGTGGAAGACCGGCTGGCCGGTAGGGGGCGCCCCCGTTCACGGCGGACACCCGCATGTCACCGCTGATGACAGGCGCGGGCCTTCTGATGTAGGATCAGGATATGTTCGGAACGCATGACTTCATCGGCACTGAGCCTGGCAAAACGCATGACGGGCCTGGTCTTTATCGGCCTCGGCATCAGGCTCGCCGTGCAGGGCCAGAAATGAAACCGGACGACGACATCCTCGAGGACGAGCCGGGACGCACCGCTGATGCCGGTCGTCATCCGCACCGGGAGGGACACAATGGTTGAAGCCACATGGTTGCTGTTCATACCGGCATCACTCCTTCTCATCGCCACGCCCGGACAGGACATGATCCTCGTGATGTCCCGCTCAGTCTCTCAAGGTCCCCGGGCGGGTATCGTCACGGCCGCCGGTGTCAGTGTGGGGCTTCTCGGCCACACGGTACTGGCAACACTGGGCCTCGGCGCAATCCTCCATGCCTCTGAGGTGCTGTTCACCTTGCTCAAATTCGTGGGTGCAGCCTACCTGCTCTACCTGGGCATCGGCCTGCTCCGCACAAAGGCCGGTGAGCTCGCACTGAAAGGCGGGAAGACCCGCTCCCTGCCAAAGCTGTTCTTCGACGGTGCGTTCTCCAACATCTCGAACCCAAAGATCGCGATCTTTTACCTTGCCTTCCTGCCGCAATTCGTACCATCCGGGGCCGGCCACCCCACGCTTTCATTCTTCGCCCTCGGACTGTTATTCGCGGTCCTTACCTTCTTTGTAAAAGGTCCCGTGGGTGTTTTTTCAGGTTTGTTGTCCGGGTGGCTGCGCTCACGGCCCGGCTTTCTCACCTGGCTCCATAGAACGAGCGGGGCTGTCATGGTAGGGCTGGGCTTGAAGCTGGCACTCGAACGACGGACATAAGGAGATCCGACGAAGTGCTGATGCCGTCACAGATGATAACCATTCGACAAGAAAGAGGATGAACCCATGTCAAAGATCGAGATCGCAAAGAATGCCTTTGTCTACCCCATGCCCATGGTGGTGGTCGGCACCGTGGTGGCCGAGCGCCCCAACTTCATGGCCGTGGGCTGGGTGAGCCGGGTGAACTTCAATCCGCCCCTGATCGCCGTTGCCCTCGGCAAGCCGCACTACACGAACGGCGGCATCAGGGAGAGCGGGGCCTTTTCCGTCAATGTGCCGGGTAGGGATCTGCTGGAAAAGGTGGACTACTCCGGCCTGGTCTCCGGCCGGAATGTGGACAAGTCAGGGCTCTTCACGGTGGTGCAAGGACCCGGGACCGGGGCGCCGATGATCGAGGAGTGTCCCGTGTGCATGGAGTGCAGGCTGGTCCAGGTGGTGGACCTTCCCACCAATGAGCTCTTCATCGGCGAGATCGTGGGCGCTTACGCGGATGAGGGATGCTGCGCCGAAGGCAGTCCCGACATCGAGAAGATCAGGCCGTTCACCCTCACCATGCCCGACAACCGCTACTGGGCGGTGGGCGCCGAGGCCGGCAAGGCATGGGGAGCCGGGAAGCGGCTCAAGGGATAGGCACGGCCGGTCGCACCATGAAGAGCCACAAGGAGCCATCCATGTTCGAACAGCTCGAGAAAATCAACACACCACCGAAGCCCTTCGAGTTCTATACGGCCGCCGACCTGTGGACGGATGAGCATACCTCCGAACAGATGCTCAGGTTCCACCTGGATGAAAACATCGATGCCTCGTCCCGCAACATCGCTTTCATCGATCGGTCCGTTGACTGGATAGCCTCCCGTTTCACCATCGGGGCCGGGAAGAAGGTCGCCGACTTCGGCTGCGGCCCCGGCCTGTATGCCGTAAGACTGGCCAGAAGGCATGCGGAGGTGACCGGCATAGACTTCTCCGAGAGGTCGATCCGCTACGCACGGGAAGCCGCAGCCCGGGAAAAGCTGCCCATTCACTATGTCCATGAGAACTACCTGGATTTCGACCCCCACGCCCGTTATGATCTCATCATGATGATCATGTGCGACTTCTGCGCACTCAGCCCCGACCAGAGGAGAAAGATCCTGTCCAAGTTCCATGCGCTTCTGGAACCCTCCGGATCCGTCCTCCTGGACATGTATTCCCTTGCGGCCTTCAGCGAACGGGAAGAGAAAGCGCTGTATGAAGCCGATCTCCTCGATGGTTTCTGGTCTCCGGGAAAATATTACGGTTTTCTGAACACCTTCAAGTATGAGAAGGAAAAGGTGGTGCTCGACAAGTACACGATCATCGAAGCGGATCGATCACGTACGATCTACAACTGGCTGCAGTACTTCAGCCCCGAAGCGTTGGAGGGTGAATTCAGCGCGTGTGGTCTTGCCGTGGAAGCTTATTATTCGGATGTTGCAGGGGCACCCTTCGCGCCGCAGAGCAGAGAATTCGCAGTCATTGCACGAAAGCGGTAGCGGACACACGACATGCTCGTGCAGCGGAGAGCCTTTTGCCGCGCAGCCGATACCCTGGTATAAGGAGCTCAAACGTGGAAGAAACGGCCGATTATAACTTCTCGTTTTCCGTACATGAAGAAATCCTCGAGATCGTCTTCACCGGCGAGGTGACCAAGAACACCGTCGACAGGCTCCATGTGGAGGTGATGGCTCTCATTCAAGGGGAGAACCCCAGGGCCGTGCTGAGTGATGTCAGGGCCCTGAAGGGGCATGAGGATGCGTTTTCAGCGGTCTATTACCGTGTCAGAAGCATCCCGCCGGATGTCCAGAGGCTGCCGTGTGCCGTTGTCTCTCCATTGACGAATACGGCTTACCGAACCTTTTATGAAACCACATCGGCCAATGCCGGCATGTTGGTGAAATGGTTCACGGAGATCGAAGCAGCCAGGGCCTGGCTGAAAAGCATGATCTAAGAAACGTGTGCAGTGTACGAAGCCGATGAAGACATACCGGATCTACCAGATCGACGCATTCACCACCGAGCGATTCCAGGGCAACCCTGCAGGGGTCGTGGCCAACGCGGACGGGTTGACCGATGCCCAGATGCAGGCCATTGCCAGGGAGCTCAACAACTCGGAGACCGCATTCATCCTCTCCCCCACCGCCGGCGACCACGATGTGTGGATCCGGTTCTTCACCCCTGCCACCGAGGTCCCCTCGTGCGGGCACGCCACGATCTCGGCCCATTTCGTCCGTGCCCTCGAACTGGGGCTCCCTTCGTGCACCGTGGTGCAGAGGATCGGCATCGGAATACTCCCCGTGGAGGTCGTCAGGCAGGACGGTACCTACAGGATCGTCATGACGCAGGGTGCCGTCGAATTCATGCCTCCCCTGACCGGGACGATGCGGAACGCAGTCGTCGACGCCCTCGGCCTGTCGGAGCGCGACCTCGACGATCGGTGCCCCGTCCAGATCGTCTCGACGGGCCACTCGAAGGTACTCGTGGGGATCGGCGGCCGGGGCACCCTGAACTCCCTGCGGCCTGATCTGGCACGCCTGGCCGAACTCAGCGAGCTGATACAGTGCAACGGGTACTATGTCTTCACCCTTTCCCCCGGACCTGACGATGTCCTCGCCCACGGGAGGATGTTCGCCCCGGCCATCGGCATCCCCGAGGACCCCGTAACGGGCAATGCCAACGGACCCCTGGGCGCCTATGTGGTGAGGCACGGACTCGTCAGGACGGGCGACGGCGTGTTCACATTCAGGGCCATGCAGGGGGAGGCCATGGGCAGGACGGGGATCGTGGAGGTGGAGGTCGGCATTCACAACGGTGACCCGGTGCTGGTGAGAGTCGGCGGGAGGGCCGTGGTGGCGTTCAGGACCGCCATCGAACTCTGAGGAGGCCATGGGACAGGACCCGAGCAAGGTGGCACATCAGTACGATATCATAGCCGAGGAGTATGCGAAGGCATTCTCCGGTGAACACGAAAGGAAACCCAAGGACCAGGAGATGCTCCTCAGATTCTCGCAGGAGATCGGGGGTCGGTCTCCGGTGTGGGATTTCGGCTGCGGTCCGGGTCAGACCTCAGCATACCTGAAAGACCTCGGCGTCGACATCTCGGGCCTCGACCTGTCGGAGAGAATACTGGAGCAGGCACGGGCGATCCGCCCGGATATCCCTTTCCACACAGGGAACATCCTCGATCTGGAATTCGACGACGACACCATAGCCGGTGTCGTGGCCTTCTACGCCATCGTACACTTCACCAAGGAACAGGTGGATACGGCATTCCGCGAGATATACCGCGTCCTGCGGCCGGGCGGGCTCTTCCTCCTCACCTTCCACATAGGCGGGGAGCAGATCCGCATACACGAGTTTCTCGGCAGGAAGCTCGACATCGACTTCATGTTCTTCACGAGCGATTTCATCTCCCGTTGCCTGAGCAACAGCGGCTTCGAGAAGATAGAGATCATCGAGAGGGAGCCGTATCCCGGCGTGGAATATGAAAGCCGGAGGGCGTATGCCTTCGCCGTCAAACCGACCATAAGGAGGGTGCGATGAATGTGAAGACGGCCGTCTCTTTGATGCGAGGCGGCAGGCTGCTGGTGCTGCTGAGGCTCAAGGTCCTTTTCACCTGCTTCTACCGCTTGTGTTTCCTTGCATCGATGGCGGACACGGCCGTCCTTATTAAGCTGTCCCGGGGCCACGCCACAGTGGAAGGCCTCGCCGGGGCATCCGCCAAGGACCCGTCCGTGTGCAACGCCCTCAAGGCATGGCTCGAGCTGGGCATCCATCTGGGCCTGGTCAGACTGGACGCTTCAGGGTACTCGCTGCGCGGATTCCTGGCGAAGAGGCTCGCAGCGCCGGGAAGCGACCCGATACGCGCCCTGGTCCGCGAGGTGGCGGGCCTCCACCACCACTACATCGTGCAGACCCCAGGCAGGCTGGAGCAGGGCCTTACCTGGGACCCCTCCCACCCGCACGGCGGGTACGGCGACATCATTGCCCGCTCCAGCAGGACCCTCGAGCCGTTTCTGGTTGAGGTTATCGACCGATTCTTTCCCCCCTCGGGCCGGGTCCGGCTGCTGGAGGTGGGGTGCGGACACGCCGCCCACATCGCCTATGCGGCGAGGAGGAACGACGGGCTGACCGCCGTCGGGCTGGAACTCGATCCCCGCGTGGCCGAGGCGGCCCGCAGCACTGTCCGGGCGATGGGCCTAAAGGACCGTGTGGAGATAGAGGTCGAGGATGTCCGGACATACCGCCCCGACGGGGTGTTCGACGTGCTGACGCTCTACAACAATATCTACTACTTCCCGGTTCAGGAGCGCATTGAGCTGCTTCGTCACCTGCGTGACCTCCTCGGTCCGAACGGCCGGATCCTGCTGACCACCGGGTGCGCCGGCGGCAGCATCGAGTTCGAGCTGGTGAATCTCATCCACGCCTCCACCAGGGGCTGGGGGAGACTGCCGGGCAAGGACGAACTGCTGCAGCAGATGACTGTTGCGGGTTTCGAGCGCGCCTGTGCCATGGAGCTCATCCCGGGGAACAAATACTATGCCTTTGTAGGTCACTGTTCAGGGTGAGAAAGGCAGGGGGCAACCGGGCAGGAGACATATTTCCACCCGGGTATTATTGACAATCCAATAATACCCGGGTATAAACGTCCCACTCACGAACAAGGGGGGCAACGAGAGGTGGATGCACAGGATATGCACCGCTGCACAGCGTTCGAAGGCAGCCGTCGCATCGCTTCGGGGGATCTCCTCGAGGTGGCCAGGAAGGCGAAGGAGGTGATCGACCGGGGGGAACGGGCATCGGTCCTGATCTTCGACGACTCATCGAGCGAGCTTGTGGAAGTGGATTTCCGCGGCACCCTGGAAGAGGTCATGAAACGGCTTGACAAGCCTGCCGTAAGAATGGAACAGGCCTCTGCACCCCGCGGACCGGGCCGCCCCAGACTGGGCGTCGTCTCCCGGGAGGTCACCCTGCTGCCGCGGCACTGGGACTGGCTGAACAGCCAGCCGGGAGGCGCCTCCGTGGCGCTTCGCAAGCTCGTCGAAGAGGCGAGGCGCGCCAGCGGCGGCAGGGACAGAGTCCGTCGCGCCCAGGAGGCGGCATACCGGTTCATGTCCGCCATGGCGGGGGACCTGCCGGGGTTCGAGGAGGCAACCAGGGCCCTGTTCGCGGGAGACCCGGATCGTTTCCACGAACTGACCGATCCATGGCCCGTGGATGTCAGGGATCATGCGCGAGGGATCTCCGGTGCGGCATTCGGGAACACACCGGAGGGGAACGCCGGATGACCCCCACCCCACCCCCTGCCACAGGCATACGGGTTGCAGTCCCCGACGACCTCCCTGCCATCGTGGAGATCTACAACCAGGCCGTGTCGATGCGGACAGCAACCGCCGACCTGACCCCGATCTCCGTGGGGGACAGGACATCGTGGCTGGAGGAGCACCATCCCTACACACACCCCGTCTTCGTCGCCGAGGACGGGGGCACGGTGACGGGCTGGTGCAGCATCAGCCCGTACCGGCCCGGGCGCATGGCGCTCAGGCATACGGCCGAGATCAGCTACTACGTCCACGAGGATTTCCGCCGCCGGGGCATCGGCTCGCGCCTGATCGCCCGTGCCGTCGATCGCTGCCCGTCCCTGGAGATCAGGACGCTCTTCGCGATCCTGCTCGATATCAATACGGCAAGCGTGGGGATCCTTGAGAAGTTCGGTTTCGAGAAGTGGGGGCACCTCCCCGGGGTCGCTGATTTCGGGGAGGTGGAGTGCGGGCACCTGTACTACGGACGCCGGGTGATTCCATGATGAAGGGGGAGACAGTCCGTCCATGGCGCGCGTAAAGAGAATCCTGCCGGCCCTTTCGCTCCTATCCGCCTGTGCAGGCTGCGATCAGGCGACCAAGGCCATCGCCAGGACGCACCTGCAGGAGTCCGGGGCCGTCGAGTTCCTCCACGGCCTCTTCCGTCTGCAGTACGCCGAGAACCAGGGGGCCTTCCTCGGCCTGGGTACGAATGTACCCGAGGAGCTGCGTTATGGGATCTTCATCCTCCTGGTCGGGATGATCCTGGCAGGCATGCTGCTGTACCTCCTGTTCTCGAAGCGGCTCGCTGCAGGTCAGGCTGCGGCCCTGTCGCTCGTTCTCGGCGGGGGCCTGGGGAACCTGATCGACCGGATGCTCCATGACGGACGTGTCATCGATTTCATGAACCTGGGGATCGGGTCCGTCAGGACCGGCATCTTCAACGTGGCCGACGTGGCGATCCTTGCCGGTATCCTGCTTCTCCTCGCCCTTTCTGCAGGTAAACGCCATGAACACACCTGACACGAGAAACCGTTTCGACTTCGACACCCCGGTGGACCGCCATAGTACCTCGAGCCTCAAGTGGGACCGGTACCGGGG
Source organism: Thermodesulfobacteriota bacterium (assembly GCA_036834365.1). Lineage (GTDB taxonomy): Bacteria > Desulfobacterota > Desulfomonilia > UBA1062 > UBA1062 > MWEI01. The sequence goes on along the minus strand of DAITOA010000025.1, from coordinate 26,559 downwards.
GAGGGACGTCATCCCCCTGTGGGTGGCGGACATGGACTTCAAGGCGCCGCCTGCCGTCCTGAAGGCCCTTCACGCGCACGTGGAGCACGGCGTCTTCGGATACACCCTGCCTCCGGACGACCTCCTGGAAACGGTGCTTGACATGCTGGAGCGAGACCACGCCTGGAAGGTGAGGCCGGAGTGGATCGTCTGGCTGCCCGGCCTGGTCACCGGGCTCAACATCGCCTGCCGCGCCGTGGGAGAACCCGGTGACGAGGTATTGACCGCCGTCCCGGTCTACCCCCCCTTCCTGAGCGCCCCCGCCCTTGCCCATCGGTCGCTGGTCACCGTGCCCCACGGACAAGGCAATGACGGGTACGTCTTCGACTTCGAGGCCCTGGCACGGACCATCACGGACCGCACCCGCATGTTCATCCTCTGCAACCCCCAGAACCCCACGGGGCGGGTCTTTTCCAGGCACGAACTCCTGGAGCTCGCCCGCACCTGCCTCGAGCGAAAGGTCGTCATCTGCTCCGACGAGATTCACTGCGGACTCGTCCTCGACAAGGATAAGGGACACATCACGGTGGCGGCCCTCGACGAGGAGATCGCCCGGCAGACCATCACCCTGCTGGCCCCCAGCAAGACCTACAACCTCCCCGGACTGGGATGCTCCCTGGCCGTCATCCCCGAGGTGGGGCTGCGCTCCGCGTTCAAGGCCGCCATGAACGGCATCGTGCCCCATGTGAACGCTTTGGGCTTCACCGCGGCCCTGGCCGCCTACCGCGACGGCGAAGACTGGAGGTGCGCCCTGCTCGATTACCTCCGGGCAAACCGCGACCTGGTGGAGGCCTTCGTGGCGAAGACCCCGGGCATCGGCATGCACCACGTCGAGGCCACCTACCTCGCCTGGATCGACTGCCGGGGACTCGATACGTCTGACCCGGCGGCCTTCTTCGAGGATGCCGGGGTCGGCCTGTCCGACGGCAGAGACTTCGGAGGGGCCGGGTTCGTGCGCCTCAACTTCGGCTGCCCCCGCAGCCTGCTGGCCGAGGCCCTCGACAGGATGACCCGGGCCATCGGCAGCTATCCCCGTTGACCGGTCGTCTCATGAGATCCTGTATAAGCATCTCAATCTATTGAACTCAGGCGTGAACCCCCCTATAATGATGATGTCTGCAGATGCCATGTCACTGCTGCCGTCCATGCACCACCGATACGCGCCGGGGTGCCTGATTATTTCATGAGAAAGGAGATGAAGTATGGCTCAGGGTTCACGGGACCAGCGGAAGAAGAAGGTGATCGAGGTGCTGAACAAGGCTCGCTCCATGGAGCTTCACGCCATCAGCCAATACATGAATCAGCACTACAACCTCGACGACAGGGACTACGGCGACCTGGCCGCCAAGGTGAAGCTCATCGCCATCGACGAGATGCGCCACGCCGAGATGTTCGCCGAGCGCATCAAGGAACTGGGAGGAGAACCCACCACGGATCTGGCTGCCAAGGTGGATAAGGGACAGAAGGTGGAGGCCATCTTCCCCTTCGATGCAGGGCTGGAAGACGACACCATCGACGTGTACAACACCTTTGCCCAGGTGTGCCGGGAGAGCGGGGACAGCATCAGCATGAAGCTCTTCGAGACCATCATCGACGAGGAGCAGGTCCACTACAACTACTTCGACAACGTGGGCGAGCACATCAAGACGCTGGGCGCAGCCTACCTCTCCCAGATCGCAGGCACACCTGCGGATACGGGGGGCTTCTCCAAGGGCTTCGTCACGGGCCAGGCCGGACAGTAGCAGGATACGGACATCCACCCGGGATGGCAGGCCCGTCCGGGTGCGGTGATATTTTTCTCTTTCCGTCTGGAGCTCAGGGAGATCGGCTATCAAAAAGCCGATTATTATCTCATCTCCCGGGATCTTCTGCTCCACGGGGAATATCATCCGGAATGTTCATGAGAATGCCGGGGGTAACGTATGAGTGAAAAGAGAACAAAGGCGGCATTCGTACTGGGGGCTTTTCTCTGCCTCGGCCTTGCATTGCTCGGATACCTGGTATCCGCAAGCGTCCTCAAGATCAAGGCTCTGGACCGCACCATCACCGTCAAGGGCCTCTCCGAGAGGGAGGTGCAGGCGAATGTCGCCATCTGGCCCATCCCCTTCAAGGAGGCGGACAACGATCTGAACACGCTCGCCACCAGGATTCAGAAGAAGAACGCCGTCATCGTGGATTTCCTCAAGAAGAACGGCTTCTCCGAGAGCGAGATCTTCACGTCGGCGCCTGCCATAACGGACAGGCTTGCCCAGGATTACACCGGGGCGGACAGAGGCATGTTCCGATACTCGGGCACCTCGACCATAAGCGTGTACACGGACAAGGTCGACCTCGTGAGGCGCTCCATGAAGATGCTCGTGGATCTCGGCAAGCAGGGGGTGGCGGTCTCCGGCCAGGATTACGAGTTCAAGACGACCTTCCTGTTCACCCGGCTCAACGACCTGAAGCCCGCCATGATCGAGGAAGCGACGAAGAATGCCAGGGAGGTGGCAGTCAAGTTCGCCCAGGATTCAAAGAGCACGCTGGGCAAGATCAGGAGCGCCTCCCAAGGCCAGTTCACCATAGAAGACAGGGACGCCAACACGCCATACATCAAGAAGGTCAGGGTGGTGTCCACGGTGGAGTACTATCTGTCCGACTGAGCGAACCGGCCGGATATAGATCAGCTCAACGCAAAGGCCCCCGGCTTCATGAGCCGGGGGCCTTTGCGCTCTTCAGCTGAAAACGTCCGCTTGCTATCTCAGGCCGTCCGCCACGACCTCGGCGATGTCCTTCACCGAGACCTTGTCCGCGTTCTTGTCCTTGAGGCCGTCGTCGAACATGGTCATGCAGTAGGGGCAGGTCACGCAGACCGTGTCGGGACTCGTCCTGAGGGCCTCGTCGACGCGCTCCAGGTTGATGCGCGTGCCGAGGTGCTCCTCCATCCACATCCTGCCGCCGCCCGCGCCGCAACAGAACGACTGGCTGCCGTTGCGCTCCATCTCGAGGGGCGCCTTGCCCGTGGCCCTGCCGATGACGGACCGCGGGGAGTCGTAGATGTCGTTGTGCCGTCCCAGGTAGCAGGAGTCGTGGAAGACCACCTTGCCCATGTCCACGGTCTTCTTGAGCTTGAGCTTGCCCGACTTGAGCAAGCCGTCGATGAAGTCGGCATGGTGGATGACCTCGCCGTCGAACCCGTACTGCCGGTAGTCGTTCTTCAGGGTGGAGAAGCAGTGGGGGCACATGGTGATGATCTTCTTCACGCCCTTTTCCTTGAAGAGCTTCACGTTGTCCCTGGCCATCCGGTCGAAGACGAACTCGTTGCCCAGCCTGCGCAGCGAGTCTCCGCAGCACATCTCCTCCTTGCCCAGGATGCCCCAGGAGACACCGGCCGCATCCAGGATGCCGGCCAGGGCCACGGTCACCTGCTTGTTGCGGGCGTCGAAGGCGCCTGCGCAGCCCACGTACAGGAGGTACTCGCAGGTGTTGTCGAAGGGTTTCACTGTGAGCTGGGAGCACCACTTGGTCCGCTCGGTGGGTGCGATGCCCCAGGGGTTGCTCCGCTGCTCCATGTTCTCGAAGAGGTTCAAGAGCTCCTCGGGGAACCGGGCCTTCATCTCCACCAGGTAGCGCCTGAGCTGGAGGATCTTGGGCATCTGCTCGATGAAGACCGGGCAGACCTCCATGCACGCGCCGCAGCTGGTGCACGACCAGATCTGATCCTCGGTGATGCTGCCCTCGCCGTTGTCTCCGATGAGCGGCAGGACCGGCTTGCCGCCGTCCTTCATGACGGGGCCGTTGGCGAGCAGGTTGATCTTCAGGTCGTGAATGACCTGCCTCGGGTTGAGCGGCTTGCCCGTGTTGGAGGCCGGGCACACCATCTGGCAGCGGCCGCACTCGGTGCAGGAGTATGAGTCGAAGAGATCCTTCCAGGTGAACTGGTCGATGGTCTCCACGCCGAACTTACCGCCCTTCACGAAGGTCTCCACGGGCAGGGTGTTGGCCTTGTCGAAGCGCCTGAAGTAGCAATTCGGTATGGACGACAGGATATGCATGTGCTTGCTGTACGGCAGGTAGTTCAGGAACACGAGGAAGATGATCGCATGGAGCCACCACCAGAAGGCGATGAGCGGATGGGCCGCCTCGGGCGTGATCCCCGCGTAGAACGCGGAGCCCACCGCCGCCGAGATGGGCATGGTTGCCGTCACCTCACCGATGGCGATCTCCAGGCCGTGCAGGTTGAAGTAGGCGATCATGAGGCCCGCGATCATGCCCAGGATGAAGTAGGCGTCGGCGGTGACGGCCTCGGGGTACGGCGGCGCCACGATCCTCCTGATGCCCGCCACGATCACGCAGAGCAGGGCGAAGAGCGAGACCAGGTCGAAGAGGAAGTAGAGGGGGTTGTGGATCACCGCAGGCAGCGCCATGAAGGTGATGGACCGGTGCAGGCCCTTCAGGACGAACTCCCCGTTGGCCAGCAGCAACACCATGAACGACCAGAACAGGATGAAGTGGTTGAGACCGAAGGCCTTCTGCAGTACCCGCTTCTGGGCAAAGGCGTAGACGAAGGTGTCTCGAATCCTGGCTGGGAAGTTATCGAAACGGTCTTCCGGCTTGCCGATGGTGACGAGGCTGAAACGCCGCACGCAGCTCCATACGAACAGGAGGATCGCGGCGACAAACACAATCGTGAAAACTTTCGGATTCGGTATCATGAAAATATCCTTTTCTTACGTATTCTCTCGTCTAACAGACCTTGGGTGTCCCTCGGGTGGCCTTCACCTGCCTGATGTGGTCCGTGATCGCCGGGACGATCTGGAAGAGATCGCCCACGATGCCGAAGGTCGCCACCTCGAAGATGGGGGCCTCCCTGTCGCGGTTGATGGCGATGATCAGGTCCGAGTCCTGCATGCCCACCAGGTGCTGGATGGCGCCCGATATGCCGCATGCGATGTAGATCTTGGGCCGTACGGTCTTGCCGGTCTGCCCCACCTGGCGCTCCACGGGGAGCCATCCGGCATCCACCGCACTCCTGGAGCACGCCACCACGCCGCCCAGCTCGTCGGCCAGGTCCTGCAGGATCTTGAAGTTCTCCTTGGCCATCATGCCGCGGCCGCCGGAGACGATGAACTCCGCACCGCCGATGTCGACGCTGTCCAGGTGGCCGGCGTCGCTGATGACCTCGAGGACCTTGGTGAGGACATCGTCTTCCTTCAGGTTGATGGGTTCGCGGACGATCTCACCCGTGGCACCCTCGTTCTTCGCCGGCATGGGCATCACGTGGGGTCTGACGGACGCCATCTGCGGCCGCCTCTGCTCGCAGAAGATGGTGGCCATGATGTTGCCGCCGAAGGCGGGACGAGTCTGCAGCAGCTGCCGCTTCTCGTCGATGCCGAGGCCGGTGCAGTCGGCCGTCAGGCCCGTCTTGAGCCGCGTGGCCACGGCACCCGCCAGGTCCCTGCCGAGACCGGTGGCGCCCATGAGCACGACCTCGGGCTTGTACTTCTCCACCAGGGAGCAGAATCCCTCCAGGTAGGTCGCCGTCCGGTAGTGGTGCAGTAACGGGTCATCGATGAGGTACGCCTTGGTGGCGCCGTAGGAGAACGCCTCCTGGCAGAGCCGTTCGACGTTGTGGCCGAGAACCACCGCGCAGAGCTCCACCTGCAGGGCGCCGGCGAGCTGCGCACCGATCCCGAGAAGCTCCCACGAGACCTTGGCCGGGGTGCAGTCGGTCTGCTCCACGAAGACCCACACGCCCCGGTACTGGGCAAGGAACTTCTTCAGCTTGGCCTCTTCGGAGTCTTCCTCCTCCTCTGCGGCTGCGGCGCCCTTCTCGGCGGCGAGCTGCTTGAGGATCTCCAGCTCCTCGGGGGTGAAGAACATCTCCAGGGCCTCGGCCGGGCATATCTTGATGCACTTCTGGCACCCGATGCACTTTGCCTGATCGATGACCGGCTCGCCCTTCTCGGTCATCTCGATGGCTTCCGCCGGGCAGGCGCTCTGGCACCTGGCCCCGCAGGAGATACACTTGTTGGGGATGAGAGATGCTTTCCCTCTAGGCTTCTTGACTTTCTTTGGCTTTTCCATCTGATCTGTCTCTCTTGTTTTATGAATGGATCGTGCTGCGCCTTAGAGGGCCAGCAGTTCCTTCTGTACCAGCTTCTCCACCAGGAGCTTCGCCGTGCCGGCCGGGTCTCCCACACCGTCGCCGATGATCTCGCCCTGCTCGCGCTCAGGCGAGAAGATCTTCCTCACCGCGGTGGGCGACCCCTTGAGCCCGATCTGGTTCACATCGAGGTTCATGACCTTGTTGTCCCACAGCTCCACCGTCATGTCCTGGGCCTCCAGACGCATGGGGACGGACGGATACCGGGGCTTGTTGATCTCCCGGACCACGGTCAGCAGGGCGGGCATCTTCGCCTGGACGATCTCGTGGCGGCCTTCGAGCTTCCTGCTCACCGTGATCTTCTTGGAGCCGAGGTCGAGGTCCACGATGCGGTCCACCAGGGTCAGCGGCACCAGGTTCATGCGGAGGGCAATGCCCGGTCCCACCTGGGCGGTATCGCCGTCGATGGTCTGCTTGCCGCAGATCACCAGGGCCAGCTCCTCCTTCTGGGAAAGCCTCCTGACCGCCTCGGCAATGACCATGCTGGTGGCCAGGGTGTCCGCTCCCCCGAAGGCACGGTCCGACAGCAGGAAGACCTCGTCGGCCCCCAGGGACAGTGCCTTGCGCAGCGTTATCTCCGCGTTGGGCGGCCCCATGGACAGAGCCGCCACCCGCACGCCGTACTTGTCCTTCAGGCGCAGGGCCTCCTCCAGGGCATGGGTGTCGAAGGGGTTCATGATGAAAGGTATCCCTTCGCGTACAAGGGTGTTGGTTACCGGATCGATCTTGACCTGTGTGGTGTCGGGCACCTGTTTGATACATGCGACTACGAGCATTGGCTACCTTCCTTTATTGATACATCCCGATGCGGGATAGCGTTCTCGGAAGCATCCTTCTTCATTCTTCTCTTGCTGCCGTAGCATTCTTCCCTATACATGAGATCCCGGGGAAAGACTATCATATAGCATCAGCCGCACCTTCCGGCTGACGACTGTCGTACTGATAAACCGGCTCCAGAACTGCTTTTCAACACCTTTTTCGTGTGTCCAGGACTCTTACAATAGCATCTCGATTTATGTCAACCCGTATTTTCACGGCATATTCAATTTTCATCCTTTGGAAACCAATAGTTATAGGAAATGCTGCTCATCCGTTTCCTTCTGGTTCATTCACGCCTCCGGAACAGGCGGCGCTCACGATCGTCCATTCTCCCAGACAAAACCATGTGTTGCCCCTTCATGAAGGACATCATCCCTACGAGGAAATAATCGCTGCCGTTTCCAAGAACTTTTCCTGCCCGTCCGGCGGGTACCATTGGATGACGGGATATGCTATACCACGGGTATGCACTCGAGGAGGACACCATGGGTGATGACATGAAATCCGATCCATCCCTCAGGATACGCTCCCTGATCGGCTCGTTCCTTGCTGACCCATCCAGCAACTCGCTCTGGGACCAACCGGGCGAACGGGCCTGGGACGAGCCCCTCGTCGGCTTCTCCGGGGGTGACGACCCTGCCTGGCAATCCCTCAAGGAGGCCGTGGGCCCCTTTCACTGGACCCCTTCGGAAGCCTTTGCCCAGGCCTTCCCGGGCTCTTCCCTCCCCGCCTCGGGGCTCACCGTGATCAGCTGGATTCTTCCCCAGACCAGGCCCACAAAGGCGGACAACCGGAAGGAGACCGCTGTGCCGTCGCGACGCTGGGCGCGTTCGCGCACCTTCGGAGAGGAGATCAACGACCGGCTGAAACGGCATGTGGTGGAGAGCCTCCAGGCATCGGGCATTGAGGCCGCGGCCCCCACCCTTCTGCAGGGCTTTTCCTGGCAGAACTCTGATCGGTTCGGGTTCGCATCCAACTGGTCGGAGCGTCATGCGGCCTTCGTATCCGGCCTCGGCACCTTCGGTCTGTGCGACGGCCTCATAACACCTGCCGGCAAGGCCATGCGCGCAGGCTCCGTGGTGGCGGCCGTCAGGATTTCCCCGACACCGAGGCCCTACACATCGCATACCCAGTACTGCCTGCACTTCTCGAAGAACACCTGCAGAAAGTGCGCGGCGCGCTGCCCTGCCGGCGCCATAACCGAGAATGGCCACGACAAGGCCAAATGCTTCGAGTACATCTTCGGCAGCGTCATACCCTATATCAAGGCGAACTACGGCTTCGACGGGTACAGCTGCGGCCTCTGCCAGACCGGTGTGCCCTGCGAATCCCGGATCCCCCTGCCGGACGAACGATAATGCCGAGGGTGCTCGTCCGGGGAGGGAGCATCGCTGCCGGGGTCGGGGTGAGCCGCGGGTACGTCGAGATCGTGCGCGACGTCTGCAGGGAAAGGGGCGTCGACCTGATCAACCGCTCGCGGCCCGGGGAGAACTCCTTTGACGGGATAGGGACCTTCCATGAGGACATCGCCCCGTTCAGGCCGGAGCTCCTTGTCATCCACTTCGGCATCGACGATGCGTTCTTCCCGGTCTACCGGTCGGAATTCAAGGAGAACCTGGTGCGCATGGTACGCCTGGCCAGGGAGCTCTTCGACCCACTCATCCTCATGCCCACGTCGCACACCTTCGACAACCCCTACGAGATGGACGCGGTGGACATCTACTACCGCACCATCCGTGAGGTCTGCCAGGACCTGGACTGCCGGATGGTCGCCGTGCACACCTGGTGGGCCGGGTACCTGCTCGACAAGAGGCTGCAGACCGCGGATCTCGTCCAGAAGGATGTCCGGCTGCCCAACGAAAAGGGTCACGAGGTCCTGGCCGAGGCCATGGTGCCTGCCCTGGAACGGGCGATCGGCAGGGTGTCGTCCTGAAGTCCATGAGGGTAACCCGGGATCACTTGTGGCTGTTCTTCGCAGTAACGCGGCGTTATTACAGATATGCCACCATTCCCTGTCCCGCCTGAACCCGTGCTTACTTCAGCCCCGCCAGGTACCTCCCGTACCCAGCCATGTGGGCGATGATGTTCACCGCCTCCTCCGGGCTGGACAGGCTGATAACCGCTCCATAGTCTGTCTCCCGCATGGTGAGCCCCTCCTCTTTGAGCCCCACCACGAGAATGGGCTTGCCCGTCTCCTTCTGGATCCTGGAGATGCCCGACATGACCCGGTCTTCCGCCTGGATCTGTGCCTTGAGCACGGCGAGCTTGAGCTCCCTGCTGTAGAGCTTGCCGTCGAGGCGTTCCTGGCAGGCGATGAAATCCTCCACATAACCCGACCTGCCCACGATGCCCAGGGCGATCACGGAATCCACCTCCTTCCATCGGGCCAGGGCCCCGATCACATGGAGGTAGAGCTCGGGGTCGCCCTCTCCCACCACGTCCACCGGGTTCCTCCGGTTCCAGTACTGGGGCAGCTTCGTGTCGAGGTCAGCTATGATCTCGGGTGAAAGCGGGGGAAGGACCAGCCCTCTGTCCTCGCACTCGTCCGCAGCGATGATACCCCACCCTCCCCCCATGGTCATGACGGCCACGCGGTTGGTACGGGGTATGGGCAGAAGCGTCAACGCCGCGGATGTATCCAGAAGCTCCGAAGGAGTGCTCACCTGGACGATGCCCGCCTGGGAGAACATGGCCTTGTACGTGGCATAGGATCCGGCCATTGAGCCGGTATGCGACTGGGCGGCCTTGGATCCCGCCTGGGAGCGCCCCGCCTTCAGGGCGATCACCGGTTTGCGCCTGGTCACCTCGGAGGCGATCTCCATGAACTCCCTGCCGTCGGTGATGCCTTCCATGTACATGGCAACGGCCTTCACCTCGTCCTTGCCCCCCATGTAGGCGAGCAGGTCGCCGGCATGCAGCATGGCCTCGTTTCCGGTGCCCGCGTAAATGGACAGGCCGATCCCCTTGTGGGCGATCCACTTGAGGATCTGGAGACCAAGGTTGCCGCTCTGGGATATGATCGAGAGCCCGCCGGGCTTCGGCCCCGTGGGTGTGGGCAGGGCCTCGAGACGGCCGTGGGCCGACGCGATGCCCATGGTGTTGGGACCCATGAAGACGATGCCGCCATCCCGGGCGATCTCCACGGTGTCCCGCTCGATGCGGGCGCCCTCCTCGCCCATCTCCCTGAATCCCGACGATATCACTACGGCTGCGGAGATTCCCTTGGCCGCGCACTCCCGCATGGCCCCGGGGATATGGGGGGCCGGGATAACGAGCACGGCCAGGTCCACTGCCTCGGGGATGGCCGTTATGCTCGGATAGCACGGCAGCCCGAGGATCGTATCCTTCTTCGGGTTCACCGGGAAGACCTTGCCCTTGAATTCCCACCCCAGGATGGAGGTGAGGATGAGGTTGCCCCACTTCACCGGGACTTCCGAGGCCCCTACCACGGCCACTGACGCAGGATAGAACATCTTGTCGAGCTTGGCGTTCAGTACGTTTCTGTCCATGGTTGAGGCACCTCCCGATTTACTCTGCATAACCGTTCTCCCGCTACCATGGGATGGATTCCCATAAACGATCTCAGCACGGGTCTCAAGGATATAATGGGATGGAGGGGCTGCGGTGTCAATGCCCCGGGTGTGACGGGTAGTCGGGATTGAAGTTGGCGATGATGGCATCCCTGGTCAAGTTCACGAGGTCCTGCAGGTTCTCCCTGGTGTATCCCCTGGTTTCGATGGGGTCGGCCACCACCACCTCGATGGGACCGGGATGAAAGATGAGGCTCTTCTTCGGGAGCACCTTGCGGCTGCCGTTCACCGTGACCGGCAGGATGGGCAGGCCCTTTTCCAGCGCCATGAGAAACCCTCCCTTCTTGAAGGTTCCGATGCTGCCGTCGGCCGAGCGCGTCCCCTCGGCGAAGAACATCACGCTCACCCCGTCGGGCAGCCGCCCAAGCCCGTTCCTTATGCTCTGCATCGCCTGCTCCGGGTCGCCCCGGTCGATGAAGATGTTGCGTGAAGCATAGAGGGCATACCCGAACATGGGGGCCTTGCGGAGCTCCTTCTTGATGATCCACCGGTACTGGATGCCCAGCGTGGTGACGATGGCAAGGATGTCGAACTCCGACTGGTGGTTGCTGATGATGATGTACGACTGTCCGGGCCTGATCTTCTCCCGCCCCCTGATCACGGGCTTAACGCAGGTGGCCTTGAGCATGATGTGAGCCCAGACCTTGGAGAGCGTAAATGCAAGGTTCCCTGTCGTGCTCAGGAGCGCCGCCAGTGTCACGGGAAGAAACACGATCAGTGTGGCAATGGCTGCCCAGAGGCTGATCCAGACGACCTTGGCACTATTGATGAAGGAGTGCCTTCTCGTTGCCATATAATCAATGATAACACAGAGGTGCATACGTGCAAAGGAAAATTGTATGGGTATTCCGGCATCCGTGCGTACGATGGGCCATGGGATGACGCTGCAATTGATGGTAGTATGGATGCGGGAGGTGGCGCCATGGGGAAGAGCGACCGTTACCTGGGAAGGAATGTCTATATCTCCGGCGGATCAAGCGGCATAGGCCTCTCCTGTGCGAAGCTGTTCGCAGGCCTCGGGGCGAACGTCTTCATCTTCGCCCGCAGGCCCGAGGTCCTGCAGCAGGCCTCCACGGAGATCGAATCCCGACGGGTTTCACCCGGCCAACGTCTCGTGTGGAAGAGCCTCGACGTGACGGACCATGTCGCGGTATCATCCGGATTGGCCGATGCACTCAGGGAGTTCGGGACCCCTCACGTGGTGATCACCAGCGCCGGCATCGCGTACCCGGAGTATTTCGAACGCATACCCTACGAGATGTTCGACCTGTCCGTGAAGACCAACCTCTACGGCATCTGGAACGTGCTGGCAGCCCTCGTTCCTTCCATGAAAACCACGGGGGGACACATCGTGAACGTCTCTTCCATCGCAGGCATCATGGGCGTCTTCGGCTATACGGCATACTGCTCCACCAAGTTCGCTATCATCGGCATGTCCGAGTCCCTGCGCAGCGAGGTGAAACCTTACGGGATACGGGTCTCCGTGCTGTGCCCGCCCGATACGGACACCCCGGGGCTCGCCCGCGAGGATCTGACCAAGCCTGCCGAAACCAGGGCCCTGGCCGGAAACGCGGGGATCATGAACCCGGAGGATGTCGCCGGGGCCATGCTGCACGGCATGGAGAGGGGGAGGTTCCTCATCATCCCGGGCATGGAAGCCAGGTTCATCAACATGGCGAAGCGGCTCGTGCCGTCGTTGACCGGTCTGGTCATGGACTCCATCGTGGCGAAGATCCGACGCTCGGCAGAAGACCGGCCGAGGTAAGACCCCGGACTTTCCTCTCTCGCTCCCTTCGATCCCCCGCTTGACACCCCGAGGGCTCCTCCTCTATAGTCTTTGAGGCCCGTATTCCCATGATCGATCAAGAGCACGAGGCAGGAGCACACATGATCACGTTCAAGCAGGTGAACAAGTGGTTCGGAGAACTCCACGTGCTCAACAACGTCGACTTCCACGTTGACGCCGGAGAGGTGGTCGTCATCTGCGGGCCCTCGGGCTCCGGCAAGAGCACCCTTATCCGATGCATCAACAAGCTCGAACCTATTCAGGACGGCGAGATCTATGTGGACGGCATGCCCATCCACGACCCCAAGATCAACCTGCGCCGCGTGCGGGAAGAGATAGGCTTCGTGTTCCAGCAGTTCAACCTCTACCCGCACATGACGGTCCTGGATAACATCACGCTGGCACCCGTCTACGTGCGCAAGCAGAAAAAAGACGAGGCCGAGGCCTATGCCCACGAACTGCTGAAGAAAGTCGGCATCTCCGAGAAGGCCGGTTCCTATCCGGACCAGCTCTCGGGCGGCCAGCAGCAGCGGGTGGCTATCGCCCGGGGGCTCGCCATGCGGCCCAAGATCATGCTCTTCGACGAACCGACATCGGCCCTGGACCCTGAGATGATCAACGAGGTGCTCGACGTCATGAAGACCCTTGCCCGGGAAGGCATGACCATGGTGGTGGTCACCCATGAGATGGGGTTCGCCAGGGAGGTGGCAAACCGGGTGGTGTTCATGGACGAAGGCCAGCTCATCGAAAGCGCCCCGCCCGACAAGTTCTTCTCGGGGGCGAAACACGAGCGGACGAAGCTGTTCCTCAGCAAGATCCTGACCCATTAGGGGGTTAACGCATCTTGTGGGAAGACCTTTCACATAAGGAGGAGGGTATGAAAAAAGTACTGACGGGGATAGTGGTTGCACTGGTTCTTGCACTACTTGCCGGACCGGCCTTTGCAGGGGCCACCTACGACAAGGTCGAAAAGACCGGCGTCGTGCGGGTTGGCTTGATGTACAACAGCATCCCGGCCGCCTACTTCAACGACAAGAACGAGTGGGTCGGATTCGATGTGGACATCGCCGAGGAAGTGGTCAAGAGAATCGGCGGCTACATGGGCAAGGACCTCAAGGTCGAGCGCATCAAGTTGAACAACAAGACCAGGATTTCGTTTTTGACCTCGGACCAGATCGACATGTCCGTGGCCAACATGACCCACAAGCGCGAGCGCGACAAGACCATCGACTTCTCCATCACTTACTTCTTCGACGGGCAGAAGATCCTGGCCAAGAAGGGCAAATTCAAGAGCCTCAAGGATTTCAAAGGAAAGAAGCTCGCATCCATGCAGGGTACGACCAGCGAGAAGAACGCCATGGAGCTCCTGAAGAAGCTCGGCGATCCCAACGCCACAAAGAACGTCATCAGCTTCCAGGATGAGCCCTCCTGCTTCCTGGCACTGCAGCAGGACAAGGTTGCAGGATGGACAACGGACAGCACCATCCTGATCGGCTACGCAGCCAAGGAGCCCGGCAAGTACGAGCTCGTGGGCGATTTCTTCAGCAGCGAGCCCTACGGCATCGGCGTTCCGCAGAACGACAGCGATTGGCGTGATTCCATAAACTTCGCGCTCCAGGACATGTGGGCCGACGGAACCTACATGAAGATTTACGACAAGTGGTACGGGCCTAAGACTCCCTACTACTTCCCCATGACCGAGAAGATCGAGATGTGGCCGTAAGGGGAAAAGAGACATAAACTTGACTGCATATCTGCGGCCCGGGTAAGCGGGCCGCAGATTTTTTCCCACCGGAACGGTATACGAGGATGTCCGGGGAGATCAATCGGGAGATATGAAGCCGAACACGAAATACACGCTCCAGCAGATCGGTGTCGTTGCTTTCATCGTCCTGATCGTCTATGCCGTTTTCAAGCACGGCGACATCGGGTACGACTTCCACTGGGCCGTCCTGTGGGAGGTCAACCCCACCTACCATGAGATCTTCGGCGTATGGCTCCTCAAGGGCCTGTATCTCACCATCAAGATATCGCTCATCAGCACGGGGATCGCACTCCTCCTCGGGACCATTTTCGGCATAGCCAGGCTGTCGAGCTTCAAACCCACCTATGCCCTGGCCACGGCCTACGTGGAGTTCTTCCGGAACACCCCCCTGCTGGTCCAGCTCTTCTTCTGGTACTTCGCATTCCCCATGGGCCTGCCGGAAGGGGTCAGGGTCTTCCTCAACGAGCACAACTATGAATTCTGGGCCGCCACCTGCGGGTTGGGCGTCTACACCGGGGCCTTCGTGGCCGAGGTGGTCAGGGCCGGCATCCAGGCCATACCGCACGGCCACATCGAGGCGGCCCTCTCGTCGGGTCTCACCGCCTCCCAGATGCTGCGCCGGGTCGTCCTCCCCCAGGCCTTCCGCATCATCATCCCGCCGCTGGGAAGTGAGTTTCTCAACAACATGAAGAACTCCTCACTGGCCATGACCATCGGCGTGGCCGAGCTGTGCTGGCAGTCCCAGCAGATCGAGTCCTTCACCTTCAGGGGGTTTGAGGCCACCTCGGCGGCCTCCGTCATCTACCTGAGCATGTCGTTGAGCATCTCGCTCATCATGAATTCCATCAACCACCACCTGGCCATCGGCCAGGCGAAGAAGCTCAATGCCGTCGACCGGTTCTTCGCCCTGCTCTTCCGCCCCATTCTTCTCGTGGGAAGAGGCGCAGGGCTTTTCATGAGCGCCTGCAAACGGGCCTTCAAACTCGGCGAGTATGCACCGGTCCGCGAGGAGGCCGTGTATGCCTCGATCTGGTCACGACTGGCCGAGCAGGTCTGGAAGGTTCTGGTCGCATCGACGAAGGCCTTCTTCGGTCTGTTCTCCCTCGGGCTCATCGCCGTCATCGGCCTCATGATCTACCGGTACAACTGGGACGTGATCTTCACCAACCTCCGCTCACTCTTCATCTGGCTCTTTCCGCAAGGCGGCCCCGGCGAGATCTTCCACGGGCTCGGCGGTCTGAGCCTGAGCGTCATACTGGCCTTCATCTCCCTGACCGTGAGCTTCTTCATCGGCCTGTTCATCGGCATCGGCCGGCTGAGCAGGAATCCCCTCGTGTCCACGCCCAGCGTGCTCTATATCGAGATCATCAGGGGCAACCCGCTCATCATGGTCATCTTCTGGGTCTACTTCTTCTCCCCCATCGTCACGGGCATGCAGATCGACGTGTTCTGGAGCGTCACGATCTCGTTCACCATATTCTCGGGCGCATACCTGGCCGAGATCGTACGGGCCGGGGTAAGCGCCATCCCCAAGGGACAGATCGAGGCGGCCACGGCATCCGGACTGTCGTACTACCAGACCATGCGCCGCGTGGTGCTGCCCCAGGCCCTCAAGTTGATGATCCCGGCCTTCGTGGGGCAGTTCATCGCACTGTTCAAGGACACGTCGCTCGCCTACATCATCGGCGTCTTCGAGCTCACCACCGTGGCTCAGACCCTGAACAACCGGCTCATGATCTATCCCTTCGAGATCTACACCACCATTGCCGTGATGTATTTCATCTGCAGCTACAGCATGTCCAGGGTGGCCAGGAGACTCGAAATCAGATACACCCCCACCAAGAGGGGCTTCGGCTCCGTTGCCATGCCGTGATCCGGAAGAAAACCTCCGCCGCGCTGTCTGAACATCCATCCTGACACAATGACATGAGGATTTTCCTGCTTTTTCTTTTTTTGTCATTTTGTCACTCCATCGGCCCTCCAAACCCGCCCCCTTGTCAAATTGACATTCGGCCTTTGGCTTCATATTTATTTTATCTTTTATTTTCAAATAGTTGAAAATACGAGGACGCTGGCATGAACATTGCCTTCTCATTCATCAAAGAAAGCACATAAAGGAGAAAAAAATGGTAGCGCTCTGGATAGTCATCGGTTGCTTGTTCCTCACGGGTATCGGGATCAGGTTCATGTATCGCGTGCTCGGCCTCACCCCGGTGGAAGCCACCGCAGTGTTCGTCCTCATCGTTGTGCTGGTGGGCCTGAACTCCGGTCCGGCCAGGCAGGTGATCGCACAGCTCTTCTGAGGCGCTGACCAGGGAGACACCCCGTGGAAGAGCCGAAACGTTACAGACCGCCGAGGACCCTGCTGAAAAGGATCGGCAGGATCAGTGCACTCAGCTTCATCCTGGTCATCATGACCTTCCTCGGCCTGTATGTGGGGCTGTATATCGACAAGCTCACCAACATGGCCCCGAACTTCACGTTCCTCGGTCTCATCCTCGGCATTGCCATAGGGTTCAAGGGTTTCATCGAAGAGGTACTGGTGGAAAGGAGAAAGGAATCATGACACTCGCGTTCATAGCTATCGGCGCTGTCTCGTTCGTTGCCATCGCGGCCCGTTTCGCAACGAGGGTGACCTCCAAGGAACCGGCTGCATCCCGGGCAAAGTAAGTCCGCGAGCTACACCCGCAGTAACATTTCAACGCATATGACCAAGGGAGGCCTCTCAGGGAGGCCTCCCTTTTTCATTATCCACCCGGTGTAAGCATCTCTGTGCTTGACACTGTCTACCTATCACCCGTAGTGTATTTAAGTTAAACATCTTCACGTATCGAGGTCGGTTTTGATCAGGGTTGAAAACATCCATAAGTGGTTCGGTGACTTCCACGTCCTTCAGGGCATAACGGAACATATCCAAAAGGGCGAGGTGGTTGTCGTCTGCGGCCCGAGCGGATCGGGGAAAAGCACGTTCATCAGGTGCATCAACCGTCTGGAGGAGATCCAGCAGGGAGAAATCCTGGTGGAGGGCAGGAATATCCACGACCGCTCCATGAACATCAACAGCCTCAGGGCGGATATCGGCATGGTCTTCCAGCACTACAACCTCTACCCTCACATCACGGTCCTGAAGAACGTCACCCTTGCCCCCATCAAGGTCAAGAAGGTGCCCAGGAAGGAGGCCGAGGAGGTTGCCTATGCGCTGCTGGAGAAGGTCGGTATCCATGACCAGGCCCACAAGTACCCGGCCGAGCTCTCGGGCGGCCAGCAGCAGAGGGTTGCCATCGCGAGGGGCCTGGCCATGAAACCGAAGATCATGCTCTTCGACGAGCCGACATCGGCCCTCGACCCGGAGATGATCAACGAGGTCCTGAACGTCATGAAGGACCTCGCCCGGGAAGGCATGACCATGATCGTGGTGACCCATGAGATGGGCTTTGCCCGGGAGGTGGCACACAGAATCCTCTTCATGGATTACGGCACGATCCTCGAACAGGGAACACCCGAAAACTTCTTCAAGAACACCCAGCATGAAAGGACAAAGCTGTTCCTGAAAGAAATCCTGTAAAGGAAAAAATCACGGAGGTAGGGGTATGAAAAAATCGATTGGTGTAATGGCAAGTATCCTTGCAGTATTCATGGTATTGTGCATTGGAAGCGTTGCCTTTGCCGATGCCCTGGCGGACATCAAGGCAAAGGGTGTGCTGGTTGCGGGCGTCAAGGACGCCGTGGTCCCCTTCGGCTATGTGGACGAGCAGTCCAAGCAGATCGTCGGATTCGACGTGGACATCTGCAAAGAGATCGCCAGCAGGATGGGTGTCAAGCTCGAACTGAAGCCGGTTACCTCCGCCACGCGGATCCCCATGATCACGGAAGGCATGGTGGACATCGCTGCCTGCACCATGACTAAAAAGGTTGCTCGGGACGATGTCATCGATTTCAGCATCACCTATTTCATGGACGGCCAGAAGCTGCTCGTGAAGAAAGGCAGCGGCATCAAGAGCTACAAGGACCTCGCAGGCAAGAAGGTCAGCACTGCCAAGGGGTCAACCAGCGAGATCAACATGAGGAACATTCAGCCCAAGTGCACCGTGCTGTCCTTCGAGGGATACCCGGAGGCCTTCCTCGCCCTGAAGCAGGGCAAGGTAGCCGCGGAAACCACTGACTCGGTTATCCTTATTGGTATCAAGGGCAGCGACGAGAACCCGGACAAGTGGGAGATCGTGGGCGATTTCTTCTCCAGCGAGCCCTACGGCATCGGCATGAGGGAAAACGAGTCGAACCTGAGGGATTTCGTGAACAAGTGCCTCATGGATATGTGGAGAGACGGTACGTACAAGAAGATCTACGATAAGTGGCTCGGCCCCCAGACCAAGTTCTACATGCCGCTGACCTGGGAGATGGAGCTCATCCCCGAATAAGCTATGTGGACGGGTGTGCCTCCTGTGGAGGCACACCCGTCCGGAGTAGACCCTTGAACTACGAATTCAACTGGATGGCTGTGCTGACCGGTGAGTACCGGGGCTGGATCATTCAGGGACTCTTGATAACCCTGAAGATCTCGGCAATCTCCATCATCCTGTCTCTCCTGCTGGGGACCATCGTCACCACCCTGAGGATGACCAAGGTCAGGGTCCTGGAGTGGATCTGCCTCTCCTATATCGAATTCTTCCGCAACACCCCGCTGCTGGTCCAGATCTTCTTCTGGTACTTCGGATCGTACGTGATCTTCCCGGACAGCGTCAACCAGTGGCTCTATGCCCATGACTACGAATTCGCCATCGGGGTGCTGTCGCTCTCCATCTATACCGCGGCCTTCATCGCCGAGGAGATCCGCGCGGGCATCATCTCCATCCCCAAGGAACAGATGGAGTCCTCCCGTGCCACCGGGCTGTCCTTCATGCAGGCCATGTCCTACGTGGTGCTGCCCCAGGCCTTCAGGATCGTGATCCCGACGCTGATCTCGCAGTTCCTCAACCTGATCAAGAACTCTTCCCTGGTCATGACCATCGGGGTCATGGACCTGACCTACATGACGAGGCAGATCGAATCTTACAGCTTCAGGGGGTTCGAGGCGTTCACGGTGGCAACCCTGCTCTACATCGCCATCTCGCTCATCGTCTCGTTCTTCATAACCATGTACAACAAGAAGTACCTGCGCATGATCAGGTACTAGGAGACACCGGTGCACTGGGACGTCGTTTGGAACAACATGGAATATTTCCTGCTGGGGCAGTATCCTGTAGGTCCCGTCGGGGGTCTTGCCCTGAGCATCATCCTGGCTGTGGGGGGGATATTCTTCGCGTTCTGGATAGGCCTTGTCTTCGGTCTCATGAGGCTCTCCAAAAGGTGGTACGTGCGGATCCCCTCCATCGTCTATATCGAGATCATCCGCGGGACGCCGCTGCTGCTGCTCATCTTCTGGTTCTACTTCCTCGCCCCCATCCTCCTGAAGAGGCCCATGCCCGAAGCGAGGAGCACCCTGGCAGCCTTTTCGGTGTTCACCGGGGCATATGTGGCGGAGATCGTACGTGCCGGCATCCAGTCGATCCCCAAGGGGCAGATGGAGGCGGCCAGGAGTTCAGGCCTCACCTATGTCCAGGCCATGAGCTCAGTGGTCCTGCCCCAGGCCCTGCGGAACATGATACCGTCCTTTGTGAACCAGTTCGTCTCGCTCACCAAGGACACCTCGCTCGCCTTCATCATCGGCGTCCTGGAGCTTACCCGTGCGGCGACCCAGGTCAACAACCGCACCATGAACGCCCCTGCGGAGATCTTCTTCACCATCGCAGTGATCTACTTCATCATCTGCTTCGGCCTCACCCAGACCAGCAGATACCTTGAAAAAAAGCTCAGCTACAGGACCTCGGGCAGAATCAGGCGCGAGGAGATCGAGCTCCTGGAAGACAGCTTCGAGGCACCGAATTAAGCCCCTCGCAAAGGCAATATTTTCTTCAACACCTGCAATATTTTCCGGAATACTCCCGCAACGCACCATGTACCTGCAGGAAGATCCAGCCCTGTTCAGCCATGGCATGACGGTTGCTCCCTGAGACTCATTCCGCACGGCCGGGATGGAGGGAATTCATGGGTACCGTACCAGAGCTTGCCAGGCATTTCCCGATCATAGCGATCATCTCCCTGATACTGGTCATGATCGCCATCAGCTATCTCGTGCAATTCGTTCTGCCCGCCATGCACATCCTCAGGGCCCTCAGTTCCGCCATCGAGAGGATCCGGCACCTCCAGGCTTCACCAGGGGCGACATCCGGCAGTATCGAGGAGATCTCCCGGGAGATGCAGGACAGAGAGATGCTCCGTTACCCCTGGCAGGAGTACAGCGAAACCCTCCACAAACGGCCTGCCCCGGATCCCTCCGAGCGAGGAGAGACCATGCTCTGGCGTTCCACCACCCCTGCCGGGACATTCTTCAACGAGCAGGTTCTTGTGGATATCCCTCTTAAAACCGAATTTTACAAACACCTGCCGGGAATTCTCACCGGGCTTGGCATCATCGGGACGTTTTCAGGCCTCATCGTCGGCCTGATCAGATTCGAGGTGTCCGGGGAAGCCGACATGGTGCGATCGAGCCTGAATGGGCTCATCCAGAGCGTCGGATACTCCTTCATCGTGTCCGCTACGGCCATCTCCCTTGCCATGATCTTCATCTGGGCGGAGAAGTCACTGGTCACCGCGTGCTACGGGAAGGTTGAAAATCTCTGCAGGATCATCGACGGCCTCTTCGGCGCCGGTGTCGAAAAGGATTACCTTGCACGCCTGGTGGCCGCCTCCGAGACATCGGCCGATCAGGCCCTGAAGACCAGGGAATCGTTGACGACGGACCTCCGGCAGGTCTTCACCGAACTGATCTCACGGCAGGCCAAGGCATCGGCACTGCTCAACAGGGATCTCACCGAGAACATCGCCCGTGGCATCATCGAAGGCGTCCGGGAACCCCTGGAGCGGATTTCCCTGTCGGTCGAACGGGCAAACGAACATCAGGGCGAGGCCGTGAACAGGGTCTTATCCGATGTCATGGACAGATGCTCGACACAGGTGCAGGGCATGTTCGGCAACCAGCTCAACGAAGCACTGGGACTCCTCCGCGAGGCGGCCGAGACCATCCGGTCGTCCGCCGGGCAGATCACGCAGAGTGCGTTGGCCATGCAGTCTGCGGGTACAGGAGCCGAAGAGGTCATAACCCGGCGACTGAACACGGCGATGGACTCCCTGGAGGAACGGCAGAAGCTCATGGACCGCTCCATGAGCTCGTTCGTGGAACAGTCATCGCAGGTGAGCAGCTCCCAGACGGAAGCGACACGGAACATGCAGTCGGTTTTGGAGGACATCGGGGAGAGGATGGTACGCATCGTCGCCCAGGCGGAGACACGATCGCAGCACACTGCGGATGAGCTCGAACGGCACCAGAGCCGGCTCGCGGAACAGACTGTGGCGGCCTTAGGCGATATGACGGACCGACTCGGGTCACTGGCGGCCGAGATGCTTCGCGTCGGCGAGGCCACTCATGCAGGCGTCGCGAACCTGGAGCACATCACCAGGGAATCATCCCGACTCTTCCGGGAAGGCACCGAAGCCCTGCATCATGCCTTCAACGACTTCACGAAGGCCTCCGGCACTGCAGGCACCTCCATGACGGCAATGGAGAAGGCCACCGAGGAGCTCAGGGGTGCGTCGTCGAACCTCGTCCTGGCAACCCACGGAGTCAGGGATATGATGGACGAACACAAGCACACCAGCGCCATCTTTGCGGACATCGTCTCCGAGCTCAGGTCCACCATCGAGAATGCCCGCCACGAGGCCTCCATGACCTCGGAGATCGTGGCCCGGATTCAGAAGGCCACCGAGCAGCTGGGCATGGCCCAGGACATGGCCCAGGAGTACCTCCACGGGCTCACGGAGGTCCTCGCCCAGGCGCATGCGGAGTTTGCCGGAAATATAGAGCTGACGCTCCGGAAGAGTAACACCCAGTTCCATGAAGAGCTCTCGAAAGCGGTATCCCTGGTCTCCGGCGCAATACAGGACTTCGGGGATGTCCTCGATTCGGTGACGGTCAAGGGTGAGGAGAAGCAATGCTGGGTCTGAGGCCGCCGTATCGGAAACCAGTGCGGGAAGAGGCGGAGAAGCCCTTCTGGATATCGTTTTCCGACATGATGACCGCTCTCATGGTGCTGTTCCTCGTGGTCATGACCGTAACCCTCCTTGCGGTGACCCATACGGTAAACGAGGAGAAGGACGTCAAGAAGCAGCGCGATGCGGAGATCGGAGCGCTCATGGCGAAGATGCGGGAGACCTCGAAGGAATTCCCCGGCATAACGCTGACGGGGCACAGCATCAACTTCGGCGACCAGGCCCGATTCGACACGGACAGCAACATGCTCACCGGAGAGCAGGCACGGCACCTGAGGGCCTTTATCCCTGCAGTACTGACCATTGCCCGCGACCCGCTGGGCAGGAAATGGCTCAAAAGGGTGACCGTGGAAGGATACGCCGACCGGAGGGGATCCTACCTCCATAATCTCAACCTCAGCATGGAACGCTCCGAGAGGGTACTGTGCGCCCTGCTATCCAGGCCCGAGCAGGATGAACGGCCGCTGAGCCGCGAGGACCGCATGCTCATCCAGCAGCTCTTTCTGGTGGGGGGATCGTCGTTCAATTCCCTGAAGAAGACCCTGGAGGAGAGCAGGCGGATCGAGTTGCGGCTGGAATTCCTCGAGGCGGGAGAGAACCGCCCGGAGCCGCCCCCCCTGCAGCCCGATGCAGACCAGTTCTGCCCCCTGGACCGGTCATGAACGCGCTGGACCTGTTACGCCTCAAGATACGCCGGTCGTTCACCGGGACCCTGCACAATGCGGCCTGGGGGGAAACCAGGTGCATGAGCAGGGTACTGGAGGAGGTCTGCTCCGCATTCGACACCGCGGCGGACACCATCTCCGAAAGGTCCATCGGGAAAACCCTGTCGTCTTTTCGCACCACCGGCACGCTGCCCACCTTCCTGGACCTGAAATACGCGTGCATCGGCATCTCCCAGCAGGTGGACAGCGACGGATGGCGGCTCCTGGAAGATGACGACCTCTTCCCCGTTCTGCTCCGTGCCGTCTCCGGCCTTTCAGGGAATCCCAGGCGGCTGAGGAAGTGTTTCCAGGGTCTTCTTGCCGGGTATTTCGACTACCCGGCCTTTGACGATACCATCTCCGAACACGGTCGGAAAAACTGGTCGGTACTCCGCGATTTCCTCCGCGACCACCTGGATGTGATTCACCGGGCCCAGCCTGCGCTCGCATGGGCCGGGGTCATCATCGACCATGCAAACCTGCTTGGAGAAGATCCGTGCGGACGCTACGGTGCGGCACTGGCCCACGGCGACCTGGCGGAGGTAAAGGCGGTCTTCAGGTGCCTCCTCGTACCGAGAAACTCATGGATCTGGGAGGCAATCGTCCTTGCCCGCATTAGGGGCGTATGCGCGTTCTCCGACGACGAGTTCAAGGAAAGGCTTGCGTCTTGTCTTGCCCTTGTGACACAGGATTCGGGCATCCGCCTTTCTGATCTCCTCAAGAAAAAATGCCTTGCACAGCTCATCATCCGCTATGCACAATGCGCATCACGCCCCCCCTGTGCTGCACTTTTCGACGCCTCGGTGTCGGTCATGGGTAACCCCTGGATCAACCGCGCCGCATGGGACGCCCAGGTAGGCGACGAGGTCGCCCGCAGGATGGTCGAAGGCTGGCTCAAGGGCCGGCTGATATCCGGCTATTTCCGTCTGCTCACCCATGGCGGATCGCCCGCCATGCGGCGGCTGAAATACTGGCTGCGCTTCATACCCAAGGTGGAGGACCTGTGGTTCGCCCTGGGTCCGAAGGCATTGAACGATTCCGGAAAGGAATACAGGGAATTCAGGGAGCTCGCCAGGGACCGCATCCTGGCCCTGGGAAACACGGACAGCGACGAGGACAACGCCCTCATCATGCGCATCGACGACTATGTGTTCGTCGAGCTCGGGGTCGATGGTACCGCATGCTGGGTCTTCAAGAACAATGACCTGCAGATCGACATGGAAAGAAAGTGGATCTACATCGGTGCGAAACCCGGGTCGGGCCTGCCGTACAGGCTCAAGCGGGGTCACAGGGACGGTGGAGTGACCATGCACAGGCACCCGGCGCCAGACCATGCCGTCAAGCCTCACGCCGGTTCATCGAAGCGCCCCGGGAACAAGGCGGTACGTTAACAGGCTCCCCACCATCCGATGCCCGTCCGGTTTCACGGGGAAGGAGACGACCCCTGCCGTCTCGCCTTCAGGAACGATTTCATCAGCACATAGCCCCACACCATGAGAGCCGCTGCCGCCATGCGCGGGACGAGCACCCAGAAGAGCGATGCCCCGATGGCCACGAACAGGATCGTGTCCTCTATGAGGGAATGGCTGATCCCCAGGGACAGGTTCAGCCGCACCAGTGCGTCCTTGTCCACGTGACCGGCCCGGGCCTCGGCGATGAGCACCCCGGCCCCGTAGGCCAGACCGAAGATGATGCCGGTCATCCACATGAAGGCCGCCTTGCCCGGCAGTCCGTTGATGAAGGCCAGGGGCTTCAGCAGCATGATCACGGGGTCGAAGGCCCGGTAATGCCTCATTACGTCCATGGCGAGATTGATGGCCGCGATGATGAGGATGACCTTCACGGTCAGGGCCGAGGTCTGTATGAACCACAGCAGGATGACCCCGGCGAGGTCGCCCCGGGAAGACGACAGGGCCACGCCCATGTGCATTCCCGCGCCCTTGAGGTCTTCCGGCAGGAGCAGGGAGAGGCACAGGCCCATACCGAGGGCCGCCACGATGCGGAAGACCGTCATGGTGAGCCCCGATACGCCGGTGCGCGACTGGACGGCGGACTCCACGAGAAGGTTGTGGCAGATCAGCATCATGACCGCCATGATGTTGATGCTCCATGCGTCGAGCCCGAGGGTCCCCATGACCGCGATGCCCGCATAGATGTTGATGACGGCCCCTGCGATGAGGGCGAGCGATGCCTCCCCGGGCAGGGACAGGAGTCTCATGACTGGTGCGAGGAGCCGTGCAAAATGGTCCAGGATCCCGGCAAACTGCAGGATCGTCACGCCGAGCGAAACGGGTATCATGATCACGAGGATGGACCAGGAGACCTCCATGCTCTTCATGCCCGATCGCTTGAGGACGTCTTTCAGCTCATCTGCCATGCCTCAAGCATTAACCACATCCCGGCAAAAAAATCAGCATGATATGCCATGGCCGTACCATGAGTATTCTGCTAGTCTGAAAAGGACGAAGATTCCCTTACAGAGGAGTCGCGCATGAACACGACTGTGAATGGCGGAAGTATGAAGGTTCACGGCTTCAGGGTGACCTTTCTCGGTACGGGCGACGCCTTCGGCAGCGGGGGCCGTCTCCAGAGCTCCATCCACGTGGATGACGGGAAACGGCCTTTTCTCATCGACTGCGGCGCCACGGCGCTCCTGGCCATGAAGCGGTCCGGGCTCAAACCGGACGCTGTGGAGACCATCCTGGTGAGCCATCTCCACGGAGACCACCTGTGCGGCATACCCTTCATCCTCCGCGAAACCCAGATCCTTTCCCGGAGAACGACGCCTCTCCTCATCGCCGGCCCCACCGGCACGGAGGACATGATCCGCACCCTCATGAAGACCCTGTTCCCCGGCTCATGGGGCCAGGATCTTTCCTTCGGCCTCAGCTTCACGGAGCTTGAACCGCTGAGGCCATGCCTTCTCGGCGACCTGGCCGTCACGCTGTTCCCCGCCACGCATACACCAGGCACCAATCCGCACTCCGTCAGGGCCGAGACGGGCGGAAGGGTCATCGCCTACTCGGGCGACACCGAGTGGAACCCGCACCTCATCGAAGCAGCCCGTGGAGCGGACCTCTTCGTGTGCGAGTGCTTCCAGTACGACGGACCGAAGAAGAACCACCTGGACTACCCCACCCTGCTGAGAAACCGCCGAAGCCTCGATGCGGAAAGGATCGTGCTGACGCATATGAACGAAACCATGCTCGACAACCTCGACGCGGTGGAGTTCAAGTGCGCATACGACGGGATGGTGATCGAGCTGTGATATGAATTAAAGGGGGATGTTTCTCTTTTCTGCGAGGAGGAAAAGAGAACCGCCCCCTCTTTATTTTGTCAGGTGGGAGGAGAAAGAGTCTGCAGCGCCTTCGGCGCTGGCCTCCCTGTTTCCATCATCTCGACGAAAAAGATGTCGAGATGATGGAAACAGGGAGGTTGTGTTTACTTGATACTATGGAATCCGGTCAGATCTATTTTGCATATTCATATCCTTGGATTTTCCAGACCTCCTCGCTTCCCCGAAACCTCACCCGATTTTCATTTGACGCCGCCGCCCGGGTTCGCAT
>DAITOA010000024.1:0-44398 GCA_036834365.1 Thermodesulfobacteriota bacterium | reverse complement strand
ATTCTTCATAATTAATTGATGCGTCTGCAGACTCGAGGAGCAAACAAATTTGTTGATCGCCCTGATGTCGATAAACATCAACCAACGTTTCAATAACATCAGATGGTGTGTATGGATAGTAGTCATTATCATTTGACATTACTGTATATTCTCCTGGTGTTTATGTACGTAATCTATAGCCGAACGTGGGCATCAGCGGCGCGGCGTAGCCGCGTCCACCTGGATGCTATTGTTCGCCGTTCTCATTATATGCCAATATTAAATGTGCTGAACGGCCAATTGGGATAATTTGCTAATCGAGCTTCGACTGTTAAACACATGAATCCGTAAGGCTGGCCGCCAATGGAAAAACCGTTATTTTGTTCTGTGAAAAACAATATTCCAGATAATCGCTGGTATTGGGAAAACAGAGGACGAAAGGAGGAACCACTTTCGCAGCAATCATCAAAATCGACGCATGTCAGAAAATCAAGGTAAACAGCTATCAAAATTGACAAAGAATAATGATCTGCAATCGATGAATATTTGGAGCATTTATCTGCCACGGCCGAGTAGACACGAGACGGAAATGGTGATGTACCACCTCTTTCAAAAGTATAGGCTTCCATAATTAAACGAGATTTGTTGTCAAGCCAGTCGGGCTTTTTACCATCAATCTCGACGTCATACTGTAGTGAACAACCATTAAGGTTCAGCACATAAGCTGGGATGAACTCCCGAAACTTATGGCGAGCGCCTGCATCGGTGTTTTCATTTTGGTATCTTGCTGCGGCACTTCCAGCATCACGAATAGCTTTTTTCATTTTACGTTGAGACACGTCATCGAAGGGGGTAAGCATCTCCTTGATTGCTGCATTAATCGACTTATTACCTGATAATATCTCATCCTCGGTCATTATGCGCATCCTTCATAGCAGGCGAACAATTACTATACAGCAAAACCGCTGCATAACAGGCTATCAGACACAAAATACCGCATTCTCAGATCGCTCCTCACCTCATTACATCCCACCGCTATAATTACAGTTTATATAGATAATCCAGGATTTCCACAAGACCTTTTTCAACCACCTCAATCCATATCAAATTCAATTCCAATGCTTCCTATCTCAAGAACACGCTCATCCCCTTCACCACTTCCAGGATCTCCCCCCTCTTCCCCTTGATCACCGCCCGCTCGTCGGCCACCCGCTTGTAGCTCTCCGTGAACCGCACCTCCGAGCTCCCGGCCATGTAGCTCTCCGTGGGCATGACCACGGTATACT
Source organism: Thermodesulfobacteriota bacterium (assembly GCA_036834365.1). GTDB lineage: Bacteria > Desulfobacterota > Desulfomonilia > UBA1062 > UBA1062 > MWEI01. Next base: position 43,133 of record DAITOA010000024.1, on the reverse strand, counting down.
CCCTGTCGATGATCGCGGCCTCGTTCCACCCGGACACGACCTTGTACGGCAAACCGCCGGGCTCCAGCATGTCCCCGCCCTGGGAATACGCACCGTACGGCGTCTTGTACCCCAGCATCTTCAGGAACGTGGGCGCCACGTCCAGGTGGCTCGTGGGATACTCGACCACCCCATGCCCCCTGCCCGGCACGTACAGCACGAACGACACCCGCGACTGATACTTGGAGAACGCGCTCGTGTGCCCCCAGAACCCGGTCTCGTAGAACTCCTCCCCATGGTCCCCGGTGATCAGGATCACCGTGTTCTCCATCAGCCCTTTCTTCTCCATCTCGTCCAGCACCTTGCCCACCAGGTGGTCGTCGAAGTAGATCGCGTTCCGGTAGCTGTTGTACAGCGGGCCCGCCTCCTTCTTGCCGGCGGTCACGTAGTTGGGCGACTTGTTGGAGGGTTTGAACTTCTCGTACTCGTCCGGGTAGATGTACGGCCCGTGCGGCGCGTCGAAGAACAGGAAGGCGTAGAACGGCTTCTTCGCATCCCGCTTCCCCAGCCAGTCGATGAACGTCTCTGCCAGCTCCGGGTCCCTCTTGTCCGCCATGGTGCCCGGCAGGGTGTCCGTGATGTACGGGCCGAGCTTCACGAACGCGGTCCTGCGGAACTCCGGGTTCGTGAGCTTTGAGCTCGATATGATCCTGAAGTCGTACCCCAGCTTCATGAGCTCGTCCAGCAGCACCGGGCTCTGCTGCTCTGCCAGGAACGACTGCCAGTAAGAGCCGTACACCCCGTAGACCAGGGTGAAGACCCCGAAGCGCGTGGCATTGCCCCCGCTGTAGTGGTTCCTGAACACGAGGGTTTTTTGCGAGAACTTGAGCATGTTGGGCGCCACGTCTTCGGTGAGCATGTCGAACCGCCACGCGTCCACCACGATCCAGACGATGTTGGGTAGCTTCCCTATCGGCTCCCTCACCATGGGCTCCTTGGGATAGAGCAGGGCATTGCCCTTGTGCCGCACCGCCAGCGTGTCGTCCGGGTCGGTCTTGACTCCCAGATGCTTCCTGGCGAAGTGCTTGATGGTGGCACGCTGGTAGAGGGGGAAGAGCTTGTTGTACCTGGTCACGTCCTTCACGTTGTACAGGTCGGCCAGCGCATAGGCGGACTTCTCCGCTGCGATGACGAGAAGGGCCAGGGTCATGACTATTACCGCAGCCTTCTTCGTGAACGGCTTGAACGCCAGGGTCTCCACGGCGATGTATGCGAGGTAGACCTCCAGGGCCACGACGCCCCCGATGCCTGCCGCGTACGTCAGCACGGTGCCCACGCCGATGTGCAGGGAGTCCCTCGCCCCCTCGGTGAACACCAGGGTGACCACCATGGCGTTGATGTGGTAGCGGAAGATGTGAAAGATGATGATATCCAGCACGTTGAGCATGTGCAGGAACGTCACTGCAACCACCATCACGCCCAGCAGGACGGATGTCCTCCGCAGGACCAGGGAGCACAGGACGAACACCAGGCCCAGGGCGACGTAGATCATGGCCGTGTTCGAAACCAGGGCGCCGTGCACGAACAGGGTGCTCAGCAGACCCTCGATGCCCGGCATGAACACGATGTAGGCATAGCCCAGGCATACGGACAGGAAGAAATTGAAAAGCAGGAACCAGAAGACCGCCTTCAGCCTCGTGCGCAGTGCATTTCTTTCATGACTCGTTACGTACATGGCATGAAGATGATTATCATATTCACTTTCCCGTGAACAGCGGCTTCCTCTTTTCGAAGAAGGCCCGGTGGCCCTCCTTGAGGTCCTCGCTGGCGAACGCCTGACTGATGATGGCCTTCGCCTCCGCCATCTGCCCTTCCGTGAGCGCCCTGCGCTCGGCGTACATGGCCATGATCCGCTTGGTGCCCTTGAGCGACAGCGGGGCGTTCTCCGCGATCTCTTCGGCCAGGGCATAGGTGGCGGCTGCAAGGTCCGCCGCCGGCACGAGCCGGTCCACCAGGCCCGCCTCGAGGGCCTCGCGTCCGCGGTAGGTCCTGGCGGTGAAGAAGATCTCGCGGGCCCTGGCCACGCCCACCACGTCCATGAACTGCCGGATGCCCTCGGGGTGGTACACGAGGCCGAGCCTTGCCGGGGGCATGCCCACGCGCACGTCCTCCACCGCGATCCTCATGTCGCAGCACACGGCCAGGTGGAGCCCTGCGCCGAAGGCGTACCCGTTCAGCATGGCGATGGTGGGGTACGGGTAGCCGGCAACGGTGTTCAGCGCCGTCTCCACCGGGTTTACACCCTGCATGAAACCCGGCTGCTCCGTCGCATTCCCGGTGGACACCGTCGACAGGTCGAACCCCGAGGAGAAGGCCGTCTGGCCGCCTCCGGTGATGACCACGCAGCGCACCTCGTCGGAGGAACTCCATTGCCGCAGGGTCTCGTGGATCCCGAACAGGGCCTCCGGAGACAGGGCGTTTCTCCGTTCCGGACGGTTGATGGTGATGGTTCCGATGTGCGAGCGCACCTCGCTCAGGATGACCTTGCCGCTCATTGCATTGCCCCTTTCACTTCACGAAATCATCAGGGCTGCCAGCCCAGCATCTCGTCTATGCGGCGGTCCTTTTCGAGCCACAGCCTGTTGATCCAGTGCTGGAAGTCCTTCCGGTACCGCCCGTCGCCGTAGTAGTCGCCGATGAGGTTCGAGGTCACGGGGATCTGCTCCACGTGGACCCGGATCTCCTCGACCCTGCCGCAGAGGTAGTCCCAGAAGTTCCTCACGCCCTTGGGATACACGATGGTGACGTTCAGGATGCTCTGGACCTTCTCCCCCATGGCGCCCAGGACCAGCGCCGTTCCGCCGGCCTTGGGACGGAGGAGGTGCTTGAAGGGCGAACGCTGCCGGAGATGCTTCTCCGCGCGGAACCGGGTCCCCTCCACGAAGTTGAAGACGGACACCGGCATGTCCCTGAACCGCTCGCACGCCCTCCGGGTGACCTCGAGATCCTCCCACCTGAGCTGCGGGTTCTCGGCAAGATCTTCCCTGGAGCGACGCTTCATGATGGGGAAGTCCACCGCCCAGAAGGCCTGCCCGATGATGGGCAGCCACAGGAGCTCCCGCTTCACGAAGAACTTGAAGTCCGGGATCCTCCGGTAGAACAGCTTCACCAGGACCATGATGTCCACCCAGGTCTGATGGTTGACCATGAGCAGGCACGACCGGGGGACATCGATCGTATCCATGCCCCGGATGACCCACATGGTCTTCCGGGAGAGGTCCTGGGGGAGATTGAGGAAGTAGATCCACACATCCGCGATGCGGTGGAGCATCCAGGAACAGGTGAGCCTCCACGAATCGACGGGGATGATCCACTTCAGCAGGGCCACCGTGTAGAAGGGGACGGTCACGGCAAGGGTGTCGGCAAGGAAGAGGATGATCGACAGTGTACCTCTAACCTGCGCCCGCAGAAAGCGGATCACAGCCCTGCAGATGCCCGTGCCCGGTGTTTCCATGATGTGCCATCATAGCACGATCCGGCCACCGTGTCAGCAGGCAAGGAGGGTTCCAGGACAGAGGAATCAGGCCTGTTCGTTTTTCATCTTTCACATTTCAGACAGGGATCTTCGGGTGTTTCTTGGCCTTCTCCCAGATTGCGTCCATCTCCTCCAGGGTCATCTCGTCGAGGCCCATGCCGCGCCGCGCCGCCTCCTCCTCGATGGCGGCGAACCGTGAGCAAAACTTGCGGTTGGTCGACCGCAGGGCCGACTCCGGGTCCACCCCGGCCAGGCGGGCGAGGTTCACCACGGAAAAGAGCAGGTCGCCGATCTCTTCGGCCACCGCCTCCGCATCCCCCGCCTCCATGGCCTCGGCGAGCTCCCCGGTCTCCTCCCGGATCTTGTCCAGCACGCCCGTGGCGTCCTTCCAGTCGAATCCCACCCGGGAGACCGTGGACTGGATCTTGCGCGCCGCCTGCAGCGACGGGAGGCTCACGGGTATGCCGTCGAGGATGGACGTGCGGTCGGTCTTGCCCTTCTCGGCGCCCTTGAGCTTCTCCCAGTTCCGCTTCACCGCATCCGAGTCATCCGCACGTACATCACCAAACACGTGCGGGTGCCTGAAGACGAGCTTTTCCGCAAGACCGTCGATGACGTCCTTGAGATCGAACTCTCCGGCGTCCCTGGCGATAATGCTGTGGAAGACAACCTGGAGGAGCACATCGCCGAGCTCCTCGCGCATGTGGTCGGCATCGCCCGTCTCGATGGCGTCAAAGAGCTCGTAGGCCTCCTCGATGACGCACCGGGCTATGCTCCTGTGGTCCTGCTCCGCATCCCAGGGGCAGCCCCCGGGCGCCCTGAGCGTCTCGAAGATCTGCACGAGCCTGTCGAATTCTTCCATGGCACCCCCTGTTGTGTTGCCTGAGAACCATGCATAACCCACGAGGTGCCTTTTTGGGAAGGAAAAGTCAGACCTGATCGCAGCTCTGGTTTGACGGCAGGGATATCATCACGGATCAGTGGTGCATGGGTGCGTCCGGGGGAATCCCGAACCGCTGCGAGCGGACCTCTCTCAGACCCGCACCGATACGGTTTCCTTGGCGGTCACGACCTTGTCCTCCAAGGCCCCGTTCTGTCTCCTGGCATACTGCCTGATGATGTTGGACATGCTGATGAGGAGACCGCCCATGATCAACAGGGCCGTGGTGCCCCCGCTGCGGCCGCCCTCTTCCAGGGTCGACTCCATCTCGTGAAGGGGTATGTTCACCATCCCGGCGCGGACCGTCCGGAAGGACTCGTCATTAGCGGAGATCCCGGCTGCCGTCCTGTCCCATGACAGGCAGACTGCGACATCGGTCTCAAGGATGCAGTGTTCGAGGAACGATACGGATATATCCCTTCCCGGGACGGTCATGATGGGCTCGGCGTATGCAGCGCCTCCCGAAATGAACAGAAACACGACCACCACCATTAAGTTTCTCATGCAACATCTCATCACAGCCTCACTCCTCACATCGGGCACATTGCGTAACGTTTCCGCCCCTGCGGACATGTGTGCCCAGTACATTGTTCCATGCACCCGGTCTGCGAAAAACCTCTCTGAATGCTGCCGGTGGGACGGATAACATGCTAAGCGATTATATTTGCTTGCAAATATCGGGCCTTGCTTTGTCCCACCCGGCGGGGAGAGGATCTCATCCATTATCTATTGTATTTTCAATTTATTGCTTGCTTCATCGTGGACCGGCCTGGATCCCGGCCGCCCCAGAAAGAAGGGTAATTCTTTACCACTTATGTAATTCTTTTCTCATTCACCTTTCTCATGGATGCTTGCACGCCTTTCCCCCGGCCCATCCTAATGCTCGAATTTCGTATCCGGGCACTCCGACAGGGAAGGCGGAATGGGGGGTATCACGGGGGCCTCCTCGATGACGCGCATGGACTTCCATTTCCCCTGGAGGAAGCGCAGGTAGAACACGAAACCCAGGAGGATCACGTAGCAGGTGGCCACGACCCATGCAGCCATGATCCCCTGGTGCATCACCATAACGACCACCCATGCGGGCACGACCAGGGCGCATACCGACAACACGACGATCATGTACATGACGAACCGCGTATCGCCCGCACCCTTGATGGCCGAGGCGAAGACGATGTTCATGGTGTCGAAGATGGAGTACAGCGCCACGAACCTCAGGAGCACCTCGGTGAGTCGCACGATCTCGGGGAAGAGCTCCGCATCCGAACCGGCGGCGAAGGGGGCCGTGAAGATTCCCGGGGCCGCCACGTAGAGCACCGCGATGGTGCTCATGTACAGCAGGGTCATGAAGAACCCCGAGTACGTGCTGCGTGCGGCGAGGTCCGGTCTTCCGCTGCCGATGTACTGTCCCACGAGCACGCTCACCGCGATCCCGAAACCGATCATGGGCATGAAGGCCAGGGTATTGATGTTGAACGCGATGTTCGTGGCCGCGAGGTTCACGGTGCCCAGGCGTCCTACGATGAGGACAAAGGCGGTGAACCCGGCCATGTCGAGGCAGAACTGCATGCCCGAGGGCACGCCGAACTTCAGCAGTCTCGAAAAGAGTCCGCTGTCGGGCCTCCAGCCCCTGAGGGTCGAAAACTCCCTGTCGTTGGACGTCCGCGACATGAGCACCCCGTAGAAGGCCAGGGAGAAGACGGCGGAGAGGACCGTGGCGATGGCCGCCCCCTTCATGCCGAGCTCGGGAAACCCCCACCTGCCGAAGATGAGCGCATAATCGCCGGTCAGGTTCAGTATTGTCGCCAGGATATTCCCCCACATGACGGGCAGGGGCTTACCGAGGCCCGTGAAGAACCCCGACAGGGCCGAGCTCGCAATGACCGGGAACCCGCCCAGGCAGAGGTACTGGAAGTAGACGACCTCGTTGCTGCGTACCGCCACGTCGTGTCCCACCAGGTCGAAGACCGGTCCGGCCAGGGGTACGAGCCCGAGGATGAAGACGCCGCCCAGCGCAGAGAAGTATATCCCCTGCCACAGGGCCGGGCCGATACGATGCCTCATCCCGGCACCGTGATACTGGGCGACGAAGGTGCTCACATAGCTCGCAGTCCCGACGAAGAAACTCGTGACCGCGAAGTTCAGGATGCCGGCCGGCATGGCCGCCGCAATGGCCTCGGGGGAGTACCAGGCCAGGAACATCCGGTCAACGAAGTGCTGGACGGCCCAGGATCCGGTGCTCAGCACCAGGGGGAAGGCCAGGATGAGCACCTCGCGGCACCCCGCCTCGCCGTTCCATGCATGTCTCAGGGAAAAGCCCATTTATGAACACCTTCGTTATCGCAAGTCGGAAAACGGTGGTTTCATACCACGCCGGTGATGAGGTGGCAATTGTGGATGGCGGGATGGTCCGGCCTGCCCGCCCCTCACATTCTCCGCTTGATTCCTTACACCCCTTTTACTAAGAAGGATATGAAAGGAGTGCGACCATGGCAGTAAGCTTCGACCAGGTGGAGAAAGCCCTGGAAAAGACACGCGCCGTGCTCAGGGGAGACGGCGGCGACGTGGAGCTCGTGGACGTCTCGCCGGACGGCGTCATCCAGGTGCGCCTCAAGGGTGCGTGCCATGGGTGTCCCATGGCCACCATGACGCTGAAGTCGCTCATCGAACGGGTCCTGAAGAAGGAAGTCCCCGGCGTGAAAGAGGTGAAGGCGGTGGCGTAGAGGCGTAAGCCGGTCCCTGCCCCGAACCTCGACCCGAAAATCCAATGGCTGAAAAAATGCCTTTCCCCCCCATGGACGGCATACGCGTGCTCACGGTGCCCCTGCCCGGCTTCCCCGCGCTGATCTGCTCCAACATGTTCGTGGTGGGCAAAGGCCCCGTGACCCTCATCGACTCCGCCCCGCGGTTTCCCGGCTCTTTTGCCGCCGTGGACAGGCAGCTCTCGGAGACCGGCTTCACCTGGAACGACGTGGAGCGCATCATCATCACCCACGGCCACATCGATCACTTCGGCCTGGTGGGCATGATCCGCCGGGCGGCGGCCAGCGACATACCGTGCCATATACACGAGGACGACATCTGGAGGCTCTCCGGCGAGTACCTCAGGGGCGGCATGTGGTCCGAGGAGGCCGACCTCTTCTATGCACGGGTCGGCATGCCGGCCGATGTCGTCCAGCGCATGAAACGGAGGTCGCACTTCTTCAAGAACCTGTGCGACCCAGTGGACGACGCCATCCCCATGCGGGACGGCGACGTATTCACGGGCAGCGGCTTCGACCTCACCGTCATCCACACCCCCGGCCACTCCACCGGCTGCTGCTGCCTCTACGAATCGCGGCGCCGCATCCTCTTCAGCGGCGACCATCTCCTCAGGCACATCACGCCGAACCCCTTCCACGAGGTGAACCGGTCCAGGCTGAAGGATTCCGGATACAAGAGCCTCAAGGCGTACCTCGCCTCCCTGGACAGGCTCGAACCCCTTGATATAGCCTCCGTGTTCCCCAGCCACGGTGAATCCTTCGATGACATCGGCGGCCTCATGGAAGGGTACCGGGCACACCACGCCGGGCGCACGGAGTCGGTTCTCCATGCCGTGCGGAGAGGCCCCCGGACCATCTACGGCCTCGTGGACGAGCTGTTCCCCGATATCGCCGACTCGGAGGCCTTCCTGGCCGTGTCCGAGATCCTCGTACACCTCGAACTGCTCCTCGAAGACGGCCGCGCCGAGCTTGTGGACCATGGCCCTCCGGAGCGCTACGCCGCCCCCTGAACCCCCACAAACATCTTGTGTTGTCAGAGTCCTCCCGGTATTCTCTTGGACCATCGCAATCCCTTCGGAGGGGATCATGGAGCGTTCGGGATCGGATATGCACACCATGCCCGGCAGGATCCACGGTATCATCCGGGAATGGATCTCGCCGGGGAGCAGGGTGCTGGACCTCGGCTGCGGCGACGGGTCGCTGCTGAAGGATCTCGCACTGACCAGGCAGGTCCAGGGAATCGGCGTGGAGATCTCCCGGGACATGATCGTCAGGTGCCTGGCAAAGGGCATCAGCGTCTACCAGGCCGATATCGACCACGGGCTCTCCCAGTGGGATGACGGGAGCTTCGACTACGTCATCCTCAACGCCACCCTCCAGGTGATTCACCGCCCCCACGAGATCATCAGGGAGATGCTCCGCGTCGGCAAGAAAGCGGTGATCTCGGTGTCCAACTTCGGTTTCGTGCGCAACAGGGTCAGGGTGCTCTTCGACGGCCGCATCAGCAGGGATACCAGGCTGTCCGGATCGTGGCACGACACGCCGGTCATCCGGTTCGTGTCTCTGAGCGAATTCATCCGGTCACTGCGCGAGATGGACGTGGAAACCATGGACGCGCGGTACTTCCTGCCCATGGGAAAGGTCTCGAGCCGCAGGACCATGCTGGACAACCTCCTCGTGAAGGAGGCCGTCTTCCTCCTGGAGAGGAGCTCATGAACGGCAGGACGATCGTCGAGCCCCGGACCCTGCATATCGACAGGCCCTTCCGGCTCGACTCCGGCGACACGATCAACGGACTGGACATCGCCTACGAGGTCTACGGCGAGTTGAACGGCTCCCGCGACAATGCCGTCCTCATCGAGCATGCACTGTCCGGCAGCGCTCATGCCGCGTTCTATCACCGGGACGACCCCAAACCCGGGTGGTGGGACGTCATGATCGGCCCCGGCAAGGCCTTCGACACCAACAGGTACTGCGTCATCTGCTCGAACGTCCTGGCCGGCTGCAACGGCACCTCCGGCCCCGCTTCGAAGAATCCCGCCACAGGACTGCCGTACGGGCTCGCCTTTCCGCCCGTGACCGTCCGTGATATGGTGGAGGTACAGCGTCTTCTCCTCGCCCATCTCGGCCTGGACCACGTCAGGTGCATAGCCGGAGGCTCCATGGGCGGCATGCAGGCCATGCAGTTCTTCACCGATTATCCCACCCTGTTCGATTCCTTCATCTGCATCGCCTCCACCATGCGGCACTCGGCCCAGCAGATCGCCTTCAACGAGGTGGGCAGGCGCGCCATCATGGCCGATCCCCGGTGGAACGGCGGAGGCTATTATGGAATAGTCCCGCCGGAGGGCGGACTGTCGGTGGCCCGCATGATCGGCCATATTACCTACATCTCGGAGAAGATGATGCAGGAGAAGTTCGGCAGACTCCGCAAGGGCAAGGACGACAGGGCCGTATTCAGACCCTCCTTCGAGGTCGAGCATTACCTGGATTACCAGGGCATCGCCTTTGTCCGCCGTTTCGATGCCAACAGCTACCTCTACATCACGAGCGCCATCGACAACTTCGACCTCGTCTCGTCCATCAGCTCATCGGGGCGGTTCAGGGGTGAGGGCCGCGCCCGGGGTAGGGGCATGGACCGCATCGGGGAAAAGACAGGCCTCGTCATCGCCTTCTCCTCCGACTGGCTCTACCCTGCCCACCAGTCCCGGGACATCGTCCGGTTCTACTCAGGGCTCGGCGTCCGCGTATCCTACGCCGAGATCCTAACCGACCACGGCCATGACGCATTCCTCACCGATGTCAGGGACCAGACCCTCATGATACAAAGCTTCCTCGACTCCCTCGGCGCATGATACGTCCCCTTCAGGGACGGCACGGCACAGCCTTCTGCACACCTAAAGTAATGCCCCCCTGAAGTACGATATGTCCTGTGAGGACGTGCATCGAACAACGCACATGGATATCGGCGGGCCGGACATGACCATCGGGAACGGAGAAGTACGCGACAGGGGTGCTTGTAATCCTTGCGCCCGAGGTGGGAACACCCCGGAGGGGTACGCCCCATGACACTGAGGATCTTCCTGGAGTATCAGACCGATTACCTCATGCTCCTCGTCTCGCTGTCCCTCGTGATGTCGGCCGTCATTCTCTTTACCCTGTCCCTGGACTGGAAAGGGAGATTACCGTGGGCCTGGGCCGGCCTGTTCTCCTTCCTCCAGGGAATATACTGGCTCCTTTCCATGCTGTCCCTGAGCCTTCCCGATCCGCAGGCCTTCAGGGTCTTAAGGATCGCCGTCTTTGTCCTTTCGTTCCTGTGCGCCGGCGAATTCGCCAGGCGCGGCATGCGTACCCTGAAGGGAACCGCACCGGGGGCATGGATTTACCTCCCCACGATGCTGGCGGCGTCTTCAGGCCTCCTGTCAGGCATGGAGGGCATGGACGTCTCCGTGCGGCTCGCACTGGCCCTGCCATGCGGCGTCGCCGCGGCCTTCCTTCTCTGGCAAAAGAGGCACGAGGACAGACTGTGTGCCCGGGCAGCCGCAGGCATGGGTATCTTTACGATCCTGTCCGCGGTCGCCGTCCACGGACCCATCCTGGGTCCTGCATCGCACGTCTTCACCCGGTTCTTCCACCTTGCCGGCCTTGCATCCTCAGGTCTCTTCCTGACTGTCTCCCTGTCAGGGCTCTCCTCTTCCCCGAAGGCCGACCAGGACATGGGGAGAACCCGTCATATTCGGTGGCTCGGCATTACCCTGTGCTTCGTCCTGGTTTCAGGCTGGGGCTTCACCGAGTGGATAGGAAAGAATACCGACGTCACCGCCCGGAGAGAGATCCTCACCCATGCCCGGATAGCCGCCCTCGCCATCAACCCCGCGCATATACGGCCCCTGAAGGCAAACCCCTCCGATCTCAGCTCGAAGGATTACAGGCGGCTCAAGCAGCAGCTCATGAGCATGAGGAGCGCCAATTCCATGGTCCGCTTCATGTACCTCATGGGCAGGAGGGATGCCACCCTGTTCTTCTATGTGGATTCCGAACATGAGGGATCCCGGGACTATTCCCCGCCCGGCCAGATATACAGGGGTGCCTCCGAAGAGTTCACCCGGGCCTTCACCGACGGCATGGAGTCCACCGAGGGCCCGTTGAACGATGAATGGGGGACATGGGTGAGTGCCTTCATCCCCGTCAGGGATCCTTCCTCCGCAAAGGTGCTCGCCGTGCTCGGCATCGACGTGGATGCATCGGACTGGTCCAGAAAGATCCTCGCCGCCCGGAGGCAGCTGCTCCTTGCCGTGATGCTGGTAACGCTCATCATCCTCTTCCTTTCCCTGGAGCAGCGGAGGTCCCGCCTCGCCCACATCCGGGTGGCGTCATCGGAGCGCCGGCTGCGCTATGCCCTCGAGGCGACGAGCGAGGGCGTGTGGGACTGGAACATCGGCTCGGGGGCCATCTCGTGCAGCCCGTACTGGCTCTCCTCCCTCGGGTATTCACCCGGAGATGCAAGACGGCTGGGAGACCTGAGGAAGAGCCTCATCCACCCCGACGACAGGGCTGACGCAGGAGAGACCCTTGAAGCTCACCTGCAGGGAAGGTCCGCGCTCTACGAATGTGAGTTCCGCATGATGACCGGCGACGGAGGCTACCGCCATACCCTTGACAGAGGAAAGGTCGTGGAGCGCGATCCCCAGGGAAACCCCCTGCGCATGGTGGGCACCTTCACGGACATTACGCTTCGCAAGGAGATGGAGCAGGACATCCGGGAGAGCGAAGAACGCCTCCATGCCGTATTCGACCACGTCCAGGCGGGGATCATCCTCATCGACCCCCGGACACACACCATCGTCAGCGCCAACAGGCTTGCGGCAAAGATGTGCGCCACCACCCCCGAACAGATGGAAGGGGTCGTATGTCATGAGTTCGTCTGTCCGTCCGCACGGGGGAGCTGCCCCATAACGGACTTCAATGAAAAGATGGACAATGCCGAGCGCATCCTGCTGAGGACGGACGGCACCATGATCCCGGTGCTCAAGACCGTCATCCTCGTCACCATCGGGGGCAGGCAATACCTGCTGGAGAGCTTCATCGACATCTCCGACAGGAAACATGCGGAGGATGCGCTGCTCTTTTCGAACCAGGAGCTGGAAAAGACCAACCGACTCCTGGAAGAGGCGAACCTGCGAAGCCTCGAAATGACGGTCAGGGCGGAGACGGCGAACAACGCCAAGAGCCTGTTCCTGGCCAACATGAGCCACGAGATCCGCACCCCCATGAACGGTGTCATCGGCATGAGCGAACTGCTGCTGGGCACGGAGCTCACCCCCAGACAGACCCAGTACGCCGAGATCATCCGCACCAGCGGCGATGCCCTGATCAGCATCATTAACGATATCCTCGACTTCTCCAAGATCGAGGCGGACAGGATCGAGCTGGAGATCATCGATTTCGACCTGCGGGTCATGCTGGAAGACATCACCGAGCTCCTCTCCGTACGGGCAGCGGAGAAGGGCATCGACCTGTCCTTTCTCATCGAGCCGGAAGTGCCCGTCTCCCTTCGTGGAGACCCCGGGAGGCTCAGGCAGATCATCATGAACCTCTCCGGCAATGCGGTGAAGTTCACCCACGAGGGTGAGGTCGTCATCCATGTGGGCCTGGAGGAGGACACGGGCGAATCCCTGAAGCTCGGCTTCGCCGTCAGCGATACGGGCATCGGCATTCCTGCGGACAAGATCGACATGCTCTTCACCGCCTTCACCCAGGTCGATCCGTCCAGCACGCGCAAGTACGGCGGCACGGGGCTCGGCCTGGCCATCTCCAAGCGCCTCGTGGAGCTCATGGGCGGAGAAGTTTCGGTCCACAGCGATGAAGGGAGCGGGTCCACCTTCTCTTTCACGGCGGTCTTCGCAAGGCAGCCTGCCGCGGCCGTGCCGTCACCGACCCATGTGGAAGGTCTGTCGGGGATCCGCATCCTCATCGTGGACGACAATCCCACCAACCGGAAGGTTCTGATCCACCTCTGCGACGCCTGGAGCGTGCGGCACGAAGAGGCCTGCTGCGGCCGGGACGCACTGGCTCTGCTCCAAAGCGCAGCATCTGAGAACGACCCATTCCGCATCGCCATCCTCGACGCTATTATAGGTGACATGCGGGGTGAAGATCTCGGGAGAGCGATCAGCGAAGACCCCCTCATCCGGAACACATCCCTGGTCATGATATCTTCTCTGGCCGTCAGGGGGGAGGCCTCCCGGTGCAGGACCGCCGGTTTCGATGCATACCTCACAAAACCGATCCGGCAGGCTCACCTCTTCGACTGTCTCCGTGCAGTGCTGGGCCTGCAGGATGCCGGCGCGACCGATGGGGGGTCCCGGAGGTTCATCACCCGCCATGTCCTGAACGAGGCCAGGAAACACGACCGGAAGATCCTCCTCGTGGAGGACAACCCCACCAACCGTTTGGTGGCGCTCGGTCTCCTGGAAAACCTCGGATACCGGGCCGACACCGCCGTGAACGGCCTGGAAGCCCTCGAGGCCCTCGAATCGACGGTCTACGACCTGGTGCTCATGGACTGCCAGATGCCCCTCATGGACGGGTTCGAGGCCACCTCCATCATCAGGGATCCCGGTTCACCGGTGCTGGTCCATACGGTACCCATCATCGCCATGACCGCCCATGCCATGAAGGAAGACCGGGACAGATGCCTCGCCGCAGGCATGGATGACTATCTGTCCAAGCCCATCAGGTCATCAGATTTTTCTGAGATGCTTTCGAAATGGCTGTCCGGACCCTGCCGTCCGACCGCCCCGGCCATCGGCGATCGTACGGCAGACAAGGATCCGGCACCGGACCGCCTGGCCGCCGCGGAGGAGAACGCGGTCGTAAGCGCTGATGCATTCGACATCCATGACCTGCTGGAAAGGCTCGGCGATGAGGACCTTGGCCGCGCCGTTGTCGAATCACTCATCCGTGACCTCCCCGCCATGCTCGGCCTTCTCGGGGCGTCGATCAGAGGCGGCGATGCCGAGGGCATCACTCTCCATGCCCACAGCATAAAGGGTGCAGCCGGGAATGCAGGGGCAACAGCGTTGCGTGACGCCGCACTGCGCATGGAGGCTGCGGGCAGATCCGGCGATATGGACGCCGCTGCGACGCTCATGCCCGAAATCCTCACCCATGTTGATTCTTTCCGGATTTCAGCCGAACAGACAGGGTGGCTGAAGGGAGGTGCGTGAAGCGATGAAGATACTCATAGTAGAGGATGAGACGACCAGCAGGATGATCCTTCAGAAGATCCTCTCAACGTACGGTGAGGCCCGCCTGTGCATGGACGGGGGAGAGGCCGTCGATGCCTTCTCGTCCGCCCTTGACGGAGGGGCTCCCTTCGACCTCGTGTGCATGGATTTCATGCTGCCTGAGATGGACGGACGTACGGCGCTTTCCATGATCAGGGGCATCGAGAAGGAAAAGGGCATCAAACAAGGGCTCGGCGTGAAGGTCATCCTGGCAACAGGCCTGAGCTCCATCGAGAGCGAATACGAAGACATCACCACCCTGTGCGACGCCATCATCCAGAAGCCCGTGCGTAAGGACACGCTCCTGGAGACGATGAGAAGGCTCGGGTTCAAGGACTCCGCGGGTTCCTGATGCCCGTGCCGCGGCACATCGGCACTCCTTTGACGGCCTGAGACGACGGCGGTGACAGGAAGAGGGCATCCTTCTCTCCCGGGCGGACCGATTCTACCCGGGAGAGAAGGATGCCCTCTTCTCAGGCTCAAAAAATGGTGATGCCGCTACTTGCCCTTGTTGACGGCTTCCTTCAGGGCCTTGCCTGCCTTGAAGCGAGGAACCTTGCTGGCCTTGATCTTGATCTTCTTCCCGGTACGCGGGTTGATGCCGTCACGGGCGGCTCTCTTGGCCACCTCGAAGGTCCCGAAGCCCACCAGGGTGACCTTGTCGCCCTTTTTCAGCGCCGCCTTGATGGCGCCGAGGATGGCATCGACCACGTCAGCGGATGCCACTTTGGACTTGCCCGTCTTCTTTGCAATTGCATTCACCAGATCCGACTTCGTCATACTATATCCCCCTCTAAATCATTTATTTTCTTGCTTCCACAGTTATACATGACTGGGAAACAAGTTGCCACCACATTTTTCGGCAACCACCCATTGAAACATTAATCACTTTCTCAAGTTAGAACTTATAACCCCCATGAAGCGAGCTACCATGCACCTCTGTGGGCGCACATCCGCCTCTTCCCGCTCAGGAGCTCTTCAGCTCCGTATTGTCAATCAGTCGTGTCGTCCCGATCTTTACGGCCAGGGCCAGGATGGCACGATCTTCTATCATATCAATGCACTGCATGGTTTCGGGGTGAACGATCTCCACATAGTCGACCACCGCATCGGGAGTGGAAGCGATCATGTCCAGGGCTTTTTTCCTGATCGCCTCGGTCTTCCGCTCCCCCCCGGCCACGAGGTCACGCGCCATGCCCAGCACCCGGTTCAGGACGAGGGCGCTCACGCGCTGCTCCCCGTTGAGGTACTTGTTCCGCGAGCTCATGGCCAGGCCGTCTTCCTCGCGCACGGTGGGATGGGCGACGACCCTGACGTTCATGTTGAGATCCTCCACCATGCGCCGGATCACGGCGAGCTGCTGGTAGTCCTTCTCGCCGAAGATAGCCACATCCGGCTCGCAGATGTTGAAGAGCTTGGCCACGACGGTGGCGACACCCCGGAAGTGGGTGGGCCGCGACACCCCGCAGAGCGTTCCGGTTATGCCCTCCACGTTTATGTAGGTCGCATAGCCCTTGGGGTACATCTCCTCCGGGGTTGGGAAGAAGATGCTGTCCACGCCAACTTCTCCCGAGAGCCTCCTGTCCTGTTCAAAATCGCGGGGATAACGGGAGAGATCCTCGGCGGGGCCGAACTGGGTGGGATTCACAAAGATGCTGATCATCAGATGATCCGAGAGGTTTCTCCCCATGCGCATGAGGTCGAGATGACCCTTGTGCAGATACCCCATGGTGGGTACGAGACAGATGGTTTCACCGCGCTGCCTGACGGCCTTCACATAGGCCTTCATCTCCCGCACCGTGGTGATCACGTCCATCTGGTCCGAGGCCTCCTAGCTTTTGAAGCAGTGTTCATCCGCAGGGAACGTACCGTTCCTCACTTCTTCGGCATATGCGTCCACCGCGGCCTTGATCGTCTCATGCAGGTTCGCATAGCGTTTGACGAACTTGGGTTTGAATTCCTTGTTCATGCCGAGCAGGTCCTGTATGACGAGCACCTGGCCGTCGCAGTGGGGGCCCGCACCGATGCCGATGGTAGGTATGGCCAGCGCCTCGCTGACCTCCTTTGCCACGGCCGTGGGGACGCATTCGAGCACGATGGAGAAGACACCTGCATCCTGGAGCAGGAGCGCATTCTCCTTGAGGAGCCTGGCCGCCTCCTCTCCTCTTCCCTGCACCTTGTACCCGCCGAAGGCGTGGACCGATTGCGGGGTGAGTCCCAGGTGGCCCATGACCGGTATGTCCGCCTTGACGATGGCCCGTGCCTGTTCGATCACCCTGTGTCCGCCCTCGAGCTTCACGGCCTGGGCACCGGCTTCCTGAAGGAACCTCCCCGCATTGCGCACCGCATCGGGGACGCTCGTCTGGTAGGAGAGGAACGGCAGGTCTGCTACCACCAGGGCCTTCGGCTTGGTCCTTGTCACGCACTGGACATGGTGAACCATCATGTCCATGGTGACGCCCAGCGTGTTGTCGAGGCCCGCCATGACCATGCCCGCCGAGTCTCCCACGAGGATGATGTCGATGTCGGCCTCGTCCACGATGCGGGCCATGGTGGAGTCGTAGGAGGTAATCATGACGATGGGCTGTTTACCCTTTTTCCCGATAATGTCCAGGACGGATACCGGCTTCTTCATGCTTCACCTCTCTCTAAATCAAGGTTACACGGGATTCTACATGGGATCAAGGATTATTTTCACATGGGGTGAGAATATTTTCCGGTTCACGCCCCTGTTTCCGGGCGCTTCACCGATCTCCCAGGGAAGGAATATTCTCCGGGCCCGGAGGCCCGGAAGTCAGTCCCCAGGCCGCTGATCGCCATCATTCCCGGGCATGCTCCGCAGATGGAGCGGCACCGGCTCCCCTTTCCTGAGCTTCATGTTGAGAATTTCCACGAACACGGAGAACGCCATGGCAAAATAGATGTAACCCTTGGGTATGTGCATGGCAAGCCCGTCGCCGATGAGCGCTATGCCGATGAGGAGCAGGAAGCTCAGCGCCAGCATCTTGATGGTGGGGTGCCGCTCGACGAACCGGATGATCGCGCCCGACAGGATCATCATGAAGGCAACGGCCACGATGATGGCGACGATCATGACCGCGATCTGACGGGCCAGTCCGATGGCCGTGATGACGGAATCCAGGGAGAACACGATGTCCAGGACGGCGATCTGAATTACGACGCTCAGGTATGATCCGGACGGCCTGGCGGTGGCGGAGGCCTCCGCACCTTCGAGATTCTCGTGGATCTCGAAGGTGCTCTTGGCCAGGAGGAACAGCCCCCCGGCGATGAGGATGAGATCCCTGCCTGAAAAGGCATGCCCGAGCAGGTCGAACAGGGGCCTGGTGAGACGGAGCATGGCCGTGAGGAAGAGCAGGAGAAGGATCCTGGTGATCATGGCGAGTCCCAGCCCGAATATCCGGGCACTCTTCTGCCGGTGGACGGGGAGCTTGCTCACCATGATGGACAGGAACACGATGTTGTCGATACCGAGCACGATCTCTATGGCGGTGAGCGTAATGAGCGCCATCCACGTCTCGGGCTGAGCCAGCCACTCCATGCCGTTCCCCTCTTCAGATCCTTTCCAGCCAGCTGAGCGTCTTGCCCAGGATGCGGGCATAGACCTGATCCTCGGGAATTTCCGAGTTCACCGGCATCTTGAAGGAATGATCCGCCCCCTCGATGACGTCCAGGGTGCTGGGGGCCTTGATGCGTCCGAGGAGATCCTTAAGTATCGCAATGTCGCAGAAGGGGTCGCGGCTCCCTTCGAAGAAGAGCATGGGCACGGCGATGCGGTGCAGGTGGGCGTCGCGCAGGATGTCTTTCTTTCCCGGCGGATGGAGGGGGTAGCCCAGCAGGATGATGCCCTGTGCATCGAGCAGTCCGGCGGCGACGGCCTGGGACGCGACACGTCCGCCCAGGGACTTTCCTGCCACGACGACCTTGCGGGGCTGGTATCCCGGGTGGTTCTTGAAGAACTGGTACACGCTCATCCACGTGGCCATGAGCACGTCATCACTGTCCGGATTCCTCCTGCCCTTGTCCTTGTAGGGAAAGTTGAACCTTATGCTGAGGTGCCCCGCATGTTCCAGCACATGGGCCATGTGGGTGACGAGCGGGTTGAACATATCGTTCCCCGCACCATGAGCGATGATGACCGCAACCTTTTCCGACGCATCGTAGTTCTGCGGGAAAGATACCAGGGTGGATATCTTTTCTCCATGCTCTCCCGGTATGAAGATGTATTCGTCAGCAGCCAATCGCGTCCTCCTTGTCGCGGTCGATACCGCTCCGCCGTCACGCAAACCCCCGGAAGCCCTTCCGGGCAATCCATACCTCCTTCAACCATAGAATCATGCCCGCTGTCAAAAGATGAGATGGGCCGAACGGGACCGTCGGGCGGCCGATCGAAGTTCCCCTCAGGTAGCTCCTTGAGAGGTCATGGTGTTTCGTGTATTAGAGAACCATGCAATGGAACAGTACGTCCGCACACGCGGCACAGAAGGCGGATTCATGAAGGCCCTCATCGCCGGAGATATCGGAGGCACCAAGACCATCCTGGCACTGTATTCCACGGATAAGGGCCCCCGTGAACCCGTCAGGCGCGCCTCGTTCCCGTCCGCCGCATATGCCGGACTCGAAGACATCGTCGGAGAGTTTCTCGCCGGTGTGCAGGAGAAGATCCTTGGCGCCGCATTCGGGGTGGCGGGCCCCGTCATCGACGGCTCCGCCCGGATAACCAACCTGCCGTGGACGATCTCCTCCGTTTCCATCGGCTCCATGCTCGGCACCGGCAAGGTTTTCCTGCTCAACGACCTCCAGGCCGTAGCCCTGGGCATACCTCAGCTCACGAAAAGCGACCTGCATACCCTCAACACGGGAGAACCGGACCCCAGCGGCCCGAAAGCCGTCATAGCCCCCGGCACGGGCCTTGGCGAGGCCTACCTCACCTGGGACGGGCTGCATTACCGCGCCCATGCATCCGAAGGTGGACACGCAGACTTCGCCCCCCGGAACGCAAGGGAGACGGGTCTCCTGGCGTACCTCATGGAACGCTTCTATCACGTGAGCTACGAGAGGGTGTGCTCCGGCAGCGGCATACCCAACATCTATTCCTTCCTCAGGGATGTCTGCTCGCTCGAGGAGCCGACCTGGCTCGCCGAACGGCTTGCAAAGGCTCCCGACCCGACCATCGCCATCAGGGAGACCGCCCAGGACCCCGACCACTCCTGCGATCTCTGCCGTCAGACCATGAGGATGTTCGTGGACATCCTGGGGGCGGAGACGGGGAACCTTGCGCTGAAGCTGCTGCCCACGGGGGGCATCTACCTGGCCGGCGGGCTGCCCCCGAGAATTCTCTCCATGCTCGAGGACGGCGCTTTCCTCGATGCGGCCCGGGCCAAAGGCCGCCTTTCGACAATGGTGCACCGTATGCCCGTTCACGTCATCCTGAATACCGATGTCGGGCTCATCGGTGCTGCCGGCTACGGCCTGGAAAACATACGTAACCATTAAGCAACGGGAGGTCCCTTTCATGGAACTGATGACCGATCTTGACAGGCGCAGCATCAACACGATCCGCCTCCTTGCCGCCGACACCATACAGAAGGCCAACTCCGGCCATCCGGGGCTCCCCCTGGGTGCGGCCCCCATGGCCTATGTCCTCTGGACAGGACATCTCCGTCACAACCCCTCCAATCCCCGCTGGGTGAACAGAGACCGGTTCGTCCTGTCCGCCGGCCACGGCTCGGCGCTTCTCTATGCAATGCTCCACCTCACCGGATACGACCTGTCCATCGGCGAGCTCCAGAGGTTCCGCCAGTGGGGGAGCAAAACCCCGGGCCATCCGGAGATCGACATCACGCCGGGAGTGGAGATCACCACCGGCCCCCTGGGCCAGGGCATATCCAGCGCGGTGGGTATGGCCATTGCCGAGGCCCACATGGGCGCACTCTACAACCGCCCGGGCCACAACGTCATGGACCACTACACCTATGTGCTCGCAGGGGACGGGGACCTCATGGAGGGCGTGGCATATGAGGCATGCTCCCTGGCCGGCCACCTGGGTCTGGGCAAGCTCATCGTGCTCTACGACAGCAACCGCATCTCCCTGGCCGGGTCCACAGAGCTGTGCTTCTCCGAAGACGTCGAAAGGCGCTTCGAAGCATGCGGCTGGCACACCCAGCGCGTCACCGACGGCAACGACGCGTCATCCATCGACATCGCCCTCGTGGCGGCCAGGGAAGAAAAGACCAGGCCCTCGCTGATCATCGTTGAGACCACCATCGGCTTCGGCTCCCCCGGGAAGCAGGGCTCCTACAAGTCCCACGGATCACCCCTGGGTGAAGACGAGCTCCGCCTCACCAAGAGGAATCTCGGCTGGGAGGAGACCCGGTCCTTCTTCGTGCCCGATGACGTGGGCAGGCACTTCCTTACGGCCAAGGAGAGGGGCAAGGAGTTCGAGTCCGACTGGCAGCAGGTGTTCTTCCGCTACAGCAGGTCCTACCCCGAGCTGGCCGAAGAGTTCCGGCTGAGGATGAGCGGCGAGCTTCCCAAGGGATGGGACAAGGATCTCTCCGAGCTGTTCCATGAAAAGAAGCCCCTCTCCACAAGGAAGGCCCTGGAGACCGTCCTCCAGCACCTGGCCCCCCACGTCCCCGCCCTTGCCGGCGGATCGGCGGACCTGAATCCCTCGACATTGACCTGGATCAAGGCCTGCGGTGATTTTCAGAGTCCCGGCGTCTGCGGCGACGGTGTCCAGGGCTCGGTGGGTTCGTGCTGGAGCTACGAGGGGAGGAACATCCACTTCGGTGTCCGCGAGCATGCCATGGCGGCCGTCACCACGGGCATGGCGCTGCATGGAGGGATCATCCCCTACGCCTCCACCTTCCTCACCTTCTCCGACTACATGAAGCCCGCCATGCGTATCGCATGTCTGTGCGGCGTCCGCTCGATCTACATCTTCACCCACGACAGCATCGGCGTGGGCGAGGACGGGCCTACCCACCAGCCCATCGAGCACCTCATGGGGCTCAGGGGCCTTCCGAACCTCACCGTCATCCGCCCGGCCGACGCCCACGAGACGGTCCATGCCATGAAGGCGGCTCTTGCGAGGACCGAGGGACCCACCGCCCTGATCCTCACCCGCCAGGACCTGCCGCTGATCGACCAGAAACAGTGCGCCCAGGCCAAGGGCCTGGAACAGGGCGGATATGTCCTGTGGGAGTCATCCAAATCCAGGCCTGACGTCATCATCATCGCCACGGGCTCCGAGGTGAACACGGCCCTGGAGGCCGCACATGCACTGGCGCATCAGAAGATCAAGGTGCGCGTGGTCTCCCTTCCGAGCTGGGAGCTCTTCGACAGGCAGTGCCTCGAGTACCGGGAGTCCGTGCTGCCTCCGGACGTGAAGGCACGCATTGCGGTGGAGGCCGGCCTGAGGCTCGGATGGGAGCACTACGTGGGGTCCGACGGCGTCATCATCGGCATGGACGGCTTCGGCGCCAGCGCACCGGCGTCCGTCCTGTTCGAGAAGTTCGGCATCACCGTGTCGACCGTGGTGACGGCCGCACAGGCCCTGGTGAAGAAAAAGAGAAGATAGAAAGGAGTTTCCATGGGAAGGCTTCATGACCTTGCAGCCCTCGGGCAGGCCATATGGTTCGATTTCATCCAGCGCTCGCTCATCGGCTCCGGCGAGATGCAGCGCCTCATCGGTGAGGGTGTCAGGGGCGTCACCAGCAACCCGACCATCTTCGAGAAGGCCATCGCGGGGAGCGGCGATTACGACCTCGCCCTGAAGATGCTTGCCAGGAACGGCAAGTCCACCGCCGAGATCTACGAGGAACTCGTCCTGCACGACATCTCGCTCACCGCAGACCTCTTCCTGCCGGTCTTCGTCGACACCAGGGGGCTCGACGGATACGTGAGCATCGAGGTGAGCCCGGAGCTCGCCTATGACACGGACAGGACCGTCAGCGAGGCGGTGCGCCTCTTCTCGGCCCTGGGGAAGCCCAACGTCATGATCAAGGTCCCTGCCACGGATGCCGGCATCATCGCCGTCGAGGAGCTCATCTTTCGGGGCGTCAACGTGAACGTCACCCTGCTCTTTTCCGTACCACAGTACGAAAAGGCGGCCGAGGCCTACCTCTCCGGCCTCGAGAAGCGCCTCGCATCGGGCGGCGATATCGGTTCCCTGGCATCGGTGGCCTCTTTCTTCGTGAGCCGCCTGGATACCGCCGTGGATGCGGACCTTGAGAAGATGGGCAACCGGGAGCTTCAGGGGAAGACCGCCATCGCCAACGCCAAGGTTGCCTACGGCCGTTTCAAAGACATCTTCTCCGGCCGGCGCTGGGAAAGGCTCGCGGGCAGCGGCGCCCACGTCCAGAGGCTCCTGTGGGCGAGCACCGGCACGAAGAATCCGAGGTACCCCGACACCCTGTACGTGGACGGGCTCATCGGCCCGCACACGGTGAACACCCTGCCGCCCGCGACGCTGGGCGCCTTTCTCGACCACGGCAGGGTCACCACCAAACTGGATTCCGGCATCGTTGAGGCGGCCGGGCATCTCGAACGGATCAGGGACCTGGGCATAGACCTCGATGCCGTTACCGGAAAACTCGAAGAGGACGGCGTGCGTTCCTTTGCAGCATCTTTCGAGGCGCTCCTGAACAGTATCACCAGAAAGAAAACCGAGGTGACATGACCATGCCGAAGATGGAGATGAGTCTCGGTCCCTACCGCGGGGCCGTGGAACAGTGCCTCAGAGAGGCAGACGATTCCCATGTGGTGGCCAGGATACACGACATGGACCACACGGTCTGGAAAAACGACCCCAGGGAGATCACGGACCGCCTCGGGTGGCTCGTCAGCCCGGCCAGGATGCGTGAACGCGCCTCCGAGCTCGCAGACTTCGCGGAGGAGGTCCGCGCCGAAGGTTGCACACGGGTTCTGCTCCTGGGCATGGGGGGCTCATCCCTGGCCCCCGAGGTCCTGGGCAGGACCTTCGGGGCCCGGAAAGGGTACCCCGGCCTTGCGGTCCTCGACAGCACGGATCCGTCCGCCGTCCGCACCCTGACCGGCACCCTCGACCCGTCCCGGACGCTCTTCATCGTGTCCACCAAGTCGGGGACCACCATCGAGACGCTCTCGTTCTTCAAGTACTGCCACCTGCTCGCTGCCCGCAGCCTCGGCCCGGGGAATGCAGGTGAACGTTTCATCGCCATCACCGATCCCGGCAACCCACTCAACGAAACGGCGAAAAAACTCTCTTTCCGGAGAGTCTTCGCCGGCGAACCGACCATAGGGGGGCGTTTCTCAGCGCTGTCCGTCTTCGGTCTCATCCCCGGGGCCCTCATGGGCATGGACATCATGGTCCTCCTCGACAGGGCCCTGTCGGCCGCAGAATCGTGCCGCTACGCGGATGTATCCCTCGAGGGCCCCAACGACGCCGTGAAGCTTGGGGCCGCCCTGGGCACCCTGAGCCTGGCAGGCAGGGACAAGCTTACCTTCTTCCTGTCCCCGAAGATCTCCGGTTTCGGCGACTGGGTCGAGCAGCTCATAGCGGAAAGCACCGGGAAGGAGGGGAGAGGCATTCTGCCGGTCATCGGTGAGGCCCCAGGGGCCGCCGGCATGTACGGCGCAGACAGGATCTTCGTGACCATGAGCCTGCGCGGGGAGGACCCGCCCGTGCCGGACCTCGGCCGCATCAGGGATGCGGGCCACCCGGTGATCCACATCTTCCTGGACGATGCCTACGACATCGGGGGCCAGTTCTTCCTCTGGGAGTTCGCAACAGCCGTGGCCGGCCACGTGCTCAAGATCAACCCCTTCGACCAGCCCGACGTGGAGGCGACCAAGAAATTCACCCGTTCGGCGGTGGAGGACTATCACCGCTGCGGCACCCTGGACTCCGAGCCGCCCCTGCTGACAGAAAACGGCCTTGCCGTGTTCTCGGACGTCAAGGCGCCGACCCTGCACGACGCTCTCACCGCATTCCTCTCCATGGCACGGGAAGGCTCCTACGTGAGCCTCCAGGCCTATCTGCCCCGGACCCTGCCCACTGAAAACGCGCTGAACGCATTGAGGACACTGGTCCGCGACAGGTACCGCACGGCCACCACCCTGGGCTTCGGACCGCGCTTTCTCCACTCCACCGGGCAGCTCCACAAGGGCGATGCAGGCGGCGGGCTCTTCCTGCAGATCACCTGCGACAGCCCTGATGACATCCCCATACCCGAAGAGGCCGGTTCCGACGCCTCATCCATGTCATTCGGGATCCTGAAGGCGGCCCAGGCCATGGGCGATGCCGCCGCGTTAAGGGCGGCCGGAAGACCGGTAATGAGGATACATGTCCGCGGTGGAGATCTCCCGACGGCCGTTACGTCCCTGGCCGATGCCCTGAGATGATTCCGGGCCGCGGCCTGTGAGACAGCGGGAGACACCGCGTCCGCAGCGGATACAGGAGGTGTTCCATGGGCCGATATGCATATGACCTCGGGATCGTCGGCGGCGGTGCCGCGGGTCTTACCGTAGCGGCAGGAGCCGCCCGATTCGGGGCGCGGACCATCCTCTTCGAGAAAACCGGCCGTCTCGGCGGCGACTGCCTCCACTCCGGGTGCGTGCCCTCCAAGGCCCTCATCCGCATCGCCTCGGTCCGGGCCCTGGCGGCGAGATCCAGGGAATTCGGCCTTCCCGCCCCGGACCTTCCGCCCGTGAACCTGGGGGCGGTCATGGACCGGGTCCGTTCAGTCATCGCCAAGATCCAGCAGCACGACTCACCCGAACGGTTCTGCTCGCTGGGCGCCGAGATCCGCTTCGGAAGCCCCGTCTTCTCCGATGACCATGTCGTGGATCTCGACGGCGAGCGCATCTCGGCGAGGAGCTGGATCGTGGCCACCGGTTCGTCCCCTGCGCTGCCTCTAGTGGAAGGGATCGAAGAGGTCCCTTTCTGGACCAATGAGACCGTTTTTTCCCAGTCCGTGCTCCCCCGGCACCTCATCGTTCTCGGTGGAGGGCCCGTGGGGTGCGAGATGGCCCAGTCCTTCCGCCGGCTCGGATCACAGGTGACCATGGTGGAATATCTGGACCAGATCCTTAGTGCCGAAGACCCGGACATGGCCGATGTCATCAGGACCCGGCTCGTCGCGGAGGGCATCGCCGTTCTGACCAACACCAGGGCCATCAGGGCGGTGGGGACCGGCGGCCGCATCACCCTGAGAATCGGCCCCGCCCGGGGTGAAGGCACCCCGTCTTCCCTGGAGGGGGATGCCCTGCTCATCGCCGCGGGGAGACGCCCGAACGTGGACGGGCTCGGCCTCCAATCCGCCGGGGTCTCCTACACTGCGTCAGGCATCCCGGTCAATGCACGCATGAAGACGAACATCCCCCACATCTATGCCTGCGGCGACGTGAACGGGACCATGCCGTTCACCCATGTGGCCGGGTACGAAGGAGGCATTGCGCTGGCCAATGCCGTCCTGAGGCTGCCGCGCAGGGCTTCCTACTCATCCGTGGGCTGGTGCACCTACATCGACCCCGAGATCGCCAGCATCGGGCTGAACGAGAAACGTGCCCGGGCGGAAGGCATCGAGTATCGCCTCATCGAGGAATACTTCGCCGCCAACGACCGGGCCGTGACGGAAAACGAGACCGGAGGCAGGCTGAAACTGCTCCTCGACGCGAAGGGCAAACCCCTGGGCTGCCAGATCGTCGGGCCCCATGCCGGTGAAATCATCCATGAATGGATCGTGGCCTTCTCCGGCAGGGTCAGCCTCGCCGGCATGGCAGGTGCGGTCCACCTCTACCCCACCCTCTCCGAGATCTCCAAGCGTGCCGCAGGGGACTATTTCGCGGAGAAGCTCTTTTCAGAGCGCACCCGCTCGCTCCTCAGGACGCTCTTCAGCCTGAAAGGCAGGGCATGCGGGACGGGTGAGGTCGAACGATGACCGGGGAAACGTGACATGCAACTTTTCCTGCTTGCCGTCTTCGGCATCTACGGCGCCGTACACGTCTATGCCTTCCTCAGGGCCCGGGCGGCTTTTCCCTGCAGTACCGGCTGCTCCATCCTGCTGGGGCTGCTCCTTGCCGCCATGACCTTGGCCCCGATCCTGGTGAGAGTCCTTGAGCGGCATGGGCTCGATGGGGCGGCCAGGTCGATGTCGTGGATCGGCTATACCTGGATGGGCGTCATCTTCCTCTTCTTCTCGCTCTCGGTGCTCACCGACGCATACCGTCTCCTAGTCCACGGGGCTTCGCTCTTCCTCCCCGGGAACACCCACGCCTTTCTGCCGTCCCCCAGGCAGACCTTCCTCATACCCCTCGTCCTTGCCCTGGCCGTCTCTGTCCTTGCATACCACGAGGCCCTGAAGATCCGTATTGAAACGCTCACCATCCGGTCCCCCAGGGTCCCCGCAGACGTCGGGAGGTTGAGGATCACCCAGATTTCCGACGTCCACCTCGGCCTCATCGTCAGGGAAGGCAGGCTGCGCAGGATGCTCGAGATCGTCCGGAGCACGGACCCCGATATCCTTGTCTCCACGGGAGACCTGGTGGACGGACAGATCGACAGCATCTCCGGCCTGGCAAAGATCCTCGGGGAGCTCCGTCCGAGACACGGCAAGTATGCGGTGACGGGCAACCACGAGTTCTATGCAGGCCTCGACCACGCCCTGGAAGTCACCCGGGCGGCCGGCTTCACCATGCTCAGGAACCAGGCGGTACAGGCGGCCGGCTTCATCACCATAGCCGGCGCCGACGACCCCACAGGCATACGCTTCGGATCGGCACCGTCCCGGACGGAACAGGCAATGCTCTCCGGGCTGCACGGGGGCACCTTCACCGTCCTTCTGAAACACATGCCCATGGTCAGGCAGGACTCCGCCGGCCGATTCGATCTCCAGCTTTCAGGCCACACGCACCGTGGACAGATATTTCCGTTCGTGTTCGCAGTGAGGCTCTTCTTTGATCATATAGCGGGAAACTACGACCTGCCGGGAGGGGCCATCCTCCATGTCAGCAGGGGAACCGGAACCTGGGGCCCGCCCATGCGCTTCCTTGCCCCTCCGGAGATCACCGTGATCGATCTCGTCCACGATCCCGGGCAGTGAAATCTCATGGCTCTTGCATATGGAGAATGATATTTTCTTTCTTTCCACTCTCGTGATATTATAATAGGTTATTGTGTACGATGAGATGAGCGAACGGATTCCGTCAATCCTTTTCGACAGAGAGGACCACGATCTTCTGGATATCGTGAAGGAGGTCCTGCACAGGGACAAATCACGGGTATACATCAAGAACCTTCTGAACCCGTACCTCCATCCCCACGGCATCAGGGAGATGGCCGCTTCCAGGGAACTACGCATAGCCTATGCCGTGGCCCACATCCTGAACTCTCTTGAGATCGGCGAAGCCAGGGACAGGTTGAGCGCACTGCGCTCCTTGAGAGACGAGGTCCTCTCCAGCGCGGAAACCCATTTCAGGATCAATACCGCACGGGTTCTCATACAGATCATGAAGAAGCTGGTGCGCCTGCAGGGCGGCTTGAGAAGCTGTCTGGAGCTGGCCCACGACTTCCGCCTCGCGGCCTCGGGCAATCCCCGCATCATCAGAGAGCAGCTGCGCAGGCATCATCTCGTCGAGATGCCGGAAGACTGGAACCAGATCGCCACAGACGACCACGTGCACGACGTGAACACCAAGGGAAGGAAATCCCCCTCACACCTCATCATGGACGCCTGGATCAAAGGCATCCGCAGGCTCAAGATCATCTACTACAACTACGTGAAATCGGATGTGGCCGAAGAGCTCCTCGAGGCCGCCCAGATCATGGGCATCAGGGTCAGGATCGGCATCGAGTTCACCCCGAGGTTCAGGGACCGGTATGTCCAGATCATCTGGGCCCCCCGCGGGCTCCTTGACACGCAGGACTACCTCAACTTCCTCAGCGAGCCGCATGTCGCCGCCTTCACGGAGGAAGGAAAGCGGGTATCGGAATACAGGCAGCACTACGTGCTTGCCATCCTTGAGGAATTCAACACCAGGCATCGAGACACCATCAGAAAGACCTACGGGTTCGAGGTCGAGCCGCTCGATACAACGGAATTCCTCCGCTTCGTGGGAATGGGCCAGGTATCGATACTCCACCTGTCGGAATTCATCCACACGAAGATACTGCCGGCCATGCAGGCCCGCACCGAGGAACTGAGATCCATCCGCTCTTCATCCGGAGGAGGCAGTGAGCGCGAAGAGATGGAGCGGCTCGTCGATGAGATGAACAACCTCGATTCAGAGGCCATCGTGGAGAGATTCCTGAGACCTGCATCAAATCCCGGGATACCCGATCCGAACATCCCCCGGGATGACAAGGATCTGCCAAGCCTCCTCATGCTTTCGCCCCGGGAGCTCGTGGAACGGTTCGAGCATCTTCATTCCGGATACAGCATCACGCTGGGGCTGACCGGACTGGATACGGAGGATGTACTGGAAATCATCTACGAGTGCGGGGGGAAGATCACGCATCTGGAGAACTTCAACCTCAAGGACTACACCTCGGGGAAGACCCCTCCCTATGGCGAGATAAACGAGCTCCAGCGTGCCTTGAACAGCGGCAACGTCATCACCCTCAAGCGGATCCTGCATGAGATCATCCAGAAGGTCGAGGGATCAAACCATCCGGACAAGGCTTCCAGGAAAGAGAGCCTTGCCGGCATCCTGCATGACATCGGGGCCCTTCACTCGATGTATGACGCCTCGACGCTCAAGAGCCGCATCGGGAGCGACTCCGCCGGGCGATCGCACCATCTCTACGGCATGGGGCTCGTCATACAGGACACCCTGCCGCCACGGGCCCGGAAAGACATGCGCTTGACCCCTTCGGAATCCCGGTTCATCGTCCCCATCTACACGGGTGTCTACCGTCGGGTATCATACGTGCCCCGGGAGATAACGAACTCAGTTTTCAGGACCATCAGCCGCTGGTCGGAGAAACTCCCCGGCCTCAGATTCATAGGTAAAAGGCGCCAGGAAGAATGGGTAACCATCAAGAATTCAACCATTATCGGTGGCCGGGGGAACGTTGTAACCCTCGGAGGCATCGATGTGGAACGCTCCAACCAGCTTTTCCTTCATCCCCCCGAGGAACAGGAGCGTTCCAGCCCGGTCTCGTGGAGATACATGAATTCCACCCTGAAAATCTGGATCAAGATTCTTTTCGGATTCCTCCCGGCCTTTCTCACTTTTTACCTTACCAAGGACTGGTGGCTGCTCGGTTACTTCGGCGCCTTCATCTGGTTCGGTATCACGGGTCTGAGGAACATCCTCCAGTCCGTGCTCGGCGGGGGCGGGTTCAGCCGTTCTCCCCTTCTCAAGTGGGGCGATTATGTGAGCTGGGAACGGCTGACGGATTCCCTCCTGTTTACGGGATTCTCCGTTCCCCTGCTCGATTACGTGACAAAGACCGTCCTCCTCGACCGTTTGCTCGGTATCACCGTCGCAAATGGACCGGTTGCGCTCTACACCGTGATGGCCATTGCAAACGGTCTGTATATCTCATCGCATAACGCCTTCCGAGGATTCCCGCGAGGTGTGGTCGTGGGGAACTTCTTCCGTACCGTTCTGTCGATACCCCTGGCCATTCTGTTCAACATCGTCCTCGCCGCCATCCTCTCGGGCTTCGGCATTGTCGGTATCAATCCGATTCTCCAGAAATGGGCCGCCATCATCTCCAAGGCGGCATCCGACTGCGTGGCCGGGATCATCGAAGGTTTTGCAGACCGGTACCGGAATATCGGAACCCGCCTGCGCGATTACCGGAGCAAGCTGGACCAGCTCTTCAACAGCTATGCCCTCACGGAGATCTTTTTCCCGGAATCGGATATCCTCGAGATGCTCGAATCTCCCCAGGAATTCTTCCGCACCCTCCACAAGGAAGCGACGGACCTGGAACGCATCTTCAGCATCCATGCCCTTGATCTCCTCTATTTCTGGATGTACCAGCCGCGGTCCAGGAGTGCGCTCAAGATGATCCTGAGGGAACTCTCCACCGAGGAGATCAGGATATTCGTCCAGACGCAGTCCATCCTTTCGAGGGAGCGCGAGATAAGTCAACTCTTCCTTGACGGTGTCGTGGGCAAGAACTTTTCCCGTGCGCTGGCCTTCTATCTGGACAGATCCGGCCAGTATCTCGAAACGATCCGCAACGAACTCTGACGACGGAGAGTCGTCACTTCTCCCTCTCCACCAGTCCCTTCACGAACCACTGCTGCATGAAGAGCACCACCAGTACCGGCGGCAGCATGACGATCAGCGCGCCGGCAAGGGCCACATTCCAGTAAGGGATCTCGTCCACTGCAGGGATGATATGCTTGAGCCCGATGACCGCGGTCATCATCTTGGGATTGGTCGTGATGAGCAGCGGCCAGAGATACTGGTTCCACCCGTAGACGAATTCGATGACGACCAGGGCTGCGATGTTGGTCTTCGACAACGGGAGGAGGATCTTCCGGAAGAAGGTCATGGCGGACGCGCCGTCCATCTTCGCCGCCTCGCACAGCTCCTCCGGCACGGTGAGGAAGAACTGGCGGAAGAGGAAGGTGCAGGTCGCGGAGGCGACCAGGGGCATGATGAGCCCGGTATAACTGTCGAGCAGGCTCCATTGCAGGGATACCTCGACATCATGACCCATTATCCATCGTGCGACGCCGTCCAGGCGGAGCAGTTCCCAGAGTCCCTGGAGAGGTCCGAGGAGATTCGCGGCCATCTCGTAGGTCGGGAGAATCCTGACCTCCACCGGCAGCATGAGAGTGCAGAATACGGACACGAACGCGACCGTTCGGAAACGGTAATCGAAGTACACGATGGAGAACGCACCCAGCAGGGAAACGGCAATCTTCCCTATGGTGATTCCGGTCGCCATGATGAACGAGTTGAGCAGATTTGTCCCGAGGCTTCCGTTGATCCACGCCGCCTTGATGTTCACGAGGAACTGGTCGCCGGGGATCAGTGGCATGGGGATCCTGGTCACCTCTTCCAGGGGCAGTGTCGCGGCGATCACGGCATAGATGATGGGGAACCCGACAATGAGGATGCCGGCAATGAGTAAGGTGTAGGTGAGGATGTCGAGGATCGGCGTCTTCTCTGTCATTGTTACCTACCCCACGTACTGGACCTTGCGCTCTACGTACTTGAACTGCAGAACGGTGATCGTGATGATCAGGGTCATGAGCACCACCGACTGTGCCGATGAAGAGCCGAGGTTCAAGCCGATGAACCCGTCCTGATACACCTTGTAGACGAGGATGTTCGTCGCGCCTCCGGGCCCACCCTGGGTCATGGTGTGGATGACGCCGAAGGTGTCGAAGAACGAATAGATGATGTTCATGACCGTGACGAAGAACAGGGTGGGCGACAGCAGGGGGACCGTGATGGTCCAGAACCTCCTGAACGGGCTTGCACCGTCGATGGCCGCCGCTTCGATGAGGGACGTGGGGATGGCCTGCAGGCCGGCCATGAAGAACACGAAATTATAGCTGATCTCCTTCCATGCACTCGCCATGATGACCATGAACAGGGCATCGGTTCCCTTCAATAAAGGATTCCAGTCGAGCCCGAACCACCGCTTGATGGCCAGGGACACGACGCCGTATGACGGGTGGAGCAGGAACAGCCACAGAATGCCTGAAATGGCCGGGGCGACTGCATAGGGCCAGATGAGGAGCGTCCTTATCACGGACTTTGCCTTCAGAGCGCGGTTTGCCATGGTCGCGATGAACAGCCCGAGCGATATCGAGACGAATGCAACCAGTGCGCTGAAGATGCATGTGGTTACAATGGACTTCAGATAGAGCGGATCGGTGAACAACGCGATGAAGTTGTCGAACCAGACGAACTTGCTCCTGCCGCCGAAGGGATCGCTGAGCATGAATGACCGCATCAAGCCCTGAAACGCCGGCCAGTAAAAGAAGGTGAGCGTGATGGCGATCTGGGGCAGGATCAGAAGGTACGGCAGCGTTCGTGATGTGAAAACGGATCTCTTGATCATGTGTGCCTTCTCAACGGGCGCCTCCCCAAAGAGAGGAGGCGCCCGGTATGAACGATTTACTTATATGTCTTCTCGAACTCCCGAAGCTGCTGGTTTCCCCGGGCGACTGCGCTGTCCATCGCCTCTTTCGGGGTCTTCTTCCCGTTCCATACCAGCTCGAGTTCCTCGTTGATGATATTGCGGATCTGTATAAAGTATCCGAGCCGCAGGCCCCTCGAATTTTTATCCGGATCTCTCCTGGTGAGCTGTTTGATGCCTACTTCCTGATAGGGATATTCCTTGTAGTACCCGTCTTTCTTCAACTGTTCGTAGGCCGCCAGCGTGATGGGGAAGTACCCTGTCTCCTTGTGCCAGTATACCTGCATCTCAGGCTTTGCAAGGTGCTTCAGGAAAGCGGCGATCCCTTTGTAGTCCTTCTTGTTGTGTCCTTTGAACACCCAGAGGGATGCTCCGCCGATGATGCTGTTCTGGGGGTTCTTCATCCAGGCCTCCACGGGAAGGGGGGCCACATCCCAGCCGAAATTCTTGGCCGATTTCTGCAACGTCGAGATCTGGCTCACGGAGTCGATGTACACCCCTGCGTTCTGGGCAAGAAACTCGGCTGACGGGCCCTGATACTTCTGGCCGCCGTAGTAGAACCGGTTGTCCTTCATCCAGTCCTTGAGCATGGCGATGTGCTTGATGACCTTGTCGTTGTTGAAGAGGAGCACGCAATCGAGTCCCTCGTAGCCGTTGGCCTTTGATGCAAAGGGAATGTCGTGGATGGCGCTGTAGTTCTCCACCTGGGTCCAGGACTGCCACCCGCAGACCAGACCCCCGGTCACGCCTGACTTGACCAGCTTGGCCGTGATCTCTCCCAGTTCATCCCATGTGACGGGTTTTTCTTTGCTGAGCATGGGGATCCCGGCCTTCTTGAACAGGTCAACGTTGTAGTACATGACCGGGGTCGAGGAATTGAACGGCATGGACATCAGGTTCCCGTCCGCATCCATATAGTAGGACAGGACCGGTTGGATATAGGCCTTCCAGTCGATGTCGTACCCCTCGTCCTTCATGAGCTTGTAGACGGGATACACGGCCCCGGAGAGCATCATGGTCTGGGTCCCCACCTCGAAGGACTGGAGGATGTGGGGCTGCTTCTTGGCGCGATAAGCCGCTACCCCTGCGTTGACCGTCTCGTCGTAATCACCCTTGTAGGTCGCGACCACGACGTACTCGGACTGCGAGTCATTGAACGCCTTGACCATGGTATCGATGACCTTTCCCCGGGCCCCCTTCATGGCATGCCACCAGTTGATGGTGATCGGCTCTGCCATAACCTGTCCGGACAGAAAAACTATCGATATTACTGCTGAAACCAGTACGAGTATCTTCCTCATGTCCATACCCTCCTCTTATGTGGTTTAAGATCGAGCAGTGTGTCCGATGTGCAGGTATCAATGTCTGCATAAAAATTACTCTCCAGGGTCATTCAAGTCAAGGGCATTCAATCCCAGAGATCGAATCATATCCAATTGTTATATATCTCAACACGTTGGGACCATCCTGGGCAGCCCTTCCACGCTCAGTCCGGTTTGATTTTTATACCCTGCTCTTGACGCTCCTGAGGCTTTTATACTAAGTATTTTCTGTGATCGGGAATACGCATGTGTGGTAAAGATTTGCTTCACGGGATGGGGTTCAGTCTCGTCCGGATCGAGAAGAGACCATGGCTGACGTAGTCTTGAAGAATGTCGTAAAGAGGTTCGGCAAGGTGGAGGTGGTTCACGGCGTGAACCTTCAATTCCACGACAATGAGTTCATCGTCCTTGTCGGACCCTCCGGCTGCGGAAAATCAACGATACTGCGAATGATAGCAGGCCTCGAAAAGATCACCCGTGGGGATATCCTCATCAACGGCCAGGTCGTGAACGACGTCGCCCCCAAGGACAGGGGCATCGCCATGGTCTTTCAGAACTATGCCCTCTATCCCCACATGAATGTCTTCAACAACATGTCGTTCGGGCTGAAGCTGAGCAAGAAGCCCAAGGAGGAGATCCTCCGGAGGGTGCACGAGACGGCCGAGATCCTGGAACTCGGCGAATTGCTCCACAGGAAGCCCCACGAGCTCTCCGGGGGGCAGCGCCAGCGGGTCGCAATGGGCAGGGCCATGGTCAGGAACCCTGCAATCTTCCTCTTCGACGAACCCCTGTCGAACCTGGATGCGAAACTGCGAACCCAGATGCGCACCGAGATCAAGCTCCTCCACCAGAGGGTCAAGGTCACCACCATCTATGTCACCCACGACCAGGTGGAGGCCATGACCCTGGCCGACAGGATCGTCGTGATGAACAACGGGTATGTCGAGCAGGTGGGCGAACCCATCGAACTGTTCGAGAACCCGGCAAATACTTTTGTGGCCGGATTTATCGGAAGCCCTCCCATGAACCTGGTCCCGGCCAGGACCATACAGCTGGACAGCGGAATGCATCTCGACTTCAACGGACATCTCAGGTTACCGATCCCTGAAAGGCAGAACTCCCCGGTCCGGAAAGACATGGACGTCATCATGGGGATCCGGACGGAGGACTTCAGCATCGACAACGGGACGAACGGTTTCCCTGAGGAGTGGAAAGTGGAGGGGACCGTCGAGGTGGTCGAACCGCTCGGCGGCGAGACCAACATGCACATGAACATGCAGGGCGTGAAGTTCATGGCTCGCAGCGAGGGAAGGCGGCTCATCACGGTGGGCGAAAAGCTCAGGATGGCCATGAACCTGAACCATCTCCACATCTTCGACGCGAAGACGTCTCTGTCGATCTACTGACCTTCCTGTTCCCGGGCTAGGTCCGTCCGTTTCGCATCAGGATTTCGGCGATCTCCGCGAATCCCTGACCGCCCGGAGAATCAGCGATGAATGCCGGGAGGTGGTTCATGCGCTCGGTGAACCGGAGGACATTCCTCACCCCTGCCGAATACGGGAAGTACTCGAACATGGGCTCGTCATTCGGTGAATCCCCGCAGAAGATGAACCGTTCCTTTATGTCGGAGAGCTCCATCCCCCATCGCTCTGAGACAAAGATCCTTGTCATGGAAAGCTTGTCGTAGCTGCCGAACCATCCGTTGACGTGGATGGAAGACACCTTGAACCGTGCCCCGTGCCCTTCGAAAATCCGACAGATCTTCTCGATGTCCTCGCGTCCGAGGGGGGGGACATCTTCAGTGAAATCTATGGCAAGATCCGATTCGCGGTATGACTGGTCGTTCGAAACGGCAGAACCGGGAACGGCCGAGAGGATCTCGTCCCGTATTCCGGCGAGCCGGACTCTCTTCTCCCTCCGGACGTCCTCCGGGTCGAGGAATCTTTTCTTCAGCCTCCCTTCTGTTTCGTCCATCCAGAAATAGAAGGCGCCATTCTCTCCCACCACGCCGTCCACCGGCCACATCCGGGCGATATGGTCACACCAGCCTGCCGGCCTCCCCGTGATGGGCACCAGCCTGAGGCCCGATTCCCTGAGCTTCCACAGGGCATTGAATGAAGCGGCCGGGATCTTGCCCCGGGTCGTGAAGGTATCATCGATATCGAAAAAGACACCGATGAGATCCCGGACAACCTGCTGCGGTATGGTCCTTATCGAGGGAATCACATTGCGCTCCAATCAGCTCATATGGGTTATTCACATCATACTTCATGGTTCATACTATCCGACAGCGGATTTTTCAATAACTGCAGGCAACGGGCCGCTCCACCCCGTCCTTCTCATCATGCGGGTCGGGCAGCTTCCGTCAGATCACGAGGGGCTCCTTGACTTCCCCGCGTCAAACGATTAAAATATATTGAAATATAAAGAGTTACAAGATCCCAACAAGGAGGTCACGGCATGCGTATACCTGCCGGTCTATGCCTGGTCGCTCTCTTCGGTCTTTTCCTGCTCGCGTCGGGGTGCTCGAAAGAGGAGGAACCCGTTTCTGTCCAGGCACCGTCACCTGCATCGGAGCAGCCTGCAGCCGAGAAGCCTCAGCCCTCCGTCAAGGGGTCCGAGATGGACAAGGCTCTTGCCGTCCACAAAGAGTTCGCCACCTCTTTCTCCGGCACCCTGGTCAAGGGAGACACCGTGGAAGCGGTGCAGGAACGTATGGCCCTGGCGGACAGGACCCGGCTGAACAGCATGATGCTGAGATCCGAGCTGAAGGATACCGATGCAGCGGAATTCCTCGTCAGGTTCACTGACCTGCTCCAGAGCTACCTCGATCTCGGTTCCAGGCACATCGCCACCCTCGAGGAGGTGAACCGCCTCCTTGCCAGGGGCAAGGAGATGCAGGACAGGATCGCCAAGATGCCCGACAAGGAAAAGGACCAGGCCACCAAGGAATTCAATGCCGTCGTGGATGAGCACAACAGCCTGGTCAAGGGGGCTCTCACTCAGGAACAGAAAGAGCTTGAAACCCTGAAGAACGAGCTCCTGGAACTCAAGTGAGCATGATGATCACATGATGATCATCATGGTATTCCCATCAGATGCACACGCCCCATACCGGATGGCGGCGTGCAGCAAGCCTCACGATCCTGCTCCCGGCCTCGCCGTATGAATAGCCCGCAACCTCTGCGGCGCAGGCGAGACTGGCATCTGCACTGATGTCGGCATTGGGGTTCACGTCAAGGACATAGAAGATGCCGTCCCGTTCGCGTATGTCGAGACGCCCGTAGTCCCTGCATCCCACAGCGGTGTAGGCCGCCATGCAGACCCGTTCGAGGGCCTGCAGCTCATCGCCGTCCAGGGGTGCGGGCAGGAGGGTCCGGATACCCTCGTAATGCACCGATCCCGGCACGCACTTGGAATCGTGCGTGCACAGCCGGTCGTGAAAATCGCTGAACAGGGAGAAGTCCATCTCGGCGGGGGGAAGCATCTCGACGTGCCCGTTTCCCCAGAGCGACACGTGGTACTCCCTCCCGTCGATGAAATCCTCCACCAGGGCCGGCTGTCGGTATGCCTCGAGAATGTAGTCGATTCTATCCATGAGCTCTTTCTCCGTCATGACGACGGAGTCCCGGGTGATGCCTTCGCTGCAGTGCTCGTTCGCCGCCTTGACAATGGCGGGAAAACGGTCCCACCCGTCTCTTTCAGGGCGGTCATACAGGCGCCACGCCGGTGTCGGTATGCCCGATTCCTCGAGGACCTTCTTCACCAGCCTCTTGTCGCAGGCGAGCTCGAGGGCAGCCGAATCGGCCCCGGTGAACACGAAGCCCATGCGCTCCAGCTCCCTGGCCACCAGCGGCTCGCTGTGCGGCCTGCCCGGGATGCTCTCGCACCAGTTGAACACGACGTGTCCTGCAGGATCACAGGCTCCCATGACATCGGTGATGTTGTCTTCGAACAGCGGAATCAAAACAGCAGCGTGTCCGATCCTGGACAAGGCCTCATAGAGCTGGCTCGTTACGGAAACGACTTCTTCTCTTTCGAAAGCGGTCCAGGAGGGATCAACGTTGTACAGGAGGATTACCGGTACATCGCGGGGATCGATGTCCAGCGGCATCCCTACCCCCCCTTCTCCACTGACATGACAGATCTGCGTGCCCCGGCCCGGGCTTGAAGGGGAATTGATCCCCCATGGCGGAAGCAGACGCTCCCGGCTTCTGCGAGTCTTGATATGTCGTTCAGACAGACCATTTCTCGTTCTGATTGTGAACAATTTTCACGCGATGATCAAGACAATAATCCACGGACCGTCATTTTTTCATCCATGCCGTTCGACCCTGGCCTTGTCCACGGCCTGCAGGAGCATCTCCTTGAGTCTGTTCTCCGGGGGAACATTCCCCATGAGCACCACGGCGCCGTCCACGGTCAGGGCGGGGGTCGTTACGATGCCCGCATCGCCCATCTCCCGCAGATCAGTGACATACTCATAGTCAACCCGCTCCCCTGCCAGGGAAAGAGTCTCCTTCACGACGACGTCGATCCGCTCGCACCGGTAACAGGAGGCGCCGTAGAGACGGATCCTGATCTCAGTCCCTGTCCGGGTCCTCTCCTGGAGCTTCCCTACGGACACGAGATATTCTTCGTACAGTGCCTTCCGGTAGAGTGGTTCCTGATTGTGCGGGATGTAGTTCTTCTCCTTCACCTTCTCCATGATGAGGTCGGCGAGGTGGTCTTCATCCGTGATCATGGCCGCGTTCACCGCCCGGAAGATCTCCTCCATATCGATGATGCCCACCTGCTTCCCGCCGATCTCCATCCTGCTTGCAGCCATAAATCCTCCCTGCCGCTACCTGCAGCTGAGGTAGCAGACCCCGTCCTCGGTCTCTACCGCATGGGAGAAGTACTTCCTGCGGAGCCACATGGAGACGTTCACCAGGCTGATGAGCACGGGAACCTCCAGCAGCGGCCCGATGACCGTGGCAAAGGCCTGGTTCGAATGGATGCCGAAGATGGCCACCGCCACGGCGATGGCGAGCTCAAAGTCATTGCTCGCGGCAGTGAACGATACCGTCGCGGTCTGTGCATAGTTCGCCTTGATCCTGTAGGCCACGAAGAAGGTCACGAACCACATGATGAAGAAGTAGACGGCCAGGGGGATGGCGATCCGTACCACATCGAGGGGGAGCTGCACGATGTACTGTCCCTTCAGCGAGAACATCACAATGATGGTGAAGAGCAGTGCGATGAGGGTGAGCGGACTGATTCTCGGGATGAACACCTGCTCGTACCACTGCCTGCCTTTCACCCTGAGCAGGCCGAACCGGGTCAGCACTCCTGCGATGAAGGGTATGCCGAGGTATATGAACACGGTCTTCGCCGCCTCCGTTATGGAGATGCTCACGTTCAGTCCTTTGGCCAGGCCGAGCCAGTTGAGGCCCACCGTGATGAACACGAAGATGTAGACCGCGTAGAAGAGCACCTGGAACACCGCATTGAAAGCAACCAGGCCCACGGCCAGCTCGCGGTCACCTTCGGCCAGCTCGTTCCACACGATGACCATGGCGATGCAGCGGGCCAGACCCACAAGGATGACCCCGATCATGTACTCGGGATAGCCCCGCAGGAAGATGACGGCCAGCACGAACATGACGACAGGCCCGATGACCCAGTTCTGCAGGAGGGAGACGCCCAGCAGTCTTTTGTGCTTGAGTACCTTGCCCATCTCCTCGTAGCGCACCTTGGCGAGCGGCGGGTACATCATGAGGATGAGGCCTATGGCGATGGGGATGGAGGTTGTCCCCATCTGAAGATCTGCAATGAACTGCGTAACCCCCGGCGAGAAATACCCCAGGAGAATGCCGAAGCCCATGGCGACGAAAATCCACAGGGTCAGAAACCGGTCCAGCAGGGAAAGCCGCTTGCCTGTCGCGTCCTTCATATGAACACCCCCTTCTCGTCAATTAGGTTTTACCGTCATGATCCGCCCTTGTGCAACATGTCCTTTGCCGCAGAAACAGTGAACCTTCCCTGGTCTGCAAAGAACACCATCTGAGCGGCAACGAAAAGGGACCCGTCCCTCAGCAGGTACCACCAGGTGATTCTCTCCGCCGTGGGAGAGCTGCTGAAGCAGCCGCAGGCGATATCCAGACCACGGGCCAGGTTGAACCCCAGGGCCGCAGTGAAGACGAAGAGCAGCACCGAGATGATCATTGCACCTCCAGCAGTCCACAGGCCGAGCACCAGGCACGCCCCGGCAAGGGCCTCGACCCAGGGCAGGATGATGGCGGTGATGTTCACCAGGGATGCAGGCAGGATATGGTAGTTGTAGACCGCCAGGGAGAATCCGGCAGGGTCGATGATCTTGGTCATGCCCGCATAAAAGAACATGGCACCCAGCGCGATCCTTGCCGCCCCGACGAAGGCCTGAAACGCCTTAACCCGTGCCAACCGTTCACTCATAGGGATACCCCCCGTCCATCCATCCGGCCCAGCCTTCGGGCATGACCCTGACCGGCCCTATCCCCAGATCGCGGAGCTTCTTTACCAGGTCTGCGGCCAGGGGGCAGTCCACGTCGTAGCAGTAGGCGATGAGTGTCTTCCCGGTTCTGAGCATGGCACGGACCTCTTCGAGATGCATCGCAGCATTCTCCACGGTGATGTTCGTCGAGCCCGGTATGTGGCCTGACATGAAATCCCCGGGTTCTCGCGCATCGATGAGCAGTGCCTGATGACGGGACAGAAGCGCAAAGGCATCATCTACGTGGATAACCTCCAGTTCCCCGGCATGCATCTCGGTCACCGCCCGGGGGCTCCAGTCACCCACGAAGGGGATGCCTGCAGGCCTCACCAGGTTGACAATGGAACCAGCAATGACAGCCACGACAACAATCCAGAATGCCTGGACAACCCCTTTCATGACGTGATGCTTCACCGTTTCCCCTCCGAACTCAGCTGAACATGTGCATGTTATAACGCCCTGACAAAGGGCGAGGTAATGAAATACAACCCGAGAAGGATGATAACCACTCCTGCGCACTTCCGGAAAATGAGGGAAGCCCCCTGCCAGGAGCTGTTCTCGATCACCCCCTTCACGACCGCGGTGGAGCTGCCGGCAATCACGATGGGGATGCAGTGTCCCAGGGCAAAGACCATGATGAGGGCAATGCCTGTGACAATCTTGGCCTGTACCGTGATAATGGCCAGGATGGGGGCTATGAAACCGAAGGTGCAGGTGCCTGACAGGATGCCGTAGGCCAGCCCGAGCCCCAAGGCACCGAAGAGACCCTTGAAATTGAGCCGTGTGAGGATGCTGCCGGACATGGAGCATGACTCCACCCCGAGCATACCCAGCGCCACCCAGATGAGGATTCCACCGATGAGGACCTCCCAGAACATGCCCACATCGCCGAGCATGCGGCCCAGGAGCGCACAGGCGATGCCCACCAGTGCGATGCTGGTGAAGAGTCCCAGGGAAAACGCCACCGAGTAGACGGCCGCCTGTCTGGGGTTCACCAGTATGTGCTGGCCTCCCACATAGGCCACGATGAGCGGGATGGACGCCAGGTGGCACGGGCTCAGCATCACACTCACCATGCCCCAGAGGAAGCTGCCGACGAGGGCATACATGGTGGAGCCCATGAGCCACGAGTTGATGGTCAGGTAGACGGACTCTAGCATGTGCCGCCATCCTCCGGATGATCACCTACCCTCTCTGTGGATGCCGACAGGCAGAGCATCACTTCACTCCCATTTTGGCGAACTGATCCGCAATGGCGTTCTCGTCCATGAATCCCACGTGACGATATACCTCCTTGCCATCGCGGTCGAAGAAAATCTGTGTCGGGATGGCCCGGATTTCGAAGCGCCGGGCCTGATCAATATCATACCGTATGTCTATGACAACGACCTCTGCCCTGCCCTCAAAACGTTTCTTCACTTTCTCCAGAACAGGAGCCATCATCTTGCACGGGATGCACGTGCCTTTGCCGAGATCGACCAGTGTTATCTTTCCCTTTGCCGGTATTTTCGTGTAATCCTCAGCACAGGCCGCTTGGCCCAGAAAGACGGCCACAAATACTATTACAGCCACTCCGAAGAAAACGGCCCTCCTCATCGTGTCCATCCATGATCCTCCCATGTTCCCTAAGTCTTCGTCGTCCCCATGAACAACCGGACCCTGGCAGGATCCAGGCAGGGTACTTCGGGATTTCTCTCCCCCGTCATGTCATTCCTTGATAAGCTCCTCGATCTCTGCGGATGTCAATACCTTGCCCACCGACTTCACCTTGCCGTCCACGGCCAGCGCGGGTGTCATCATGACGCCGAACTTCATGATCTCGTTGATGTCCGTCACCTTCTCGATCTCATAGTCCATGCCGAGCTTCCTGGCCGCCTGCTCTGTGTTGTCGGCGAGCTTGACACACTTGGCACATCCCGTGCCCAGGATCTGCAGTTTCTTCATTGATCTTCTCCTTTCTAGAACAGGGTCCCGTAGAGAAACCCGGATATGGTCGCCATGACGATGACCAGGCTCACGTATACCACTGTCTTGCCCGTTCCGATGATGGACCGGATTACAAGCATGTTGGGCAAAGACACCGCCGGTCCGGCCAGTAGCAGGGCCAGGGCCGGGCCTTTGCCCATGCCTGAGCCCATGAGCCCCTGGAGGATGGGCACCTCGGTGAGCGTGGC
Organism: Thermodesulfobacteriota bacterium; assembly: GCA_036834365.1. Classification (GTDB taxonomy): domain Bacteria; phylum Desulfobacterota; class Desulfomonilia; order UBA1062; family UBA1062; genus MWEI01. Next base: position 503 of record DAITOA010000024.1, on the reverse strand, counting down.
GAAGTACATGAACGCACCGGCGATCGATGCTATGAAGTTGGCGAAGAACGAGTTGCCGCCCACCAGTGAGCTCACCCACACCGAAGGGATGATGCCCTCGTACCCGGGCCTGCCCAGCAGGAAGCCGGCCACCAGCACACCGGCGAAGAGGATGGGCATGATCTGCTTGGCAAACCCCCACGAACCGGAAAACCACTCCTGCATCTCGCCTTTCTGGGTGCTCGTGAGGTACGACAGGCCCATGACCCCTATGGCGAAGCCCACCATGGGCGTGGAGGGAAAGGCGAGTGAAAAGACCGCCGTGATGACCCCTACGGCAACGACCTTCACCGGCGGCACTGCAAACCAGGTCACAAGCATGACGCCCAGGCCCGCTGCGCTCAGCGCGGTGATGATCCACTTGGACGCATAGACTGCATGCCAGACGCCGGCATCAGCCTGGGGCCTTCCCCAGTTGGCGAACACGAGCACCGCGATCATGGCGGCGAAGTACAGGGCGTTCT
>DAITOA010000023.1:0-45220 GCA_036834365.1 Thermodesulfobacteriota bacterium | reverse complement strand
CCCTCCTCCAGGCACTTGGTGGCCTCGTTCACCTGGAGCGCCACCATGTAGGTGAAGTCGTACTCGGTGGTGGGGTTGCTCGTGTCGATAGTCGGCCTGCCTGCAGACCAGTCATACAGTCCTTTACCCGTCTTCTTGCCCAGGGTGCCCGCTGCCACCAGGTCCTTCAGGGCCTTTCTCGGGGCGTAGTCCTTGGACAGGGTCTGGGAGTAGTAGGTCTGGGTATGGAGCACAATGTCCAGGCCCACATAGTCGAACAGCTCGAAGGGGGTCATGGGCATGAGCGCCTTGAAGGCCGCGTCGAACTGCATGGGCGTGGGGCTGCCCTTGTCCAGGATGAGCTGGAGGAACAGGGCCGTGGGCGCATTCACCCGGTTGTAGATGAATCCCGGCGAGTCCTTCTTCACGATGACCGGGACCTTGTTCATCTTTTTGGCCACGGCATACGTCGTCTGGATTGCCTCATCCGAGGAGTGGACCGTGGCAATGACCTCCACAAGCTTCAGGAGCACGGCCGGGTTGAAGAAGTGCATACCCACGACCTTGCCGGGACGCTTGGTGGCCGAGGCGATCTCCGTGATGCTCATGGACGAGGTGTTGCTCGCCAGGATGGTCTTCTCCGGGGCTGCGGCGTCCAGGTCGGCGAAGATCTTCTTCTTCAGGGTCAGGTCCTCGAACACGGCCTCGATCACCAGGTCCGCATCCGCCACCGCCGCCTTGAGGTCCGTGGTGGGCAGGAGCCGTTTCAGCATGTCGTCGTTCTGCTCGGCGGTGAGCTTTCCCTTGCTCACGAACTTGGCCAGGCTCTCCTTGATGGTGTTCACACCCCGGTCCACGAAGCGCTGCTCCACGTCGTGCATGGCAACGGTGTAGCCCGCCATGAGCCCGACCTGGGCGATGCCGTTTCCCATGGCCCCGGCACCGATGACTGCTATCTTTTTCACATCCATAGTACCCTCCTGATTGGGATCATTCTCCCTTGAAATTGGGTTTTCTCTTCTCCATGAATGCCGTGAAGCCCTCGGTGGCGTCCTTGGATGCGACGCACCTCTTGCTCGTGGAGGCCTCGACCTTGAGTCCCTCCTCGATCCCCTTGTACATGAACGCGGTGGACGACTGGACGATGGCCTGCACGGACAGTGGCGCCCTCTCGGAGAGGGCCGTGGCGTACTCCATGACCTTGGGCATGAGCTCCTCCGGGGCGAAGACTGCCTCCACGAGACCGATGTCCAGGGCCTCCTTCGGGCTCAGGCGCTTCGCGTTGAGCATGAGGTCCAGGGCCTTGGTCCTGCCCAGGAGCCTGGTCATCCTCTGCGTGCCTCCCCAGCCCGGCGTGATGCCCAGGTTGACCTCGGGACAGCCGATGACGGCCTTGGGATTGTCCGCCATGTACCGGAAATGGCAGGCCAGGGTCAGCTCGCACCCCCCGCCCAGGGCATGGCCGTTGATGGCCGCGATGGTGGGCTTCTCGAAGAGGTCCACCTTGGTCCACAAGGCCCGACCCACATCGCCGACATCGGGGTGGTTCAGGGCATCGGCCACGTCCATGCCTGCGGAGAAACACCGGTCGCCGGCGCCGGTGATGACCAGGGCCCGTGCATCCTTGTCGGAAGCCACCTCGGCCAGCGCTTTTTCGATCTCGCCCAGCATGGTGTAGCTCACCGAATTGGTGGGCGGCCGGTTCAGGGTGAGCACTGCCACATATCCGTGTTTTTCGAGAAGAAGGGTCTCATATGCCATTATAGCCTCCTCTTTTGAATGATTTCACCACAGGGAATGCACCTGCACAGTCGTGCAGAAATGACTATACAGCACAGAGGGGGAAAAAGCCAATTAAAAGTGAGCGCTCGCTCGACGAATCCCCGATCCCTAGAAGTAGAACTTGAACTCCATGAACACGACATCGGGGTATGTGCCGAACTCGCTCTTCGGCTCAATGACTGCAGATTCGCCGGCCCCCTGCTTCTCCGGCCCTTCGCCGTATGAGACCATGGCCCCTGCGATGAAATCGGCTTCATCGGCCACCGAGAAGATCATGGTGGGGCTGATGAGGCTCGACGCGTCTGAGAGCGAGAAGATCCATGACGCCTGGCCGGTCATGAGCGGGTGGAACTCATAGGAGACCTGGATCCCTGCCAGGTGTTCACTGAGGCTCAGTGTCTCGCCGATGGCCGTCCTGAGGACACCCTTTGCCAGGTCGCCGTCGTCCGCGGCCCCGTTGAAGAAGTACTCGATGTTCAGGTACAGGCTGCTGTCGAATCGATGGTCCGCTCCGAGGACCAGGGAGAAGTGGTCTTCCACGAGATCCACGGGCCTGAGGCCTCCGGGGTATCCGGCATCGGGTATGACGGCGGTGCTTTCTCCCCTGGCACTGAAATACGCCGCCTCGCCCCTCAGACCCAGTGGCCCCGCCTCACCGGAACACCCCGCACCCGCCTGGTACCCGCCGTAGACCTTCCCGGACTGGAGGGAGATGTCCCAGTCGGATAGGGTGGTCCTGTATCTGGCCATGAGCGCGGATGCATACCACAGGTCATCCCCGAACCCTTCCGCTCTCACCTCGGCGCCCTCCGATCCGTATCCGATGTCCAGCTTCCTGCCGGGTGCGCCCACAACGGTCAGGGAGCTGAAGCTGCCGAGGTTGATGTCCATGCGCAGGGCGTCCACCCCTGCCTTGTAGTCCCTGTCGAAGGCTGAAGGATCGAAGGGGACGAACACGTCCAGCGGGTTCCAGAAGTAGGCCTGGGAGAAGTTGACGGCCTGACGGCCGAGGGTGAGATCCACGGAGGAAAACGTATGCTTCACATTGAGCCTGTCTGCGGTGAAGAACACCCGGACGTCATGGTCATCGACCCAGTTCCAAGCGGGGTTCGTCACGCGGTACCGGGTAATGCCCGTAGTGGAGATGCCTGCCCCGGAGAGCTGCCGGGACGATGTACCGGTTGAAAAATCCATGCCGCCCACGATGTGGGCCTCATAGGAGCCCGAAGCGCCGAGCGACCCTCCGGCCGTGAGTCTCAGAAGGGTCTGGGAGAGCCCGCCGTACTCGTCATCTTTGCCGGAAAGCAGGTCCTGGTCCGGAGTTCTGATGCCGGCCGTATAGGTCCGCAGGCTCCCCCCGAGGTCCAGGGAACGGCGGTCCTCCGGGGTGGTCGAGAATCCTGCGGAGACCTCGGTATGAAGCAGGATAAATATGGCGGCCAGGATGACCGCATGGCGGGATAACCCGGGTGCCCGGGGCGGACGGTGGTTCATGCCTCGGGACCGTCCGAAACGATCCTGCCGTCCCGTAGACGGATGACCCGCCTGGCGAGCCGGATCACCTCCGGGTCGTGGGTGGAGAAGAGAAAGGTGGTGTTTTTGTCCATGTTGATCCTCATCATGAGGGCGAGCAGGTCCGCCGATGACTTCGAATCGAGGTTTGCCGTGGGTTCGTCGGCGAGCACGAGCCGCGGTTCGGGTGCGATGGCGCGGGCGATGGCGACCCGCTGCTGCTGTCCCCCTGAGAGTTCCCGGGGGAACCGGTTCTCCATGCCCTCGAGGCCCACGGTCTTCAGGAGCCCCAGGACCCGCTCCCGGCGCTCCAGCCGGGGCACTCCCCTGAGCAGCAGGACATACTCGGCATTTTCATAGGCCGTGAGGACCGGGATGAGATTGTAGGCCTGGAACACGAACCCGATGGAATCCAGACGCAGCCTGCTCAGCTCGGACCCGGAAAGGCGGGCCGTGTCCCTGTCCACGACCGTTACCGTGCCTGATGAGGGAAGGTCGAGTCCGCCGATGAGGTTCAGCATGGTGCTCTTGCCGGACCCCGAAGGCCCTGCCACCACGGCGAACTCACCCTGTCCGATGGCGAGGCTCACCCGGTCCAGCGCCAGCACCGGGACCCCGTTGTCCCGGTATTCCTTGGATACCTGATCGAGTCTGATGAGATCCTTCATGACTATTCCTTTCAGCGGCTCCGCAGCGCATCGGGCAGGTTGATCCGGGCGGACCGGTATGCCGGGTAGAGCCCGACGATGAGGGTCAGTCCGAAGACCAGGGACCCGAGCCAGGAAAGCAGGCGGACGCTCACCTCGTTGCGCAGGACGGGGTCGACGGTGAACCCTGTTACCGAGAGATTCTTTCCAATGAGAGGGCTTATATCGAGGCCATGGATCTCGAAGTAGAGGCTTATGCCTCCGCCGATGGCTAGTCCCAGCCCCGTTCCGATGATACCTATCATGGCCGACTCCATGACGATCTGCAGGCGCAGCAGGATCGGCGCCGTGCCGATGGCCAGCAGGGTGGCGAACTCCCTGGTCCTCTCCAGGACGCTCATGAGGATGGTGTTCAGGATGGTGAAGCTGAGCAGGAAGATGATGATGCCCTGGAACACATAGTTGGAACCCTTGTCCACGGACATGAAGCTGGCCAGATCCGAGAGTACCTCCTGCCAGGGCAGCGCCACCAGACCTGTCCCGGCAAGGGATGCGTTCATCCGTTCCAGGACGTCGCCCTGCCGGTCGGGCGATGTGAGGACAAGCCCCACCTGGGTGGCGGCGTCGGGGCCCAGTCGGAAGATCCTGCGGGCAGCGGCGATGGGCACCTGGATCAGGAACCCGTCGGCCTCCTCCATGCCCGTGCCGAAGATCCCCGTCACCACGAGCATCTCGTTGACGAGCTCGCCGGTGCTGTCGTTGCAGGTGACGACCACCTTCATGCCCGGCTCCACGTCGAGTCGCTTCGCCAGGGTCAAGCCGAGGACCACTCCCCGGGCGTCACCTGGTTCGAGGTACCGGCCGGCCTTGATGCTCCTGGCAATGGGTGAGACCTCCTTCTCGACGGCAGGGTCCACGCCCACGAGGCCGACCCCGGCCGAGGCGCTTCCGGTGGCCACCATGGCCTGTCCTGTGACCAGGGGTTTGATGCGGGAAACCCCGTCCAAATCCCGGGCGACGGTCCGGATCCGTTCCACAGAGGGCACGTACAGGGACAGGGAGGGGGCAAGGTTGTATCCCCGGCGCTCCACCGTGACATGGCCGGCGTTCATCCTCACGGCGCTGTCGATGAGCTTTCGGTACATCCCGTCCGCCCAGCTGATGAGGAACAAAGCAAGGGCGGTACCGAAGGCGATGGAGCTCACCGTGATGAGCGTCCTCCGCTTGTTCCTCCACAGCGAGCGCCAGGCGAGGATGACGAGCATGCGTAACGTTCCCATGGAAGGCCTCCTCATACGTGGGTCAGTGCTCGGACAGGATCGAGACGGGCTGCCTTGGCGGCCGGGTAGAGCGCCGCGACGACGGAAACCAGCCACATGAAGACGATGGGCCAGACGATGCCGGCAATGGTCAGCTGTGCCCCCCACTGTGCGCTCATCATGACGCCCGAGGTGCTGAACCCCTCGGCGAAGCCGGACAGGTCGATGGGATTGCGCGAGAGGTACCAAGCGGCACATGCGCCGAGAACGCCCCCCAGGCTGCTGCTGAAGATTCCCAGAATCAGTGCCTCTGCGGAGACTTCCCTGAGGATCCTCCAGGGGGTGGTCCCGATGGCCTTGAGGAGGCCGAACTCGGGAATGCGCTCGTAGGTGGACATGAGCAGGGTGTTCATGACCCCTAGCCCTGCGATGAGGAAGAACACGACCTCGAAGATCAGGGAGAACCCGTCGAAGCTGTTGAGCATGTCGGAAACGCCGGGCATCAGCTGTCTCCAGGTCTTCACCTCGTCGGTCCCTGCGGCACCCTTGATGAAGGAGGCGACTTCTTCCGGGGTCATGCGGCCGTGCGAGTTCAGCGCGATCTCGTGGTACCTGCCGGGAAAGACGAAGAGCGCCGCGAAGTCCTGTTCGTGAATGAGAGCCAGCGAACGGTCAAGGTTCTCCCCCACCCCCTTGAGGATCCCGCAGACGTGGAGTAGATCGTTCCCCAAGGAACCGTCGGCCGCCTGCACGACCACCACGAGCTCCGTTCCCACCTTTGCACCCAGGGTTCGCGCCAGCTTCCGGCCGAGCACCACCCGCATGCCCGGGGCGTCCGGGAGGAAACCGCCCTCGAGCAGGGCTTCGTCCAGTTTGCCGAACGATCTTTCGGCCTGGGGGTTCACCCCCCAGAACTGGACCCCGGCCGAGTTGGGGCCGCTGGAGACCAGTCCGAACCCGAAGGCCCGGACGGATGCCGCAATACCCGATGAGCGGGCCTTGTCCAGGATGGCTTGAGGCCGGGAGATGGTATCGTACAGGGAATGTTCGGAGGCGTACGCCGGGTTATGCACCTGCACCTGACCGGTGAAGACCTCGACCACGCTCTTTTCCATGTCCGTTATCATCCCGAGCATGAGGGCGTAGGTCAGGATCATCACCGCAGTGCTCAGGGACATGGCCGCCAGGGTGATTCCCGTCCTCCCCCGGTTGCGCCAGAGATTGCGCCATGCGACGCGCAGGGTGATCATGGGGCCTCCAGCTCCTTCAGGCTTCTCAGGGAGAAGAAGGAGTCCTGCAGGGGGATGTCGAACTCGATGGTCGTGTAGAGGATCTCGGTGTATTCATTCGGCTTGTCCACAGGGATCATGCGAAGCCTCATGGGCAGCCTCCTGGTCCCGACCTCACGGATCTCCGAGAATACCATGGTCCGGACGAGCTTCATCCGTTCGTCATAGTAGTCGATCTTGAGGGGGAGGTACGAACCGTCCATCACCTCCACCACCACCTTGCCCCAGACCACGGCGGCATCGGGTTTCGGGATCAGGGTGAGCTCGATCATTCCCACGCCCTTCCGTTCGCCCCTAAACGAGATGGAGCTGGCATAGTCGTCGGCCATCCTGCTCTCCTTGACCAGGTCGTCGTTGGTGAAGTGGCTTCCCATCCACGAACCGCCCATCATGGATGAAGGGATCTTGATGATCCTGTTCACCTTGGGCAGGTAGTTCCAGATGTTGCTGCCTGCCTTCAGAGTGGCGGTCCCCTTTTCCTTTTCAGGCTTCACGATCCTCACCAGGGAGTTCTCTTTGCCCTTGGACCAGGCCTCAAGGGTCATGTCACGGGTGTAGTGGGCGGTGGTGACGGTCATCTGCATGATGGCATGGCTCGATACCCCCCGGAAGAGGTCGTCCACGTGGTTGAGGATGTCTTCCGCTGTGGCGGGAGGTCCCCCTGCGGCTCGCAGGGGCGGCGATACCGGTATGGAGCATACGGACAACACGATGGCGGCGATGATGAATCTGTTCATGCGCCCTCCTCAGAGCATGGCAGCCCTGACGCGGGTGAAAACGGCGCCTGCTTCAACGGATGGTGAGATCCACCCGTGAACTCGCGACCGCGTCCTGAGGATCGGGTTTGAAGGGGTCCGTCTCCACCAGGAAGATCCTTCCCGCGTCTATGCTATGCACCTCGATGAGCTCGTCCCGCACCCTGGAGGATCTGGCCGAAGCGAGGTCCTTCAGGTCGTCGTCACTCACCGTAATATGGTCGAGGATCAGCTTCTTCATCTCTTCATCGGGCAGGGTCTTCTCCATGCCGAGGAAGTTCGATGGTTTCTTGAAGGTCTCAGCAGCATAGGCCTTCTTCAGGCAGGGGCCGTATTCGCCCGGTTCGATGACGATCACGTCGACATTCGAGGCCTGCTTGCCCGCCCTGAGGAGATCCTTGAGCTTGACGGCCTTGAGTTTCCGTTCGAACAGGGTGGTCACCAGCCCCTCCCTGTCGCGTTGAGCATCCACGTATCCCTTGATCTCGAGGTTGAGCGACGGACGGTCGTTCAGGATCTTTGCGAGCTCGGAAAGCTTGTTCCTGCCTTCATCGGTAAGGGTGGTCCTGCCCGGCTGGAACACGATGGTGTTGAGCTCCGCGGCCCCTGGGTAGAGCGCCTCCAGCAGGGCAAAGGGCGAGGTGGCTGCCTTTTCCAGGAGGTTCACGATGATCTGCAGGATAACCTTGCCCACGTGGAACTCGGGGTCGTCGGTGCGCCCGGTGACGGGCAGGTGCAGGTCGATCTTCCCGTTGCTGTCCCTGAGGAGGGCAACGGCCAGCTTGACCGGCAGCTTGGTGGCATCTTTGCTATCCACGGCATCACCGAAGGTGAGCTGGTCGATGAGGACATCGTTGGAGGCGGAGAGCTCCTTTTTATCGATGGAGTACTTCAGGTCGAGGGAGAGCTTGCCCTTGTCGATGACATACCCGGCGTACTTGCCCGAATAGGGCGTTACCGGGCTGAGTTCCATATTCTTCAGGCTTGCCGTGAGATCCACGAACAGGTCTTCCTTCAAAGGGTTGATGGACCCGGCAATGACGATGGGGGCCTGGTTGTCGAGTCTTGCGCGAAGATTGACCGTGGCCTTCTTGAACTCGTCCGACGACAGCCCGGTGACGGTCCCGCCGATACCACTGAGCGAGGAGGTGTACTTCGGCGTCACGGAGCGGTCGGTAAAGGTGAAGCGGCCTCCTGCCACGTTCACCTTGCCCACGGAGATGCGTTGAAGGGCCTTCTCCTTCGTATCGGGGGCAGGTGTTTCGGTGGAGGCTTCTTTCCGACCCGCCACGGCGGAGAGGTTGCTCGTCCCATCCTGGTTGATGATATAGGCCGATACGGGCGCGGACAGAGAGACCTCGCCGATGGCGAGGCGTCCCGGATTCAGGGCGAAGTCGATGCCCGTGATGGACAGGTCTTTCCACGAGACGAGATCTTCGGCCCTGGCCCTGTCCACGGATGCAAATTCCGTTACGCGGACATCGCCGGTGAACTTCAGGTCGAGCGGTCTGCCCTCGGTCCTGGCCAGCCGTACACGACCCTTCGAGCTCAGCATACCCCTCCTGACGAGGACCGGAACCTTGTCGATGAAATAGGGCTGGACCCATGCAGGCTGGAATCCTTCAAGGGTCAGGGTGATGTCCGCAGAAAGCGGCCTGAAGACGAACGAGGTGCCGAGCGACAGCCTCCCCGTCCGGTTGACGCTGCAGGTGATCTCCGCCGTACCGCCTCCCTCCCCGGCCGTGGAGATGCCGCGGGCCGCAACGGACAGATCGCCGGCGTCGATCTTCACCGGTGAGCTTCCCGAGGCGTCTGAGTAGGAAACCTTCCCGCCGGCAAGGATGATATCATCGATGGTGAGCACCAGGGGCTCCGCAGGGCGCCCATCGCCCGAGGACACAGAGGGTTTCGCCCCGGGATTGGTTTTCTCCAGGGCGCGGGCCACATTCAGCGTACCGGCCTTGTCTCTGCTGAGGGTGAGTTCCGGGGATGCGATGTCGAGCTTCCTGATATGGATCTTCTTCTGCAGGACCTGTGAGGGTGCGATGGTGACGGCGAGGGTGGGGAGGGTGAAGAGCCTGCCGCCGGCCAGGTCATTCACGGCAATGTCTCTCAGGACCACCGAACCGCTGGTGCTGGACTCGGGCCTCCTCTTGTCCCTGAACTGGCGGAAGGTAACGGTGGCGTTCAGGTCCGCCCGGCACGACTCCATGGCGAACCCGAGTTTCATGGGCAGGTACGCGAGGTATGAAGGGACATCGATCTCCTTCAGGTCAATGGTGAGCGTGCTCTCCAGGGACTCGGAAAAGGGCTTCGACCTCCCCTTGAGCGTTATGGGCGTCCCGTTGATGACGGCCTTGAACGAAGGCTGCACGAAGACGTCTGTGAGATGGGGCATATTGGACAGGAACGGGATGGCCAGCGTGATCCCTTCTGCCGTATGGGTCTTGTGCACCGGTCTGTCGTCGAACACCACGGTGCCCCCGGTGATCTGGATATTCGATACGGAGAACGAGAGGGGCTTTCCGGTCTTCTTTTCTTCGGGTTTCAGGAGATCGGAGAAATTGTAGGTATTGTCCTGAAACCGTATGATCCTGACGGAAGGCCTGTCAAGCCTCACCTCCCGGACAACCGGGGCCCTCCTGAAGAGGGAGATCCACTCCATGTCGATCATGAGCGACCCGAAGGAGACAAAGGCCTGGGTTCTTTCCCGGTCCTTGATGGACAGATCCTGGACCTCGATGGCCAGGGTGTAGGGATTGACCTTGATCTTCCGGATGGTCACCTGACGATGGAGCGCCTGGCCGAGGTTCTTTGATGCCACAGACACAAGCACGGGGGGCAGCACAAAGAACCCCGTGATCGTGAACACGACCAGAAGGCACAGGATGATGATCAAGATGGTGCGGAGCTTCTTCATTGCTCTGTCCGAGTCATCGAATGTATACCTGAGATGCCTGTACCATGCCGGTCTTGTCCTTTCAGGCATGCATTGGAGATAACCAGTCTACCGAGATGTCCGAAAAAGATCAAGAACTCAGAGAACTGGGTCTCACGGATTGCCCTGACAGGCCGATGGTAAAGGAGAGAGATGCGTCGAGGTATCCCTGTTCTGCTCCGTTGCAACCGCAGGCGGCATGCCGTGTCGCAGCATGCCATTGAAAAAAGAAAACCTCGACCTTATCTGGAGAGTTGCAGACAAGAAGGGAGAAGGACAATGTTCAACCCCATCATCGATCCGTGTATGGATGTGGCCAGGTTCATGGAGACGGCGACCTATCGGCGTACTCCTGAGTTCATCACACCCAATCGTATTGTTCATGAGGACAAGGCGGTCATCCTGAGGAGATTCGACGAAGGCCGTGCAGGTCCTCCGCTGCTCATCGTGCCGCCCCAGGCCGGGCACCATTCGAGCATCGCCGACTATGCCCCGGAGCAGAGCCTTGTCCGGACGTGCCTGAAGGAGACGGCCCTGCCTGTCTATGTGCTCGAGTGGAAGCCGAGCACCCCGACCAGGCAGCACGAGACCATCGACGACCTGGTGCTGCAGCTGAGGCTGTGCGTGCACGATGCGGGCGAGCCCGTCATCCTCATCGGGCTCTGCCAGGGCGGCTGGCTCAGCGCCATCTATGCAGCGCTGTACCCGCAGGACGTGAAGGCCCTCTTGCTCGCGGCCGCGCCCATCGATTTCACCGCGGGCGGCGGCAAGCTCCAGGACGTGGTCCAGACCATGCCCATCGACTTCTACCGATGGCTCGTCACCATGGGCTTCGGCAACATGATGGGTGACCTCATGCTCATGGGGTGGAAGGTCATGAACCCCTACGAGCGGTTCGTGAGCGACTTCATCAACCTCTGGGTGAACGTGCGGGATGACAAGTACCTCGAACGCTCCAAGCAGTTCCAGACCTGGTACGAGTACACCCAGAACATCTCGGGCAAGTGGTACCTGCAGGCCGTTGACAAGCTCTTCAAGAAGAACATGCTCATCGACGGCAAGCTCAGGGTGCTCAAGAGAATGGTGGACTTGGGGACCATCACCTGCCCCGTAGCCATGCTGGCCGGTGAAAAGGACGATATCACCCTCGTGCCGCAGCTCTTCAACATGAGCTCCCACATCGCGACGCCGCCCGAGGACATCTTCCAGACCGTGGTGGAGGATGCGGGGCACATCTCGGTGTTCATGGGTCGCACCGCTCTGAAGAGCCACTGGCCGCCCGCGCTGCGGTTCACTCTGGAAAAGGTGGGACTCCCCGGTGCGCTTACGTACGGCACCTCGTCACGGAGGATGTCAGATCCGGGCCCCGGGGTGAATGCGCCCTGAGGGTTCGACGAAGGCTGTAGGGGAAAGGGACGGGTGGTTCTCACCCACCCTTTTTCTTTTTCGAAGCCTTTTCCGGAGAGGGAGCGTCCGCGCTGGTGAAGAACCCGGGGAACGACGGCATGTCCTTCATGGCGGTCCGGGCCATATCGGAGTAGTTCACACCCATGTTCAACCACTTACTGAACTGGGCATCGAATGCCGTCTTGAGCTGTAGGTACGAGTTGATGGCGTCCTGCAGGTGCTTCTCGAAGAACTCCTGGAGCACCGTTCCCCCGGACCGTATGATGAGGTGCAGCAGGGGAGACGGCAGCAGGGCATTGCTGTTCCTGGCCTCCTCCATGATGATCTGGGTGAGGATGAAGGCAGTGACGTCTTCACCGGTCTTGGCGTCGAGCACCTGCACGTCTTTGCCCGACCTGATGATGTCCGAAACCTGGCTCAGGGTGACGTACGAACTGTTTTCGGGGTTGTAGAGCCGCCTGCTCGCGTATTTCTTCAGGACTATGGTCTCGCTCATGACTCTCCTTCTTGGGCCCACCACTACCACATATCTTGCTACATTGCAATAATAAGAAGAGGAGTCATGCCCGGGCATGCCCCTGGGAGATTAATTTATCATATAAAATCATATAGTAAAAATGAATAATGATCAGTAGCAACAGAGGTGGGCTGGAAATAATTTTGCTGCAATGCAACAATCAGCCCTTGACTTCCCCACTCTGATTACTATTATAGGTGTAGCTTAAAAAAGATCAAAGCCATGGAGGTTGGTATGGAGAACAAGGAAATCGTGAAGCAGATGGTTGACCTGCACAAGACATCCTTTGACAACAGCTTCAACATGCTCGTGAGTCTGCAGGACCAGATGGAGAAGATGGTGAACACCTTCGTGGATCAGGCCCCCTGGCTTCCCGCCGAGGGGAAAAAGGCCATCGGCAACCTGGTCAGTACCTATAAGAAGGGCCGTGAGGACTTCAGGAAGCTGGTGGATGACGGTTACAGGAAGGTGGAGGATTACATCGGCAAGGAATGAGTCCCGACGCATTGCGGGACATGACCCATGCAGGAGGTGAAAGGGTGAATTATCCGAAAGATATGTCACGACAGGTGATACAGTTCTACAAGACGACCTTTGACAACAGTTTTTCCACCATGGTCATGCTCCAGGAGCAGGCCGAGAAGCTCATGAAGACCTTCATCGACCAGGCCCCCTGGATGAACGACGAGGGGAGGAAGGTCCTGGAGCAGTGGAGCGGCGTGTACCGAAAGGGGCGCGACGACTTCAAGAAGGCCATGGATGAAGGTTACAAGAAGGTTGAGGACTATTTCGACAGGTTCGGTCAGGGCTGATGCACCGCCGTCACCGGCCGTCGGGAGATCAAGAAGGAAAAGGAGAACACGTCATGGACCAGAAAGTCATAGTCAAACAGATGATCGATTTCCACAAAAGCACCTTCACCAACAGCTTCAACGCGATGGTGATGCTCCAGGACCAGACAGAGAAGATGCTCAACACCTTCTTCAGCCAGGCCGGCTGGGTGCCGCAGGACGTCAAGAAGGTAGTGGGAGACTGGGTCGCCACCTATAAGAGGGGCCGTGAAGAGTTCAAGAGCTCCATGGACGAAAACTTCAAGCGGGTGGAGGACTATTTCACCCTGGCAGACAAATCCCAGACCAAAACCAAGCAGCAGTAGACCTGACGAACCGGGGAGATCCGGGGGGGATTATGGACCACATCAGGGAAACCACGGACCTGAGTTTCGAGCAGTACGGGGTTCTCCTCAAGGGCCTCGAGCGGCTCATGGGTTTGAGCCTGGCCTTCTCGGGCGCGACCCGGGAAAAGATCCTGGCCAACGAGACCTACTTCAACGGAGTGTTCAAGTACATCAACGAATTCATGACCCCCTTCTGGATCGCGTTGAACTCTTTTTCCGCCACTGAGCGGGACAAGCTCGTCAGGCATACGCCCGAAGAGAATACCCGGGACTACCTGGAGCTGCTCCTCTTCAATATCCAGGTGGCCGTCAAGGGGATGGACAGCACCATCAAGGCCGCCGGCGATTTCCACTTGAACGAGCTCTCCCGTGCCTTCAACGCCTGGCTCAACACGATCTTCGACCGGGAGGGCGAGGACATTCAGGCCTTCGTGGAGCGGCAGGCCAGGCTCCTGACAAAGGTGGTCTACGAGTATCCCAGGGCCATCGACGACATCGGGACCGACTACGGGTTCCACTTCGAGCAGGCAGGGTACAGGAAGCTTGCCGAGACGGAGCGCTTCACCGTCTACCAGGTGCTCCCCCGCAGGAGCGTCAAGGTCAGTCAGAGGCATAAGCCCATCCTCATCATACCGCCGTACGTGCTGGGCGTGAACATACTCGGGTTCCTGCCCGGCGACGGCAAGAGCTATGCCCATGCCTATGCGGACCAGGGAATACCCACCTATGTCCGGGTGCTCAAGGACATCGAGGAGACCCCCGCCGTGCAGACCATGACAGGAGAGGACGATGCCCTGGACACCAGGTATTTCTGCGAGGTCATCAAGGAGAAGCACGGACTCCCCGTCACGCTCAACGGGTTCTGCCAGGGCGGGTTCGTGGCCCTTCTGGACATCCTCACGGGCGAGCTCGACGGCCTGGTGGACGCCCTGATCACCTGCGTTGCCCCCATGGACGGCACCCGGAGCAGGGCGCTCATCGAGTACCTCGAGCACCTGCCGTCGCGCTTCCGGGACCTGGGGTATGCGGTGAAGGAGCTGCCCAACGGCAACGGCGTGGTGGACGGCAAGGTCATGAGCTGGGTCTACAAGCTCAAGAGCATGGAGAAAGAGGCACCTATCTATACGCTCTACCGCGACCTCATGATGTTCGATGACCCCGCCGGTAAGGACGTGAAGATCACCAGGACCGCGGCGGCATTGAACCACTGGCTCCTCTACGACCGCAAGGACATCCCCGAGGCCATCACCAAGATGAGCTTCGACTCCTACACGGTACCCATAGCCGAAGATGGGACCATGCCGGTGAGCCTCTTCGGGAAGAAGCTGAACATCAAGCGGATCAAGGAGAAGGGCATCAGGTTCCTCATCTGCTATGCGGAAAGCGACGACCTGGTGGACAGGGACTCGGCCCTTGCCCCGCTCGATTATGTGGACGCGGAGGTGACGGTGTTCCCTAAAGGACATGGCGCCATCGCCACGACCTGGTCCGCGCCGGATACGGAATATGCCATCCACAAGCGCCTGCCGAACGGCATGCGCGGACCTGTGCGGTTCCAGCTCGACCTCGATGAAGAGGTCGGAAAGGGGAAGAAGCATGGATAAGCAGTTCCTCGAGTTCTGGGGCACCATGATGCTCTCGGCTGCAAAGGGCCAGCAGCAGCTCGAAGACATCATGAAATGGATGGCCGGCAACATGAGAGACTTCAGTGGCATCTCCGGCATGTTCTGCAGGATGTACGGCATCGATCCGGCCGAGGAGAATGCATCCGACTATGCGGCGATCTGGCAGAAGGCCTTCAACGAGTTCAAAGATTCGTACAGCGAGCTTACGGCCATGATGGACCTCGTACCAAGGAAGGACTATGTTGCACTGTCCAGGGAGAATCAGGACCTGAAAAACCGCATCGCCGAGCTGGAAGAGGCGGTGAGGCACCTCAGGGCCTTGCTCGACGCCAAGGTTTCTTCGCCGGTCGAGGGGATCAGGAGCTTCCAGGAGCTCATCAACGATCAGGCGCGGCAGTATCAGGACTTCATGAAGAGCGTGACCGGGGTCTTCGACGAGCGGTCCAAGACATCATCGGCCCGGTCCGGGCCGGCAGACGCAAAACCTGCCCCCGCCACGAAACCTGAAAAGGCCAGACACAAGGCGAAGCACGGAGCCAAGCCGGGTTCGGCCGCCGGCAGGAAATAGCCCCGCTGTGGGACGTCGCTCCGTCACTTCTTCGGAGGGCTCGCCACGGCATCGCCCTCAAGGATCTTGACGCCGTCCTGGTTCACGCACCAGGTCTTGAGCCTCACCCTGTTCTTCTCCGTATTGATCTCGGAGACCTCCACGTGGGCGGTCACCGTGTCGCCGATATGGACCGGGGCGAGAAATTTCAGCTCCTGACTGATATAGACCGTGCCCGGGCCGGGCAGCTGCATGCCGATGGTTGACGAGACGAATCCTGCAGCCAGCATACCGTGGGCGATGCGGGTCTTGAAGAAGGTAGTCTTGGCATAGGCCTCGTTGAGGTGGGCCGGATTGAAATCGCCCACGATGCCGGCAAAGAGGTAGATGTCCGTCTCGGAGACGGTCTTCGAAAATTCCGCAAAGTCACCTAGCTTCATTTCATTGATGGATCTGCCCTTCATGGATTCTCCTCCTTGCTCTCGTATGTCTTCAGAACCACGAGCGATGGCTCCATATGTCCTCCTTAAGGCACTGCATGTCCTGCTTGAGCATGAGGTACATGGAAGCGTTGTGGATGGCAAGCCCGCCCAGGCTCGCCACACCCTCGGCCAGCATGACCTCGCCCTCGGTGAAGTCGCGCTCGGTCTCGGAATAGTACCGCATGACCCCGATGACCTCGTCCTTGACCTTGATGGGCACGGTAAGGATGGAGGCGATGCCTTCCTTCTTCTTCTCGTCCTTGTACTGCACCTCCCTGTTGGAGGTGGCGTCCCTAATGACCACGGTCTTGCCCGCCAGCGCCTCGGTGACGCTCTTTTCGATGCGGACCGGACCCTTGTTCAGGTATTTCTTGCTCAGGCCGTGGCTGGCCACGAGCTCGAGGACCCCCTTGTCCTTGTCGATGAGCCGCACGGAGACCGCCTTGACGCCGAGCGCACGGACCATGTCCACGGAGAGGCGCTCCATGATCACCTTGATGTCGAGGCTCTCGTTGAGGCCCTCGGCGATGCTGGAGAAGATGCGGATATTCTGCGTGATCTGCATGACGAGGCGGGCCCGTTCAATGGCCAGGCCGCCCTGCTCGGCCAGGGCGGTGAGGAACTGGATCTCCTCTCCGGAGAAGATCCTCGGCTTGGCCGTGTACAGGGTGAGCACACCCTTGACCCGTTCCTTGACGATGACCGGCACCACGAGGATGGAGGCGATGCCCTCCTTCTTCTTGAGTGCATGAGTCTTGACCCGCTGGTCCGTGGTGGCGTCGTGGATCGCGATATAGCCCTTCTTCATGATTTCTTCGGCGGCCCGCTTGGCTTCTTTGGGCTCGGCATGGAGATAACTCTTGGACAGGCCCTTCTGTGCGATGGGGACGAAGACGTCGCTGTGCTTCTGTTCGTCCTCGAAGAAGAGGCATGAGGCCTTGCCTCCCATGGTGTCGATGGCGCTCAGCACAATGAGGTCGAGCAGCTTTTCCCTCTTCAGCGTGGTCCCGAAGGCCCTGCTCACCTTGCAGAAGGTCTGGAAGTAGTCGCTTTTCTCAGGCATCGGTCATCTCCTTTGGAGGCTTTGTATTCTTCGTCCCGGCTGCCCGGGGGCTTTTCGAAGGCTTTTTCGCCGCCTTCCGGACGGACCGTCTCTTCAAAGTCCCCTCCGTCCTCGGCGTATCCCTGTCCTTGAGCCACTGGAGGATCTTGGGGGTGAACTCCCGTTGGGTCTTGGAACTCACGTAGATGCCTATGTGGCCGGTGTCCAGACACACATCCTCCGTGTCCGTGCTCCCTACGGCTTGTGTGAGCTTGTCCGCCGCCCCCGGCGGTACCAGGTGGTCGTACTGCCCGTATATGTTGAGTAGCGGCATGGTGAGCTTCTTCAGATCCACCCGTTTCCCCCCCACCACGAGCCTGCTCTGGATGAGGAGGTTCTTCTGGTAGCAGTCCTTCACGAACTGCCGGAAGGTCTCGCCCGGTACGTCGGGGCTGTCGAATATCCATTTCTCCATGCGGATGAAGTTCTCCACAAAGGCCTTGTCGTCCATGTTCTCCAGGAATCCCACGTACTTGTCAATCATGAGACGGGCCGGGTTGAGGAGAAGGAACCCGAAGTTCATGAGGTCGCCGGGCATGTTGCCGAATGCATCGATCATCTTGTCCACGTCCACGTCCCTCATCCAGATGTGGAGCAAGCCCTGGTCCGTGTCGAAGTTGGTGGGGCATACGGTGGTGACCAGGTTTTTCACCTTGCCCGGGTGCAGGGCCGAGTAGATCACGCAGAAGGTGCCGCCCATGCAGATGCCCATGAGGTTGACCTTGTCCACGCTGCAGCGTTGGCGGATATGGTCAACGATATTGTCCATGTACCCGTTCACGTGGTCGTCGATGGTGAGGTACCTGTCCTTCCGGGAAGGGTAGCCCCAGTCGATCATGTACAGGTCGATGCCCGCCGCCAGGAAGTTCCTCACCACGCTGCGCTCGGGCTGCAGGTCGAGCATGGTCTCGCGGTTGATGAGGGCATAGACCACGAGCAGGGGCGTCCGGATGCCTTCGGAGGGTTCGCGGATGGGAAGGTAGTGCTTGAGCCTGACGCGGTCCTCCTGGTAGATGACCTCGTACGGGGTGGTGGCTATGTCCGTCTCCAGCGGTCCGAGCAGGATGTCGGAGGCCTTCGTCGCCCGATCCCGTGCCCTGTCCGCGTCTTCGGCCAGGTGCTTCAGGATCATATCCACCGGGATCCTGGGTGTCTCTTCCATGGGATCAGCCTCCTGATGCAGCAGTATTCCTGAGTTCGCTGTTCGCCTTTTCCAGATCCCTCACCCGTTTTTTCAGGTGGTAGAGCTCACCGTACAGATCGTCCAGATCCTTGCTCGTGGGGATGGGGAGAGACTGCATGAGATCGGTTAAGAGCCTGTTCCGGGCGCTGATGAACTCCTCGAAGGCGCTCAAGGTTTCCGCCAGGGCCTTCGTGTATTCGGGTGACTTGAACAGGGTCATGTAATGACCCTCCAGGATCTTGACCCACAGCCGGTAGTGCTCGTGGGGATCTTCTGGAAGCTTCCTGCCCCGGACCTGCTCCTCGATCTTCTCGTGCAGGACCTTGAAGGACTTCTCCATGGGGAGCATGAGGATCTGCAGAAAGTCCCCGAGCTTTGCATTCATGATGTTGAACCTGTCCACGGCATGGTTGAAGCGCTCCTGGTAGAAGCGCACGAGGCCGAGCTGGGGTATCTTGAGATACTGGCGGAGCTCCTTGTCGTAGAATTCGGACCAGGCCTTGATGCCGTTCTGGTCAAGGTTTTCGAAACGGTAGGCCTCGGTGTGCTTTCCCATGCTCTGGATCTTTTCTGTAAACTGGGCCTGGGCATTGAGGAAGCCCGTCAGACCGGTCTGGAAAAACCTTGCCATGATGTCGGGCAGCGATGCCATGCCGCTGGCGATGGTGCCTGCAGCGGAGGGTTCGCTCATGGCGCTGGACAGGGTCCCCCAGGTCTTGAAGAGGGAAAGCAGCGCCTCCTGTGAAACCCGGCCGTGGCCTTCGCCCGGACCACGTGCATCACCCTCCGTCTTGCGCTCCGCTCCCCCTGCATTACCCGGGAAGAGCTGGCTCATCATGGTGATCCAGCTCTGGATGAGGTCCATATTCACGGTGGTGTCCGTTTTGCTCTCTTCCATCGTTCACCTCATGAACAGATAACACGGTACCGTAAGAAGGTGTCGCCTTGAAGAACGGCACTCAACACGTACTGTTATGTACTAATTAGTGTCTGTCCCTGCATTGTCAATGGAGAGCGGATATCCGAAGGGAACGGGGCGGCCCGGGGCCCCTGTTCCGCGCCTTGCAAAGCCGATGCGCAATGTTTTCAGGCCCGGGATTTGTGCCTTGACAAACAATACCCGCTTGCATATAAGTGGCGATGGCGCGGGAATAACTCAGTGGTAGAGTGTAACCTTGCCAAGGTTAAAGTCGCGGGTTCGAATCCCGTTTCCCGCTCCAGCCCTTTTTTTCTTCTCTACATTCCTTCCATCCCCAAGAGGGGTGGAACTTCGTCTCAGAGCACAGGGGGTACGATCTGGAGATCCTCACTCCATTGTTGGTGAAAGAAAACGGGCCTGCTCATTCCGTGTAACTCACGCATCTTTCAAAGAGTTAAAGGGGTGCGCGAGTTACACGGAATGAGCAGGTTATGTTTTTATTGGAGAATTTTTACGGATACGCCCGGTAGAGCATCCTCGGGAACGGGATGGCCTCGCGCAGGTGCTTGAGCCCGCAGATCCACGACAGGGTCCGTTCGATGCCCAGGCCGAAGCCCGAGTGCGGCACGCTGCCGTACTTCCTGAGATCGAAGTACCACCCATAGCGTTCCGGGTCGAGCCCGTTGTCCTGGATGGACTTCAGCAGGATCGACGGGTCATCCTCGCGCTGGGATCCGCCGATGATCTCCCCGTAGCCCTCCGGGGCCAGCAGGTCGGCGCACATGACAAGGTCGGGCCTTTCCGGGTGCTGCTTCATGTAGAAGGCCTTGACCTTCTTGGGGTAGCACTCGATGAACACAGGCTTGTCATAGAGCTTGGTGATGATGGTCTCGTCATCCCCCCCCAGGTCCGAGCCCCACTCGATGTCCGAACCGTGCCTGTGCAGGATCTCGATGGCCTCGTCGTAGGCCACGCGGTAGAAGGGCGGCTCGATCTTCTTCAGGGGCTCGATGTCACGCTCGAGCTTGTTCAGCTCCTCGGCCTTTTCCCTGATGACGTTCTGCACGATGTAGGACACGAAGTTCTCCTGGAGCTCCAGGTTGTCCTTGTGCTCGAAGAAGGCCATCTCGCCTTCCACCATCCAGAACTCGGTGAGGTGTCGCCGGGTCTTGGACCGTTCGGCCCGGAAGGTGGGGCCCAGGCAGTAGACCTTGCCCAGCCCGAAGATGGCGGCCTCGAGGTAGAGCTGTCCTGTCTGAGACAGGTAGGTTTTCCCCAGGTCGAAGTATTCCACGGAAAAGAGGTTGCTCGAGTCCTCGCCCACGGTGGTGGTGAAGATGGGGGTGTCTATGAGGGTGAAGCCGTTCTTGTAGAAGAACTCGCGGACGTACCGCACCAGCGCGTCCCGGATGCGCATGATGGCGATCTGTCGCGGCGAGCGCAGCCACAGGTGCCTGATGCCCAGCAGGAAGTCAGGCCCATGCTCTTTCTTGCCGATGGGGAACTCCTCGGACTTCTGAAGGATCTCGAGGCCAGAGACGTGGAGCTCATGGCCGCCGGGAGACCTTGACTCCTCCACCACGGTGCCGGTCACGGCCACGGACGACTCCAGGGGCAGCTTCCTGATCTCCTCGTAGAGATCCCCCATGGCCTCCCGCTCGGCAATGGCCTGGCAGATGCCGGTGCCGTCCCTTACGATCAGGAATGAGACCTTACCACTCGATCTCCGGTTGGCGATCCAGCCCCGGATGGTCACTGTCTCGCCCACATGGCGGGGAAAGTCTGTTATCAGACACTGCTTCATTGCATGCTCCATGAACGGATGATTTTCCGGAACCATAGCGCACTTGAGGCTTCCCGATCAACTCCTATCCTCTTGGTCCGGCCTTGAAAACGGTGAGCCTTCATGCTATCTTTCTCATATGCACTTAGAATACAAGATCTGGATAGAGATCGGCAACAAGGCGGTGTTTGGAGTCGGACTGTTCCAGCTTCTTACCCTCGTGAAGGAAACAGGCTCACTCCACAAGGCCGCTCAGTCTCTCAGGATGTCCTATCGTGCGGCCTGGGGAAAGATCCGCAAGTCCGAGGAGATGCTCGGTGTGGAGCTTCTGGAAAAGGGAAGGCACGGCCGGACGGGTGCTCACCTGACTGAAGAGGGGGACCTCATGGTGGAGAAGTTCGGATACGCCCTCCATGAGATGGAAACCCTCGTCAATAAAGGCCCCCTTGCCAAGAGCATGGGCGAGATCAAGAGCATCGCAAAGAAGAGCTGAGCATGCCCTCTATGAGCAGGGCAGCAATGAAAGCCATCGCCACCTTTCTCGGGGCGGGCTTTTTCCCGAAGGCACCCGGAACCTTCGCCACCCTGGCGACGATCCCCCTGTACCTCATCACCCGCAGACTCTCCCTGCCCCTCTACCTGGCCTTCATCGGGAAACTTTTCGCCGCAGGTGTCCTGGCCTCGGGCAGCATGGAGAAGGAGTGGGGCAAAGACCCGTCCAGGGTGGTCATCGACGAGGTATGCGGCCTGCTGGTCACCTTGATAGAACGACCGGCCGGGTTCAAGGAGATCGCACTGGGAACGGCCCTGTTCCGGTTCTTTGACATCGTCAAGCCGCCGCCGGTGGGGACCCTGGACAGAAAACTCAAGGGCGGGCTGGGCATCATGGCCGATGACATCGCGGCAGGCATCCTGGCCGCCCTGGTCCTGCACGTGATCAGGAGGAGGGGTTGGCTCTCGTGAAGGCATCGCTCATCGTCACGGGCAGCGAGATCCTCACGGGCAGGAGGCAGGACGCTCTGATCATGCCCTTTGCTGCCCGGCTCACCGCCGGGGGGTTCATCATGCACGAGGTGAGGATCCTCTCGGATGACGCTGAGCGCCTCTGCGCAGCCATCCTTGACCTCCTGGACCGGTCGGCCCTCACGGTGGTGACCGGGGGGCTCGGACTGACCCCGGACGACACCACCCGAACGGCCATTGAGGAGCTCAAGAGGAAGCGGCCTCCCCTGTCCGAGGGTGAGATCCGGAATCCCGTGGGCTCCGCCCCGGGCATCGACCTCAGGTACGATGGATGTCGGGTGGTGTTCCTGCCCGGCGTTCCTAGAGAGTCCCATGCCATGTTCCCCCTGGTGCTGGAGGGCGTCGGAGATATGAAGGCCTCCACCACGGAGTTCCCGGTCTTCGGCCTGAGGGAGGTGGAGATCGCCGAGCGTATCGGGCCCTTTGGCGACAAGTGCGGGTATCTCCCCAGGGACATGGAGATCGCCCTGGTGGTGCCGGTGACCCTGGAGAAGGAGATCAGATCCATGCTTGGCATTCATGCGCTGGAGGGGAAAGATCTCGCGACAACCTTCGGCGACCTGTTGAGGTCGCGGAATCTCACCTGTGCGGCGGCGGAATCCTGTACGGGAGGGCTCATCGGTCACCTCATCACCCAGGCCCCGGGCAGTTCCGACTACTTCCTCGGTTCGGTGGTGTCGTACGGCAACGAGGTCAAGGCGGGAGTCCTCGGGGTCGACAGGGCCGATATCGAACGCTTCGGCGCGGTGAGCGAGCAGGTGGCCCGGGCTATGCTGAGCGGTGTTCTCAGGCTTACGGGAGCGGATGTGGGCATGGCCGTCACGGGCATTGCCGGACCGGACGGGGGTAGCCCGGAGAAGCCGGTGGGAACGGTGTGGATATGCACAGGAACGCTGGAGAGCGCCGAGGCCCGTCGCTACAGGTTCTCCTTCGACCGGGACGGAAACAAGATGATCAGTGCCAAGGCGGCCCTGTTTATGCTAAGAAACCATGTCCATGATCAGGACATTCATCGCCCTGCCCATTCCTGATGCCGTCAAGGCGACCCTTGAAACCGCCGTTACCAGCCTCAAGGCCAAGAATCGCGGGGTCCGCTGGGTCAAGCCCGAGGGCCTCCATATCACGCTGAAGTTCCTGGGCGATATCCCGGAAGATACCGTGGCACCTCTCTCCGCTGACCTGGATGGGGCGGCGGGCGAGTCCCGCCCGTTGAGCCTCTCCTTGTCGGGGTTCGGTGCCTTCCCGGGCGTCAGACGCCCCCGTGTCGTCTGGGTGGGTCTGGGCGGCGATATTGCCGAGCTCGTGACCCTTTCACGAGCCATCGACAGGGTCTGCGGGAAATACGGCATCGCTCAGGAGGGAAGGCCCTTTTCCGGCCACATCACCCTGGGTAGACTAAAGACACCGTCTATGGTAGACCTTGATATCGGTCAGGTTACTGGTATGTTCATGGCTTCGGAGGTCTTGTTGTATCGCAGTGTTTTATCGCCCGGCGGCGCTCAGTATACCGTTCTCCACAGAAGCAGCCTGGGAGGCTAAGGAGGATAGCATGGAAGAAGGAAGAAAGAGGGCATTGGAAGATGCCATCACCAAGATAGAGCGGTCCTTCGGCAAGGGGTCCATCATGCGCATGGGCTCCGATGCCATAGGGAAGGGAGTCCCCGTGATCTCCACCGGATCGCTCATGCTCGACTACGAGGCACTGGCCATCGGGGGTATTCCCCGGGGACGGGTCACCGAGATTTATGGTGCGGAATCGTCGGGCAAGACGACGCTGTCCCTGCACTGTATCGCATCCACCCAGGCGTCCGGAGGGGTCGCTGCGTTCATCGACGCCGAGCACGCCTTGGATGTGAATTACGCCCAGAAGCTCGGCGTGAACATCGACGACCTGCTGGTCTCCCAGCCCGATTCGGGCGAGCAGGCTTTGGATATCGCCGAGACCCTGGTGAGGTCCAATGCCGTGGACATCGTGGTGATCGACTCGGTGGCCGCCCTTGTACCCCGTGCCGAGATCGAGGGCGACATGGGTGATTCGCACATGGGCCTGCAGGCCCGCCTCATGTCCCAGGCCCTGCGCAAGCTCTCGGGCGCCATCAGCAAGACCAAGACCACGGCCGTGTTCATCAACCAGACCAGGCAGAAGATCGGCGTGATCTACGGCAATCCTGAGACCACCACGGGCGGGAACGCCCTGAAGTTCTACGCAAGCGTCCGGATGCAGATCAAGAACGCCGGACCGATCAAGGACGGGGACAAGATCGTCGGCAACCGGACCCGTGTGAAAATCGTCAAGAACAAGCTTGCGCCCCCCTTCAGGGAGGTGGAGTTCGATATCATGTTCGGCGAGGGCATCTCGCGGTACGGCGAATTATTGGATGTGGCCAGCCAATCCGATAAGAACATCATCGAAAAGGCGGGAGCATGGTATACATACAACAAACAGAGGCTGGGCCAGGGCAGAGAGTCGGCCAAGACATATCTCAAGGAGCACCCGGAGGTCTATCAGGAGATCTCGGATGCCGTGAAGAAGACCTTCGCGGCCCGTCTCGGCACGGAGCAGCCTGAATAACGGGAGAGATCCATGGACATCAACCCGATTCTGAAACATGCGGTGGATATCACGGCGTCCGACGTGCATTTGAAGGTCGGACTGCCGCCGGTGGTACGCAGGTTCGGCGCGCTGATCCCTCTGCGGGACCAGGACAAATTGAGCAACGAAGACATCTACGCGATGGCCTATAGCCTCATGAACCAGTACCAGCAGGCAAAGTTCGAGACGACCAACGAGATCGACTTCGCCCACAGCCTCTCGCAGGTGGCCCGGTTCAGGGTCAACTGCTTCAAGCAGAGGGGCAGCTACGGCATGGTATTCAGGATCGTACCCACCGACCCGCCCGAGCTTGAAGACCTGAACATGCCCGAGGTGCTCAAGAAGATAGCGCTGGAGCGCAAGGGACTTATCCTTGTCACCGGCACCACGGGATCGGGAAAGTCCACCACACTGGCGGCCATGGTGAACCATATTAACACCAACCGGAACTGCCATGTCATCACCATCGAGGACCCCATCGAGTTCCTCCACCGGGACCGGAAGTCCATCATCAACCAGCGCGAGGTCGGCTCGGACACAAACTCCTTTGCCTCTGCCCTCAGGGCGGCACTCAGGCAGGACCCGGACGTGATCCTCGTGGGCGAGATGCGGGACCGGGAAACCATCGACATCGCGCTGACTGCTGCGGAGACGGGGCACCTCGTCTTTTCCACCCTGCACACGCTGGACGCCAAGGAGACCATCATGCGTATCGTCTCCCAGTACCCGCCGCACCAGCACCTCCAGATACGGCTCCAGCTGGCCGGTGTTCTCAAGGCGGCCATATCCCAGCGGCTGCTGCCCAAGATCGACGGACAGGGAGTGGTTCCCGCTTCCGAGATCCTGGTGTCCACGGCAATGGTCCGCGAGTGCATTATCGACGAGAACAGGACCGGGGAGATCGCCGACGCCATAGCGGACGGGACGATATCGTACGGCATGCAGACCTTCGACCAGTCGCTCATGGGGCTTGTCAAGGACGGCAGGGTCAGCTATCACGAGGCCATGCGCAACGCCACCAATCCCAACGACTTCGCGCTGCGCATGAAGGGCATCCGTGGAACGTCCGACAGCAAGTGGGACCAGTTCGAGAAGGAGGAGCCCGAAGAGGGGAGCGATGGATCGTCAAAGACGACCATCTACCAGGAAGGCAAGTATCGCGACGTCGACTGATGCCGTGAGCTATGCCCTGGGGGTCATCTCCCGCCGGGCCGTGTCGTCCTTCGAGCTAAAAAAAAACTCGAGCTCAAGGGGGCCCCACCCGACGTGATCGAGACCGCCATGGCCCGGATCAGGGAGCTCGGCTACCTTGACGATGCCGAGTATGCTAGGCGCCGGGCGGTGCTCATGGCGGAGAGAGGGTACGGGGACTTCGCCATCAGGGTCTTCCTCGAAGGACTCGATTTGCCGGAAAGGATGGTGCTCGAGGCCCTGGCGGCCTTACCTCCGGGGTTGGGTGAACGTACCAGGCTGATAAGAACGATCGAGAAGAGGAAGGACCTGCCCCGGGAGAAGCTGATAAGGTTCCTCTCGGGCAGGGGATACCCCATCGATCTCATCTTGGACATCACAGGCGGAGTGGAAACATGAAGAAGGGTTCTGAGATTCGCAGCATGTTTTTAGAGTATTTCCAGGAAAAGGGGCATGCCAGGGTGGCCAGCTCCTCGCTGGTACCGGGCGACGATCCCACCCTGCTCTTCACCAATGCGGGCATGGTGCAGTTCAAGTCGACCTTCCTGGGAACGGAGAAGAGGCCGTACACCAGGGCCACGACCTCCCAGAAGTGCGTGAGGGCGGGCGGCAAGCACAACGACCTGGAGAACGTGGGTAGAACGGCCCGCCACCATACCTTTTTCGAGATGCTCGGCAACTTCTCCTTCGGCGACTACTTCAAGCAGGGCGCCATCGAGTATGCATGGGACTTGCTAGTGAAGCGGATGGGCATAGACCCGTCCCGGCTGTATGTGAGCGTCCACCACTCCGACGACGAGGCCTACGATATCTGGAACAAACAGATAGGTGTCAGCAAGGAACGCATCCTCAGGCTCGGCGACAAGGACAATTTCTGGGCCATGGGGGACACCGGACCCTGCGGACCGTGCTCTGAGATCATCCTAGACCAGGGTCCCTCGGTGGGTTGCGGCAGGCCTGACTGCAAAGCGGGCGAGTGCGACTGCGACCGGTACCTGGAGATCTGGAACCTCGTGTTCATGCAGTTCAACCGCGACTCCGCCGGCACCCTGACGCCGCTGCCCGCCCCCAACATCGATACGGGCATGGGACTGGAACGCATCACTGCCGTGCTCCAGGGGGTGACCAGCAACTACGATACCGATCTTTTCCAGCCACTGATCAGGTACATCGGGGATCTGGCCGGCAGAAAATATGGCTCGAACGACGACATGGACGTCTCCATCCGCGTCATAGCGGACCATGCCCGGGCAGGCGCTTTTCTGGTGGGCGACGGCGTGCTGCCGTCCAATGAAGGGCGTGGCTATGTGCTGAGGCGCATCATCCGCAGGGCAGCCCGGCATGGCAAGCTCCTGGGCATGGACAGCGCCTTCCTCCACAAGGTGGCAATGCAGGTGATCAGGGAGATGGGAGATGTGTATCCCGACCTGGTGGCCAGGAAGGATTTCATCGACAAGGTCATTGCCAACGAGGAGGACCGCTTCCTCAAGACCCTGGATCGGGGATTGAGCCTCCTGGACGAGATCCTTGCAGGCCTGAAGGCTCAGGGCAGGACCCTCATGGCGGGACAGGACGTCTTTGTCCTCTATGACACCTTCGGCTTCCCCGTGGACCTCACCGAGGACATCGCCCACAAGGCGGGTTTCGGCATCGATTCGGAGGGTTTCGAGGCACAGATGGAGCTGCAGCGGGAGAAGGCCAGGGGTGCGTCCGCCTTTGGCGCATCTGCTGCAGAACAGGGCTCCTGGGGATCATCAGCGGCCAATGTCAGGTTCGTGGGCTACGATACCATGGAGACCGATGCATTGATCCTCGAGATGCAGGTGAGAGATGCTGACGGAAGACTCGCTGCCGTTGAGGAAGCCTTTGAGGGACAGGAGGTCCTTGTCGTCACCGATGTCACTTCGTTCTATGGCGAGTCAGGTGGCCAGGTGGGAGATACCGGAACCTTTTTCTCCTCTCAGGGCAAGGCCGAAGTCCTTGATACCACCAAGACGGAAAGCGACATGATCGTGCACCGTGCGCGGGTGCTCTCGGGCAGTCTGGCCAGGGGTGAAACGGTGAAGCTGGTGGTCGACGCGGGCAGGCGCAAAAGCATCATGCGACATCACAGCGCCACGCACCTGCTTCAGCGTGCATTGCGGGATGTGCTGGGCGACCATGTACACCAGTCAGGGTCCCTGGTCAACGAAGCCAGACTCAGGTTCGACTTCACCCACTTCGCTGCGGTATCGGCCGAAGAGCTCGAGAGGATCGAGGCCATCGTGAACCAGTTCGTGCTGGAGAACCTCCCCATAAAGACCGAGATCCTGTCCAAGGAAGAGGCCATGGGCAGGGGTGCCATGGCGCTCTTCACCGAGAAGTATGCCGACGATGTGCGGGTGGTGTCCATGGGGAATGTGTCCATGGAGCTCTGCGGCGGCACCCACTGCTCCTCCACAGGCCAGATCGGCCTGGTGAAGGTCGTGTCCGAATCGAGCGTATCGGCAGGGCTGAGAAGGATAGAGGCCATCGCGGGGATCAGATCCCTGGAGCACCTCAGGACGCTGACCGGGCTCGTCTCGGGTATGTCGGACAAGCTCAAGTGTACGCCTGCCGAGATCGGTGAGCGTGTCGCAGGCATGCAGGCACGAATCAGGGAGCAGGAGAACACCATCAGAGACCTCAACATCAGGATCGCCACGGGTGCGGGAACAGCGGTTGATGGAGATAAGGATAAATATGATTCGCCGTTAGGGAGTGTAGTCATCAAACCTGTTGATACGGGAGATATTGCTCAGATGCGAGAAGTTGGCGACCGGTTGAAGGAACAGATCAAAACCGGCGTAGTCTTCCTTTATTCATCTGGGGCGGACAAGGCCACCTTCATGACTATGGCTACTCAGGATATAGGGATCAAATTCGATGCTGGAAAATTTATGAAGAAGGCAATGGACAGCGTCGGAGGGC
The DNA here is from genome assembly GCA_036834365.1 of Thermodesulfobacteriota bacterium. Lineage (GTDB taxonomy): Bacteria > Desulfobacterota > Desulfomonilia > UBA1062 > UBA1062 > MWEI01. The sequence goes on along the minus strand of DAITOA010000023.1, from coordinate 16,561 downwards.
GAGGTGGAGGGAAAGGCCTCTTTGCTCAGGGCGGAGCGGATGTAAGTTCAGTCCAAAAAGTTATAGATATATTTATTGAGTCCACGGGAGCGGAGAAAAAGTGATGAGAGAGGCCACTGTCACCAGAAAGACCAAGGAGACCGAGATCTCGGTGAGCATCTGCCTTGACGGCGGCGGGTTCAGCCTGAATATCCCGTCCGGGTTCCTCACCCACATGCTCGATGCCATGGCCAAGCATGGAAGCCTGGGCCTCAAGGTCGACGCCTCGGGAGATGTGCACGTTGACCTGCACCACACCGTGGAAGACATCGGCATCGTGCTGGGCAAGGCCATCAAGGGGGCCCTGGGAGAGAAGCGCGGCATCACCCGGTACGGCCTGGCCAAGGTCCCCATGGACGAGGCCCTGGTGGAGGCGTGTATCGACATCTCGGGCAGGCCCTTCTTCGTCATCCACGGCGGGGACGTGTTTCACGGAAAGGCGGGAGACCTCGATCTGGAGCTGGTTCCCGAGTTCTTCCGGGCAGTGGCCTTCAATGCGGACATCACCATGCACCTGACCGTCTGTGCCTCCGGCAACGGGCACCATCTGGCTGAGGCATGCTTCAAGGCCTTTGCCCGGGCCTTGAGGGAGGCCGTGGCAGTGACCGGGACCGACATCCCGTCCACCAAAGCCCGTCTATGAGATTCCGTCATACCCGGGTGAAGACCTTCGACAGCAGCAGGCACCCCGGGCAACCGGTCTGGTTCGAGTACAACGGGAAAGGTCTCGAAATCGAGGACGTCCTGGAGCGCTGGAGCGAGGCATACCAGGATCCGAGTTTCTTCCCCGACGAGTACTACAGGGTTGAAGCTTCCGACAGGCATGTGTACCTCTTGAGATATTCCACCCTCTTCAAGAGCTGGTGGGTAAAGGAGTTTGAGGGAGTTGCGGCATGATCGTCATACCGGCCATAGACCTACACCAGGGACAGGTCGTGAGGTTGAAGAAGGGCAGGTTCGATGAGGTGACGGTCTACGGATCGAATCCTGCAGAGATCGCCCGTTCCTTTCAGGGTGCAGGTGCAAGGCGCATCCATGTGGTGGACCTGGACGGATCGGTGGCGGGAAAGGGCATGAATGCCCGAGCCATAGCTGAGATCTGCTCTGCAGTGGATGCGGAGGTGGAGCTGGGAGGCGGGATCCGCACCGTGGAGAATGCCGCACAAGCCTTCGACCTCGGGGTAAGCTACGTCATCCTGGGCACCGTGACGGCCCGGGACCCCGGGACCACGGAGCGCATCCTCGAGGCCTTTCCGGGCAAGGTGGGGATCGGCATCGACGCCCTGGACGGGTCGGTGGCGGTGCAGGGATGGAAGGAACTCACCTCAAAGACGGCATCGGAGCTCGCCCTTTACTATGAGCGGTTCGGACCGGCCTTCATCGTCTATACGGACATCTCCCGGGACGGCATGCTCACCGGGCCCAACATCGAGGCCACGACGGCACTGGCCGGAGAGGTGAAGACCCCGGTGGTGGCATCGGGCGGGGTGAGCTCCATGGACGACATCAGGGCGCTCCTTGCGGCCGGAGGGCTCTTCGGCGCCATCGTGGGCAAGGCCATCTACGAGGGCCGCGTGGACGTAGCCGAGGCCGTGCGGCTATGCCGTGAACCGGAGTCTTTGGAAAAGTAACGATTCGACCACGCTAATGTGAAGCATTGCTTGAAAAAGTATGGGAGGCTCATATGGACTGTATCTTCTGCAAAATCGTCAAGGGCGACATCCCATCCACCAAGGTATACGAAGACGAGCACGTCTATGCCTTCGACGATATCCAGCCGCTGGCCCCGGTGCACGTGATAGTGGTGCCGAAGAGGCACTATGCCACGCTCAACAATCTCGACGACAGGGAAATCTGGTTCGCCATGCTTAAGGCCGCCCAGGAGATTGCCAGGATCAAGGGCATCGATGAAAAGGGCTACCGCATAGCGGTGAACTGCGGACCCGACGGGACCCAGATCGTCATGCACCTGCATCTCCATGTTCTCGGCGGCAGGCAGCTGGACAGCAAGATGGGGTAATACCCGTGGTTCCAGTCTGAACGGCGAGACGGGCGAAAGATTGACCTGCCCGATCGGTGCATCTCGCGCACTACCACATGTCTCTTTTCCATGCGCGAGATGCACTGATCGGGCAGGCTAAGGTTCTTTCCTGCAGATAATCCGAATCCCCCTACTCCACGTACACCACGAAGCCGGCCTGGTGCATCCCCTGGGGGTGCGCAGGCAGCCAGGGAAAATCAGCGGCCTGGGACAGGGCCTCCATGACCTTGGCGGTCCGGGAATGCCCCTGTACTGAACGGTGGATGGCCTTGAGTAGGTCCACAGGGCCGAACTGGGTGGTAATGGGCGTGAGGGAAAAGAGGATGCCCCCGGGTTTGAGCCGGGCGACCGCCAGCTGCAGGGTCCTGCTGTGCTCCTCGTACTCGTTGCCGAAGGCCGGTGCGTCGCAGAGCACCAGGTCATAGAGGGTTCTGTCATCACCCAGGAACCGCGCCACCTCTTCCTTGACGTGCCGCCAGACAAAGGGCTTGATCCGATTGATCTCCATGGTGCGCTTGAGCTGAACCTGGGCGGGTGCGGAAGAGTCGACGGAGGTAACCGACCTTGCCCCTGCCCTCAGTGCGCACACCGAAAAGGATCCCGAATAGGAGAACAGGTCCAGGACCTCCCTGTCACGGGCATATGCCTTGATCCTCTGCCGGGTGTCCCTGTGCTCCAGATAGAAGCCGGTCCTGTCTCCGGTGAGGATGTCGACGGCAAAGTCTATGCCGTGTTCCTTCACCGAGAGGTCATTCGTTTCCACCTTGCCGTAGAGCGGCCCCGTCTCGGGGCGGAACCCCTCGTTGGAGCGTGTCCTCGTGTCCGATCGCTCGAAGATGCTGCAGAAGGGGAGCTCCGCACGAAGGATGTCAACGAGATCACCCTTCATGTCCTCCATGCAGGGTGTGATGACCTGCATCACGAGGATGTCGTTGTAGCGGTCCACCACCAGGCCGGGCATGAGATCGCCTTCGGCGTTGATGAGCCGGTAGCAGGTGGTGTCTTCCGGAATGACGGCCTTTCTCAGGGCGATGGCGTTTTTCATCCTTGTGTGGAAGAAGGTCTTGTCCACGGTCTCCTTGCCCAGCGTCAGGACACGCACCGCAAGCTGGGAGACGGGGTTGTACATGCCCTGGCAGACGAACTGACCCCGGGCATTGAGCACCCTGCAGATCCTTTCTTTTTCCGGTTCACCCTGGACTTTGTCCACGGCCCCGGAATAGATCCATGGGTGGCCCTGGAGGACAGGCGCCTCTTTCGATGGCTTGAGCCGTACGATCAGCATAGAACAGTGCCTTTAGCACAGTTCGGTACGGTATGAAAGGGATGTTTGAACAGGCACCTGACGGCGCGGGGCCGGGATCCCTATGCGGTTTTCAGCGTTTTACCGAGCGGTCTCGTGTTCTCGTCGATGAAGGTGCACAGGGCATCGATTTCATGGAACAGGAAGTTGGGGATGCCCGCGTCCAGGGGTGAGTTGCTGATGACGGCGATGTACTCCCCTGACGGGTTTTCCATACAAAGCGGACCGCTGTAGAGCGTGTCGTTGAAGACCTCGATCTTCCTGAACGGGCCGCTTTTGTATCCTTCCACGAGCACGATGTCCATCCCTGTGGCAGCGACACAACAGAGATATTCCAGTGAGGGCGGTGTATGTTCGTACATGAGGATACCCTCCGGGGAGAAGAGTACGATCCTGCCCGCCCCCTTCTCGGCGAACCGTTGGGTGTCCTTGCCCGCCTTGTCGGAGTAGTGCATGTGAAGGCCGTGCTTGACCGCGGTCACCTTCCTGCCCCTCCGGGAGAGTTCCTCTATGATCTTCTCGAGCACCGTGGTCTTGCCGCTGTTGGTACCCTTCGCCACGAACGATAGTATGTTTCGATATGCATTATCCACGGGATTTCTATAGTGCGTGTTCTACAGGAGAGTCAAGGGAAAGGGGGGTCCGTATGCCTTTATGGATGACAGGCCTGCGGATCTTTGGACAGTGGTCGCACCCCTTGATCCACCCCAGATCGGCCCGGTCATTGCGCGGCCGGATTATCTCCATTACAATATGCATATGTTCGAACAGATAAGCAGCCTGGAGATCCTGAAATGGGTGGCGCTGGTGTTCCTGGCCGGATTCATCGGCTTTTTCGGGAAATACCTTGGAAGGGTCGTGATCTCCATCTTTGAGAAGAAACATGATGATTCACCTTTTCCGGGTCAGGCGGCACGACCAGATGCCGCTGACGCACAGGTGAAGCCCGGCGGCAGTGAAAGAGTCGAGTCGTCAGTTTCCAGGGATGAGCAGAAGCTGGTCAAAAAGGCCTTGAAGGCCGAGGCCAAGGCGAAGAAGAAGCTCGACAAATGAGATGATGTTCCCCGGATCCGTTGCCGGCGGACCTCACTGCTGTGCAGGCTGTGAGGCGATCAGCGGGTGGCGGTGCGAGTAGCTCTGCTTGTCGCAGATGATCTGCACGGCGCTCCGGTTCTGGGAATTGATGATGATGGGGCCGAGGAGGTTGATGGTCATACCCCTGGGATCGTTGCGCGGGATGGTGACGATGCAGACCACCTCCAGGCTGTCCTCCTTCTTGACATCGAGCTCTTTCATGACATTCTCGTCAACGTCGATGGAATAGTCGTTCTTGACGAGTCTGGGGTTCATGACGACGAACGCCAGTTCGCCGTCCTCCAAGCTCTGGAGCCAGAAGAACGGGGATCCCTCGCTGTGGGGGAAGAGGATGTAGCGCTTGTTCCTGGCAAAACCCAGGATTCCGCGCGGGAAGGTGATGATCTTTTCTTCCTCGACCTTGATCTTTCCGAATCGGAGCGTGTCGATATCCAAGATTATTCCCCCTAGATAAAGTCTACAAGACTTAAACTAGTGATCATGGAGGCACTCTGCAAGGCCGCCTCGTAAATTGTCTGCTGGTTTTTGAGCGAGGTGATGGCCTCGGCGTAGTCGAGGTCTTCGATGGTGGAGACCATCTCCTGGGTGTCCACCTCTGAGCGTTCAATGACCGACAGGGTGTGCTCGAGTTTGTTCACCGTGGCGCCGACCTTTGCGAGATTATTCGAGATGATGGTTGCTGCATCCTCGATGGAGGACAGCTCATCGCTGACGGCATCGGCGTCGTTGGACCGCAGTGCGCTCTCGAGCCTCAAGAGGGTCATGAATACATCTCCTTGCTGGTTTGTGAAGATCTCACTGCCGGGGATATTGATCTCGGCGCTGTTTTCCTTGCCGATCTGCATCGAGAAGGTGGAGTCGTTGCCCTGGTACACGGACTGCCACTCGCCGTCCGTATAGACATACAGCGTATCGCTGTCTTCCACGTACAAGGAGTCGCCCTCCGCGGGGACACCCTGGTCCACCCAGGAGGTGCTCGTCGCATCATACTGATAGACGTGGCCATCGTCTGTGTCGATGTACATGTCCCCGTCGGCCGGGGCAGCCGGAGCGGTGTCCGCCATGGTGGAGCCGTTTCCCAGCCACTGTTCGGCGTCCACCCACAGGAAGGGTGCGTTCTGGGTCATGGTGCCGCCGAAGATGTACTTGTTACCATACTTGGTGTTGGCGTTGGAAAGGATCATGGCCCTGATCTCCTCGATCTCTTCAGCGGCGCCGAGACGGGTCTCTTCCGTGGACGTCGAGGAGGCGGCCTGGACGGCGAGCTCGCTGGCCCTTGCCAGGAGATCGTCCGTATCCTGAAGGATGGAATCCATCTGGTTGAGCCAACCGTTGCCGTAATCGATGGACTTCTTGTACTGGGTATAGGCATTCAGTTCGGTCCGGTAGATGAGGACGCTGGACATGCCGATGGGGTCCTCGGAGGGGGTATCTATCCGTTTACCCGAGGAGATCTGGTTGTTCAACCGGAACAGTTTTTCCGTGTTCTGGTTAAGGTCCTTCACGAGCTGATAGTAGAGAAACCTGTTGCTTACTCTCATAACTCCATCCTTATCGGCAGAAGTATTTTCACTCTTTATACAGAGCAAGGGTCTTGCCACAGGATAAGATTCAGCATTTCAGGGTGTTCTCTGCTGTGGGACAAGGAAAAGACTTCCCTGTGACAGGTATTCTTTTCCCGGCAAGAGCTGTAATGAGGAGGGTGAGGGTGACTCAGGAGGTTTCGTGAGGCGGTCTGTCCCTGGGGGCATCGTTTTCACCCAGGCGTTCATCCTCTGCTGATATGCTCCTGTATGGCGCGGCATTCCCTGATGAGCGCGTCCTCGTCCACGGTGAGCGAAGTGAAGTTCTTCACCACGATACGGCCGTCGATGACCACGTCCTTCACATTGCCTCCCGTGGCCGCGTAGATGATGTGGGAAACCGGGTTGTGCACCGGGACCATGTTGGGGGCCCGGCCGTCGAGCACCGTGATGTCCGCAGGTCTGCCCGGTTCGATCCTGCCGCCGGAAAAATCCAGCGCCTTCGCGCCGTTCTCCGTCACCAGCGCCATGGCGGTGCACTCATCCAGGACGGTGGGGTCCATGGCGGTGATCTTGTGCAGCTTGGCAACGGTGGAGATCTCACTGATGATATCGAGGTTGTTGTTGCTTGCGCACCCGTCCGTGCCGATGGACACGTTGACCCCTGCCCTGATCATCTTGGGGATCGGGGCTATGCCGGATGCCAGCTTCATGTTGCTCTCCGCGTTGTGGGAGACCGAGACCTTCCTGGCGGCCAGCAGCGCGATCTCGGCATCATCCAGAACCACGCAGTGGGCGGCCAGCGTCCGTTCGCTCAAGCACCCGAGGGAGTCCAGGAACTCCACCGGCGACATATCGTGGGTCCTCCGTATCTGTTCGACCTCGGATGCGGTCTCGCTCAGGTGGATCTGGAAGAGGAGGTCATATTCCTCCGCCAGGGCATAGGCATCCTTCAGGATCCGGTCGGTGCAGGTGTAGGCTGCATGGGGAAAGACCGTGGGCCGCACGAGATGATCGTCCTTCCACCGTTCGATGAACCCCCGGTTGTGTTCGATGGTGCGGGTGGGGTCTGACAGCGAGGGGGTGGGAAACTGGAGGATCCCCTCGCCTATCCATGCCCGGATGCCCACCTCCTTTGCCGCCCTTCCCACCTCGTCTTCGTAGAAGTACCCATCGCAGAAGGACGTGGTGCCGGAACGCGTCATCTCCCAGGCGGCCAGCAGAGAGCCGATATAGACGAATTCCCTGTTCACGTGCTTGGCTTCGGCGGGGAAGATGTAGTCCTGCAGCCAGGTCATCAGGGGCAGGTCGTCGGCGATGCCCCGAAACAGCGTCATGGGGGCATGGGTGTGGGTATTGATGAGCCCTGGCATGACGATGTCCTGCGGCCCGCCGAGCACCTCGGTGATGTCGCCGGGGAGGTCGGGAGAAACGGCGGATATGGTCGAGTTCTCGACGATGACGTAGTGGTCCCTCAGGACATCACGGGCCGACCTGACGACGTAACCGCCCTGTACGGCGAATCTGCTCATGTGCTGTTCTCCTCCTCAGCTGTCTTTCAGGCTCCGGCGATAACGCAGGGCGCTGGCCAGCGTCACCTGGTCCATGTATTTCAGCTCACCCCCCATGGGGATTCCCGAGGCTATCCTGCTCACCGACACGGTCAGCCCTGCATCCTGGATCATCTTATGGATGTAGTGGAAGGTGCCCTCGCCCTCCACGGATGGGTTCGTCGCCACGATCACCTCGACGGTCCCGGGGCGCTTGATCCTCTCCATGAGCTCCGCTATCCTGATGTCGTCGGGCCCGATACCCGCCAGGGGGGATATGAGCCCGTGCAGGACATGGTACAGTCCCCGGTAGGTGTTCGCCGATTCCAGCGCCAGGACATCGCTCGGTTCCTCCACCACGCAGATCTGAGTCTGGTCGCGGGAGGGGTTGAGGCATATGGAACACTTGGTCCTGTCCGTGAGGTTGAAGCACACCGGGCAGAGCCTGATCTGTTCCCTGACGGTCTTCAGGGTCGCGGCAAGCTCCTCCGGGAGGTTCCCTCTGTCCGCCAGGACGAAGAGCGCCAGACGGGTGGCTGTCTTTTCGCCGATGCCGGGCAGTCGCTTCAGCGCTCCGATGAGGTCCCGAAGGGGCTTTGGGTACGGGTCCATGTCAGGTGATGGGGAAGGGCAGCGGGAGCCCTCCGGTGACCTGTTTCATCTCTTCGGCTGCGAGCTCCCTTGACCTGCGCATTCCCTGGTTTATGGCGGTCAGGATGAGGTCCTCCAGCATGGGTATGTCCCGGGGATCCACACACTGCGGATCGAGCCTGATGGAGACGATCTCCTGCCTGCCGTTGACCGTCACGCTCACCATGCCACCGCCGGTATCGGCGGTGACGGTCTTCCGCGAGAGCTGCTCCTGGATCTCCTTGATGCGCTCCTGGAGCTGTCCGGCCTGCCTGAGGAGTTCCTTGAAATCGAATTCCATGGAAAGTCAGTAAACCGTAAAGGGCAGGTGCTGTCAAGGAGGGTGTGGGGGATGTTCGGTGGATCTTTTCTTAACCTGCTTGATTTGGCAAGGTGCCCCGGAGCACCCGGATGCTCCGGGGCACCTTGCCAAATCAAGCAGGCCAGAACCTTGACTTGAAGCTTATCCCGACATCTTCTTGTTATCCTGACATAACCACGCTCACAGGCCTCCCTTGACAGGGCTCTATGCCGTGCGTATCGTCAGGGCATCTTGCATCAGAGGAGGAGACCCCCATGCCGAGGACCTTCATCGACCTCTCCATTGCCATCGAGTCCGGCCTGCCCAGCGACCCGCCCATGATGATACCCAAGATCATGTACATCGACCACAGACTCGGGGCCGAGTCCATGAAGCTCTTCTACCCGGGCATCACGGAGAAGGACCTGCCCGGCGGCCTGGGATGGGCCCTGGAGATCCTCGAGATCTCCACGCATGCCGGCACCCACATGGACGCACCCTGGCACTTCCACCCCACCCAGGACAGGGGAAAGCCGGCGCTCACCATCGACCAGTTTCCCTTGGAGTGGTCCGTGGGCAACGGTGTGAAGATCGATTTCTCCGGCAAGCCGGACGGCTACAACATCACCCCTGATGATATCATGAGGGAGCTCGACATCGTAGGACACACCCTCAGGGAGGGGGACATCTTCCTCGCCCAGACCGGTGCAGCGGCCTTCTGGGGGAAACCGGACTACCTGGTCAAGGGTTGCGGGTTCGGCAGGGCGGCGACCCTGTGGCTGGTGGAACAGGGCGTGCACGTGGTTGGAACGGACGCGTGGAGCTGGGACAGGCCGCTGCCCTTCCAGGCCGCCGATTTCGAACGGACCAGGGACCCGTCCCTTATCTGGGAGGGCCACTTCGCGGGCATAGAGAAGGGTTATTTCCAGATCGAGAAGCTCACCAACCTGGAGAGGCTCCCGGCCACGGGGTTCACCTTCTACTGCTTCCCCATCAAGATCAAGGGTGCGAGTGCGGGGTGGATCAGGGCAGTGGCGGAGATAACGATGTCATAACAGGAGGGGTTTGCGCATCCATTCCAGGAGGGGATCTCCGACGGTCCGCATCCCGGAGTGCCGGTTTCAGAGCCCAAAAAGGGCTTGATCCCCTGGGGAATAAGGTCTAGACAGAGGCCATGCTCGCCATTGATGTGGGGAACTCGAACATTACGGCCGGGATCTTCGAGGGGAGCGCCCTGAAGACGATCCGGCGCATACCCACGCACACCTGCATCAGCGACGGGTCCTTCCTGGCCCATGTGCCCGACGTGCGGGGCATTCTCCCCGCCGAGGCGGTCATGGTGAGCGTCCGCAGGCAGGCGGATGACATCATCGTCAGGGAGCTCCTTGCCTCCGGTGGGAAGCCCCCCCTGTTCGTGGACGTGAACACGCCCATGGGAATCGACGTGATGTATGAGACGAAGGATACCCTGGGCATCGACAGGCTCGTATGCGCCGCAGCCGCATACCACCTCTACCGGGAAATGGACAGGCCCGTCATCGTCATCGACATGGGTACCGCCACGACTATTGACTATATCACCGGCCAGGGCGTGTTCAGGGGAGGCATGATAGCACCGGGCATCTGGAGCGCATACGGAGGACTTCTCACTGCGGCTCCCCAGCTGCCCAGGCTCGAAGACCTCGATGGGGGGGATCTCATCGGGGCGTCCACAGCGGCATGCGTCCGCTCGGGTGTCGTGAGGGGACATGCGGCCATGATCGCCAGGGTGGTGGAGATGATGGCCGATACGATGAAGACAAGGCCGGTAATGGTCATCACGGGGGGACCGGCCGGCATGGTCAGGAAGGAGCTCCCGGAATCGTACATCATGGATGCAAACCTCATCCTCAAGGGGCTTTCGAGGATCCATTCTCTTCACAATGAAAACAAGTGTTAAGATTTCCAGATCATTTGACCGATAGTTGCCTTACAAGGTGTTATGACGAGAAACAACGCATAAAGTAATGGATTACTTGCTTAGGGACGTAATGGATTACATCACACAAAATCGGGGGTCTCGCCTTCGCGCCATCCTGTTCATCATCTGCATGTGTGCGGTTTCATTGCCCCTCCATGCCGCACCCAGTGCGGCCGAGTCCTATCAGAGTGCGAACGCGGCGTCCATAGAGCTCTACCGGGATGTGGACAAGAAGAAAGACCGGGTGAGCTGGATGGCGGTCATCCATAAGTATCAGAACGTGGGAAAGAATTATCCCCGGACGAGCTATGCGCCCCGGGCTTGGTTCAAGGTGGGCAGGCTGTATGAAGACCTGAACCGGTTCTCCTCCAACCCCAAAGACCTCGATCGGGCGGTGGACGCCTATATGACCGTGGCCGACTCGTACCCGTCGAGCTCCCTTGCCGATGATGCGGTCTACAGGTCCGCCAGGATCTACCATGAGGGACTGAGCTCGCCCCAGCAGGCCTACACCCTGTATCAGAAGGTCATCAGGGATTTCCCCAAGGGTGACATGGTGCAGCTTGCCCGGGAGCAGATGAACTCCCTGAATATCGAGAAGAAGACCGTCACCGGGATTGCGAAGAAGGACCTCGGCGACGTGAAGACGCTCCGGCAGTGGTCGGACAGGGATTACACCCGGGTCGTGGTGGACCTCGACGAGAACATCACGTTCAAGACGTTCACCCTGCCCGCGGACGCCAAGGCCGGCAGACCGGACCGCGTCGTGATCGAGCTGGACAACGCAAAGATCACCCCGGAACTGCCCGACAGGACCAAGGTGAATGACGGCATCCTCACGAACATCAGGGTTTCCCAGTATCAGAGCACCAAGGTGAGGATCGTGCTGGATCTCGCCCAGAAGATCTCCTACCACGCCTTCCCCCTGGCGGATCCCAACCGGCTGGTGGTGGACATCATCAAGGACGGCGCCTCGCCGAAGATCGCCCACGAACCGTCAGGAGCCAACACCGGCGGGGTGGTCAGGACGGATAACGGGAACGGGTTCAAGAAGGTGCCCAAGTGGTCACCCTCCCAGATGGGCGAGGACGTGCCGTCTATTGCGGCCCAGCTCTCCTTGAAGGTCTCCAAGATCGTCATCGATCCGGGGCATGGGGGCAAGGATCCGGGTGCCCTGGGACCGGCGGGCGTCATGGAGAAGGACCTGACGCTGGCCATCGGCAAGGCCCTGGCCAGGAGGCTGCGGCTTGAGGGCTTCGATGTATACCTGACCAGGGACAGCGACGTGTTCCTCACCCTGGAGGAGAGAACGGCGTTCGCCAACAAGAAGAGGGCAGATCTGTTCGTGTCCATCCACATCAATGCCCACAACAACCGGACACTCCAGGGCATTGAGACCTACTTCCTCAACCTGACCACCGATTCCTCGGCCATCGAGGTGGCCGCCCGGGAAAATGCGACCACGAGCAAGTCCATCAGCGACCTGCAGCTCATCATCAACGACCTCATGCTCAATTCCAAGATCAACGAATCATCCCGGTTCGCGAGCTCCGTGCACAAGTGCGTCATGTCCTCGGTCCTCAACAACGGGTACCAGGGCAAGGACCTCGGCGTGAAGCAGGCTCCATTCTATGTCCTGCTCGGCGCCCAGATGCCGTCCATCCTGTGCGAGCTCGGCTTCATCACGAACGGGGCCGACTCGTCGCTGCTGCAGTGCGACTCCCACCAGAGCACCCTCATCGACGGTATTGCAAAGGGGATCAACAAGTATATAATGAATACCACCTACGCGTATCTGAGGAGGAAGTAGTGAGACGCCTCGTATTGATGGTGGTGGTGTTCTGTCTGGCCGCTCTCCCCGGGTGGGCCGATTACGGCTTGAGCAACGTGGTGGAAAAGAAGATCGACCGAAGCCAGCCCTCCGAACAGAAGCTCCCGGCTTCCCCGGAGGCAATGAGCCCGTCCGTTCCTGCGAAGGCCCCGGAGCAGACACCGGCCAGGAAGGAATCGGAAGAGGCGGCTCCCAGCTACCAGAAGACGGTCTTCTATCCCTACACCATTCACATATCCTCATGGCAGGGCAAGAAGGATGCATTGAACCACCGGATGCAGAAGGCCAAGAACCTTGACCCGGTGTTCATCACCAAGATCGACCTGGGGGCCACGGGGATCTGGTACCGCGTGGATTACGGGGCCTTCCCGAGCCAGAAGGATGCATCCTCCCGTATGAGCGACCTGCAGTCCAGGGGCATCATCGATGCCGAATCCTTCATCGGTTCCGCAGTGCCCTACACCATCGAGCTCGGGGTTTTCAGGGACAAGGCGGGTGCCTCGAGTGAAGCGGACAGGCTGATGCAGAAAGGCGTGGCCGCTTATATCCTGAAGGAATCCGATTCGGCCTTCCGGCTGGTGGCAGGGGCCTACCCAGGCCAGAAGAGCGCCGGACCGTCCCTCGACGACTTCGCGGCCATGGGGCTGAAGGCGAAGATCGTCAAGAGATGAACCGGGCGCTTATCGACTCCTTCCTGGAATACCTCGTCGCCGAGCGATCATCCCCCGAAAACACGCTGGCTGCATATGCCTCGGACCTCCAGGATTATGCCTCGTTTCTCGACGGGAGGGGCCTCGGGGGGCTCGAGATCGACAGCACCGTCCTGGAGGATTACACCTCCCACTGCAGGGCACGGAAGCTGAAGGCCACGAGCATCGGCCGCAGACTCTCCACCATACGGCAGTTCTACGGGTTCCTCATCGAGGAGGAGGTCATCGCCTCCGACCCCACCCGAGACCTCGCATCGCCCAAGCGGGGCAGATATCTCCCCGAAATCCTGAGTCGGGAAGAGGTGGAACGGCTCATCGCAAGCCCGGACCTTGGAACGCCCGTGGGCATCAGGGACAGGGCCATGCTTGAGGTCCTCTATGCCACAGGGCTGCGGGTGAGCGAGCTCACGGGCCTCAAGCTCCACCACCTCAACCTCCACGTGGGGTATCTGGTCTGCAGGGGAAAGGGCGACAAGGAACGCCTCGTTCCCATGGGGGAGAGCGCCCGGCACTGGGTGGATACCTACATCCGCGAGGCAAGGCCCTACCTGGCGGGCAAGCCCACGGACATCCTCTTCTGCTCCCGCAGGGGCGGGGCCATGACCCGGCAGAATTTCTGGTATGCCGTCAAACGGTATGCGGCGGCAGCGGGCATCCTCAAGAAGATCTCACCCCACATGCTCAGGCACTCGTTCGCCACCCACCTCCTCATGGGAGGGGCGGACCTGCGGTCGGTGCAGATGATGCTCGGCCATGCGGACATCTCCACCACCCAGATCTACACGCACCTTTCCACCGGCAGGCTCAAGGAGATCCACGAGCGGTACCACCCGAGGGGGTAGACGATGGAGGTCATCACCTCCCATATCCAGGCGGATTTCGATGCCTTCGCCTCCATGCTGGCCGCCAAGAGGCTCCATCAGGACGCCATTCTGGTCTTTCCCGGGGCGCAGGAGAAGAGCCTGAGGGACTATCTCGCCCAGGCGTCCCCTTCGGTTGCTTCTGTCGTCCAGAAGCTCAAGGCCGTCAAGATGGACAAGGTGAAGAGGCTCATTATCGTGGACACCCGGCAGATCTCCCGCATCGGCGACTTCGCCGGACTCATCGGCAGGAACGACGTGGAGGTGATCGTCTATGACCACCATCCGGCCTCGGCGGACGACATCACCGGGGTGGTCGAACACTGCAGGGAGTACGGGTCCAACAGTGCCCTGATGATCGAACTCCTCAAGGAGAAGGGGATCACCCCCACCCCCGAGGAGGCCACCATCCTCGCCATGGGCATCTTCGAGGACACGGGCTCGCTGCTCTTCCCCTCCACGAGGCCCGAGGACTGCACGGCCCTGGCAGACCTCATCCGCTGGGGGGCGGACCTGAAGGCCGTTTCGCACACCCTGACCCGGGAGCTCAGCCCGGAGCAGGTGGATGTCCTGGACCAGCTCATCAAGAATGCCTATATCTTCCATGTGGGAGGCATCGACGTCCTCATCACGCGCTCCGAGTCTCCGGGCTACGTGGAGGACTTCGCCATGCTCGTGCACAAGCTCAGGGGCATGTTCGAGGTGGATGCCATGTTCGCGGTGGGGCTCATGGCGGAGCGCGTCTACCTCGTGGCTCGGAGTACGGTGCCCCAGATCAATGCCGCAGAGGTGGCCGCCCGCTTCGGCGGGGGGGGGCACCCCACGGCGGCGGCAGCATCCATCAAGGACCACTCCCTGGACAGCATCGAGGGCATGCTCATCAACTTCATCAAGAAGGACGCCAAGCCTCTGATCACCGCCCGGGACATCATGACCTTCCCGGTCATCGCCCTGAAGCTGGACGCCTCCATCGATGATGCGGCGGACACCCTGAACCGCTACAGCATCAACGCCGCAGTGGTGCAGTCCAAAGACGGCCGGGCCGTGGGGATGGTCACGCGTCAGGTAGTGTCCCGCGCCCAGGGACACGGCCTGGGGCAGGCCGCAGTAAAGGATTACATGATCCGCGACATCCGGTTCATCAGGCCGGACGCGCCGGTCGGCGAGATCCGGACCCTCATCATCGAGGACGGCCAGCGCCTCCTGCCCGTGGTGGAGGACAACAGGGCCATCGGCGTCATCACCCGGACCGATCTCATGCGGGTCATGCACGAGAAGATGGCCAGGGCCGAAGGGGTGGACTTCCGGGCGACCCAGAAGAAGAACGTCCACTCACTCCTAGAGGAACGCCTGCCCAGGCACATGATCATGATGCTCCACCAGGCAGGGGCCCTGGCCTCCTCCATGGGCTCCAACATCTTCCTCGTGGGGGGCATCGTCCGCGACATGGTCCTCCGGATCGACAACCTGGACATCGACCTCGTGGTGGAGGGAGACGGCATCGCCTTCGCCAGGGCCTTCGCCCCGTCGATCGGGGGACGGTGCGCAGTGCACGAGAAGTACAAGACCGCCGTCATTACACTCCGAGACGGCACGCATATCGACGTGGCCACTGCACGGACCGAGTACTACAAGCACCCGGGCGGGTACCCCGTGGTGGAGCAATCCACCCTCAAGCTCGACCTCTACCGCAGGGACTTCACCATCAACACCATGGCCGTATGTCTTGTGCCGCAGCGCTTCGGCGAGCTCATTGACTTCTTCGGCGCCCAGAGGGACATCAAGGAGAAGCGCATCCGGGTGCTCCATGCGTTGAGCTTCGTGGAGGACCCCTCCCGCATCCTTCGGGCGGTGCGTTTCGAGAAGCGCTATGGCTTTGCGCTGGGCAAGCAGACGCTGTCGCTCGTGCATGCGGCGGTGAAGTCGGGTCTCCTGGGGAGCATACCGGGCAGGCGCATCTCCCACGAGATCCGCCAGATCCTCTCCGAGGACGACCCCATACCGAGCCTTGAGAGGCTCAGGGAGCTGGAGGTGCTCACGGCCATCCACCCGGAGCTGGTGATCAACAACGGGGTCAGGGACGACTTCTCCCGGGTGAAGCAGACCATCTCCTGGTTCGATCTCCTCTACACCCACGAGCAGTACCGGTCGTGGTTCATCTACCTGCTGGCCCTGGTGGAGCCGATGAAGCCCAAGAAGATCATCGCCATCTGCCAGCGCCTGGGCCTGACCGACGAGAATGTGCGCAACATCCTGACGTCCAGGACCCGGGTGAACACCGTGCTGAGGGACCTGGCCACCTCGGAGAAGAAGACACCGGCGGTCGTGGTGAGGGCTCTGGAGAAGGCCCGGATCGAGGAGGCGCTCTATGCCATGTCCAAGACCAAGAGCCCGGAGATCAAGGAGATGATCTCCTCATACATCACCACGTGGCGTGCCTACAAGCCGCCGGTCACGGGAAAGGACCTCATCGCCTTCGGGTACCGCAAGGGCAAGAAGCTTGGCGACGTGCTCAGACTCATCCGTGACAAGGGGCTCAACGGTGAGATCAGGGACTTCAAGGACGCCATGAAGCTGGCGAGGAAACTCCTCGACGATCATGGGGTTGAGGACAATCAGAGCCTTGACGAAGGGACGTCCATCTAGTAGACAGAGAAAATCGCGTGGGGGTGTAGCTCAGTGGGAGAGCATCGCGTTCGCAATGCGAGGGTCGAGGGT
>DAITOA010000022.1:0-49162 GCA_036834365.1 Thermodesulfobacteriota bacterium | reverse complement strand
CGAGCTGGCTGACCGGATTGGCCCCGGCCTCGGCGATGTGGTAGCCGCTGATGCTCACCGAGTAGAAGTTCTCCACCCCCTTGTCTATGAAGTATTCCTGAATGTCGCCCATCATCTTGAGCGCGAACTCGGTGGAGAATATGCAGGTGTTCTGGCCCTGGTCCTCCTTCAGGATATCCGCCTGCACGGTGCCGCGGACCGTACTGAGGACCCGCTCCCGTATGGCCTCGCGCTCGGAGGCCGCGGGCGCCCTTCCCTTTTCCTTCCTGAAGGCCTCCACCTGCTGGTCGAGAGCCGTGTTGAAGAACATGGCCGTCATGATGGGGGCCGGGCCGTTGATGGTCATGGACACGCTCGTGTTCGGCGAGCAGAGGTCGAAGCCCGCATAGAGCTTCTTCATGTCGTCCAGGGTGCAGATGCTCACCCCGCTCTCGCCGATCTTGCCGAAGATGTCCGGCTTCTCGTGGGGATCCTCGCCGTAGAGCGTCACGCTGTCGAAGGCGGTGCTGAGCCGCTTGGCCTCGTCGTGACGGCACAGGTAGTGGAACCGTCTGTTGGTGCGCTCCGGGCCGCCCTCGCCCGCGAACTGCCGCTTCGGGTCCTCCCAGTCGCGCTTGAAGGGGAACACGCCTGCGGTGAAGGGGAAAGACCCCGGCAGGTTTTCCTTCCTGAGCCATACATAGAGGTCGCCTTTATCCGTGAAGAACGGCAGCGCGATCTTGGGGACCTGCAGCCCTGCCAGGGATTCCCTGGTAAGGGAAACCTGGATCTTCTTGTCGCGCACCGTGTACGAGAAGCTCTTTGACCTGTATCGCTGGGCCTGTTTGTCCCAGGAATCGATGAGTTCCAGATCAGCCTTCGCAATGCCCTTCTTCACTTCGGACAGCTTCCTGCGCAGCGGTGCAGCGGGCTGGCCGTCGCCGTCCACAGCCAGAAGGTCTTCCAATGCGTGATACTTCCGGATCCTGTCGGCCACCTCAAGGGCCCGTGCATGGTATGCCCGAACCGCCCTGGCAATCTCGCCCAGATAGTGCTGCCTGCCGGACGGTACGATACCCTCATGGGCCTTCTCCTGGTCGACTGCGGGCTCGGGGATGCGTTTCCATTTGATAAGGCCTTTGTCGACGAGGGCATCCACCAGGTGTGCAAAGGCCCTGTCCATGCCCGGGTCGTCGTACCTGCTCGCCACGGTGCCGTAGATGGGCAGATCCGCCGGAGCCCTGTCGAAAAGCTCGTGGTTGCGCATGTACTGCTTGCGCACATGCTTGAGGGCATCCAGCGACTTCTCCTGCTCGAACTTGTTGATGAGCACCATGTCCGCGAAGTCGAGCATGTCGATCTTCTCGAGCTGGGTGGGGGCGCCGTACTCGGCGGTCATGACATAGAGCGAGAAGTCGCTCACGCCGGTGACGGCCGTGTCGCCCTGGCCGATGCCGCTCGTCTCCACGACGATGAGGTCATACCCCGCGGCCTTTACGATATCGAGGGCGTCGCCGATGGCCTCCGACAGCTCGTCCCTGGATGCGCGGGTGGCCATGGAGCGCATGTAGACCCTCTCGTCATCGATCTGGTTCATGCGGATCCTGTCGCCCAGCAGTGCCCCGCCGCTCCTCGAGCGTGTGGGGTCGACGGAGATCACGGCCACGGTCTTGTCCGGGTAATGGGTGAGGACCCTTCTCAGCAGCTCGTCGATGATGGAGCTCTTGCCGGAGCCGCCCGTTCCCGTGATGCCGATGACGGGGCTGCTCGAATCGATACCCTTGAGGAATGACCGCATGGGCTCAAAGGCACTGTCCTTGAAGGATCGCGACCGTTCGGCCGCGCTGATGAGCCTGCCCGTGATGACCGGGTCCCGGGAGCGGATGGCCTTGGCGTCCATCTTCACGCCGGGGACGACCACCTGCGAGGCGATTCCCATCATGTGGGAGATCATGCCCTTGAGCCCCATGGCCTTTCCGTCCTCGGGCGAGTAGATCTTGGAGACCCCGTATTCCTCGAGCTCCCTTATCTCATCGGGCACAATGACCCCGCCGCCGCCGCCGAAGACCTTTACGTAACCGCATCCCCGCTCGCCCAGCAGATCGATGAGGTACTTGAAGAATTCCATGTGGCCGCCCTGGTAGGAGCTCACGGCCACGCCGTGGGCGCCCTCCTGGACTGCGGCGTTCACGATCTCGGCGACACTCCTGTTGTGCCCCAGGTGAATGACCTCGGCCCCGCTGTCCTGCAGAATGCGGCGCATGATATTGATGGATGCGTCATGACCGTCAAAGAGCGATGTCGCGGTGACGAACCGAAGCGGTTCTCCGGCTGTATGCCTTTTTTTCATGTGATACCCCCCCCGTGCCGTTCATCTCCGGAGCATGCAATAACGCATTACAGTATGACAGAACTAGATAGCAGAAAAAAAAGGAATTTACCAATACCAGGCACCCGGGAAGAACATGGTTGCCGGAAAGGCTGGGAAAGGAGGGCGGTCATGTGTCCTGATGGTTCAGGCATGTTCCTATGGAAAGACTGATGGAAGAAAAACCGAAATACGTGTATCCCGGTAGGGAGGGGAGGAGATGCCCCGTCAGGGGGAGCAGTGGTGAGCAAGGCGAGTGAACTCTTTCTCGAAGGCAACCGTCACCTGTCCGAGGGTGACAACCCCAAGGCGGAGGCATGCTTCCGGGAGGCCCTCAGGCTTATGCCGGATTTTGCCGAGGCCCATACCAACCTCGGCATGCTGCTCGACCAGCGGGGAATGCCGGAAGAGGCGGAGCACCATTACCTCCGTTCTCTCGCCCTCGACCCCGCACACGGGGAGACCCACATGAACCTGGGAGCGCTGCTTGCCGGCCGGAAACGGTTCGACGAGGCCGAGGCCGCCTATCGGAAGGCCCTCGAGCTGATGCCGGACTCCCCGGCGGCATGGTCGAACCTGGGGGCACTCCAGGCCTTCAGGAAGCAGGAGCATGAGGCCGAGCGGAGCTACCGCAGGGCAATCGAACTGGACCCGGGGAACGCTTCGGCACATTTCAATCTCAGCTACCTGCTTCTGCGCCAGGGTCGATTCGATGAGGGGTGGTACTGCCTCGAGAAACGCAGGTGGTATGTCCGGCTGGAGGAGAAACTCCCCTGCCCCCGCTGGGGAGGGGAACCGCTGGAAGGCCGGACCCTGCTGATAGGCCTCGAGGCGGGGCATGGCGACATGATCCAGTTCTGCCGGTATGCATCGGTGCTGAAAGCCGGGGGGGCTTCCCGGATCGAGATGATCTGCCATCCGGCGCTGAAAACCCTTTTCACCACCCTCAAAGGCGTGGATGCCGTCTTTGCGGCAGACGAGGACTTCGTGACCCAGGGGTGGGATTTCTGGACGCCGCCCCTGAGCATGCCATATCATTGCCAAACCCGGCTCGACTCGATCCCTGCCGATATACCCTATCTCCGGGCCGACAGGGAGCTCTCGGAAAGATGGTCCTCGCTGCTCTCCGGAAAGTGCAGACCGTCCGATGTCCGTGTCGGGCTGGTGTGGAAGGGCAACTCACGTTTCGAGAACGATGCCGACCGGTCCCTTCCCGGCCTGAGCACCCTGGAACCTCTGGGCACCGTCCCGGGAGTGCGCTTCTTCAGCCTGCAGAAAGGAGCAGGAGAGGATGAGGCTGCAAGCCCACCGTCAGGACTCCCCCTCGTAAACCTGGGTGTGAAGATCTCGGACTTTGCCGACACAGCCGCCATCGTGGCGAACCTCGACCTGATCATCTCCGTCGACACCGCCGTCGCCCACCTCGCAGGGGCGATGGGCAGGGACTGCTGGGTGCTCCTGCCCGACTACATGACCGATTGGCGCTGGATGGCGGGACGCACAGATTCCCCCTGGTATCCCTCAGTGATGCGCCTCTTCCGGCAGCCCCGCATGGGGGACTGGGCTACGGTCGCCGCCGATGTGCGCGAGGCGCTCATGAAGCTTGCCTCAGCGCCCAGGCGCGACAGGACCCTGGAGGTGTGCACGGTTCCGTGAGGCTGTTCACGTCCCGCTCAGTTCGTCGAGTCCTTCGCGGATGTTGTCCCTGATGAGGTTGAGGACCTCCATGGTGTTCAGGGGAACCTCGCCGAGACCTTCCCGGAGCTCCCGCGTGTCCAGGACATAGGAGCTGCCGTTCCTCTTATGGGTGTACACGATGTCGATGTCCGGATTTCCCAGGATGAGCATGGTGATGACCCCTGCAATGTCGCCCAGAGGCTGCCGGTCGATATGGGAGTGTCTGAACTCAGCATGCACCACCGTCCCCTTGCCGACCTCCGATCGAAGGAAGAACGTGCCTTCTGCCGTATGGGTCGCCTGCTTGAGCATGGGCAGCCCGAGCCCGATACGCCTGACCTTCTTGGTGGTGAAGAAGGGATCCAGGGCCTTTTCCATGGCATCACGGTCCATGCCGTGGCCGTTGTCCCGGATCTCGAGGGAAAAGATGTCCTTTTCCAGGTCCTCGATGATGGTGATCTCGATGAGGCTCGCCTCGGCCCTTGAGGAATTCTCAGCAATGTCCAGCACGTGAAGGGCAAGTTCCAGCATGGGTCACTCCAGGACATATCTTCCCGACAGTCGTCCAAGGGCGAGCCTGATCTCGGCGAATGACGGGCTCTCCAGGTACATGCGGGTGGAGGCCCGGCCGATGTCTCCCACGAAATGGGCATCCGACGAGGTGACGAACGCATAGCCCCTGAGCTCGGGGTAACGCTGCCTTGCCTGGGAGATGCCGAGGCCTGCCGAGACCTCGAGGGCGTCGAAGGGGACATCGGGGGGCACGAACCCGAGCTGGCCGATGAGACCGAACGCGGTCCTGTCGATATGGGAAGCGATGACGAGCCCGCCGAGGGAGTGTACGAGGTCCACCGCCCTGTTCAGGGAGATGCCCGTCGCCCCTATGAGGAGGTGCTCGTTGAAGCCTTCCACCTCTCCCGCCTCGTTGACCACGGCCTGGATGCCGAAGGCATCCTCATCGTTCGTGCCGTCGAGCTGGTCATACACTGCCTCCTGCAAAGAGGCGAGTCCTTCCAGGTTCTCGAAGATCGCAACGAGGTGGACCTCCTCCCGGGTGCAGAGTTCCATGCCGGGTATGACGACGAGCCCGGTGCCCGAGGCGGCCTTGATCACGTACTGTACGTTTTCGGATGAGTTGTGATCGCAGATGGCGATGACATCGAGCCCCTGGACGACGGACTCCTTCACGATGGATGAGGGGTACATATCGAGCTCGGCGCACGGTGAAAGGCAGGTGTGCATGTGGAGGTTGCAGCGATATACCCTTCCCATGGCGGGATCCCGGGATGCAGTCCCGAGTTTCAGCCCTGGTCGGGATACAGGAGCCGATGGAGCCTGCCGACCACCTCGAATTCACCCATATCCGCCACGAGGATGGGAATGCCCTCCTTTGTCGCCTTGTCGAGGGTCTCCTTCTCGGGTGTCGCTCCCTGTACGATGACGATGGCCGCATGCTCCTTCAGCGCGGCGACGGCGACGATGTTCTGATGTACCTGCCGGGTCACCCAGATGTTGCCGGCCGAACTGTTGGCCATGACGTCGCTCAGGAGATCACCTGCATACCCGCCGGTGACTTCCCTCTTGAGGTTTTCCCAGCAGCACTTGCACTTCAGCGAAAGTCTCTCAGAAACGGTTTCCAGCATCATATCATTCGCAGTCCTTGCAGTTTTATTCTTTTCCATTGAGCATGATGATGCTCTTGACGCAGGTTCCCCTGCCGATCTCCGAGGTGATCTCGAAGACATCGGATGATTTCTTGATGTTCGACAGCCCCATGCCGGCACCGAACCCCATCTCGCGTATGGAGTCATCCGCGGTGGAGAAGCCCTCCTCGAGAGCCTGTTCGATGTCGTCGATGCCCTGTCCCTCATCAATGGCCTCAAAGACGATGGAGTCCGGCAGGAGGTAATAGCTGATGGTCCCGAACGTGGCATACGAGATGATGTTCACCTCCGCCTCGAATGCTATGATCGCGATCCTCCGGATGATGTCCTCGTGGATCCCTTTGTCCTTCAGGCTTTTCTTGATCTGGCTCGACACAAGCCCGGCATCGACGAAATCCCGGCCGTGGACCTCATATCTCCCCTGAAGGTATCTGCTATACTCATATCTTGGCACGTGTCTTTTCCTCGATGAGTATCTCTCTGACGCACCCCGTTATACCGGCCTGGTACAATCTCCCACAGGACTCGAACATGATCAGGGGGGTCCACAGGATCGGTATGCCCAGCTCTTTGGCGGTCTCCAGGAAGCTGTCCGCCAGTGCCTTGCCCCTGCATATCACGATGGCGGCGATATCGAGGGCATAGGCGGTCCGCACCGACTGGAGGTTGGCCAGCCCCGTGATGAGAAGACATCCTGAGCGGGCGAATGCCAGCACATCGCTCATCAGGTCGGCACCGAAGGCGGTATGGACCTCCTGATCAAGCTTCTCCCCTCCTATCACCACATCCGCTTCAAGGAGATCCCTCACCTCGGAAAGTGTCACGGCGCTCCCCGTTGTCCCCGGAAGATTGCAGTACAATAATGAATCGCCAGTCCCTTATACACCAAGGCACATGTCCGGGTCCAGCCCCTGAAGCTCCGGCATGTCTTTGAGCCTGTCCCTTCCCGTGATGTCGTTCACGCTGATGATGACCAGCCGGCCGAATCCCTTGCCCAGGGCATTGGTGAAGTCGTACACTGCACCGACCACGGTGAGCCTCCCCTCGTCGATCAGCGTGCGGTACCGCTTGAGCGCGGAGGCCACCTGGCTCAAGACATTGGCCCGGATGTTTCTCATGAGCTCTTCCTCGAACGTGCCCCCGCCCGGTGCAGGCAGTGAGGACCTGAGGTTGTCGAGCTCGCCCCTGATGGCGTCGTTCTCCTTTTCGTATCCCTTCATGAAGGCCTTGATCGCCCCGCAGTCGGTATGGCCCATGATGAGCAGAACCGGCGTATGGAGGTGCAGGACCCCGTAATCCACCGAACCCTGGGCGGAAGCCATCTGGTTCCCTATGGTCTCGATGGTGAAGACCCTGTCGATGGGGTCGGGCTCGATGGTTATGGGCTGGACCCGGGAATCACAGCAGGCGACCAGGGTGATCTTCGGATGCTGGGCACTCGTGTGCGGCCTGAAATATGCCTCATCATGGGCGGAAACGAAGGCGCCGTTGTTCTCTACGATGCCCTTGATGATGTCTTTGACCACGGTTCCTCCTCCATGAACGGTCGGAATTCATCATCTATGGGTGAAAACTTCCGGATTGTAAAGGAACAATCTGGAATCAACCAGATTTGTTGAATGTATTCCCGCCGGGTTGACATATGTACCGTTGCCGGTTACAATAAAAAAATATCCTTTCCCATCAATAAGATAATTGATCATCTCAAGCCATGAGGAATGATGCGCAGAAAAAAGGGCCGAGACGGCTCCTTGTTTTTACCGACCTGGACGGGTCGTTGCTGAACCACGGCGACTACTCCTGGGAGGCCGCCCGGCCCGCGCTCGGCAGGATACGGGACCTGGGGATACCCCTGGTGATCTGCACGAGCAAGACGAGGCCTGAGGTGGAGCTTATCCGGAAAGATATCGGTCTCACAGGACCCTTCATCGTGGAGAACGGCGGCGGGATCTTCTTCCCCAGGGAATACGAAGAGTTCTCCATCGGCGGATCCGTCGTCATGGATGCCTACCGGTGCATCCCCCTGGGGATTCCCTATGCCAGGATCAGATCCTTCGTGGAAGAGGCCGCCAAGGAGTTCCCCATCAGGGGCTTCGGCGACATGAGCGTGGAGGAGGTCTCCCGGCGCACCGGGCTCACGCCGGACCAGGCGGCCCTGGCAAAGGCGCGCGAGTTTACCGAGCCCTTCGTGATGGAGCACGCGGAGGACCTGCCGGCCCTCGAAAGGACCGCCCACCTCAAAGGGCTCATCATCACCCGTGGGGGCAGGTTCTTCCACTGCATGGGCTTCGGCAACGACAAGGGCGGCGCCGTTGCCAGGGTCACCGAGATCTTCTCACGGCACTGGCAGGAAGGCGTCCTGTCCATGGGATTCGGAGACAGCCCCAACGACTTCCCCCTGCTCAAAGCCGTGGATATGCCGGTGCTCATACCCCACGATGACGGCGGCTACGAGGACCTAGACCTGCCGGGGCTCACCCGGGCCCCGCATCCAGGCAGCAGGGGGTGGAACGAGGCGGCGGAGGCGATCATCAAGGACATGCATGCCGGGAAGCGCCGCAAGAAGACAACGTGATGACCTGAAAGGAGGAACTGCTATGACGGCATCCAGAAGATTTTCCACAGCGCTGCGGGATTATGCACGGGAAAAGATCGAGCGGCTGGGGAATGCCGACCTGCTGGTCGGGATCCCGTCGTACCTGTGCGACAACTCCATCGTGCATGTGATCAAGACCATCCGCAAGGGGCTTGATTCCCATTACAGAGGGGCCAAGGCCCTCATCATGATCTCGGACGGTGGGTCCACGGACGACACCCGGGACACGGCCAACGCCTACGACGTGAAGTCATTCAACATAGAAAAGATCATCACCATCTACCGCGGGCTTCCCGGCAAGGGGTCCGCCCTGCGGGCCATCTTCGAGGTGGCCAACTTCCTCAAGCCCAAGGCGGTGGCGGTCTTCGACTCGGACCTGGTCTCCATATCGCCGCTGTGGATCAAGAACCTCATCGATCCGGTCCTGAACGGCTATGACTTCGTTGCCCCGGACTACCGGAGATACAAGTTCGATGCCACCATCACCAACTCCATCGCCTACAATCTCACGCGGGCGCTCTACGGGTGCCGCATCCGCCAGCCCATCGGCGGGGACTTCGGGGTATCCCCCCGGCTCGCCAAGCACTACCTCGACCAGGAGGATGTCTGGGAGACCGACGTGGCGAGGTTCGGCATCGACATCTGGATGACCACCACGGCCATCGTGGGCGGGTTCAACATCTGCCAGGCAAAGCTCGGCGTCAAGATCCACGGGGAGAAGGACCCGGCCGGAGACCTCGGCCCCATGTACCGTCAGGTGGTCGGTACCAGTTTCCAGCTCATGGAGATGTACCAGGACCACTGGAAGAAGGTGCGGGGTTCCCTCGACATCCCCACCCTGGGCGAATACCCCCATGAAGAGCCCGCGCCCTTCGAGATCAACCAGGACGACCTCATCGAATACTTCCAGACAGGGTACTTCAACTTCGGAAGTGTCTGGCAGCAGATCATCGAAGAAAAGGACATGGAAGTCATCAGGACTCTGGCGAACGATGGGTCGAAGGACATGCACCTCCCCGTCGAGTCCTGGGTGCGCATCGTCTACCGTTTCGCCAATGCCTTCCATTCGACCCCACGGCAGCGCATGAAGCTCCTGAACACCATGATCCCGCTCTATTACTCCCGGGTGGCCTCCCTGGTGAACGAGCTCAAGGACAAGGATGCGGAGCAGGCCGAGACCCTGTTCCAGGCAAACGCGCAGGCCTTCGAGGATCAGAAGGATTATCTCATTCAACTCTGGAAATAAGGAGGGCTTTATGGCCGACTTCTATCAGCACACCATGATCGCGACCCTGCAGAAACTCAAGGAACGGCCCGTGGAGGAGATCGAGGACGAGCTCCGCCTCATAAGCCTCAAACGCAGGATGATCCTGCTGCTCCCGGCGCTGGTCACCGAGTTCGATACACCTGCCATGCCCAGGATCATCGATGAGCTCACCGGGGTGGCGTACCTCAACAAGATCGTGCTCTCCCTGGACAGGGCCAACTGGGACCAGTTCGAGGAGGTCAAGAAGAAGATGTCCGTGCTGCCCACCGAGGTGAAGGTGGTCTGGCATGACGGGCCGCGGATGCAGAGGCTTTACGACGAGCTCAGGACGAACGACTTCCAGCTCGAGGTCCCTGGCAAGGGCAGGTCCGTATGGATGACCATCGGGTACATCCTCGCCGACCGCGACGTGGATGCCATCGCCCTGCACGACTGCGACATCGTGAACTACAAACGGGAGATCCTGGCCAGGCTCTTCTACCCGGTGGTGCACCCGGCTCTGGACTTCGAGTTCAGCAAGGGCTACTACTCCCGGGTGACGGACAGGATGTACGGCAGGGTGACGAGACTCTTCTACCTGCCGCTCGTCAGCACCCTGAAGCGGATCCTGGGGTGCAATCCCTTCCTCGAGTATCTCGGCTCCTTCCGGTATGCACTCTCCGGTGAGTTTGCCATGATCAACACCCTTGCCCGGGGCATCAGGATATCCCCCACCTGGGGTCTCGAGGTGTCGCTCCTGAACGAGGTGTATCACAACACCTCCCCCCGACGGATCTGCCAGGTAGAGCTCATC
Organism: Thermodesulfobacteriota bacterium; assembly: GCA_036834365.1. Lineage (GTDB taxonomy): Bacteria > Desulfobacterota > Desulfomonilia > UBA1062 > UBA1062 > MWEI01. Next base: position 38,818 of record DAITOA010000022.1, on the reverse strand, counting down.
GATACCTATGAGCACAAGCACCAGAACCTGGAAAAAGGGAAGCCCGACACGGGCCTCATCCGCATGGCCACCGACATCGCCGAGGCGCTCATGAGGGTGTTGAGCCAGGACGGTGCCGTGCTGAGCGAGCCGTTCTTCAAGACCCTGTTCACCGCCTACATCGAGGAATCCAGGATCATCATCGAGAAGTTCCACGCCCTGGCGCTCCTGAACGGGCTCACCTATGACCGGCACAGCGAGATCGAGGCCACCGAGGCCTTTGTGGACTGCCTGAAGCAGGCGGCCCAGAACTTCACCTCCGACCCGGTGGGCATCCCCATGATGAGCGCCTGGGCAAGGATCAGGGCCGCCATCCCCGACTTCCAGGACCGGCTGAACGAGGCTGTGGAGGAGGACAACAAGCACTGAACGGGCCGGACCGCAGGGGAGGTCTTCGGCTCCTGGAAAAGACTCCATCGGGAGGATGGTGTCACACGAGGGTCCACGTCTGAGATATACACCTTCCCGGACGATATGGTACTCTCTTTTCATGAACGAATACCTCATGGTATCCGCCGCAGGTATCGTGGTCCTCGGCATCACGGCCCAGTGGCTGGCATGGCGGCTGCACCTCCCGGCCATACTTTTGCTCCTGCTCACGGGGCTCGTCGCCGGCCCCCTGACCGGTTTTCTCGACCCGGACATCCTCTTCGGCCCCTTCCTGCATCCCGCCATATCGCTGTCGGTCGCCGTCATCCTCTTCGAAGGGGGGCTGAGCCTCAACCTGCATGAACTGAAGGAGATCGGGCGGGTCCTGTACCTGCTGACATCCGTGGGCACGGCCGTCTCCTGGGTACTGACCACCGGAGCGGCCTATGCTGTTCTGGGCCTCCCGTTCCCTGTGGCCACCCTGCTCGGTGCGATCCTGGTGGTGACCGGCCCCACGGTCATCGGCCCCCTGCTGCGCCACATACGGCCCACCAGGAACGTGGCGTCGCTGCTGAAATGGGAGGGAATCGTCATCGACCCCATAGGGGCCGTGCTGGCGGTTCTCGTCTTCGAGGTGATCCAGGCCAGGCACCTCGGCGAGGCCCTGACCACCATCGGGGCGTCCCTGTTCAGAACCGTGTCGGTCGGGGTCATCGCGGGCATGGCGTGTGCGTGGATCCTTTCCCTGATGATCCGGCGCCACTGGATACCCGAGTTCCTCCAGAGCCCGGTGACCCTCATGGCCGCGCTGGGTGCCTTCGTTGTCTCCAACGGGTACCAGAGCGAATCCGGCCTCCTGACGGTGACCGTCATGGGCATCGCCCTTGCGAACCGGCTGGGGATGCCCATCCGACAGATCCGGGAGTTCAAGGAGAACCTCAGGGTGCTCCTCATCTCGAGCGTCTTCATCGTCCTGGCCGCCAGGTTCAAGGTAGAGGACATGAAGGTCATCGGTCCGGAGCACCTCGTATTCATCGCGGTGCTCGTCCTCCTGGTACGGCCGGTGTCCGTATACCTTTCCACCCTGAGGTCCGGCATGACATTCAACGAACGGGCCTACCTGGCCATGCTCGCCCCGCGCGGGATCGTGGCCGCTGCGGTCTCCACCATCTTCGCCTCCCGCATGGAGACGGGGGGGTTCCCCGAGGCCGCGGTGATAGCACCCATCACGTTTTTCGTCATCATCGCCACGGTGGCGTTCTACAGCATCATTGCCCATCCCCTGGCCATCAGGCTCAAGGTGGCGAGGTCGGACCCCCAGGGAGTGCTCGTCGCAGGAGCCCAGGACTGGGCCCGGGCCATGGCCAAGGCACTGAAGGACCAGGGCATCCTCGTGAGGCTCATCGACACGAACTGGAAGAACGTGACCGCCGCACGGCAGCAAGGCCTTTCGGCCGATCTCGGAAACGTCCTCTCCGAGGACATCAAGGACGAGGCGGATCTTGAAGGCATCGGCCGGCTCCTCGCCCTGACCTCCAACGACCAGGTGAACACCCTGGCCGCCCTCAACTTCATGGAGCTCTTCGGCAAGACCGAGGTCTACCAGCTCGATCTCTTCGGAGACGAGAAGAGCTACAGGGAGTCGATCTCGGAGAGCCTCCGGGGAAGGATTCTGTTCAGGCGGGGGATGAACCACGCCCTCATCAGCCAGAGGTATGCATCGGGGTGGCGCATACGGACGACGAAACTGACCAGCCAGTTCGGGTACCAGGATTTCCTGAACCGCCACGGGGAGTCCGCCCTTCCCCTCCTGCTCATCACCGAACCCGGCAAGGTCGCCGTCTTCACCACGGACGGCAGGCCCGCGCCGAGACCGGGGCAGACGCTCATCAGCCTGACCGACCCGTCGCAGGACAAGCCCGCGGCCGTGGGGTGAACGGGGAGGCGGTCCACGGACAATGCGATGGTGGTGACAGGCAATTTACTTCTCATGGGCGCATCTTATAATATATCCATGATGTTCAACAGCTTGAGAAAACTCGGTTCCCTATCCCTGTTCTCATGGATCATCGTCTCCATGGCCCTTCCGTCCTTCGCGGCTGAAAGGGCACTTCCTGACCCGGCAGACCACTCCGTGGCGTCTCCGACAGCTTCCGCCGCACATGCCGATGACCCGGCCGCACAGCTCGATTCACACCTGCGGGAGATCCTGGTCATGCGTGCGGCCCTTGCGGGACAGGCCCTGGACGGAACCCGGGTATCCGACATCCTTGCCGTCGATTACCTTGATCCGGTTGCCGTGGATGCCAGGAAAGCCTCTCTCAAGGACGTTATTGCTGAAAAAGAGAAAGCCTTGAAGAAGGCGAACTGGTCAGGGAGACCCCCGTTCCCCGACCTTCAGCCCCGGTTCCATATAAGTGTCTCAGGGGAGATTACCCTCCCGGATATTCAGCCCACGGCCTTCAACAGCCTGCTGGCCGGCTATGAGTCCCTCAGCCTCCAGCTCCGTTTCCTTGGACTGCCGCTGGCCGATCGTGCAGCCTTCCGCGAGAAGGAGACCGAAGCGGTCCGCATGGCCGAGGCGCGCGCCAGGGAGGAGGAACAGAGAAGACTCGCAGAGGAGGAAGCTGCCAGGATAGCAGAAGCGCGCCGGGCGGCGGAGGAAAAGACGAGGGCGGCCCGGATGGATACGGACCGGGCCATAGCAAGAGAACGTACGGCCCTTGATGTCGTGAAGTCCGAGATCACCGCGTACCGGAACAATCTTGCCTTTACCCGCGAACAGCTCTCTCTGACCGGCCAGGAGCGACTGGCCCAATTGGTCGTGCTGAGGAACAGGTCCAGTGATACCCCCGTCGGCAGCCCGGGAATGGATGCCCTCTACGACGACATGGTGCAGGTCATGCAGGAGGCAAGGGGATACGTTGCATCCTCTCTCGATTCATATACATCGATCCCCCCCGCACCCCGTTACCGGGGAGACCTTTCCTCCCTCTCACCCATCGATGAGGAGCAGAAGGCATCCATAGCAGCGCTGAAGAAACTCGCGGGAGAAACGGCATCCCTGGCCGATGGGGCTGAAGCCCTTGCCGCCGAACTGTCATGGTCGCGCCTGAAGGCCTCCGTTGCCTGGGCCGAGGAGATCAACAAGCTCCGCCTGGATGTACTCACGAAGGTGAGCAGGATGAAGCGCGCACGCCTTCTGGGCATCACCCGTGAAGGCATAGCCCAGCTCAAGCGGGAAATCACGGACATCACGCTCTTCATCAGGTGGTCGAAAGCCGGGGGAAAAAAGATCCTGTTCGAGGAAATCTCCACGCTGAAGGATCCCTTTGTCGCAGGGGGTCTCGCATCCAAGGTGTTCTGGTTCGCCTTCCTCATAGCCGTTTATGTGTACGTGATCCGCCATGGACGGGGCTTTCTCGAGAGGCTCCGGGGGTTTCTGGCCAATGTCCTCCGAAGCTCCAAGCTCATCCGCCGCATGCAGCAGACCGTCCTGATTGCAGATGATATGTTCAATGAGCTGATTCTGCTCGGCGCGGTGCTCTTATCACCGTATATCGCCGGGTTCGATCCCGCACATACATACTGGCATGTGGTGTTTGCCGTAGCGGTCTGGTATGCGGCCTACCGCCTCGTCATCAAGATCAGCCTTCACACCATAGACTGGCTCGTCCCCGGGGACCAGATCGGAAACAGGCTTCTCCTGCAGTCCATCCTGCTCGTGGGCAGATACATCCTCATCATCAACGTGATACTCATCGTTGCCGAGGCCATTCTCGGCCGGGGATACCTGTACCATATCGTGACGAGAATCGCCTGGATAGGCATCTTCATCATCTTCGCCCTCCTGATACGATGGTGGAGGGATGGAATTTCAGAGGCCTACCTGAAAGTCAAACCATCCGGAACCTTGGCCGGTTTCGTGCTGGCTACCAGAACCCGATGGTTCGGCTTCTTCGTGGCTATCGCCGCATTCGGCGTGCTCCTGATCGACACGCTGGCCCATGCATTCCGCCGCTTCGTATACAGCTTCGAACAGTCCCAGCGCATGCTTGCGTATCTGTTCAGGCGGAGGCTCGAGAGAAAGGCCCTTCTTTCCAGTGAGGCCGTTGAGGTCCACCGGGCCCTGCCCCCTGAGGCCGCAGTATTCTTCGATGAGGGCCCGGTGGTGGAACCATCCATGCAAATCGACTTCTTCCCCCATATGGACCTGTTCACGAAGGCCGTTCAGGAATGGAAGTCCGGCGGCCACATCGGCGCCTTTGCCGTTGTGGGCGATTTCGGCTTCGGCAAGACGACGTGGCTGAACGAAGCCCGACGCAGGGCTGATATCGGCAACACCGCTTTTCTGGCCCTGAGCGAGCGCGCCACGACCCGGCAGGAGGCATTACAGCACCTCGCTTCGGGCCTCAGCGCTCCGCCTGAGACGGGAGCGGACGTCGAATCACTGTCCTCTTGGCTGCACAACGGAGAGAAGAGGCTGATCGTCGTGGATGACCTGCACTTATGGTTCCTGCGTTCCATCAACGCCCTCGAGGCGTTGCGCACGTTCAACTCGCTGGTCGAGCTTACCGGAGACCGGGTCTTCTGGCTCTGTTCGTTCTCGAACTATCCCTACCGGTACTATTCCTGGGCATCCAGGGACAATGCCGTCTTCCGCACCGTCGTGCGGCTGTCAGCCTGGCCTGAGAACACCATCGAAACCCTGCTCAAGAAAAGGACTGATCTCACGGGATGGCGACTGAGCTTTGACGACCTGCTGCTCGAGGAGGCCGAAAACTACCCTGCCAAGGCAAACCCCGTCGACACGGCAAAGGACTATAACCGCCTCGTTTGGGACCTGTCACTGGGATCTCCCCGGGCCGCCATCCAGTACTGGGTCAGCTCTCTGTCGGTGGATGAGGGCGGGGTAGCCCACGTACAATTCTTCAAGCGTCCTGATGGTTCGCTCCTGGACAGACTGAACGAACGGGACAGGTTCATCCTTGCCTGCATCGTATGGCACGAGCAGGTGACCGTTCCAGAGATCACCTCCATGCTGCGTTTTCCCTCGGTGACATGCAGGGATGCCGTCCTGAGGCTCAAGGAAACGGGGATCCTGCGCAGCAGGGGCGACTATGAGCGGGTAACGGCCCAGTGGTGGCCCGAGGTGGTCCGCTATCTCAAGCGGAAGCACCTCGTACCTCCCGAAGCATAAGGACGGCGGCCTATGGAAACTCCGGGCACCAGTATCATCGCATTCATCCGGGTCGGCGGGATCGTCACCGGCCTCTTCATCCTGCTGGCCACTTGGATTGCTGCGCGCATCCTGGAGGCCACCCTTGCAAAGCTGAGCGAACGCTTCACCCACAAGCGCCTCCTGATCAATCAGGTATCCACCCTGGTGCGGTTCGCGATCTACATAACGGGCATCATCCTTGCGGTTATGGCGTCCTTCAGACTTTCCCGGGAGGTCATCCTCGCCATCACGGGGACGGCTGCGGTGGCGCTGGGCTTTGCCCTCAAGGATCTCGCCGCATCGGTCCTTGCCGGCCTCATCATCATCATCGACCGGCCGTTCCAGGTGGGTGACCGCGTGAACTTCAACGGCACCTACGGGGATATCCTTTCCATAGGCCTGCGGTCGGTGAGGCTCTTCACCCTGGACCACAACGTGGTGACCATCCCCAACAACAAGTTCCTGACGGACATCGTCTCCTCCGGCAACTGGGGGGACCTGGAGATGCTCGTCCAGATGGACTTCCACATCGGCCTGGATCAGGATCTCGTCCTGGCGAAACGACTGGTCGGCGAATGCCTCACCAATTCTCCGTACGTTTTTACCGGGAAACCCTGGGAGGTCCTCGTGAGCCAGACGGTCATCGGAGACTATATCACCCTGCGGCTGCGGGCAAAGGCCTATGTCATGGACGTGCAGTACGAGAAGACATTCGAGACCGATGTCACGGAACGGGTCATGGAAGCCTTCAACCGGTACGGCATACGGCCCCCGACCATCCTGCACAGGCAGCTTCCCGACCAGGCTTCCCCGGAATCATGATGCGCCCTCACGCCGGAGAACCGGCCACGAACCTTCCGGGAAAATTCATTCGACCCTCCGGCGTTGTCTGCCGGACAGGTCCTTCGCCTTGCCGTTCCCGTGACCGAACATGCCTTCATAGAGCCCTTCAAAGAAGTGCCTGGCATTGTTCCCGATGGACCTCGTGTTGTACCCCCCCTCCTGGACGACCAGGAGCGGCAGCCTGGTCTTCCCGATGAGCCTGCCCACCTCCCCGAAGTCCCTGGCCATGAGACTCCAGGTGCCGGTCGGGTCACCCTTCGCGGTGTCCAAGCCGAAACACACGATGAGATATGCCGGATCGAACCCGGCGATAAACTTCAGTGCATGTGAACATGTCCGGATATAGCGACGCGGCGTGATTGTTTCGGGCAGAGGATAATTGCGGTTGAAACCCTTCCCGTCGCCCCTGCCCTGCTCGTCATTGAATCCGCTGAAATACGGGTAGGCGAAACGCGGGTGACCATGGATGGATACGGTCAGCACATCGCCGCGTTCATAGAAAATCTGCTGCTGGCCGTTCCCATGGTGATGATCGATGTCGAGGATGGCGATTCTCCCATACCGGCTCAGGTAATGTGCCGTCACTGCGGCGTTGTTGAAGTAGCAGAACCCGCCGAATGACCGATGCTCGGCATGGTGTCCGGGGGGACGCACAAGGGCATACGACAGACGATATCCTTCCAGGAGAGCCTGTGCTGCGGTCAACGCGCAGTCAACACCCCTGCGTGCAGCCAGAAAGGCGTTTCTGTTCAGGGGGGTGAACGTATCGATGCAGTAATAACCTGCTCGGACTGCCAGCACTTCCGGGGGACGGGCAATGTTCCTGATGGGGAACACATAGGGGTATATGGAGACACCGGCTTCCAGGGCGAGACTCATCTTCTTGAAGTATTTCACAAAGGCTTTGTCATGTACTTCCGTAATCACGCCTTGGGAAAACCGTTTGGGAGCGATTCTGACGAAGAGATCCGTCCGGTCGAGCTCCTTGAGGATCGCGCTTATCCTTACGGGAGACTCCACATAACCGCGTTCTCTGACATGATGTATCTCGTGCCTGTCATTCACCACAAGTGCGATCCTGCCCGTTCTCTTTCGCCCCGGGAGAGGCTGATCATCCGGACGGATGACATACACCGGTTCCCGGAGTTGTATCGGATCATCCCTGAAGGACCCGACCACCATGTCCACATACCCGGGTGGACACCTGTCCCCGTATTTACGTTCCAGGATGGCCCTGACGATCCTTTGTGCGTTTCTGATGCCGAGAGATCTTCCCCGGTCGAGATCGTCGAATACCAGATAGGGTGGACAGTCATCATCGGGCGTCAATGGTGTTTCATACGCCGTATTGATGATGGGACGGGCGCCGTAACGCTCATAGAACTTCAATCTCTGCCTGTTCTGCCTGATCCATGTCCTGTCCCGGCACAACTTCGGGTCATCGGGCAGGCATTCATACAACATGCCCACCACATCGAGGTCCTTGGCCTCTGTGCGTATCCATTCGTAAAGCACCCCGCCGATCCCGCTCCCCTCGAGCTGCACGGACGCCGATATGTAATCCAGAAAGCAGAACTTCAGATCCGGTTCATAGGAAAGAAGGGCAAATCCCTTCACCTGCCCCCTGCCGTCCTCGGCAACGTACAGGATCGATCTGAACCGATGCTTCAGGGGATTCGAGAGCATATCCGGTATCTTGTCCACGTCGATGCTCCGCAGGTCGGGGAACTGCTGCTGGAGAATCAGCCTCACCTGTCGCAGGGCCTTCTTGTTGACCGGCAGGATATCATCATGGATCCGGCGGATCACGAACATCGGAATCATTCCCCTTCAAGGTATTTTTCCACCGTACTACCCGTAAGAATAGTAAAGAGATCACCCATCATCCAGTGCCATATACAAAGACGCCGGCCGGTGATCTCCCGGACAGCCTCATCCGAGAACGGCCGACCGCACAACGACATATACGCAGTATCCGGCGAGCAGGGTGATGCCCTCGGTCCGCGTTATCGTCCTCCTGGACGTAATGGAGATGGGCAGCAGGATCAGGGAGAACATCAGCATTGCAGCCAGGTCGAACCACCCGCCCGGAGGGACGTTCACCGGAGAGATCACGCTGACCAGCCCGAGGATCAGTGACAGGTTGAGGATATTGGATCCCACGATATTCCCCACGGCCAGCTCGGACTCGTCTTTCCAGACCGCGACCAGGGAGGTGGCAAGCTCGGGCAGGGAGGTCCCGACGGCTATGACGGTGAGGCCGATGAGGGCGTCGGAAACACCCAGCGCAGCCGCCACGCTCACCGCACCCGTCACGGTGAGCTTGCCTCCGGCAATGAGCAGACCCAATCCCGCAACGGTCATGACCGTGCCGGCAAGGATCGTCCCGAGCGAACGGGACGGGACGTGTTCCTGCACCAGGGAGAGATACCGGTCGGACCGCCTCTCCTTCACGGCATCATAGGTGTTGTAATAGAGGAACACCGCGAGCAGGAGCAGGAGGATCAGGCCGTCGGGCCGGGTGAAGGAGTCGGCTGCACCCGTCATTGCCCCGTCGAGCCCTATGATGACCGCCACCACCGCAACGAGGATCATCATGGGAATCTCGCGGACGATCACCACACCCTTCACCGCGAGCGGCCGGAGGATCGCCGTCAGGCCGAGAATGAGGCCTATGTTCGAGATATTCGATCCGATCACGTTCCCGAAGGCAATGCCCTGGCTGCCCTTGAACACGGCGGTCAGGTTCACTACCAGTTCCGGGGCGCTCGTGCCGAAGGCGACAACGGTAAGCCCGATAACCAGAGGCGATACGTGCATGGCGCGGGCGATCCCCGAGGCCCCACGCACCAGGAGATTTCCCCCCCCGAGCAGCATTGCCAGGCCGGCAATCAACGTAATAATCATCAGCATGGGGATGAGTTTCTCATATTGGCTCTGGAAATCAATCGGGAAATGGATATATATGACCATGCAAACGGCAATCTCCCCTGAGAAGTACAGATGACGAAGACTGGCGACCTCTTCCGAAGATTCATCACCCTGGTTCGCGGGTTACCCGAGAACACCCGTGATCTTCTCCAGACGATCCTCCTGAGCGTTCTTGCGGCGCTCTCCGCAGTCTGTTTCCTGCTCCTGACCAATTACGTCTTCAAGGCGACCTTCCTCGTCTTCGTCCGGCATTCTCCGACCTTCTTTCTTGTCTCGAGCTTTTTCATGATCATGGGCACATCGCTGATCGTCGGATTGCTGCTGAAAAAACTGAGTCCGAATGCAGCAGGCAGCGGCATCCCAGAGCTCAAGGCGGCGTACTGGAAAGAGGTGGGGTATGTCCCCTGGCGACCGGTGGTCATCAAGTTCATCGCAGGCGTGCTCAGCCTCGGCGGCGGGACGAGCCTTGGCCGCGAAGGGCCGACCGTCTTTATCGGCGGAGGCATCACGTCGATACTCTCGGGCTTTCTCGGCTACCCCAAAAGGCTCAGGCGCGGGGTCACGGTCATCGGGGCCTCGGCCGGACTGGCGGCCGCATTCAATACCCCCCTGGCGGCCATCACCTTTGTCCTTGAGGAGATCATCAGTGACATCAACAGCCGCATCATCGGCCGGGTGGTCCTCTCATCGGTGCTGGGCGCCTTCGTGGTCTATGCCATCGTGGGCAGGCAGCCCGCCTTCACCCTGCCTGCCATTGACTCGGTCTCCTGGAAGATCTACCTGGTCTATCCTCTCGTGGCCTTTACCGCCTCGCTGGCGGGCGTCATCTTTCATCGTGCCACACTGGCATGGAGAGGCCGACTGAAAACCCAGACCGCAGTGCCCGCATGGTTCCTGCCCTGCTGCGGCGGATTCATAACCTGGCTCATCGGGGCCGCCTGCTTCATCGCCACAGGCAAGATCGGCATCTTCGGCCTCGGGTATCACGACCTCTCGGACGCTCTGGGCCACGGTTTCATCTGGTGGATAGCGGGGATACTCGTGGCGGGCAAGCTCCTGGCAACCATTGCATCCTACAGCTTCGGCGGATGCGGGGGCATCTTCTCCCCCACGCTCTTCATCGGGGGCATGAGCGGGTTCTTCCTCTCGGGCCTGGCCGGGTTCTGGCTGCCGCTCACGCCTTCCGACCACATCGCCGCCGCGGCCGTGGGCATGACGGCGTGCATGGCAAGCGTAATCAGGGCACCGTTGACATCGCTGCTCATCGTGTTCGAGATGACGCACCAGTTCGCGCTGGTACCCGGTCTGATGATCGGGATCGTCATCAGCAAGATCGTCTCGCGCATCGCAGGCGACCTGAACTTCTACGACGCCCTGCTCGTCCAGGACGGGCATGAGCTCATCAAGATCCGGCCGCCCGTGGACATCAGGGCGTGGCAGAACCTGCCCGTCTCGGCCATCGCAAACCACAGGCCCATCGTTGTCGGCAGTCTCGACAAGGCTTCTCTCAAAGAGGTCATTGAAAAGCATCCGTATAACGGGTTCCCCGTGGTCATGGATGGGATTCTCCGGGGACTGGTAACACGCAGGCAGATAGAAGGGACCCTCAGGTCGGAGGACTCCATCGAGCCAGAGGACGCCGTCACCTGCTACTTCGACCAGCCGGTACGCGATGTGGCGGACAAGTTCATCGAGTCCCCCGCAGGGGTCATGGTCGTCCTGGACAGGACCACGGGCCGGGTGGCCGGAATCATCACGCTGCATGACCTCCTCAGGGCGCAGGCATCCATGATGGATTGATGCGGGGCCTACGATCCCCCGAGCTGCCGGCAGAACTCACCGAGGCGCACGAGCGCCTGCTCGAGGTTTTTCCGGGCCTTTCGCGAGAGACCCTCTCCATGGTCGAAGTCGTACCCCCTCATCGAAAGGAGGTATGCCTCGGGGGCTCTGTGATAGAGTGCCTCGGTCAGGGCGAGTATGCCCTCGCACGTGACGTGGTGGGACAGGGGGAGGTTCGTGTCCCCGGGCCGGACCCGGCCCAGCTCCACCGGCTCGCCGTCCACGGACGCATCCATGAACACGACCATGTCGTATTCGCACAGGGTCTCCGCCAGATCCGGGGTGATCCCCGGAACGGCCACGACATCGAACCCTTCGGGGCGGGCAAGACCCGCGAGCACGATCCCGAGCCCGTCGTCCCGGCGGTACTCGTTGCCGATGCCGACGGCGAGCCTCCGCTCAGGCCCTTTTCCGGACGTCGACGAGGTTCCCGGCATGGTCGAAGATCTCGAGTACCATGGGCATCTTGCCCACGGCATGGGTGGAGCAGGACAGGCACGGGTCGTAGCACCGGATGGCGCCCTCGATCCTGTTCAGGACCCCTTCGGGCACCTCGCTGCCGGTGATGTAGCCCCGGGCGATGCAGTCCACCGCCTTGCTCATGGCCCAGTTGTTGTGTCCCGAAGCGACGATGAGGTTCGCCCCGGTGATCACCCCGTCGCCGTTGACCCAGTAGTGGTGGAAGAGTGTCCCCCTGGGGGCCTCGAGGACTCCCACCCCTTCCCCGCACCGGACGGGCCCCTCTCGGAGGAGGTCCGAAGAGAGGATATCCGGGTCTTCAAGGATCTGCCGTGCGCGTTCCACGGCGTAGACGGCCTCGATGAGCCGGGCGTAGTGGTAGTAGAAGGAGCTCTCCACTGGTCTGCCGTTGTTCATGGCCTTGAAGCGGAGGAACTCTTCCTGGGCCCTGGGAGTGCTGATCCTGTCGGCCACGTTCAGCCTGCCCAGGGGTCCTACGCGGTAGAAGCCCTCTTCGCCCAGGGGCTTGAAGAAGGGGAACTTGAGGTAGTTCCAGTCTTCCACCTTCTCACCGATGTGGCTGAGGTAGTATTTCGCCGGGAACTCGTCGATAACCTTCCCTTCGCTGTCCGCGACCCTGACCGCCCCGTCGTAGAGCTCCAGCGCCCCGTCCTCACCCACGAGCCCCATGTAGGCCGACGGGAAGGATGCGAAATTGTCGCTCTCCTCCTTGTGGGCCGAGATGAAGTCGCGGATGATGGCCACGCCTTCCATGAGGTGCGCGATAAAGTCGTCCACGCCCGTGAGGAGGCCGTCCCTCTTCTCGGCCGTGAGTCCCGTGTTGACACCGCCCGGTATGGCGAACGTCGGGTGGATCCTCCTCCCCGCGACCGTCTCGATGATGGTCTGGCCGTATTTTCTCAGTCTCACCGCCTTGAGGGCCAGCTCGGGGTTCGCCTTCACCAGACCGACGACATTGCGCAGCTTCGGATCCGAATCCCAGCCCAGGATGATGTCGGGGCCGGCCAGCTCGAAGAAGTGCATGGCATGCGACTGGATGACCTGTCCCATGTGGATGAGCTCGCGGAGGAGCCTGGCGGGCCCGGGTATCCTTACTCCCAGGATCTCGTCGCATGCCTTGGCCGCCGCGAGGTGGTGGCTCACGGGACAGATCCCGCAGATGCGGGGTGTGATGACGGGCATCTCCGCAAAGAACCGCCCTTCGGAGAATTTCTCGTACCCCCGGAACTGGTCCACGTGGAAGTAGGTACGGTCCACCCGGCCGTCGTCGTCCAGGAATATCGTGACCTTGGCGTGTCCCTCTATCCTGGTGACCGGAGAAATGGTTATCTTTTTCGACATGGTCTCACCTCTAGTCGTAATGCAGGAGATCTTCGGTAAGCTTCGGCACGCGTCCTTCAACCAGCTCGTTCAGGACGTGGTAGATCACGTCCGCGCTCGGAGGGCAGCCGGGTATGAAGAAGTCCACCTTGACCGCCTCGTTCACGGATATCACCTTGGGCAGCAGCTTGCCCAGCTCGCCGGACGTGGGCGGGGTGCCGTTCACGGTGCTCTCGGTGGTGACGTAGCCCCGGTGGAGGAGCTCCTCCACCGTAAAGTAGTTCCTCATCGTATGGATGCCGCCGAACACGGCGCAGTCACCCAGGGCCACGATCATCCTGCAGCGGTGCCTGAGCTCCCTGACCTCTTCGAGATGATGGTCGGTGGCCACGGCACCTTCGATGATGCCGACGTCCGTTCCCATGGGGGGTATCTTCAGGTCGGTGATGGGGGTCGCGGTGAGCACGAGGCCCTTGCCGATGAGTTCGACGAGCCTCTCGTCCATGTCCAGAAACGACATGTGGCAGCCGGAACACCCTTCACACCAGGTGGATGCGATGGATAACGTCTTCATGGTTCACCTCTCTTCCTGGATGTCCGCAAGCAGCTCTTCCAGATCAAATCCGTCCGGACCGGGCGAGAGCGCCGGCACCCTGGAGAGGACCTCCCCTTCGAGGTTGTAGAAGCTCCCCCGCCTCTGAAATGGCTCCCTGACGGGCACCACGAGATCCGCCCGCTGGGTGAGACGGTTCTCGTGGGGGGTGAAACAGGCGACGAAAGTCCCGTCGTCCAGGGCGACGTCGGGGGTGCTCCTGCCGAAGAAGAAGACGGCATCGCCCCCGGGCTCCCTGTGTTCTATCCCGAGCCTGGCCAGGCCGATCGTGTTGGTCTCGGGAGGCAGCCAGAGGCGCTTCGCGGACAGCCCGGATACGGCGTCCCTCTCGTGCGCCTCGAGGTCGCGGTAGACGAAAACATTCTCGGGTCCTGCGAACTCCCGGATGCGGGCAAGGAGCTCCGATGAGCCGAGCCGTACGACAGGAAGCTTCGAGAAGGTTCCCGGCGGCGCATCCACCAGGACGATCGTCGCCTGATTGAGGGCGGCCCTGCGCTTCATGAGTGACCCGAGGGCGCCGTAGGCCTCATCGAGATCGAGCCTGAACACCACGATGACCGCGGCGCTGTTCAGGTCTTCGATCCGCCCCGTGGATGCGGCGGGCGGAGTCACGGGTCCCAGGGAGTGCACCCTGCCGTCAAAGACCGTCCTGATGAGTGCAAGCTCCTCGTTGTACAGGGTCCCGTCCACCCATGCCGAGGCGCCTCGAATCCGTTCCCTGAGTATGCCCTTGAGGTCGGCCGGGGATAGGTCCTTCACCGAAGCCCCGGTGCGCAGACGGGCCGACGGTATCTTTCTGTTCTCTTCATACAGGCTCAGGTATCTGCCGACCCTGCACAGGACGCCTCCCGTGGGCCCGGCGCTCCAGTCGCCGTGTATCTTGATGACGGCGTTCGCTCCGGGGTTCCTGTACGCCTCGATGCCGCAGCCCACCGGACACCTTTCGCAGACGGTCGTCACCTTCTCCATGCCGTCCCTGCTCTTCTGGTATGCAGCCCTCTTTTCAATCAGGGCGCCGGTGGGGCAGACCTGAACGCAGGCTCCGCACGAGACACAGCTCGACTTCCCCAATGGCGCATCCAGGTCGGCCACGATCAACGACTTCACTCCCCTGTTCCGCTCCGTGAGCACGTAATGCCCCGTCAGGTCAGTGCAGGCCCGGAGGCACCTGCCGCAGAGGATGCACCGGTTGTGGTCGAACATGATGTAGGGGTGCGAGATGTCGACCGGGTAGCGGTTCTCGTAGGTCGAGAAACTGAAATGGTCGATGCCCAGCCTGTAGCCGAGATCCTGGAGCTCGCAGGCCCCGCTCGCCTCGCAGTACATGCAGTAATGGTTCCTGCTCGTGAAGATCATCTGGAGCACGGTCTCCCGGACATGGCGTATGCGGGGTGAATCAGTGGTGATGTCCATGCCGTTTTCCACGGGCATGGTGCAGGAGGGCTTCAGTTTCCCCCTGTCGTCCACGATGCACATGCGGCATGCCCCCCTCGGTATGAGCGCCTCGTGGTGGCAGAGGGTGGGGATATAAATCCCGAGGTCCCGGGCTGCATCCAGGATGGTCGTCCCCTGGTCGACCTCGGTGTCCGTTCCGTTGATACGCACCTTCACCTTGTTCATGGAACGCTCCTCTTGCGAGATGTCGGAAACCACGTCAAGCCATGCAGTACGTGATGCGCCGTATCTGTCATAGTAGGTTCCGGATCGATGCAGTCAAGGCAGCGCAGCCTGATAAATATACCACAACAGGCGAAGGCCGAGAAGGCAATTGATAATCATTCCTGACTGACCACGTCCGTGACGATCGGACGTGATCAACCCGCATCAGGGCGCTTCATCGCCGGATGCGTCTATCTTGGCGTTCTCTCGGGAGGAAAGCAGTGAGTCAGACACCGCACGGGCCCCGGTATCGAGACGTTCGATACCCTGCCCGTGCGGTGTCCGTGTCAGGCCTTTTCGTGATGAAAGTGGTTCTTCTTATTTCTTGTCGCCGAGAGGCAGGACCACCCTCCCGTAGTTCTCGTTGAGCACCTGGGCCATGGCGCAGTAGATCGCGGAGGCCCCGCAGAAGATGCCCTCATACCCGGTGAGGACGGCCCAGGCACCCTTCCATCCGAAGCCGTCCCGTGCTGCCAGCATCCAGAAGAGGATGGTCAGGGTCAGGAACACGACCTGAAGACCCCTGTTGGCCTTCCACGTTCCGATCCACATGAAGAAGGTGAAGAGCCCCCACATGAAGAGGTACCAGGCCATGAAGACCTCGCTGTTCGCGGGTATGCCGAGCTGGTTGTTGAAATAGATCAGGAACACGAGCGTGAGCCAGAAGAGGCCGTAGGACGTGAACGCCGTCGTCCCGAAGGTATTGCCCTTCTTGAATTCCATGGTCCCCGCTATCACCTGGGCCAAGCCGCCGTAGAATATCCCCATGGCCAGGATCCCGGCGCACATGGGAAATATCCCTGCATTATGGATATTGAGGAGTACCGTCGTCATACCAAAGCCCATCAGGCCAAGAGGTGCAGGATTTGCAAGATTGTCCGCCATTGTTTTCCTCCTAAAAGATTTTTATAGTATGGGAGTGATTGCCCTATCTTTGCGGATTTATGCCATTCTATACTTACTCATCTCATGAAGCATACAGGCCTGTACGTCATCGTTTCCCCGATACACATATACACAGAAAAGGATGGCCATAACAAGAAGAATGAATCACTATTCAATTGACAGACAGCATTGATCTCAGTATATACGCCTGCTATTGCACCTAAATTACTTACGAATGGGAGGGGGTTTCCATGTCCGACAGCTCTAAGCTCTTTGGTGTGAATGCCGAATCGGGGAGATGGCTTTTCGTCATCCTGGGTCTGATCATCAACCTCTGCCTCGGCAGTGTGTATTCGTACAGTGTGTTCAAGAATCCCGTGGAATTCAGCTTCAACAAGGTCACGGCCCAGCAGTCGGTGCCCGAGATCAAGGATATCAGTGACGATGCCCTGGGCAAGGTCTTTGCCCTCAAGGCAGAAGGGGCCGACGAGCTCAAGGCGAACTTTGCAAACCTCGATTCCTCGCTTCTGATCAAGCTCTTCAAGCTCGACCCGGCGAAGGATGCCGACAAGGCGGCCGGCTATGTAACCCAGCTGAAGGTGCTCACCCCGGAGCAGCTTGAAGCGCTCCTGTCGATAGAGAAGGTGTCATCCTTCCAGAGCAACCTCCCGTTCATGACATTCCTGGCCTTCTTCGCCGTCATGGTCTTCCTGGGCGGCATGATACTGGACAAGGTCGGTCCCAGAAACCTGGCGGTGTTCGGAGGGATCATCGTCGGGGCGGGGTGGTTCTTTTCGAGCTTCGCAACGAACATCAACATGCTGACCCTGACCTACGGCGTGATAGCCGGCAGCGGCGTGGGATTCGCCTACGGCTGTCCCATCGCGACCGCGGCACGCTGGTTCCCGGACAAGAAGGGTCTTGCCGTCGGCCTGGCCCTGGCGGGATTCGGCGGGTCCGCACTCCTGACCGCAAAGATCGCCGACGTGCTCATTACCTCCGCTGGCCTTGCAGCCACGTTCAAGTACTTCGGCATCGCATTCCTGTTCATCATCATCCTCCTGTCCCTGCCTCTCAAATTCCCGGCAACAGGATGGAAGCCGGCAGGCTGGTCGCCCGCGGCAGGGACGGCAACGTCAGCAGACCTCACCACCGGGCAGATGGTGAAGACCGGCGCCTTCTGGGGGCTCTTCTTCTGCTACATCATCGGGTGCCTGGCAGGACTCATGGCCATCGGCATCTCGAAACCCGTGGGCACCGAGATCATCAACATCGACAAGGCCGTGGCCACGACCCTGGTCAGCGTCTTTGCCATCTTCAACGCGGTGGGCCGGCCCATCTTCGGCACGCTCACCGACAAGATCACCCCCCGCAATGCCGCTATCCTGAATCTCCTCATCGTCCTCGTCGTATCCGTGATGATGCTCATCGCCAAGGAAGGCAGCGTTACGCTCTATACCATTGCCTTCATGGGCTTCTGGCTCTGCCTCGGCGGATGGCTCGCCATCGCCCCCACGGCGACGGCCACGTTCTTCGGCATCAGGAACTATGCGAAGAACTACGGCCTCGTGTACCTCGCCTACGGCATCGGCGCCATCCTGGGCGGGCTCATCTCCGGCAAGGCCAAGGACCTGTTCGGCTCCTTCACCGTGGCCTTCTACCCCACGGCAGGCCTGGCGATCCTGGGCATCGTCATCGCCTGGCTCCTCATCAAGCCGCCCAAGGCTGCATAGCGAAAACAGCATGGAGCGAAAAGAAAGGCCGCATCCCTCATCGGGTGCGGCCTTTTTCGCTATGGATCGATGGGATGGGAGCCGTTCCCGTATTATCCCTTGCAGCTGTTCAGCTGCTTCACGTAGACCATGAAGTAGGCAAGTCCGACGAACACGGCCCCGCCCACGATGTTGCCCAGGGTTACCGGGATGAGATTGTTCACGAAGAACCCGCCCCAGGTGAGGAGGTCCGCCTTGGCGCCGAGCTCCGCAACGGCGGCAGCCATGGCCGCATCGCCCTTGAGCAGGATGCCCATGGGGATGAAGTACATGTTCGCCACACAGTGCTCGAAGCCGGAGGCGACGAACGCCATGATGGGGAAGAAGATGCCGAAGATCTTTCCCACCACGTCCTGGGATGCCATAGCCAGCCACACGGCGAGGCAGACGAGCCAGTTACAGCCTATCCCCCGATAGAATGCCTCGGAAAAGGAAAGGTTCACCTTGCCCGCCGCTATGCCCAGCGCCGTCGTGCCGACTGCGTTGCCGCCCGTCTGCCAGAGATTCGTCTCGAACATGATGTACACGAGCAGCACGGATCCGATGAGGTTTGCGACGTACACGAAGAACCAGTTGTAGAGGAGCCCTTTGATGCCGAACTGCTTCTGGGAGAGCCCTATGGTCATGAGGTTGTTCCCGGTGAAGAGCTCCGCTCCTCCTATGACCACCAGCATCAGGCCTGTGGAGAACACTGCCCCTCCGATGAACTTGGTCATGCCCATCCCCAGCTTATCGGCCGTACCCGTCATGACCATGGTTGCGAGCTCAGCCCCGAAGCCGATGTATGCCCCCGCGAAGATGCCGAGGATGATCATCTGCAGGATCGGCAGGCATGCCTTTGTCTTGCCCGCGTTTGATACTGCCTCTGCTACCTGTAGCGGCGTATTAAAACCCATATACTACCTCCATCTCTGTAGTGTTTGATCTCTTTGAATCCCGTTCCCGATCATCCGGATAACTCTCAGGCCACCTTTGCGATCTTCACCGCACAGACCTTGTATTCAGGTATGTTGGCAACCGGGTCGATGGCCTTGTTGGTGAGCCTGTTGACCGCAGCCTCGCTGAAGTGGAACGGGATGAAGACGATGCCTTCACCGCACCTGCGCGTAACCTGGGCAACGACCTCGATCTTCCCCCTGCGGCTTGCCACCTCGACCCTGTCGCCCTGTGCGACGCCCAGCCTCCGCGCGTCGGCCGGGTTCATCTCCACGAACGCATCCGGCGTCCGTGACACCAGCCCCCTGGAGCGGCGGCTCATGGTGGCGGTGTGGTACTGGTAGAGGATGCGGCCTGTGGTGAGGGTGAGGGGATACTCCGCATCGGGCAGTTCCGCGGGGGGGATATGCTCGCACACGGTGAAGAGGCCCTTGCCCCTCGTGAAGGCGGCGGAATGGAGTATGGCCGTACCCGGGTGCTCCGTGGTGGGGCATGGCCACTGAAGGCCCTTCCACTCGATGCGGTCGTAGGTGATGCCTGCGTACGACGCCGTGACTCGTGCGACCTCCTCGAATACGGCCCGGGCGCTCTCGTACTTCCAGCCCGCCCCCATCCTGTTGGCGATGCCGGTGATGATCTCCCAGTCGTCCCTCGCCTCGCCCGGCGCCTCGACCGCCTTGCGCACCCGCTGGACCCGGCGCTCGGTGTTGGTGAAGGTGCCTTCCTTCTCCGCCCAGGCGGAGCTCGGCAGGACCACGTGCGCCAGGTCGGCCGTCTCGTTGCGGAAGATGTCCTGAACAATGAACAGATCGAGGTTCTTCAGGGCCTTTTCCACATGGGCGGTGTCCGGGTCGGACATCATGGGGTTCTCGCCCATGACGTACAGGGCCTTGATGGTCCCTTCGGCGGCACCGTCGATGATCTTGGGTATGGTGAGGCCCGGCTTGGCCGGCAGCTTCACGCCCCAGGCATCCTCGAACGGCTTGCGTTCCGCATCCTCTGCAACCCGTTTGTAGGCGGGCAGGTTGCCCGGCAGGCACGCCATGTCGCAGGCGCCCTGGACGTTGTTCTGGCCCCGCAGCGGGTTTACCCCGGTGCCCGGCCTGCCGACGTTGCCCGTGAGCATGGCCAGGTTGGCACAGGACTTGACGTTGTCCGTGCCCGTGATGTGCTGGGTGATGCCCATGGCATACACGATGGCGGACGTCCCCGACGTGGCATAGAGGCGTGCGGCCTTCCTGAGCTCCCCGGCAGGGATGCCGGTGACCGACTCGACATGCTCGGGGGTGTACTTCTTCACGGTCTCCCTGAGCGCCTCGAAGTTCTCGGTGCGCCCGTCGATGAAGGCCTGGTCGTGGAGCCCTTCGCTGATGATGACGTTCATCATGCCGTTGATCCAGGCGATGTCCGTGCCCGGTTTCTGCCGGAGCCATACGGTGGCGAACTTCGCAAGGTCGATGTTCCTCGGGTCCACGAGGATGAGCTTCGCGCCCCTCTGGGTTACGGCCCTCTTGATGAAGGTGGAGATGACGGGGTGGTTCTCTGTGGTGTTGGTGCCGGTGATGAGGAAGCACTTCGATTCCTCGAGGTCGGCGATGGAGTTGGTCATGGCGCCCGAACCGAACGCAGTGGCCAGACCGGCCACGGTGGAGCTGTGTCAGAGCCGGGCGCAGTGGTCCACGTTGTTGGTGCCTATCACCGCGCGGAGGAATTTCTGGAAGAGATAGTTCTCCTCGTTCGTGCACCGTGCCGAGGCCAGACCTGCGATGCTGTCGGGCCCGTGCTTCTCCCTGATGGATGAGAGCTTGTCGGCGATATACGCGACGGCCTCGTCCCAGCTCGCCTCCTTCAGCTCGCCGTCCACCCTGATCATGGGCCTGGTGAGCCGGTCCGGGTGGTCGAGGAAGTCGTACCCGAAGCGGCCCTTGATGCAGAGGCTCCCGTGGTTGGGGGGCAGCGCGTTCCACCGCGGAGTGGTCACCTTGACGACCTTGCCGTCCTTCACGTTGAGCTCCATCTGACAGCCCACGCCGCAGTACTCGCAGGTGGTCCGCACCTTGCGCGCTTCACCGGCCCTGCTCCTGAACCGGCCCTGCTTCTCGAACAGGGCTCCCACGGGGCACAGCCGCACGCACTCGCCGCAGAACACACAGGAGGAGTTCTCGTAGGTCTGCCCGAAGGCAGGCCCGACGCCGGCCGTGGGTCCGCGTCCGGAGAAGTCGAGGACCTGGTTCACCTGTATCTCGTTGCAGGCCCGCACGCACAGTCCGCACAGGATGCACTTGTTCATGTCCCGCACGATCATCTCGTTGCCCTGCTCCAGGGGTTTGCGGGTTTCCGGCTCCGGGAAGCGGGGGGCATCGATGCCCAGGGAATAGGCCAGCGCCTGGAGCACGCAGTCGCCGCTGCTCTCGCAGACCAGGCAGTTGTGATGCCCCTGGGTGAGCAGGAGCTCCACCGTGAGCCTGCGTGCCTTGAGCACCCGTTCGGAATTGGTGGTCACCACCATGCCCTTTTCCGCAGGCATGGCACAGGATGCCACCAGTGATCGTGCATTCTGGACCTCCACCACGCAGACCCTGCATGCACCTACGGGCTTGAGCTGCTCCTGATGGCAGAGCACCGGGATGGAGATCCCGTTTGCCCTGGCCACCTCATAGACCGTCTGGCCGGGGGTGAAGGTACAATCCTTGCCGTCAATCGTAATCGTCATGCGTGTCCTCCTGGTGACTGTGAATCGGCGTCATATGACTGCTGTAGGAAGAGATATGAGAGGATTCACGGAGCTCGTAATGGTGGGAATAAAACATCATCCGTCAGTATGCTCTTTTCAGCACATTTTTAATTCATTATTATTCTTCGTTAATTTTGGTTATCTACCACAATAGGATCATGTTACGGAACGTCATATCATTCCTCTTCAGGAAAATCCAGATAAATTTTCCTAGAGAAAAAGATTTCAGGAAGATTTTTATGACGGTCCGGCAGTGTCTTACGGAGAGTATTTACAGGGTTGGTGCCCCTCCCGGACTATCTTCGAGGAGGCTCAGTTCATACGGAAAAGGAGACAATGCGCGTCGCAACACACCGTGCACATGGGATATGGCGAGCCCGTAGTTGGTCATGGGCACCCCCTTCTCCTCGGTGACCCTGATCCTGCCGAGCATCTCGGCGCGGTTGATCATGCAGCCCCCGCAGTGGATGATGAGCTTGTAGTCAGAGATGTCCCTGTCCAGGATGGGACCTGCATGGACGTCGAAGGTGATGTCCTTGCCGGTGTAGAGCTTGACCCACCTCGGGATCTTCACCCTGCCGATGTCGTCCGGCAGCGGGTGGTGGGTGCACGCCTCGCAGATGAGCACCTTGTCCCTGTCCTTCAGGGTGTCGATGGCTTTCACGCCTTCGATGAGCTTGGCGAGGTCCCCCTTGAGGCGCGAGAACAGGATGGAAAAGGTGGTGAGCTTCACGCCCGGCGGCAGGTCGCCCGATACCTTGAGCACCACCTGGGAGTCGCAGATGACGAGGCCCGGCGGGGTCTTGAGGCCGCTCAGGACGTACTCGATCTCGCGTTCCTTGACCACGACGGCGGCAGCGTCGTTGTCCAGGATGTCCCGTATGACCTGGACCTGCGGCAGGATGAGCCTGCCCTTGGGTGCACCGAGGTCGATGGGCACCACCAGGAGCACGAGCTCGCCGTGGCCGACGATGTCGCCCACGATGGTGGAGCGTTCCGCCTCGAGGGTCTTCGCGATCCCGGTCATGCGCTCCCGGGCGGCATCGATGTTCTCGCCCGTGAGACAGCTGACGGGCACGAAGGGTATGCCGTCCTGATCGAGTCCGGATGCGACCCGTCCGTCGAGGGGGTGCAGGTCGATCTTGTTGAACACGAGGATGGCCTTTGCCCCCCGCGTCTTGAGCTCTTCCATGAGGGCACGGTCCCGCTCGTCGAAATCCGCTGCGGTGGTGACCACCACGGCCAGGTTGATCTTGCCCATGACGGCCTTTGTCCTGGTCACCCGCATCTCGCCGAGGTCCCCGGTGTCGTCGATGCCGGCGGTGTCGTAGATGTACACGGGTCCTATGCCGTGGATCTCCATGGCCTTGCCCACCGGGTCGGTGGTGGTGCCCGCCACCGGGGAGACGATGGACACGCTCTGGCCGGTCAGGGCGTTGATGAACGATGACTTGCCCGCGTTGCGCTTGCCGAAGATGCCGATGTGCAGCCTGTTGGCCACGGGTGTGGTGTTCATTTCCTGTACCCCATCATGCGGATCCTCTCGGGTGAGACGAGCTCGTCGAATTGCTGCCCGGTGAGGATCTTCTCGTCAAGGATGATCTGCCTGAGGGCCCGCGTATCCTGCTTCATCATCCGGTAAATCCGTGCGGCCGCATCGTGGCCGATGTACTGGGAGAGGTAGGTGAGGATCGCCACCGACTCCGTGAGGTTGGCGTCGATCCTGTCCCGGTTGAGGTCCAGGCCCCTCACCAACTTTTCCTCGAATCTTCCCAGGGCGAGCCTGAGCAGGGCCATCTCCTTCAGGACGAGGGTGGCCACGAGGGGGAAGAACTGGTTCAGCTCGAGATTTCCCAGGGCCGCGGCCTGGGAAACGACATTGTCGAAGCCCATGACGAGCAGGCCCGTCTGGCTGGCGAACTCGCACATGACCGGGTTCACCTTGCCGGGCATGATGGATGAGCCCTCCTGCACGGGAGGCAGTACCACCTCGCCGATCCCCCCGGTCGGACCGGATGAGAGCATACGCAGGTCCTCGGAGATCTTCATGAGGTTGACCGCACAGGTCCTGACCAGGCCCGATACCTCCACGATGGCGTCCAGGTTCTGGGTGGCGTCCACCATGTTCTCTGCCCGGGTGATGGCGAGACCCGTGAGGAGCTTCAGCTTCTCGATGACCAGGAAGATGTACTTCTGGGGCGCGTTGAACCCGGTACCCACGGCCGTGCCGCCGATGTTGAGCACCTTGATGCGCTCCCTGGCCTTGAAGATCCTCCAGCGGTCGCGGGCCACGGCCTCGGCGTACGCTGCGAACTGCATGCCCGCGGTGATGGGCAGGGCGTCCATGAGCTCGGTGCGTCCCAGCTTGAGGACGCCTGCAAAGGCCTTCTCCTTTTCCTGCAGCGACTCCTGGAGCTTTATGAGGACATCCTCCAGGGCGTCCAGGTGCATGAGCATGGCGACCTTGAGCGCGCTCGGGTACGTGTCGTTGGTTGACTGGTGCATGTTCACGTGGTCGAGGGGGTGGATGTAAGCGTAATCCCCCTTCTCCCTGCCGGAAAGCACGAGCGCCCGGTTGGCGATGACCTCGTTCACGTTCATGTTCAGCGAGGTGCCCGCCCCCCCGCTCATGGGGTTGACCACGATATCGTCGAACCGTCCGCGGGCGAGCATCGCATCGATTGCCCCGGAAATGGCGTCAGCCCTTGCCTTGTCGAGGAACCCCAGCTCGGCGTTGGCCTGGGCCGCCGCCTTCTTCACGAGGAGGTAGGCCTTCACGAAGATGGGGTCGTGCCGCTGACCGATGTCGCCGAAGTTCTCCAGGGCCCGGGCGGTGTGTATCCCGTACATGCTCTCATCGGGCAGCTCAAGGCCGCCCAGGGAATCGTGCTCTTTCCTCATCGCGTTCTCCGTCTCCCCCCCGGTCCTTTTCCGATGGGCCTCCCGATGGAATCGAAGAAACCCTTGAAATCAAGGATCGCCCCGTCGGCCTTCTCCACATCACCTTTGCCCGGGTAGATCTCGTAGCGCTCGGCATAGTCCTGAGGCGTGAACACCGGCATGAAGACGTTGGCTCCGGCCTCGAAGGCCTTCTTCCTGCCCGGTCCGTCCAGCACCCCCAGGGCCGTGGTGGAAGGTATGTTGGTGTCTCTCGTGACCAGCCGGATCACGGAAAGCATCTTGAGCACGAGGGTCGTATGCCCGGGCAAACAGTCCTTCAGGGGCGTATGCTCGTGGGGGATGAAGGGTCCGATGCCGACCATGTCCGCGTCGAGCCCCCTGATGAGCAGGACGTCGTCGGCCAGGTCTCCGACGGTCTGGCCCGGCAGGCCCACCATGCATCCCATGCCCGTCTCATAGTCGAGCTCCTTGATCCATTTCAGGCACTGGATGCGGTCTTCGAGGGACCTGCCCGGACACAGCCTCGCAAAGAGGTCGGCACTGGCCGTCTCGTGCCGGAGCAGGTAGCGATCCGCACCCGCCTCCCGGAAGGCCTTGTAGTCCTCATACGGTCTCTGACCGATGGACAGGGTGACGGCGAGATCGGTCCCGGTCTTTATCCTTCTGATGAGCCCACACATCCTCTCGACGGTATAGCATGGGTCCTCGCCCGACTGAAGCACCACGGTGGTACATCCGCGCGCCTGGATGTCTCGGGCCAGACCCAGGATCCTTTCATCCTCCATGCGGTACCGCTGCGCATCGCGGTTGTCCCTGCGCAGACCGCAATAGAGGCAGTTGTTCCTGCAGTGATTGGAAAACTCGATGATACCCCTCAGGAAGATCTCATCACCTACCTGGGCCTTGCGCACCCTGTCGGCAGCCTGGAACAGTCGTTCGACCTCTGAAGGTTCGCGCAGAGAAAGTAGGGCTGCTATCTCCTCCCGGCTCAGAGCTCCTCCGTCCTCGGCCTTTGCGATCGTGTCGCAGGGGGCGCTAGATGTACAGGTCATGCTCCCCCTCTTCGATCTTCTTCAGGCGGCTCTCGAGCAGCTGCTTCGTCTCCTCGCTCCCGGTCTCCCGGAGGAGCCGTTCGATGAGCTCCCCGCCGGCGGCCTTGGTGGCGGGGCTCGCATAGTCCTCCAGGTATTCCTTGAAGGTCAGGATGGCGTTCGTGCGGCAGAACTTCTGGATGAGACCCGGCTTGGCCAGGTCCATGAAGTCCCCACCCACCCTGCCGAGCCGGTAGCAGGCCGTGCAGAAGCTCGGGATATGGCCGTGGGTGGTGATGTCGTAGATGACCTCGTCCAGGGTCCTCGTGTCCCCCAGGTTGAACTGAGCCGCCCGGAATGCATTGCTGTCTCCCTGCTTGTACCCGCCGGGATTTGTCCTTGAGCCGGCGCTGATCTGGGAGATGCCCAGGTCGAAGACCTCGCTCCTCAGCTCGACCGGTTCACGGGTGGACAGGATCATGCCCGTATACGGTACTGCCAGGCGGATGACGGCCACGAGCTTCCTGAACTCATCGTCGCTCACCGGATGCGGCGGCTTGATGGCGGCCGGGGCATTGAGCGCCGGTTCCAGCCTCGGCACCGAAATGGTGTGCGGCCCCACGCCGTAGACGGCATCCAGGTGCATGGCATGCAGCAGCAGGCCGAGGACCTCGTATTTATAGTCATAGAGACCGAACAGCGCCCCGATGCCCACGTCGTCGATGCCGCCCTCCATGGCCCGGTCCTGGGCGGTGACCCGCCACAGGAAGTCGGCCTTGGGGCCGCTCGGGTGCATCTCCTTGTAGGTGGCGTGGTGATATGTCTCCTGAAAGAGTACATAGGTGCCGATCTTGGCCGCCTTGAGCCTCCTGAAGTCCTCCACGCTCTGGGGCGCGATCTCCACGTTGATGCGCCGGATCTCACCGCCGTGCTCCGTCGTGGTGGCATATGCCGTCTCGATGGCCTCGATGAAGTAGTCCAGTGAGCTCTTCCTGTGGTTCTCCCCGCAGAGCATGAGAAGCCGCTTGTGCCCTTCCCGCTCCAGGGTCCGAACCTCGTCGGCGACCTCCTCCATGGTCAGGGCCCTGCGCTCGAGCTCCTTGTTGTCCCTGCGGAACCCGCAGTAGAGGCAGTTGTTGGAGCAGTAGTTGGAGATGTACAGCGGCGCGAAGAGCACGAGCCGGTTGCCGTAGATCTCACGCTTGATCATGCGGGCCGTGGCGAGGATCTCCGCGATGATCTCCCTGTCCTCGGTCTGGAGGAGGACCGCCGCCTCGTCCGGGGAAAGCCCCTTGAGCTCCTTGGATTTCTCTATGATCTCCCGTACCCTGCCCTTGTCGGGGTTTTGTGCACGGTCCAGCGTCTCCAGAATACTCGTATCGTTGATGAAATCCTGCATGATGTCCTCCTCATGCCCTGGTCAGGACCGACTTCACGTCAACATCCGGCAGCGACCCGACCTTCCCGGTCAGGGCGCCTATGTCGTCGGTGGTGCCGTGTATGATGAGCGCGATGACATGGACGCCCTTCTGCTCGAATGGCATGCCCATGCGGCCGATGATGCAGTCCCCGTACTGGCAGAGGATCTCGTTCACCTTCATCGCCGACTCTCTTCTCTTATGGATGATGATGCTCACCACTCCGATTCTTTTCGACTTTTCTTCCATCGCGTCCTCTCCGCAAAAAAAGACCCTTACCCGCGTGCAGGGGTAAGGGTCTCCGGTTCGATCCTTCTCGTCACCCTCTGGGTCAGTCCTTACGACCTCCCCCGCAGGCTCAATCGCTGATGCATCCGTTCTCTTACTTGCTGTTCACCTTCTTGTGGGGTACGTCGGTTCCCCGTTTCGTATATTTGGTGTGGAGCAGCTTGTGGGACTTGTGGCCCAGGGGCTTCTCCAGGAAGATCTCGTAGATCCTCTTGACCGAGGGGTTCTCGTGGGACTGGCGGAACTTCTGCACCGCGCCGTCGTCCTTGTACAGGGCCGCCGCACGGGTGATCCTCTTCTCGTTGCTCGGTGCGATGGGCTGACCGCCGCCGGACACGCAGCCGCCGGGGCAGCACATGACCTCGATGAAGGCGTAGTCGGCCGTGCCTTCCCGGATCTTGTCCATGAGCTTGCGGGCGTTGCCGAGACCGTGGGCGACCGCCACCTTGACCTTGCCCAGGGGACCCACTTCCACCGCCGCCTCCTTGACGCCTTCAAGGCCGCGTACCGGGGTCACGTCGAGGCTCTCGAGGTTGGTGCCCGTGACGATGGCGTACACGGTTCTCAGCGCCGCCTCCATGACGCCGCCCGTGGCGCCGAAGATGGTGGCTGCGCCGGTGTACTCGCCCAGCGGATTGTCGTAGTCGCTGTCGGGCAGGCTGGCGAAGTCGATGCCCGCCTGCTTGATCATGCGGGAGAGCTCACGGGTGGTGAGCACTATGTCCACATCCTGATACCCGCTGTCGTTCATCTCGTCACGCTGGCACTCGTACTTCTTAGCCGTGCAGGGCATGATGGAGACCGACACGATGTCCTTGGGGTCGATCCCGGCCTGCTCGGCGTAGTAGGACTTGATGAGGGCGCCCATCATCTGCTGGGGCGACTTGCAGGTGGAGAGATGATCCACCAGGTCCGGGTAGAAGTGCTCGCAGAACTTGATCCAGCCCGGGGAGCACGAGGTGATCATGGGCAGCTTGCCGCCCTCCTTCACCCTCTGGAGCAGCTCGCTGCCTTCCTCCATGATGGTGAGGTCCGCGGTGAAGTTGGTGTCGAACACCTTGTCGAAGCCCAGGCGCTTCAGCGCGGTGAGCATCTTGCCGGTGACCAGGGAGCCCACGGGCATGCCGAGGTCCTCGCCGAGGGCGGCGCGGATGGCCGGCGCCTCCTGGACCACCACGTGCTTGGTGGGGTCCTGCAGGGCGGCCCAGACCGCTTCGGTGTCATCCTTCTCGTAGAGCGCCCCCACCGGGCAGGCCAGCACGCACTGGCCGCACATGGTGCAGTTGGTCTCGATGAGCGGCATGTCGAAGGGAGGCCCGATGAAGACCTTGTCGCCCCGGTAGGAGGGCTGCAGCACGCAGGCGGTCTGGATGTTCTCGCACACGGTCACGCAGCGGTAGCACTTGATGCATTTGGCTGAGTCACGCACGATGGACGGGCTGCTCGTGTCGAGCTTCTTTTCCTTGTTCTGCGGGTACTCAAAGCGTACGGTGCGCAGTCCCACCGCCTCGGCCACCTTCTGAAGCTCGCAGTTGCCGTTGCGGATACAGACGTTGCAGTCCGTGGGGTGGTTCGAAAGGAGCAGCTCCACGTTGAGCTTCCTGGCCCTGCGGACACGCTCGGTGGTGGTCTTCACGATCATACCTTCCGAGACCGGGAACACGCACGAGGCCACAAGGTTCCTCTGTCCTTCCACCTCGCATACGCAGACCCTACAGGCACCCGGGGTATGATGTATCTCCGGCCAGGCGCACAGGGTGGGTATGTTGATGCCGGCGGATTTGGACGCTTCGAGTATCGTGCTGCCCTCTGCCACGCTCACCTTAATGTTGTCTATTGTCAGATTCACCATTGTTGTCTCTCCTGTCACTCTCAACCTAGAGCTCCGCGTCGCAGCGCAGGCATCTGCAGGCCTCTTTGTAGGCGGTCTTCTTGGAATACCCCAGCTCCACCTCCTTGAAGGTGATCCTCCGTTCGGACTTCTTGAGCTCGGGCATCTTGCCCTTGGGTGTCTCGATGACTTCCTCGTCCACCTCGAAGGGGATCTCTATCTCTTCCTCGGGCGGCACCCGGTATGCGGGCTCATTGTTCCTGGCACGGATGAAGTCGTCCACATCGGCAGCGGTCTTGTGACCCATGGCGATGGCCTCCACCACGGTGGCCGGACCGCTGGCCGCGTCGCCTGCGATGAACACGTTGTCTGCCGTGGTCTTGTTCTTGGCCTTGCCCGTGGTCTTGATGCCGCCCCACTTGTCGATGGTCACGTCGGATCCGGCCGGGATGAACGATGCATCGGTGTTCTGGGAGATGGCCGGGACGATGGTGTCGATGGCAAGGGTGAACTCGCTGCCCGGGATCGAAACGGGCTTGCGCCTGCCGGACCGGTCGAATTCGCCGAGCCTCATGCGCTGGCACTCCACGCCCACGAGCTTGCCGTTCTTGCCGATGAGCTTGGTCGGTGCCACCAGGTACTCGATCTTGACGCCTTCATGCTCGGCCGCCTGGATCTCGTTCTCCCAGGCGGGCATGTCCTTGCGCTCGCGGCGGTAGAGGATGGTGACGTCCTTGGCGCCGAGCCGCACCGCCGTGCGGGCCGCGTCGATGGCGGAGTTGCCGCCGCCCACGATGGCCACCTTGGAGCCGACATTGACCTTCTTGCCGAGGTTGACTTCCCGGAGGAACTCCACCGCGCCCCAGACACCGGCGAGGTCTTCACCCTCGATGTCCAGCTTCCAGCTCTTGTGGGCACCGACCGCGATGACGATCACGTCATAGTCCTTGCGGAGCGCATCGAAGCTGATGTCTTTGCCGATCCTGGTTCCGGTCTTGATCTCGACCCCGAGCGCCCTGATGTCGGACACTTCCTGCTCCACGATGTCCCTGGGCATGCGGTACTCGGGGATGGCATAGCGCATCATGCCGCCCGCATAGGGCAGCTCCTCGAACACCGTGACCTTGTAGCCCCTCATGCACAGGTCCTGAGCCGCAGTGAGTCCTGCGGGGCCGCCGCCGATGACCGCGACCTTCTCCTTGCGGGTGACCGGAGCCTGGTCGATCTTGGGCCTCTTGGCATTGTCGGAGATGTAGCGCTTGAGCCATGCAATGGCCATGGGCTCGTCGAGCTGTCCCCTGCGGCACTTGTTGGCGCAGAACTGCGGGCAGACCCTGCCGCACACGCCGGGGAACGGGTTGGTCTTCTTCATGATCTTGAAGGCATCGGCCAGCCTGTTCGCCCTGATGAGCGCAATGTAGGCCGGGATGTCCATCTCGATGGGGCATGCATGCTGGCAGGGGGACTTGAACAGCTTCGAGCAGACCGCTGCCGGGCACTTCTTGTCGTAGATGTGGGCCTCGTACTCATGCCTGAAGTAGCGGATCGTGGAGAGCACCGGGTTGGGTGCCGTCTGGCCGAGCCCGCACAGCGCCGAATCCTTGATGATACCTGCAAGATCCTCCAAGAGCTCGATGTCCCCGTCCCTGCCCTCGCCGTGGCAGATCCTCTTGAGGATCTCGAGCATGCGCTTGGTGCCTTCACGGCACGGGGTGCACTTGCCGCAGGACTCTTCCTGGCAGAACTCCATGAAGAACTTGGCCGTGTCCACCATGCAGGTGTCCTCGTCCATGACGATGAGACCGCCGGAACCCATGATGGCGCCCAGCTTGATGATCTCTTCATAGTCGGTGGGGGTGTTCAGGGCCTCGGCCGGGATACAGCCGCCGGACGGTCCGCCCAGCTGGGCCGCCTTGTACTGCTTGCCGTTGCGGATGCCTCCGCCGATATCGAAGATGATATCGCCGATGGAGGTTCCCATGGGGACTTCCACCAGACCCACGTTGTTCACCGCGCCGGTGAGCGCGAACACCTTGGTGCCTTTGGAACGCTCGGTGCCCATGGAAGCATACCACTCGCCTCCGTTGAGGATGATCTGCGAGATGTTCGCATAGGTCTCGACGTTATTAAGCACCGAGGGCTTCTGCCACAAACCCTTGCTGGCCGGGAACGGCGGGCGGGGACGAGGCATGCCGCGCTTGCCCTCGATGGAGTTCATCAGGGCCGTCTCCTCGCCGCACACGAATGCGCCGGCGCCCTGGTAGACATGGATATCCAGGCTGTAATCGGTGCCCAGGATGTTCTTGCCCAGCAGGCCGTATTCCCTGGCCTGCTCGATGGCGATATTGAGCCGTTTGATGGCCAGCGGATACTCGGCCCTGCAGTAGATGTAGCCCTCGTTCGCTCCGATGGAATAGCCGCCGATGATCATGCCTTCGAGCACGGCATGAGGGTCGGCCTCCAGGATGGAGCGGTCCATGAATGCGCCGGGGTCGCCCTCGTCGGCGTTGCAAAGGATGTACTTTACGTCGCCGGCTGACTTGCGGGCGAAGGACCACTTCATGCCGGTGGGGAACCCTCCGCCCCCACGGCCGCGGAGACCCGACTTCTTCACCTCTTCGATGACCTCGTCCTGGCTCATCTGGGTCAGCGCCTTGGCTGCGGCCATGTAGCCTTCACGGGCGATGTACTCGTCTATCTTCTCCGCATCGATGAGTCCCCTGTTCTTGAGCGCGACGAGCTTCTGCTTGCCGAAGAACGGGATGTCGAGCATGTGGGGAATGGGCTGGTCGGAGGTGGGCTCTTTGTACATGAGCCTCTTGACGGGACGACCCTTGATGATGTGCTCTTCGATGATCTCCGGGACGTCCTCGGCCTTCACGTACTGGTAGAAGGTGCCTTCCGGATAGATGACCATGATGGGTCCGGCCGCACAGAAACCGTTACAGCCGGTCTCCACCACGGAGACTTCGTCGGTGAGATTCTTGGTGATGAGTTCCTGAACCACTGCCCTGTGGACGGCCTCGCTGCCGGAGGCATTGCAGCCGGTTCCACCGCAGGTGAGTATGTGTGCGCGAAAAACCTTCATTTACCAACCCCCTTCTTGTCGTGTTCCGTGCCCCTGGCCATGACGAAATCCATCTGCACCTCGCCGTTCATGACGTGGCGCTTGAAGATCTGCCTGGCCTTGTTCGGGTTCAGATATTCGTAGACGATGGGCTCCTTGCCCTGCTCCTCGATGGTCGCCAGCGGCTCCCTGCTGCAGATGCCGATGCAGCCCGAGGTGGTGATGAGTACGTCGTTCACGTTGTTCTCGCTGACCTCGCCCATGAAGGTGTCCAGTATCTCCTTGGCGCCGGAGGCTATGCCGCAGGTGCCCATGTGCACGGTGAGCTTGATGCGCTTGGTGCCGGCCCTGAACTGGTCTTCTTTTTCCACCCTGTCCTTGATCTTCTTCAGATCATCAATCGTCAGTTTCGCCATCGCACCCCTCCTAGTTGTACTTCGCGAGCACCTGCTCGAGTTTGGCCGGTTTCACCTGCCCGTGGGTATCGGCGTCGATGACCACCACCGGGGCGAGACCGCATGCACCGAGGCAGCGAACCGTCTCGAGGGAGAAGTTCCTGTCCGCCGTACATTCGCCGGGCTCGATCCCCAGTATCTGGCTCATCCTGTCCAGGATATTCTGTCCGCCCCGTACGTAACAGGCGGTGCCGAGGCACACGCGGATAACGTGCTTGCCCCGGGGGATCATGGTGAAGAAGGAGTAGAAGGTGACCACGCCGAACACGTTGGCAAGAGGGATACTGAGCCCGTCCGACACCACTGTCTGGATCGACATGGGCAGGTACCCGCACACTTCCTGAACCTGTTCCAGAACAGGGATCAGGGCGCCGGGTTTCCCCTTGTGGTCCGCGATGATCTTGTCCACCTGCGCGAGCTGTTCGGCCGTGAATTCCGCCAGACCCGCATCCGTCATATTTGTCTCGACTGCTGCCACGGTTTACCCCCCTATCGCGTATTGATTCGCGTTGATGTCGTTACTCTACTCTTACGAGCATATTTCCTTATCATGCCTCGATGGCTGCATCAAGAGCAAACTGAACGGTGGTTCAGCATTCGGGATCATAACTCCCCAAACACTAACCATTTCCAGCCTCAATTGCTCCTCAACCGGCAATCCCCTTCTTATTATCCCTACTCGGAGGCCTGTCCGCCCGAAGGGCCATACGGCATGTCTGCGGATTGTTTCCTATTCAATATGCCGGGAACGGAACGACCGGTGATCCGAGACACCCTGTAGTACATCGGAACATTTTACGGAAGGAACATCTTAGGAAAATGTGTTACTACAGGCGTGACCTGCGAACATGAAACCATGAAGGGACTACTGGTATGGATGGGAAACCTCCTCGAACCGGCGATACGAGGGTCTTCACCCTGGAAGGCCCGCCCCTGCGCAGGAAGGACATCGCCCGGACGATCGAGAAGGTCGTGCGGGATCTTCCGGTGCCCGGCCCGGTCCGACTGAGAGTGACGGCCGACCTTTCCGACCCCTTCGTGTGGATGGAGGAGGAGCGCATCGCCAAGGCGGTGGAGAACATCGCCGTCAACGCCATCGAGGCCATGCCCGATGGGGGGGAACTGGCCGTCGACGTCTCGGGGGACGAGGGCCGGGTGGTCATCACGATCCAGGACACCGGAACGGGCATCACCGGGGAGAACATGGACCAGCTCTTCACCCCGTTCTTCACCACCAAGCCTGTGGGCGAAGGCCTGGGGCTGGGTTTGCCCACCGCCTACGCGGCGGTCAAGGCACACGGGGGAACGATCGCGGTGGAGTCCAACGCCGACGCATCGAGCGGCCCCACGGGGACCACGGTGCGCATCACCCTGCCCCGGGGCGGTCCGGTCGAGCCGGAAACCACCAACGTCATCCTGCACGAGGACGACTGAATGCTACGGTTGGGTTGATTTCTCAACGAAAAGGCGAGCCACATCTGGGGCAGGATGATAAGGTTGACATGTTCATCTTTGATCTGCCTTCTCTAACGGAACGTATGCGAAGGAAATCGAGCTTGTATCCACAAGCAGGACATCTGTATAACTTAGTGCCCAGATATACATAGATTCCCAAAGTAGCTAGTATCATCAAGGGTATAAATATTTCTGCATTATCTCGGATTATATCACTTGCCATCACTGTCGATCCAATCGCGAAAGCCAGGAGCAATAACGTACAAATAGTAAAAAGACGAGACCTTGTCTTATATGAAGAGATAATTTCCTGCCTGTATATCGGGCTCATCAGCTTTTCCTGGTAACTTCTTCTTAACGCATCGGTCTGCATACTTTCCTTACTCATCTTGTGAAACACTTCTTTTTTTTCCTGGGGAGTGCCATTTTTCAGAACCTTCAGCATATGCAGCTGATCTTTGATTCCAGGCTCTTTCGGGAATTGGCCAGGAGGGTTTTCATAAATATCAAGTTCATCAATACGGTTATGAAGATAGGTTTCATATTCGTCCGTCTTCCTCAGAGCTGTCCCACGTTTTTGCCCCTTAACCTTTGTTTCAATCCCTATACGATGCTCATGAAGTTCATTTAACCTCCGTTTCAATATTCGTTTCAATTCCCGAGGATTATTTCGAGCCTCAAATTCCTTTCGATCGAGGGTTTCCAACTCGTCCAATCTACGCAACACATACTCAAGCTCTCTCCCCGACAATTGATCTTTAGCTTCACGACGGAACTTCTCATTTCGTGACTTCAATTCCTCGAAATATTGCTGATAAGTCTTTTCATTTCGGTCACGGACTCTTTCAAGTTCTGTTATTGGTTTAACTCTTTGCCAAAGTTTACTAATGAAACCAAACATATCGAGAAAGCCTCCAGTTCAATGAATCGGTGATAACCCAGTATCTCTAGCCTAACGCTAAAGCTCACCGGCGCGGCATTGCCGTGTCTGGTGGAGTGAATTGTTCGGCTTTTTCCTCTTTTATTTGGTTGATAATATATGACGGATAATCCGGTAAGATTATTGTCTTACATGTGCTATCATTAACATTACATATCACAATTGATTTCTCTCCATTATTATCACATATGGATGCAAGATACTTATTATCAGGGGAAAGCGCAGCTGAAAGAATTCTAGTAAAGCGAATAAATCGAGGATTACTTGTTATTCGACGAGGCGCTCCATCATCAAAATACTCATAGTATTGATCACCCTCTCCATGTATACCATCTGGATTCATTGCTAATGCCTGAAAATATACATGCTTTCCATCCATTGATACAAGGGGGTTTCTTGTGTTATTTCGATTAGATATCGATACTCCGTCAGGGATAACAAAAGGATAAGGCCTTTTTTTATCACCCTTCTTAACTATAAAGGAATTGTCTTTACTATCAAGGCTGTCGGGCAACCCTGGAACTCCATATGCAGAAAAGATTATTGTTTCGCCATCAGGAAATTCAAATGGGGGTGATAGAAAACTAAATATATTAAGCCATGTCAAACGTGTCTCTTCTCCGCTTCCTATGTCTACTTCATAGATATCATAATCTGCTGCAGGGGTGCGTCCTTTTTTCCTGATCGATGCCGCCTTGGCATAAATAATTTTATCTCCTGAATGTGAAGGTGTGGGGTATATCTTAGTGCCATATGAGTTAGTTATCTTCCTGAAGTTTTTCCCATCCGGGTCCATAATAGCAATCTGCATATTGCCAAGATTCAAGCGGTTGCCTTCAAATGGAATGACACTCATAATAATATGATTACCGTCAAACGAGTACCGTGCCATGGTCCACATCTCATTGGAAGGAGATTGGTAAGCACATAACTCATGATTTTTGAGGTCATATACCTGAATCTGACATGGTCCATTATTTTTATGACGATAAAAGAGGAGCTTCTTTCCATCAGCCGAGAAGCTAATGTAATTTATATTATCTTCATTCTTTACTTCATCAATCTTTGCACACCCGACAATGAACATGAAAGTAGATATGAGAAATAACCAACAACATAGTGCAAAAACAGAACATACTATAATATTTATCCTATAAAAGATCTTCATGACCTTCCTTCAACATATTGTATTGATTAATGAATAATCATGCCAAACGCTGGGCATCAGCCGCGCGGCTCCGCCGCATCGGCCTGGATGCCCTTGTTATGCATATTTTTCTGATTCAATAATTAGCTCAAAATTCATCAATATTATTCTTTCATTTTCTTCAGTACATTCTTGATTAGGATTTGTTTTGGAGCATCTTTCAGAAAAGAAACTGTCTGGGTAAAAGTTTCAATTCCTTCTTTGAGATTAAATATTTTTGAACAAATTAACAATGATTCAATGTACATTTTACGAGCATATTCAAGTGAGATCCCATAAACATACTCAAGTACTTCTTTTGGCAAATTTGAATAAGCGCTATTGCCTCCATGAGCATATGAGCTAAGAAGTGTGTAAACTTCTAAATATTCTTGTTCATACAAGGGGCCAAAAGATTTTATACGATCTCTAATTGAAGCACCCGACCAATGATCAGGCCAGTTTAGTTTCTTTTTTTTAGTTTTGCCCCATAAAGAGTTCACTTTTAATTCTATATGGTTTTTTAATCTTGATGTTTCAACAAACTCATTTCGTATGGATGAATTAAGGAGTGAATAATCAACCAACTCAGGATGCTTTTCTTGAAGCTCAATTATCCGTTTTGCTTTCCTATAACGATCCACTTCTGGAAATGCAAAGAACCTATCCAAATCTTGTTGGTTGGTGTATTGAGATGAGAGTAATTTTAAATCGATTAAAAGCTCAAAGATTATTCGCGTAATACTAGCAACAGCATTAAAGTCGATCTTTTGGTTTAACCTGACTAGTGAGCATGCAAGGGCATGTATACGCAAGAAAATGCCCATAACTGCCTCTTCTTTTTGTGAGAGATTAATCTGACCTGTTAAGGTGCCTATGATTTTTGATTTAACAAATTCCACGGCACGTTTAAGCCCATCATGATATGAGCTTATGAGTTCGTGTGTTGTAATGTCTGGGATATCTAGTATTTTATTATTCATATAGGAAGTGCATAACATGGGCATAACCGACCGCGACTCGTCGCGGTCCGGCGGATGACCTGGTTAGCTTTAAGCGAGATGGTCATTTATAGTTAGTCTTTGCATCCTCATCCACCCAAATCCGTAATGGCTCACCGTCATCAATCATTATGTGATGTAACAGAAAATAGTCTTTATCATCAGGAGAAAAAGCAAATGATATTTCAACTGATACTTCAATCTCACGTTCAACTTCCTGTTCGATTTCTCGCCATGGAATTAGGCGGCCTTCTTCACTATCGTAAGATGCTGTGTCGAGATCGTCAAAGCACACATTCGCTACAAATGATACTTCACATTTGAGCTCGAACGTTGCTATATGGTCTGTCATCTGAATAATTGATGGTTCACCTAGATTGACATCATGAATGGAAGTGATAGTCCCTTCTCCATTTTGATCTATTAAAATAACCAGGGTCCCTTCCAGTTCATCCGAAATAAGGGTCTTGATTTTTTCTGTATTCCTGTTAATTCGCTCATGTGCCATTTGAGATAACTTTTCGTCTTTATCAATAATAATTTCCAGGAAGCTCTCTAGTGAAGGTAGATGGAATAGAGTTTCTGAGTCATGACAGAATGATTCCATGTCAGGGTCTTGTGAAACGATAAAGATTTTCTGAGCAGATTCTTTACACCATATGTCCAATGCAGCGAGAACAAATGCATCCGGGAACTCAGATTTTTTCTTTCCAAGGCCGAACGGAGGTTTTTTCGCAAAATACTTATCAAATACAATTGATGGACTGGTTTCGAGCGCTGGTATTATTTGTGTCTTGGAATCTTTGAAGTAGTCCTTTAGTTGTCCAATTATTCTATGAACTATTTTGTCTCGCGGAAAATCCGCAAATATGGATCCATAAGCTGAATCTGGCCCAAGGTTCTTTAGAATTTTTGTTTTTGACTTTACCTTAAGAATAACTTTCTCTGACTCCTCAACAGCCTCCTGAATATTAGAAATAATTTCGGAATAGGTGATATCAGACGACATAATGAATACTCGATCTGATTGAGCCATCGAGGCAAGAGTCTGGAATTTAGTTCCTTTGAGGTTAAAGTTCTCTCCAACGAATACTGAAGTATCAATAAAGACGTTTCGGGTAAACTTTAAATCTGACATTCTACAGCTCCAATGGACTAGCTAACAATCCGGTCAGCCGCTGGCGAAGCCATTCGGCTGAAGTGGTTTGTTCGGCAAGTTTACAATTTTATGTATTTTATCCTCTTTGTAATGTTACCCAAAAATAGTTAGTTGAATCACCGTTTGCGCATTGTCCTCTGATAACCCATCCGTCATTAACCAGCCTTTCTAATTTACTTTCAGCTTCATTAATAGCTTCTTCACTTCCTACATATATTTTAACAATATTGATCTGCTTGGCCATATAATTACCTCATAAAGATATATTTATTCACATAAGATTAACGTCAATCTAAGCTTGGTGTATTGATATTTCAAAGCCGTATACGCCGAACAATTACAATACAGCAATAATGCTGCATAACAGGATATTAGACACAAAATGCTGCAAAATATATCAACCACAACAAACCCCAGATTCTTAACCATATGTCTTTATACCATG
>DAITOA010000021.1:0-49897 GCA_036834365.1 Thermodesulfobacteriota bacterium | reverse complement strand
GAGATGATCGGATCAGGCAGGCCAGCGCCGAAGGCGCTGCACGTGCCGTTCGCCCAGAACTTGGAGATGAATGCTCCGTATGTAAGAAAAGAGAAACGTCCCCTATGATTGTTACCGTTTCCTCAGCAGCACCACCGCCTGGGCCGCAACGGCATCCCCGGCACCGATCTCGCCCAGCCCCTCGTGGGTGCGGAACTTCACCGACACGGCGGAAGGATCTGCGCCACAGGCCCTGGCAATGGCATCGACCATATCCGCACGATACGAGGAAAGCCTCGGCTTCTCACAGATGCAGTTGATGTCGATGTTGACGATCTCGTAGTCCCGGGCAACCGTCTCCATGATCTCGCGCAGCATGGTCAGGGAGCACATGCCCCTGGTCTCTTCGGCTGTGTCGGGGTAGAGCTGGCCTATATCGCCCCTGCCCAGGGCCCCGAGGATGGCGTCGCACACGGCGTGGATGACCGCATCCCCGTCGGAGTGACCCAGCAGGCCCTTTTCAAAGGGAACGGTCACACCCCCGATGACCAGAGGTCTGCCTGCCACCAGCCGGTGGATGTCAAAACCGATGCCGATCCTCAAAGACATCTCAGGATAGCCTCCGCCATGGGGATATCCTCCGGGAAGGTGATCTTGATATTGTACGGGTCTCCGTCCACGACTCGCACCCTTTTGCCTGCAGCCTCGAGCAGCGAGCTGTCGTCGGTGAACCGGCCGGTGCCGGACCCTGAGGCCTTTCCATGCTCTTCAAGGAGGGTCTCTGTCACAAAGGACTGGGGGGTCTGTACCTGGTAGATGCCGCCCCGCGGGATGGTCCGCGCCACCAGACGGTCACGGACCTCCTTGATGGTATCGGTCACCTCGATGCCGGGAATACAGCCGTCGACGCCGTTGAGTCCCTGGATAACCCGGTCGATGAGCTCGGGCCTCACAAAGGGCCGCACCCCGTCATGGATCAGGACCGCAGGACCGTCGCTGACCAGGCCCAGGCCGTTCCTTACCGAATCCTGGCGGGTCCTGCCCCCCCCGGTGATGATGAGTTCCTTGGGGGAGTCGGCCAGCATCTTTTCTGCTTCGGGGATATCTTCCACGGGTACGACGACGACGATTCTGGAGATTTTTGCATGAGTCTCGAAGCAGGAGACAGCCCTTTTCAGGACCGGTATTCCCAGAAGATGGAGAAACTGCTTCTTCCGGCCGAACCGCTGCCCGCTGCCGCCCGCCACGATGACCGCATCAGGATACATGGTTCTTGGGGGCTGCGAAGATCATCCTGCCGGCAGGGGTCTGGAGAATTGAGGTCACCACTACGTCGATGCTCTGGTTCAGGAGGCTCTCCCCCTGCTCCACAACGACCATGGTGCCGTCATCGAGGTATGCCACTCCCTGGCCGCGCTCCTTGCCCTGACGCGTGATGGTCACGTTCATGCCCTCACCGGGCAGCACGATGGGCTTCACCGCATTGGCGAGCTGGTTGATGTTGAGCACGTTCACACCCTGTATCTGGGCGATCTTGTTGAGGTTGAAATCGTTCGTGAGTATGTCCGCACCGATCTCCTTGGCCATGGCGATGAGCTTGGAGTCCACTTCCTTGATCTTGGGGAAATCGATCTCCATGACATCGATCTTCACCTGCGGGCTCTTCTGGAGCTTGTTGAGGATGTCGAGGCCCCGTCTGCCCCGGGCCCTCTTCAGGGGATCCGAGGAGTCGGCTATGTGCTGGAGCTCGTTCAGGATGAACTGCGGGGCGATGAGGGTCCCGTCGATGAATCCTGCCTCGCAGATGTCCGCGATCCGTCCGTCGATGATCACGCTCGTGTCCAGGACCTTCAACCTGGCGCCCTCGCCCTTGGTCTTCTGGTGGAATACAGGCAGGGAAGCGATCTCCTTTCCCCAGGATATGCCCACCGTATAGCCCAGATAGGCAAAGGTGGAGTTCAGCAGGATGAAGAGATAGATGCCGCTCTCGTTGATTCCTATGAGGACATAGCCGAACAGGCTGCCGATGATGAGGCCCAGAATGGTACCGATCAGGCCCCCTGCATAGGCCATGGGGTGGAGCTTGAAGCCCTTGATCTCACCGATGAATATCGCAATGAGGCAGAGCTCTCCTATCAAGGGGAGTATGATGCTCCATACCCCGCCCCCCATCTGCTCGTTGGCATACTGGAACGAACCGTAGAAGACCACCACTGCAATGAGAAGACGCAACAACCATTTCATGGAATCATCCTATTTTTCAGGAATTTGACGCCGACTCGATCTTCCCCATGGCGGAAAGGATCATCTTTTCGGCATCTTTTCTCTCAAGCTTTTTGGAGATCGAGATCTCGTTCACCAGCAGGTTCTTTGCTGTGTCGTACATCTTCCGTTCGCCGAAAGACAGTTCCTTGCCGCGTTTGAGGATGTTCAGATCACGCAGTACCTCTGCAATCTCGAAGGCCGATCCGCTCTTGATTTTCTCCATGTACTCGCGGTACCGACGATTCCAGGTCTGGTTGTCCACATGGACCGAACGCTGTTTGAGGATATCGATGACCTGATCTATCCCTTTGTTCTTGATGAGTTCGCGTATGCCGACGTTCTTCACATTCGCGACAGGGACCATGACGGTCATCTGAGTATCGAGGATCTTCAGGATGATGAAGGACATTTTACTGCCTGAGATTTCTCTGTCCTCCAACGATTCAATTTCTGCAACACCGTGTGCAGGATAAACGACTATATCTCCAACTTTAAACATGTACCGATCCCTTTCCTGTATAGGCAACAATAGCAATACAGCGCAATTTAGTCAAGGCTGCCCGAGAAATTGTCGAGAAAAGATAAATAATTATATAATATAACATCTCGTTGCCGTCTCCGGGATCAGTGTGAATGCCGACGTGCCGCGCCGCACATGCGTTCCCGGATGTACTTCCCCCTGCCATGATCACGTCATCGAGGTTTCAATGGACATGTTCGTAGGACCGATCTCCTTGACTTTATGGCAGGATGTATGAGAACACCCCTGTTCATGACCTATCCTCAGATCAACCCGGTACTCATCCACATCGGGCCGCTGCAGCTCAGGTGGTACGGCCTCATGTACATCATCGGCTTCATCGTCGCATACTTCGTCATTGTCCATGTCTGCCGGCGCAAGGAACTCCCCATGGCACGGACCGATGTGGAGGACCTCGTCACCTACTGCATCCTGGGGCTTGTCGTGGGGGCAAGGGTAGGCTATTGCCTCATCTACAACCCTGCGTACTACCTGTCCCACCCATTGAAGTTCTTTGCAGTCTGGGAGGGCGGCATGTCATTCCATGGGGGCTTGATCGGCCTGGTGCTCACCGGTATATTCTTCTCCCGGTCAAGGGGCAAGCCCTTCCTTATGCTGGCCGATCTCGGTGCCATCGGGGCGACGCCTGGGCTCTTTTTTGGCCGTATCGGGAATTTCATCAACGCCGAGCTCTTCGGCAGGGTCACCGATGCGCCCTGGGGCATGGTCTTCCCGGGCGGCGGACCGCTGCCCAGGCACCCCTCCCAGCTCTATGAGGCCCTTTCCGAGGGACTCCTTCTCTTCATTATCCTGTATGTGGTCAGCCTGAAGGTGAATACGCGCGGGATCGTGTTCGGGGTCTTCCTTGCCTGTTACGGCCTCCTGCGATTCCTGCTCGAGTTCTTCCGGGAGCCCGATCCCCAGCTCGGATTCGTCCTCCTTTCGTTCACCATGGGGCAGATCCTCTGCATGCTCATGGTTGCGGCAGGACTCGGCCTCATTGCCTGGCGGTTAAAGTCACACTAGGTTTCGTGCGATAAACTCATAGATGGGGAAGCTGAATACCAGTATCACGAGCGGGCACAAGGCCTTCACGCTCTATAACCGCTACAAGAAGGAAATCATGTACAAATGCGACCCGGTGGGGGCTCGTGTCATCCTCGAGTTTCTTCCCCTCCTCATCCATATCAGCCATCCATCGCTGCCCGGCTACATCGAGAAGGAGGATTGTCCGTGCGGGGTAAAGCTCATGGACTGGCCCGCCAAAACCCTGAAGGAGGTGGGATCGTTCTTCTCTTCCCGGATAAAGCTGGGGGATATGCGTGATTATCTGCCACGGGAATGTGAGATCGAGGGCCTCTTCACCATCGGATCGGTGGGGAGTCTTGCCCAGACAAGGGAGTCCGACTATGACATCTGGGTGGTGGTGGATGCCCGGAAGATGGATCCATCGAGGCTCAAGACCCTTGACCTCAAGCTGAAGCTCCTGAAGCGCTGGATCAGCAGCAAGTTCGCGCTGGACATCCACTTCTTCCTCATGGACCTTCAGGACATCAGGGCCAACAACTTCGGGTCGGTTTCCCAGGAAGGGTCCGGGACGGCATTGAAGAGTATTCTCAAGGAGGAGTTCTACCGCACCATGACCCTGATAGAAGGGCGCGTGCCGCTGTGGTGGATCGTGGCACCCGAGGAGGGCCCTGAGGGGTATGATCAGGTACGCAGGATGGTACAGGCAGGATCCGATGGAGAGACCCAGAAATTCATCGATATGGGCAACATCAGCGCGATCCCTGAACAGGAGCTTCTCGGAGCGGCGTTGTGGCAGATGCACAAGGCCCTGGACGACCCCTTGAAATCGGTCCTGAAGATGGCGCTGGTCGCCAGTTACCTCGATACACCGAAAAAAGACAGTCTTCTGTGCAACATGCTGAAGAAGGATGTCTTCGATACGTCCAGAGGAGAAATCGTTGACCCGTACTTTCATGTTCTGCGCCGTGTGGAAGACTACTATGGAAGCCGTGGGGACGACCAGACGGTGGAGCTCCTGAGGAAGTGCTTCTACCTCAAAGTGAACCCCAACATCCGCGGTACAGACCTCATAAAGATCGAAAAGGACGACAAGCCGTCCATCATGGTTGACATAGTGAAGGCCTGGGGATGGTCCCTGCATACCTTCTCCGAGTTGAACGGATTCACCGAATGGGGTGTGGACATGTACCGGAAATTCGGTGACGATATCCATTCGTTCCTGAAGCTGACCACGGTGCAGCTCATCCGCAGGGCCAAGACCTACATGATCAATTCAGCCCTTGAAGAGGATGTGGAGGTTGAGGTCCTGAGACGCAGGATTGAGGCCTTCTATGTCTCGAAGGACGGGAAGGTCGAGTCGGAAAAGCGGGTGAAAAAGAAGGAACCTGCCTACCGGGACCTCTACTTTGCCTACCGGAGAAACCGATGGAGCATCCATGAACGGACCCCCGGTCCGAACGGGGGCGAACCCATCATGGAATCGGACAGGGTGGTAAGGATCCTTGCTTGGCTCGTATACAACAAGAGGTTCGATGCATCCACGGCATTCCACATGATACCCAACACCTCCCGGGTGGTACTGTCCGACATCCAGTCGCTGCTGCTGAAGCTGGGCGGGGTCATCCCCGATGCCGGGTCCATAGGACTGGATCGCTCTTCCCTCATGGAAGACAAGTATGCAAGGTTCGTCGTGGTCGTGGGCAACATGGAGTGTCCTGACAGCCAGCACTCCATACGGGAAGTGGATGTGCTGTTCCTGAACACCTGGAACGAGTTCTTCTGCATCCACCTGAGACCCGAACAGATAGGACCGTGGATGGCCAGGATGAAAAGGAACTCCACCGAGGTCACCATCTGGCTTCCCAAGGAAGGGAACACCAAATTCCTCACCCAGGCGCTTGTGTCGCTGATTTCGTAGATCACCTCATGTAAAAGGGGAAGTCCCCTTGCTCAATTTTCGG
This sequence comes from Thermodesulfobacteriota bacterium, assembly GCA_036834365.1. Classification (GTDB taxonomy): domain Bacteria; phylum Desulfobacterota; class Desulfomonilia; order UBA1062; family UBA1062; genus MWEI01. The sequence goes on along the minus strand of DAITOA010000021.1, from coordinate 44,143 downwards.
GGCGAAAGGCCTTGCAGCGCCTTGGCGCTGACCTCTCTGATCCGTTCAACTCGACTGAAAGACTTTCGAGTTGAACGGATCAGAGAGGTCGAGGTCCTCATTATCGTTGACTCTTCTTCCCATTGCCGATACAGGATTCGGGTAGGACAGAACTATGGTGAATACGGGAACAGCAGGGGAACCCGCGGAAAAGAAGTTGGCCGTCGGCATATGCCAGCTCCGCCAGGGGTACGACTTCGAGGCGAACATCGACAGAGCCGTTGCCATGGCGGGCCGTGCGGCGGATAGTGGCGCCCGGATCGCAGCCCTTCCTGAGATGTTCTCCACCCCGTACGAACCGGCTTCGATCAGGAAGGCGGCACCACTGAGCGGGTCGGCACTCGAAAAGCTCCAGACGGTGGCGAAGGACAGGGGGATCTACATCGTTGCCGGCTCCCTGCCGTGGCCTTCGGACCAGGACCGTCTCTTCAACCGTTCCCATGTGATCGATCCCTCCGGCGAGGTCATCCATCGCCACGACAAGATCCACCTCTTCGACTGCACCCCGCCGGGAGGGCCCAGGGTCATGGAATCCGAGACCATTGTCCCGGGAAGAAGTCTGGGACACTTCTCCACGCCATGGGGCAATGCTGCGGTCATCGTCTGCTACGATATCCGCTTTACTCCCATCACGCAGCTTCTTTTGGACAGGGAAGTGAGGCTCCTTTTCGTACCCGCCGCCTTCTCCCTGGCTACCGGTAAGGCCCACTGGGAGATGCTCGTCAGGATCAGGGCGGTGGAACTGCAGGCATTCGTCATAGGCGTGCAGCCAGCGGAGAATCCCGGGCTCAGGTATGTGCCCTGGGGCCATTCCATTGTCGCGTCCCCTTGGGGCGAGGTCCTGTCGGATGCCGGCACTGATGAGACCGTGGAGATCACGAGGATCGACCTTGACGAGGTCGAGGGTATCAGGGCCCGTTTCCCCCTTCGCGCGCACCGAAGGGACGACCTGTATGCGACGTCCTGGAAGGGTTGAGGCATGATAGAGATCCGCAGTCTCAGCAAGACATTCCGTTCCCAGCGGGTGATCGACGACCTCGACCTGTCCGTTGCCGAGGGGAAGATCACCATCGTGATGGGACCCACCGGCACGGGAAAGAGCGTGCTGCTCAAGCACGTGCTGGGACTCCTCAAGCCCGATTCAGGGCAGATCCTGGTGGACGGGCAGGATATCGTCGGCATGGAAGAGGCGGAACTCACCGAAGTCCGCAAGAAATACGGCGTCTGCTTCCAGGATTCGGCGCTGTTCGACTCCATGACCGTCGGGGAGAACGTGGGATTCCCCTTCACCATCCACACCCAGCTCAGCCGGGAGCAGATCGCAGCGGAGGTATCCTCCCTCCTCAGGGAGGTCGGCCTTGCAGGTATCGAGGCCAAGATGCCCGCCCAGCTTTCGGGGGGCATGCGCAAGAGGGTCGGGCTTGCGCGCGCCCTGGCCCTCAGCCCGAAAGTGCTCCTGTTCGATGAGCCCACCACGGGTCTCGACCCGGTCATGACGAGCGCCATCAACACCCTTATCAAACAGGTCCAGACAAGGACCGGGGCCACGAGCCTGGTGATAAGCCACGACATCAAGGGGGCGTTCACCCTGGCGGACTACATGGCCCTGCTCTATGACGGGAAGATTGCCTTCTACGGTACTCCCGATGACTTCCGGAACACCCCGGACCCCCTGGTGAGACAGTTCGTCGAGGGCAGGCTTACGGGCCCTATCAATCCCATCCAGTAAGGCCGTCCTTCCCGGAAAACCGGGCGAACATCACGGCATGGTGAATTGTGCATCCGGGTGTCTGACCGAGAGCACAGGGCAGGGCGCCTTCTTGACGATCTTTTCCGCGGTATGTCCGAACAGAACATGCTTGAGGCCTGTGCGACCGTGGGATCCTGTCACGATGAGGTCTATCTGTTCGTTGCGCGCAAACTGGATGATCTCGTAGAAAGGCACTCCGTGGAGGATGTACGTGTCACAGTGCATGTACTCGGGTACGAGGAGATGCACCGTCTCTTCCAGCTTGTTTGTGGCGTTCTGCTCGAACTCCAGATAGAGCTGCGGCAGGATGGTCGGGCTGAGGTTGTATTCGGAGAACTCGGTGAAATCCTGCAGAACATGGACAAGATAGAGTCGTGCCTTGAAGAGCTTGTTCAGATCGATGGCATATGAGAAGGCATGCCTCGCAGGCTCACTGAAGTCCGTGGGTATGAGTATCCTATTGATCATTGTCCTATTACACATAATTAATGTTGTCTTAGCTCTTGTCAATACGGCACTTCTTGCCATTCCTTGCCCAACCCTGTATATGAGGCCACAGGATGAGGCATTTTGTCTTGGTAGCCCTGAGTCTGGTGCTGGTGACCGGCTGCGCACACCTTGAAGTGCCCTCTCAGGAGGCATACCCCTTCCGCGCCGAGTTCACGGCCCATGGAACGGTAAAGGGTGCGGGTCTGAACATGAAGGGGGCCATACTCCTTACCTCGGCCGAAAGCGGTGTCATACAAACCTATGGCCCGGGCGGGGTGGCCACAGGATCCATTGGTATCACCGAGAATGCCCTTGTGATGAGGGATCTGTGGGGCAGGGAGACTGGTTCGATGGATTTGCCCCTGCGCGGTGTCATCGGCCTGGTGGCAGGCGATCTGCCGCGGGGTGCTTACCTCTATAAAATTAGTACGGGATGCGGGTTGAAGGTGGTCTATCACTGGGGATCGATATCCATCACCGATGACCTCCTGCCGCGGGGACTCCATGTCTCGGGAGACAAGGAACTGGATGTCGACTTCATTCCGAAAGGAAGGGATATCGATCTTGTAGTGAGGCATGGGTCTGATACCGTATGGATTTCCCTCCTGGTGAGCCAGGGGGGGCGATGGTTCACACCATGACGTACAATGACTGGGAAAGGGGAAGAGAGGATCCATGATAACGATCAAGTGCCCGGCATGCGGCAACAAGATGGTGTGGGATGATTTTCAGCCCGTCGACATCAAGTGCACCAAGTGCGGCGAGCGGATGAATCTCCACAGGGAGCTCAAGAGGAACATCGAGGTCAGGGAGCATGGGGAACCGGGCCTGCTATATTACTGCCCCCGATGCAGGGGCGTCATCAGCCGCAGATGGTTTCTCAAGTGTCCGAAGTGCAACTACTGGGTCTTCGGTCCCTTTGTGTTCTACGACAAACTGGCTGTCGCGCTGCTCATCGGGATTGCCTACCTGGCCTTTTCCGCCGTCTACCTGATCTATTTTCACTAGACTTCGGCTGAGGTGGGACCAATGTTCCGGTAAACGGTACACTCGGTTACAGACATGGGGGAGACATTCATAAGCCCGGATAAGATCAAGGCCCTCGAGGAACGTTTGAGGGATCTTGGGATCAATGAAGCGGATATCGACGAAAGGTTCGTCCGCGCCCAAGGTCGCGGGGGCCAGAAGGTGAACAAGACGTCATCCTGCGTGCATATCAGGCACGAACCTTCCGGGATCGAGGTGAAATGCCAGGAAACCCGATCGAGGGAAGCCAACAGGTTCTTTGCCAGAAGGGTCCTGGCGGATAAGTATGAAGATAGAGTCCTCGGCCGGGACTCCTCGCGGGGGCGGGAGATCGAAAAGCTCCGCAAGCAGAAAAGGAAGCGTACGAAACGGGCGCGTGGAAAGTCCGGGACGGCGACGCCGGTATCCGAATGAGGCATGAGGCCGGAATACGGCCTGCCATTTGATTTTGCATACACAAGGATGAAAGGGAGGCGGCATGGACGAAGCGCAGCATTATCTCATGGAAAATCCGGAAGAGGCGTTGAGACTTGATGTGAAAACAGACCCCGAGGCGGTTAAACGGCAGGCAGAGCTGTGCGGCATCGGACCGGGGGCGAGGGTGCTCGACGGCGGCTGTGGATCGGGCAAGACCACATCCGTTCTTTATGAACTCATACAGCCCGGAGGTTCCATCGTGGGCATCGACTTTGCCGAAAACCGCATCCGATACGCCAAAGAACACTACGAGCAGGAGCCCGGTATTGAGTTCAGATGCATGGACTTGAGGCAGCCCCTTGGGGATCTCGGTAGCTTCGATTTCATCTGGGTGCGGTTCGTTCTGGAATACTACCTTGAAGGATCCGTGGACATCATCAGAAATGTTTCCCGGGCACTGAATGCTGACGGCAGGCTGTGCCTGCTGGACCTGGATTACAATTGTCTGAGCCATTATCCCCTGAAACCGGAGATGGAGTACATCCTGCATAGAATGGTGGACAGGATGACCCGGAAGTACAATTTCGATCCTTATGTCGGCAGAAAGCTTTACTCCTATCTCTACACCCTTGGATTCAGCGGCATAGAGGTGAACCTTATTCCCCACCATCTGATCTATGGAAGCCTGAAGACGAGCGATGATTTCAACTGGATCAAGAAGATCGAAATGGCATCGGTGAAGGCAAGTGATCTCTTCAAGGATTATCCGGGCGGATATGAGGGCTTTTTCATCGATTTCAACACATTTTTCAAGGACCCAGGAAGGTTCACCTACACCCCGCTCATGGTATGTACGGGCAGGAGACCACCTGATGGTGGATCATGACATCTTTGTTAATAATCCAACAGCGTTGAAGGCGTTTTGGAGGATGAATGTATCGGCAATGTAACAATCAGGTAATACATAGTTTTTTTATTGCATAGTATACGTCAGTAGGATACACAGGATATGGGTAATACCTTGAAATATGTTGTTTTGATATTGAATCATGATTTGGGACTGGGGATATATTTCACAGTTGATAATCGCGCTTCCAAGGGATGACTGATGGAAGTTTTCGCTGGGGGCCATACATGGATGGAGATGAAATCAGGAACGTAACACACGGTAAGGTTGCGGATTCAGGGGCAAAGCTGGACTACAATGATTCCTTGATGCCGCTCAGAAGGAACAGTCTTGACAAGCCGGGTCGTTCAACCCAAAAGATCGGCAAGAGAAAGTGTATAAACATAATCAATTACTTCCATTTTGCTGAAACCTCCATTTTTGCTCATGTAAACTTCAACATTACCGGTGAAGCTCTTCTCCTGAAGGTTTTCCCAGGGCCTTTTCAGAAAGACGAGGTTTTGTTCAGTCTACCAAAGGGTTCCAATCTCGATCTCAGGAATTTCTCGATAAAAAGTCTGGTGGTCGATGATGGGAAGCATCTGCTTGTGATTACAGTTACTCCTCTGGAGATTGACCACTCATCCTGCAGGGTGAGGATTGAGGATACCTGTTACAGGTTCAGTGAACGTTCAGCCAGAAGAATCGCATGTCAATTCATTGATGCGGAAATCCACCATGACATGGTGGAGTACCAGGGAGTGCTCGAGGACTTCAACCCGAAAGGCTTACGTATTGCTCTAGGGGATGATTCTGAGTCTACCCTCGGGGGGATAGGGGAAAGTGAAGAAGTAACTATACGGCTCCGCAAGAAAGATGTTCTGATTTTCTCAGGGAAATGCCGATGCCTCCGCGTCTTTGAAGATGGCCGAGGCATTATATTGGAGCCTCTCAACATCAGATATTCCCGGTTCAAGGAGAGGAAGAACAGAAATCCAAGGGTGAACCTCATTCCAAGGCCCAAGGCGATCTTTGACTATCCTTTTAATAATAGAAGGATTACATATGAAATCGACGATATAACAACATCCGGCCTTTCTCTTCGGGAGACGAGCGGAGACAGCCTTCTGATGCCTGGTTTGATCATTCCTTCCTTGACGATCCTGTATGCGGGCGGGCTGAAAATAGAATGTTCAGCCCAGGTTGTGTACAGCGCATCTAAGAAGATGGGTAAGAGCATCCGCCATGGTCTTTCCATTCTTGATATGAACATGAGAGACTATAGTGCCCTCTTTGATATTGTGAGTAATGCCTATGATGAACGGGCCAATATGAGTTCTCAGATTAACATGGATGATTTATGGGAGTTTTTCTTTGATTCAGGGTTTATCTACCCGGGGAAATATGAGCATTTAAGCCAGATTAAAGAAAAGTTCAAGGATACCTATGAGAAGTTATACCATCAGGGACAGGATATCTTCACGAATTTCACCTATCAGAAAAATGGCAGGATATTAGGCCATAACTGTACCATAAGGGCATACCAGAGGGCATGGATGATCCATCATCTGGCCGCCCGCTCAAGCGGGGCGAGAAGGATAGGACTCGATGTCTTGCGACACAGCCATTATTACTTTGATGGTATGTACAGGCTCCCATCCATCGGCATGGATTACATGATCATGTACTTCAGGCCGAACAACCGTTTCCCCGATTACTTTTTCGGTGGCTTCTGCAGGGACTATAACAAGCCTCGAGCCTGCTCCATGGATCTCTTTGCCTACATGAATATGTCGACACCACCTGCCGATAGTGAGCTGAACAACGGGTGGAGTGTTGAGCAATGCACCCCTGAAGATATTGATGAGTTGAAAACATGGTATGCGAAGGAATCCGGAGGCCTTGCCATCGACGCATTTGGAATTGCCACTGACTTGGGTGCAATGGAAATAAAGTTGAAGGATATGTATGGCAATATCGGACTGCGAAGGTGCTGTACCCCCTATGCGGTCAGGAATGATGGTAAGATCCAGGCATTTCTCATAGCAGATCAATCAGATGCAGGGATCAATCTCTCGGAGTTGCTCAACAGCATAAAAATATTCGTAGTTAACCTAGATCTGCCCTGGAGGGAGCTCCAGAGGGCAGTGGCGACACTGAGGGATAGTTATGACACGGGCGGCATTCCTCTGCTTGTATGGCCCATCAAGTATATGGAAGCTCACAAGGTCCCTTATGAGAAAGGATACAATCTCTGGGTGTTGAATACTGAGTATGGCGATGATTATGTGGAATACATAAAGCAGAAACTCCAGTTCAACCTCATTAAATTCATGGTGAAATACATCATGGTGAAATTGGCGAAGAGCTGAAAAGAAAATTTCTGAACCCAGGTCCTTAGATCCAGCCTTAGAGTCGTTCTATCATTTAATTATCTTATCGAAAAAGACGATAAGGTCCACAGTGAAGAGTCGGCAGGTCTACCTGCACCCTGCAGGGGGGAACTGGTCTCTGCGAGTGGGTAATCTCTTCGGGATAGTGACGTAATGGGCAATGAAAAGAAGAAACAAAAAGAACTATACCATATCAGGCTCACGAAGAATTATACTGAGTACCTCTCTAAGTATTATCCCCATCTGGATCTTGATGAAATCCTGAACTACGCCGGGTTGACGAGATACCAACTGGACGATCCGGGATTCTGGTGCACCCAGGAACAGGTGGATCGATTCCATGAGATCATTGACGTAAAAACAGGACATCCTAATATAGCCCGTGAAGTCGGAAGATATGCAGCAATATCGGCAACATACGGCACTCTTAGGCAGTATATTTTCGGTTTTATCAGTCTCTCGACCGCCTATTCCATGGTCCAAAAGATAACAAACCAGTTGAGCCGGGGAATGAAGTACAAAATTAAATCCCTTGGGCCCCGCATGATGGAGGCGGTTTCTACACAAACACCTGGGACCGAAGAAAAACTTTATCAATGTGAAAACCGCATCGGGCTTCTGGAGGCATTGGCAAAACCCTTTACCGGAGAATACGCCAGGGTTGATCATCCCGAATGTTTTCATCGGGGCGGGGAGTGCTGCAGGTATATTGTGTCGTGGTATGAACCACCCTATCTTCGGATAAAGCACTATAGAAATCTCTTTACAGCCTTTGGTGTGATACTGCTCATGGTTCTGGAGCCATTACTGGGATTGGGGATATATTCACTCATCTTGTTCATGACATATGTTATATTGGTTCTTGGTGCGACTATATATGCGCTTTCCAATGAGAAGAAAGAGATAGCCGAACGTCTCGAGATACAAGGCCAAGCGGCCGAGCAGCTCATGGAGGAATCGAATAAAAGATTCAATGAGGCGCAGCTTGTGCAGGAAATGGGACAAGCCATCTCTAAGATCATTGACACTGATGACCTGCTCAATACGGTAATGGTTCTGCTAGAAAAACACCTGGACTTTCAGCACGGCATGGTTCTGCTTGCCAACCACGAGAATACTCGCCTTATCTATAGGGCCGGTTTTGGGTTTACTGAAGAGCAGAATAAAGTACTTTCCGGCATACATCTCCATCTGGACAAACCTGGTTCAAAGGGTGCATTTGTTGTGGCTTACAGGAATCGTGTTCCCTATCTTGTCAATAATATTGATGAAATTAAAGATGATCTCTCGGAGAGAACGAGTGCTCTCATTGAATTTCTGGGTACATCTTCCTTTATTTGTGTTCCTATCGTCTATGAAGATGAGTCTCTTGGTGTTCTCTCAGTTGATAACGATGGGACAAAGGGTCCCCCCAAGCAGAGCGACCTCAACCTCCTCATGGGCATCGCACCGCAGATAGCCATAAGCATAAACAACGCCCGTACCTTTGAGAAGATGCAGGCGAGCGAGGAGAAGTACCGCGACCTCGTGGAGAGCGCCAACAGCATTATTCTCAGGATCAACACCCGGGGTGAGATCACCTTTGCAAACCTCTTTGCCCGGGAGTTCTTCGGTTATCCCGAGTCCGATATGCTCGGCAGGAACATCCTCGGCCTCATCATACCGGAGAAGGACCTGCAGGGGAGGGCGCTGTTCCCTGTGATCCGCGAGTTCCTGCTCCGTCCCGAGGAGTATGTGACGAGAGAGACCGAGAACATCACCAGGGACGGCGAGAGGGTATGGGTGAGCTGGAGCAACAAGGCGATCCATGACAAGGACGGGGCGCTCACCGAAATCCTCTGTGTGGGAAACGACATAACCGCACGCAAGAGGGCCGAGTATGAAAAGAGCAAGTTGGAGACCCAGCTCGTCAGGGCCCAGAAGATGGAGGCCATCGGTGCACTGGCCGGCGGGGTGGCCCATGACCTGAACAACATCCTGAGCGGCATCACGAGCTACCCCGAGCTCCTCCTCATGGAGCTGCCGGAGGACTCCCCCATGAGGAAGTCCATCCTGACCATCAAGAGATCCGGCGAGAAGGCGGCGGCCATGGTCCAGGATCTCCTCACCCTGGCGCGGAGAGGCGTGAGCATCACCAATGCCGTCGACCTGAACACCATCATCCGGGACTACTTCGAAAGCCCTGAGTTCCAGAAGCTGAAGGAATACCATCCCCTGATCGATTGTGAGATCAGTCTCGACGACGGCTTGAAGTATATCCTCGGGTCCGACATCCACTTGGGCAAGACCCTGATGAACTTGGTATCGAATGCCGCCGAGGCCATGCCCAAGGGCGGCTCCGTCGTCGTGCGCACAGAGAACAGGTACCTGGAGAAGCCCCTGAAAGGATACGATACCGTGGCCCAGGGAGAGTATGCGGTCCTTACGGTGGCGGACACCGGCATCGGTATATCCGAGAACGATCTCCGGATGATCTTCGAGCCGTTCTTTTCAAAGAAGGTCATGGGCAGGAGCGGAACGGGGCTCGGTATGACCGTGGTATGGTCCACGGTCAAGGACCACAACGGATATATCAATGTAAAGAGTGAAGAGGGCGTCGGCACCAGGTTCGAACTCTATTTCCCGGTAACCAGGTTCGTCGTCAAGGACAAGACGGTGAAAGGCTCGCTGGAGGACTATGCCGGGAGCGAGCATATCCTGGTCGTTGACGATTCCGAGGAGCAGCGGGAAATCTCCAAGAACGTACTGAAGAAGCTCGGTTATCATGTCGATACTGCCCGGAGCGGTGAAGAAGCCGTTCATTTCCTTGCGGAACACAGCCCGGACCTCCTCATCCTGGATATGATCATGGAGCCGGGCATTGACGGTCTGGAGACCTATCAGAAGGCCCTTACCCTGAAAGGCCGGCAGAAGGCCCTCATCGTGAGTGGATATTCCGAAACGGACCGGGTACAGAAGGCCATCCGACTCGGGGTGGGCGCCTACATCCGCAAGCCCTATTCCCTGAACGATCTTGCAAAGGCGGTAAGAACCGAACTCGATAAGAGGATCGACTGACCCGGGACAGAGCGTTTCCACGTTTTTCCTGATACATACCTTGATGCATTCTTGTCGTGTGTTGTATAGGCCTTGGCATGGATACTGCCACCAGGTTCGTTCTCTTTCAGGTATTGATCATCGCTCCCTTTGCCGGAGGCATGGCGGCCAAGAGAATACATCGCTTCCCCAACCCGCCTGCTTTCACCAAGAAACTCATCAGGATCAACCTCATCATGATCGAGCCGGTAATCGCCCTGTGGAGCACCTGGGGCCTCGAGCTTTCGAGAGACCTCGCCATGCTGCCGCTGGCAGGGGTCTTTCTTGTTGCAGCAGGCATGGCCTTCGGGTGTATCGGCAAAAGAATACTCGGCTTGTCGGGGAAGAAGGCGGCGACCTTCATCATCAGCTCGTCCCTTGCGAATCATGGATTCACCATGGGCGCTTTCCTCTGCTACCTCTTTTTGGGTGAGAGGGGGCTCGGTCTCGCCTTTGTATTCCTGTCCTACTTCATGCCTTTTATCTTTCTCGTTATCTTCCCGTATGCCCGCATGCGGTCGACCGGTGAACCGTTCAACAGGGCCTCGGTCCGGGACTTCTTTCTCAACCTTCAGAACATGCCCTTCTATGCCATCATAGGTTCACTCATCCTTCTATCTCTGGGGATGGAGAGGCCGCGGGTTGCTTTCCCTGTTGATCTGTTCATCATCGTCTCCATGGCGCTCTACTATTTCACCCTGGGCATCAACTTCGAGATGCCGGCCTTTTTTGCCTCGGGGAGGGAGAATGCAGCCCTGGCGACCGTCAAGTTTCTCCTGGTGCCGGCAGTGACCCTCCTCGTCCTGAGAATTATGCACCTCGACACGGCAGTGGAGACGGTCATCCTGCTGGAGGCATGCATGCCCGCCGCCATCTACTCTGTAGTGGCATCCGTCCTCTTCGACCTGGACGGGGCTCTGGCATCCAACATGTTTGTGTGGAATACCCTGCTCTTTCTCACCGGGGTTATGCCCGTGCTCTTCTATTCGCGGGACGTGCTCACGGCCCTCATACGCTGAAAAGGAGGTCATCTTCGTGAATGCAGACGGCATAGAGGCGGTTCTCTTTGATTTCGGCGGTGTGCTGGCCGAGGAAGGCTTCAGGAAAGGCATGGAGCACATGGCCCGGATGAATTCTCTGGATGCAGGAACCTTCTTCGGGACGGCACGTGACCTCATCTCAACGAGCGGATACCTCACCGGCCGCTGCACGGAGTCAGACTACTGGAATTATCTCAGGGGTCACACCGGAATCGTGGGATCCGATGAAGAGTTCAGGAAGATCATCCTCGACGGCTTCATCCTCCGGGACTGGATGCTGTCCGTCGTGAAGGGGCTTCGGACGCGTCGGGTAAGGGTGGCCATCCTGAGCGACCAGACCAACTGGCTCGATGAACTGGACGAAAAGCTGCATTTCTCCCGCCTGTTCGAGCGGGTATTCAACAGCTATCACATGGGCAAGGGCAAGAGCGATCAGAGCCTGTTCGGCGAGGTCGTCGCAGAGATGGGGCTTGAGGCCGGCCGGACGCTCTTTATCGATGATACCGCAGGGCACATCGAGAGGGCTTTGTCGGCAGGACTGCACGCCATCCATTACAAGGGCAGGGAGCAGTTCCTGGGTGAGATGGCCGGTTACTTTCCCGGGCTCTAGGAAACCCCGTATCTCCTCAGCTTCTTGTGGAGCGTCGCCCGGGTGATGCCGAGCTTCCTGGCCGCTTCGCTCTTGTTCCCTCGGACCGCCTCGAGGGTCTTGAGGATGGTCGACTTTTCCATCTCGTCCAGGCTGATGTCGTCCGCAGCCTCTTGAAGCGGCGTGGACATCAGCTCTTCCCGGAAGGTCGGTATGTCATCCTCCCTCAGGTAGGAAGAGCCGGACAGGACCACTGCGCTTTCCACGGTGTTCATCATCTCCCGCACGTTACCGGGCCAGGGATGTCGGATGAGCCTGTCCATGGCCTGTGGCGTGAAGCCCTTGAGCGGCTTGTTGTTTTTCTCGGAGAACATCTTCAGGAAGTGTCCGGCCAGCAGGGGTATGTCCTCCCTTCGCTCCCTAAGGGGTGGGACGGAAAGGTTGATGACGTTCAGGCGGTAGTAGAGATCTTCCCGGAACCTGTTTTCTCTGACCAGGGCCGGGAGTTCCTTGTTGGTGGCGGCGATGATGCGGACATCGACCCGGATGACTTCCTCTCCCCCCACTCGGGTGAACTCCCTTTCCTGGAGTACCCGCAGTAGCTTCACCTGCATGGCCAGGGACATCTCGCTGACCTCGTCGAGGAAGAGGGTTCCGTTGTCGGCCTGCTTGAAACTGCCCTCCCGGCGTCGCAGGGCTCCGGTGAACGACCCCTTCTCATGGCCGAACAGCTCGGACTCGAGCAGTCCCTCCGAGACGGCTGCACAGTTCATCTTGATGAACGGATTGTCCCTCCTCGGGGAGTTGAAGTGTATGGCGCCGGCGATCATCTCCTTGCCGGTGCCCGATTCTCCGGTGATGAGCACCGTGGCGTCCGATGCTGCCGCCCGTGCCGTGGTCTCCAGGAGCCTTACCATGGCCGGGCTCCTGCCGATGATGTTGCCCGAATCGAAGCGGTCTCCCACGAGCTCCCGTAGGCGCCGGTTCTCCTCCCTGAGCATGCTGTGTTCCATGGCCTGTTCCATCTTGAGGCGCAATTCGTCGAAGTCCAGGGGCTTGGTCAGGTACTCGTAGGCCCCCTTCTTCATAGCTTCGATGGCGGACTCCACGGATGAGTATGCGGTCATGATGATCACCGGGATGGCCGGGTTGATCTCCTTGATCGCGGCCAGCGCCTTCAGCCCCGAGATCTTCACCATACGGATATCCATGAGGATGAGGTCGAAAGGCCCTTCCTGTACGGAATCGATGGCGCTCTGCCCGTCGTCCGCTTCGCTCACCGCATATCCCCATCCGGTGAGCAGGGTCTTGAGCATGGTGCGATGTCCCATATCGTCGTCCACGACGAGGATGTTCTTCCCTGACTTCCCCCCCACGTTCATTCACCTCCCGAAGGCATGATCACGGACACGGTCGTTCCATGGCCCGCCGTACTTTCCACCTTGATCTCTCCCCCATGGGCCTCCATGATCTTGTGGACGATCGCGAGCCCGAGGCCGGTACCGGACTGCTTGGTCGTGAAGTACGGATCAAAGATATGCGGGAGATCTTCCTCTGCAATCCCTCGGCCTGTGTCGCTGACGCTGATGATCAGCCGGGAGGTCTTCTCGTCGCACCTGATGCCCACGGATAGCGTGCCTCCCCCTTCCATGGCATCCATGGCATTGAGATAGAGGTTGAGAAGCACCTGGCCGATCTTATCCGGGTCGACCTCTGCAGTGCACGGTCCGTCCATGAGCCCTGAACGGTCGATAACGACATCCTTCTTTCCGGCCTGCTTCTCGATCATCTCCAGAGAACGGCTCAAGATCTCGCTGAGGGATGACGGCTTCTTCCTCAGGTCCATGGGTCTGGCGAACTCCAGGAGTTGGCTGATGACGCGGTTCAGGCGTTCCACCTCACCCACCATGATGTCCGCGATCCGCTGGTCTTCCGGGACTTCGCGGTAGCGCTCCTTGAAATAGGTGGCAAATCCCTTGATGGAGCTCAGGGGATTCCTGATCTCATGGGCGACGCCTGCAGCAAGGCTTCCGATGGATGCAAGGCGTTCCCTTCGCTCCACCTCTCGCTTGAGGTGTTCGACCTCGGTGATGTCCCGCAGGAGGACGATGTGGCCGACAAGTTTGTTCTCGTCGTCCCTGAGGATGCTGGCGCTTGCCTCGAAGGCCATGGTCTTTTCATCTATGGGTATGCGCAGATCACGCACCGCGATGTTGTGGGTCTGCCGGATCTCGTTGATCAGCGAGATGATCGGTCCGGGCAGCACCTTTTCCGACTTTCTCCCGGCGACCTCTGACGCCGTGATCTTCAGGAGCCGTTCTGACACGTCGTTGAGGGTGATGACCGTGCCATCCTCTCCTATCACGATGAGTCCGATGGGCATATTCTCAACGAGGGTGTCGGAGAAGGCCTTGATCCTGGACAATGACCTCCTTGTGGAGAGGTAGTTCTGTGAAATGACGACCGCCACGATCCCGAGCAGGCCATACATGAGCAGGATGATGGCGAGGATGATCTTCTGTTTAATGCTCTCATGAATGATCTGTTCGACGGGCTCCATGTCGAGGCCCAGGTAGATCGTCTGTACGGGTGGGTTTGCTATCTGGGGGATCATGTGCGGGTAGAACCAGTCCTGGTTGGGTCTCATGGGCCTGTGCATGAGCAGTCCGCCCCGTGATGGGTAGAATCTGCGGTAGAGCTCGAAGACGGGCTTCCCGTTGTCTCCCTTGATCACCCTCCACTGCAGGGTCTTCCCGATTCTCTTGCGGGTGTCATCGACGCCGTACACCCTTCCGATGTTCATGGGTTGGTTGTGGGCCACGATCCTCCCGTCCTTGTCCGTTATCATGATGTAGACGATGTCGGGCAGTTCCGCGGTCTCCATGATGAGGCGCTGGACGCGGGCTCCGCTCCAGTCCATGCCCATCATGCCCGTCCTGGTGCCTGCCTCGAAAGAGCGGATGAGGGCGGCCCCCTTCTCGCTGAGCATGAGCTCCATATTCCGCCTCTGGGTCCTGATGCTCTCCAGGGTGGTGAAGATGAAGATAGGCACCATCACGATGAGCGAACCCATGATTACCCATGGTGATATCCGTATCCATGCCTTCCTGGATGTCTTGTCCTGACCGTTATCCATAAGATATCCGGGATTCGGCCTTTCAACACTCATGCCATATGCTCCTGATGTGCTGTTTCCCTGCTTCCGGGGTGATCCTGCCCTGGAGGGGTGTATACCTTTTATACAACTGTATATGCCTGCTGTATATAAAATATACACACCACTACGCGTGTGGTTGTCGTCCGAATGGTCGACTGTGAGGATATTATAAAAAATAGTATGTGAAAACAATCGTCAAAGGAGATTTACGGGCGATTGGCACGACCGTTGCTGTATAGGGGGCAACGTTAAGCAAGGAGGCATTCGATGAGAAGATATACCAGGATACTGGCACTGCTCGCAGTCCTCATGACGGCCGCACTGCCCGCAATGGCTTACGGTCCCTGGTGGGGAGAGCGGGGGCAGGGCACCGATTGCCCCAGGTTCGAACGGGGTCAGGGTTGGGCGGATTGCCCCTACTATGGATCCCGCAGCGGAAGCCTCACTGATGATCAGAAGGCCCAGCTGAAGAAGGTCGATGACGAGTTCTTCAAGAAGACCTCTTCGCTGCGTGACCAGATGCGCCTGAAGAGGGCGGAGATGGCCATCCAGCTGAACAGCGATAACCCTGATGAGAAGAAGATCATGGACACTCAGAAGCAGATCAGCTCGATCAGGGACCAGATCGACAATGAAAGGATAAGATATCAGCTGAGCGTCAAGAAGATCGTCCCGGATGTGAATTTCGGACGCGGATCGGGAAAAGCTTACGGCAGAGGCTGGGGTTTTCGGCCCTGTGCACGAATCTGAAGCAGCCATGGAAGAACGGATATAACCATACAAGCGATAGAAAGCGAGAAAGAAACCTCTTCATAGCTACACAAGTCCTAACTACCTCCTCTTGGGATGGCGGATCCATTGCCCAAACCGCCATCCCATTTTTTTATTTTTCCACCTTACTTCTGGATTGCATAAACCATGATTTTCAGGGTAATCTGCTGTGCGCTTGAAGTTCCCGGGAAGGGATTGTTCTTGCAAGGTTTCGACAATACATGCCAAATTTGATGGCAGATTGACTATCGGGTGATTCTCATATACTAGGTAAGAGGTTGGGGGTACACATGTCTTTGACATATCGTGATGCGGGCGTTGATATCGACAAACAGAACATGTTTGTCAAGGCCATCAAATCCAGCGTGAAATCAACCCATGGTCCCGAGGTTATCGGCGGTATAGGCGGCTTCGCAGGGCTGTTCAAACTGGACATCGGCAATTACACGGAGCCGGTTCTGGTTTCCTCCACCGATGGCGTGGGGACCAAGCTCAAGATCGCCTTCCTGGCGGACAACCATGAAGGTGTCGGCATCGATCTGGTGGCCATGGTGGTGAACGACCTCGTCGTGGTGGGCGCCCAGCCGCTGTTCTTTCTCGATTACTTCGCCACCGGCAAACTGAGCCTTGAGCGGGCAAAGATGATCATTGCAGGGATCACCAGGGGCTGCAAGGAGGCCGGATGCGCGCTCATCGGCGGAGAGACCGCGGAGATGCCGGGTTTCTACCGTGAGGACGAGTATGACGTAGCCGGTTTCGGTGTGGGGGTGGTGGACAGCGACAAGATCATCGACGGCTCCCGCATCGCGGCGAAGGACGTGCTCATCGGCATCCACTCTTCGGGACTGCACAGCAACGGATTTTCCCTGGTGAGAAAGGTCCTGTTCGAGCGTGCCAAGCTCCGCATCGACGATTACCTGGAAGACATCGGCAAGCCCCTGGGCGAAGAGCTCCTCACCCCCACGAGGATCTATGTGAAGAGCGTCCTCAATGTTCTGAGGGGCTTCGAGGTCAAGGGCATCGTGCACATCACGGGCGGTGGCTTCATCGACAACATCCCCCGCGTGCTCCCGTCGCGGTCGTCGGCACGTATCAGCCGCGGGACATGGGAAGTACCCCCCATTTTCCGCTTCATCCAGGATGTCGGCAAGATAGAAGATGCCGAGATGTACCGTACCTTCAACATGGGCATCGGTATGGTCCTGGTCGTGTCGCCCAAGGATGCGGATGACGTCATGCTCAGGCTGAAGGGACTCAAGGAATCCGCAGACATCATCGGCTTCATCGAGTCACGCTCCAAGGGCAGTGAGTCGGTCGAGATCTCTTAGGGGGCGGGCGTGATTCGCATCGGCGTCCTCGTTTCGGGAAGCGGTTCCAACCTCCAGTCCATCATGGATGCCTGCGAATGCGGCGAGGTCGACGGCCGTGTGAGCGTCGTCGTGAGCAATGTCGAGGACGCCTACGCCCTCGTCCGCGCCCGGAGCGGGGGCATACCTGCCCGGGTGGTCTCCCATACCGACTATCCCGACCGGGAAACCTTCGATTGCGAGCTCGTGCGGATCCTCCGCGAGAGCGGCGTCGACCTGGTGGCGCTGGCAGGCTTCATGCGCGTGCTCACTCCGTCCTTCCTCAGACAATTTCCCGGCAGGGTCATGAACATCCATCCCGCCCTGCTTCCCTCCTTTCCCGGGCTTCATGTCCGCCAGAAGGCCATCGATTATGGGGTGAAGTTTTCCGGGTGCACGGTCCATTTCGTGGATGAGGGCGTCGATACCGGGCCCATCATCATTCAGGCCGTGGTCCCGGTGTACCCCGATGACTCCGAAGAGGAACTGAAGGACCGTATATTGAGGCTCGAACACAGGATCTATCCCCGGGCCATCCAGCTCTTTGCCCAGAACAGGCTCACCGTGGACGGGAGAAGGGTCCTTATCAGAGATCTCAAGAAGGACAGGGATGCGTGTCTGACCAATCCCCCTTTGGACAGCTAGAAGGAACCATACTCGTCAGTGCATGTCTGCTTGGCGTGAAGTGCAGATATGACGGTTCTTCCGTATCCGGCACTTCCCTCTGGGACATACCCGGAACCACCCTGATCCCGGTGTGCCCTGAGCAGCTCGGCGGTCTTCCCACCCCACGGCCCCGGGCCCATCTCGCTGGGGGGGGAGGCGAGGACGTTCTCCGCGTGACGGCAAGAGTCCTGGACGAACACGGCAGGGATGTCACCGGGGCATTCGTCCTCGGGGCTGAGCAGGTATGCTCTCTGGCGGACAAGCTTCATGTGCGGTATGCCGTGCTGAAAGAGCGGAGCCCTTCCTGCGGGACCCATGCCGTGTGGGTGGACGGACTCCTGTGTGAGGGACGCGGGGTGACCGCGGCCATGCTGATGGGGCAGGGCGTCTGTGTCATGAATGAAGACGGGCTGAAGGCATGAGAAAGACATACGATGTCATCGGCATAGGAGAAGGGATAGCAGGGCTCCTCGCCTGCACTCTGCTGGCTGCCAGGGGCCTGAGCTGCCTGTGGATCGATTCCTCCCCGGAGAGTCCGGGTGCATCCCTGGCACATGATGCCCCGCTCCTCCTGACCGGGTCTTTCTTCCGGGATATCCTCACCCCCGTTCTATCCCGGCTCGACCGGCGGATGGTGAAGGGGCTCGGCGCCGAACAGAACCTGAACGTCCAGTGGGCCGACACCGAGGGCTCTCCTCTCGTGACGTTGTCCGCCAGGGACGTCGACACCTCCCTGGCCCGAGGCAGGAACCGCAGCTATATTTCCCTGCTTGGTAAGTCGCTTTCCCGGCCCGGCAGGTACCTCCGCGAGCTCAACAGCCGACCCAGGGCGTCGAACGGCTGGGAGCGGGCGATCGGGGCGGCCCTGAGCTCGCCGGAAGCCGGACGCCTCTCCCTGCTGAGGACCTATGCATCCACCCTGGGCATGTGCGCCGTCGAGCACGGCAGGGCAAGGGCGGAGCTGGAAGATTGTCTCAGGCGGGGCAATGGAGCCTCTGTCAGGACCCGGTCCGCAGAGACGGTGATGAATGAACGGGAGATACTGGGGGTCCGGTTCGATGATGTCATCCACCAGGCGGGCTGCTACCTCATTGAGGCCTTGCCTGTTGAAACGCCGTACAGCGGGTTCTACCTGTACGGGAGGTGCAGGGCGCCTCTGGGCATGCTGCCCGACGGGATGGGCGACCTTCTGATACTCTCTCCCCCTCCGGAGCTGAAATATCCGCTCATTCTCAAGGTGAACAGGAATCCCCAGGCACCCACCCTCTCGGTGTCGGCCAGGGTACACGTGGAAACAGGCCTGACTTCTGTTACCGAGACGGTGTCCTGGGCATCAGGGATGGCGGTCAAGAGGATATCCCGCCTCCTGCCCTTCTTCTCCACCGCCCTTCAGGCCTTCGAGATCGTCAATCCCATGGAGGAAGGAGCAATCCGACCTTGGTTCCGTTTTTCCGAAGATGTCCGTCCCCCTTCACTTTTCCGTTCGCGGCATTATATTAGACCTCGAGAGGGGACATACGCCCTTGACCGGGATAAATATGCATGTCTCGGCAATGACGGCGATTTTTTCTGGGGTATATGTATTGCAAATGCACTGTTGAACGACCTGGGGAGGTCGGATATCTTCACGCCACAGTAGGCCCGAAACGGGCAGGTATTACTTTGCCCGAACTCATGGTGGTCATTGCGATCGCCGGTATCGTGGCAGCCATTGCCCTGCCTGGGTTTTCCTCCTTCTCTTCGAGAAAATCGATCCAGCACCAGGCCGACCGCATCGGTGCACAGCTGCACCATGTGCGGTCTCTGGCCGTCGAACAGGGCATCTCGTGGAGGGTGGTCTTCACCCCGAACCAGGCCCGCTGGGTATGCTTCGGGGATGCGAACAGGAACCTGCTGCCGGACCCGGGAGAACAGAGACTGGGCCCTTACACCCTTGCCCGGGGAATCGCATTCGGGTGCAGCGCCCCGGAGGGACCGAACAGGACGACGATACCCTCAGACGGTATCAGTTTTACTGCGAACCGCGTGAGTTTCTCCCCCATGGGCGCCTGCAATGCAGGCACCATCTATGTGCGGGCCGAGGAGAAGTCACTGGCACTGAGGGTCCTCCCCGCCTCGGGGACGGTGCTGATCTATGGGTATACCGGATCATGGAAGGTAATGAAATGAGGAAGGGATTCAGTCTCATCGAGGTCATGGTGGCCCTGTGCATCCTCATGGTCAGCGTGCTGGCCTTCTTCAGGATGCACCAGGCCGGTCTCCGGGCAGGGTCCTATGCCGAGTGCCTGACCCGCGCCACGGCCCTGGCGAGTTCGGAGTTGATGCTCCTTGGTTCCCTTCCGTATGCTGCACCGGAGCTCGAACAGGCATGGCACCAGGACCCCGGCAACCCGATCACGGACAGCGGCATGCAGTTCTTTCGGTTCTGGATTCTCAGGGAGAACTCCGGTGGCAAGGATGCGACCGTATATGTGGCGTGGAGCGATAAGGGGAGAGTTCCTGCGAGGAACTTCGCATCACAGGAGGAGATCGATGCAGTCCCGTGTCCGAAGATATCGGTCAGCGAGCTTCTGTTTCCCCTTCAGAGATGATCATCATCGACCGATGACGAAGGCGTCAGCAGCCTCAGCCGCCTCCGCCACCTGCTCCACCTCCTCCTCCGGAGCTGCCATTATTGTCCGGGGCGTAGTCCTCCAGTTCGTCCAAGGTGTTGCCCAGATGTTCCATGGCGGTTTCCTGCGGGCAGAGCGGACGTTCTTCCTCCCCTACAGCGGTATAGATGTCGTTGACGGTCTCCACCACGTCTTGGACACCCGGGTCGGCGGTGAAGGCCTCAGGTGTCTGGTTGAAGAGGACCGATACATCGGCAAGGGCATCGCCTATCTCGGGGATGATGGTGATACCGTTGTCCGGGTCGTTGTCCCGGTCGAGGGTGATGAGCAGGCGTGCGATATTGATGACGGAGGGATTGCTTTCATCTGTGGCGCCCGGAACGAGGTCCAGCGGCGTGAGCACGGTCCGGGCGCGCGTAGTGCCGAGCACGATGCCTCCGATGGAGAAGGTCACCTGCTCGCTCGAGGAGAAAAGGAAGGCGCCCTGGGAGTCAGTCGTGCCGCTCACGCTCGGCGTCTCGTAGGCGAGGCCCTCCACCGGGCTGTCCACGAACCGCCCCTCGTGCGTACCCGTGCTGCCCGAGGAGCAGCCGGATATGACATACCCTGCTATCAGGATCGAACAGCAGATGGATATGAGCCTACCCGTATGTCTGTTCATGAATAATCCCCCGGTCTCCGCTGCAGAGGCATCAATAGACGATGACATAGTAGATAACGTAGACCCATGAGAGCAGGCCGTGGAACATGGCCCAGAGGACCGATTTGTTCATGGTGAAGGATATGACCATGGCCAGGGCGGTGCCGAAGGAAATCCCGGTCTTGATGGTCTCGACTCTGAATGACATGGCATTCCACCTCCCTGTTCTTTTCTGCTCATACTCCCGTGTATCCGGGGTTTCAGAAAAGATGACGGACTGATGCATTCCTCCCCTTATCATATTACCGTAACGGCGGACAACAGTGCAGGTATGATGGATATGCTATGAGCACCCCCTTGAAGGAGGGAACTGGAGGGATGAAGGAGGCGGAGTTGTTCCGCCCCCTTCAGGATCTATACGTCTTACATCATGTCTTCCATGCCGTGGGGCATGCCGCCTGGTCCTCCGGGCATGGGCTTCTTCTCCTCGGGGATCTCGGCAACCATGACCTCGGTGGTGAGCAGCAGGCCGGCGACCGAGGCCGCGTTCTGCAGGGCGAAGCGGGTAACCTTGGTGGGGTCGATGATGCCCGCCTTGAGCATGTCCTCGTACTCGTCATCCGCTGCGTTGAAGCCCTGGTTGCCCTTGAGGGACTTGACCTTCTCCACCACGATGCCGCCTTCCAGTCCCGCATTGACCGCGATCTGGCGGATGGGCTCCTCCAGTGCCTTCTGGATGATCTTCACGCCGAACTTCTGGTCTCCCGGCAGGTCGAGGTCATTGAGTCCGCTGATGCAGCGGAGCAGGGCCACACCGCCGCCGGGCAGGAACCCTTCCTCCACCGCCGCACGGGTCGCATGCAGGGCGTCTTCCACGCGGGCCTTCTTCTCCTTCATCTCGGGCTCGGTGGCCGCACCGACCTTGATCACCGCGACACCGCCGGCCAGTTTGGCGAGGCGTTCCTGGAGCTTCTCGCGGTCATAGTCGGAACTCGTCTCCTCGATCTGGGCCTTGATCTGGCTGATGCGGCCCTGGATCTCCTTGCTCTTGCCGACACCCTCGACGATGGTGGTGTTGTCCTTGTCGATGACCACCTTCTTGGCCTTGCCGAGGTCGGCAACGCTGGCGCTCTCGAGCTTACGGCCGAGGTCCTCGGAGATGACCTGTCCTCCGGTGAGGATGGCGACGTCTTCCAGCATGGCCTTGCGGCGGTCACCAAAGCCGGGTGCCTTCACCGCTGCGCACTTGAGGGTCCCGCGGAGCTTGTTCACCACCAGGGTCGCCAGGGCCTCGCCCTCGATGTCCTCGGCGATGATAAGCAACGCCCTGCCTTCCTTGGCGATATTCTCGAGCACGGGAATGATGTCACGCATGTTGCTGATCTTCTTGTCATAGATGAGCAGGTAGGGGTCTTCGAGCACGGTCTCCATGCGGTCGGCGTCGGTGACGAAGTAGGGGGACAGGTAGCCGCGGTCGAACTGCATGCCCTCTACCAGCTCCAGGGTCGTCTCCATACCCTTGGCCTCCTCGACGGTGATGACGCCTTCCTTGCCGACCTTGTCCATGGCGTCCGCGATGAGCGCGCCCACCTCGTTGTCGCCGTTGGCGGAGATGGAGCCGACCTGCTCGATCTCCTTCTTGTCCTCCACCTTGCGGCTCATCTTCTTGAGATCATCCACCACGGAGGCCGCGGCCTTGTCGATGCCGCGCTTGAGGTCCATGGCGTTCATGCCGGCCGCCAGGTACTTGAGACCCTCGGTGTAGATGGCCTGGGCAAGCACGGTTGCGGTGGTCGTTCCGTCACCGGCCACGTCGGAGGTCTTGGATGCCACCTCACGGACCATCTGGGCGCCCATGTTCTCGAATTTGTCCTTGAGCTCGATCTCCTTGGCCACCGTCACCCCGTCCTTGGTTACGTTCGGTGCGCCGAACATCTTGTCCAGGATGGCGTTGCGGCCCTTGGGGCCCAGCGTCGCCTTCACCGCGTCGGCGAGCTTGTTGACGCCGACGAGCATCTTGGACCGGGCTTCTTCGTTATATATGATTTTTTTTGCAGGCATATCGATTCCTCCTTACTTTGAGATGATGCCGAGAATGTCGTCCTCTTTCATGATGAGCAGCTCTTCACCTTCGATCTTGATCTCGTTGCCGGCGTACTTGGAAAACAGGATCCTGTCGCCCTTCTTCACGTCGAGGGGGAAGATCTTCCCTTCTTCGTTCTTTCTGCCCGGGCCGGCCGCTATCACCTCGCCCATCTGGGGCTTTTCCTTGGCGGTGTCGGGTATGATGATGCCGCCCTTGGTCTTCTGGTCTTCCTCGATCCTCTTGACAATAACACGGTCGTGCAACGGTTTTATCTTCATCGCCTTCCTCCTTTTTTGAAGTATATCATGGGTGTCTTGTTGGCACTCGCTATGTATGAGTGCTAACAAGGAATAGTGAATTGCTTCACGGATGTCAAGGGGGAAGATGGTGTGGGTGAGGAGAGGGTGGAGATGGTTGTGAGGGATCATTTCAAGAGAACGCATATGGGTGTGCCTGGAGGATTATAGCCTGGCGATTTTGCAGGGTTCCTTCTGACATGAAGATGTTGGAAGGAACCCTGCAAAATCGCCAGGTCAGCTTCTCGGCACGATACGTGTGACATGGTATCGTGGTGGAGCTGCGCCATGGCAGGTATGAAAGATATCCTCCGGACCATCACCCTCTCTCACCCTCTCTCTTGACTCGCGCCGGAAAGCATGAAAGATGTGAGCATGCGGTGTTTTTCCATGAGACATGAAGGGGTGTTGCGCCGATGACTCGAGAAGAGGTCCAGCCTGGCAGGTGCCATCCCCTGGGGGCCACGGTGCTCCCGGACGGGGTGAATTTCTCCCTCTTTTCCCGGAGCTGTTACGCCGTGGAGCTCCTCTTCTTCGACGACCCGGACGATGTGCGGCCGGCACGCATCATCACCCTCGATCCCAAGAAGAACAAGACCTTCTACTACTGGCATTGTTTCGTGCCCGGGATCAGAGCAGGCCAGCTCTACGGGTACCGGGTGCACGGTCCCTTCGACCCGGCTCGGGGCCATTTCTACGACGGACAGAAGGTCCTCCTGGACCCCTACACCAAGGCTGTGGTGCTCGGAATGAACTACGACCGCATCGCGGCATGCCGACCGGGCGACAACTGCGCCCATGCAGCCAGGTGCTGCGTGGTGGACCCGTCGGGGTACGATTGGGAAGGCGATGAGCCCCTGAAACGCGATTATGCGACCAGCGTCATCTATGAGCTCCATGTGGGAGGGTTCACCCGGAACCCCAACTCAGGGGTCATCCAGGAAAAGCGCGGCACCTATGCCGGCCTCGTCGAGAAGATCCCCTATCTCAGGGAGCTCGGGATCACCGCGGTGGAGCTCATGCCTGTCCAGCAGTTCGACGTGCAGGATGCACCCCCGGGACTCAGCAACTACTGGGGCTACAGCCCCATGGCCTTCTTCGCCCCCCATTCGGGATACAGCTCCCGGGGGGGGGCCCTGGGGCCCATGGGTGAGTTCAGGGATATGGTCAAGGCGCTGCATGCCGCAGGAATCGAGGTGATCGTGGACGTGGTGTTCAATCACACCGCCGAGGCGGGCCATGAGGGTCCCACCCAGTCTCTACGGGGGCTGGAAAACAGGGACTACTACATCTATAACGTCGAGCACCGGCGCTACGAGAATTACAGCGGCTGCGGCAACACCGTGAACACGAACCATTCCATCGTGCGCAGGATGATCTCCGAGTCGCTGCGGTACTGGGTGGAATATATGCATGTGGACGGGTTCCGTTTCGACCTCGCCTCGGTCATGGCGCGGGGCGAGCACGGCGAACCCCTGGACCGACCGCCCATCCTCTGGTCCATCGAGTCGGACCCCGTACTGGCCGGCACCAAGATCATCGCGGAGGCGTGGGACGCGGCAGGCCTGTACCAGGTGGGATCCTTCATAGGAGAAAGGTTTGCCGAATGGAACGGCCAGTTCCGGGATGATGTCCGACGCTTTGTCAAGGGTGACCGAGCCGAGATATACCGGCTCACGAACCGCCTCATGGGAAGTCCGGACATCTATCCGCAGCCCGAACGCGAGACCAACCGCAGCATCAACTTCATCACCTGCCATGACGGCTTCACGTTGAATGACCTCGTCTCCTACAATGCCAAGCACAACGAACGGAACAACGAGGAGAACCGGGACGGCAACGACTACAATTTCAGCTGGAACTGCGGCGCCGAGGGACCTGCGGTCAGCAAGGCCCTGGCGTCGCTCAGGATCAGGCAGATAAAGAACTTCTTCGCCATTCTGTTCATATCGCAGGGAACGCCCATGATCCTCATGGGCGACGAGGTGCGGAGGACACAGCACGGCAACAACAATGCATACTGCCAGGACAACGAGCTCGCATGGTTCGACTGGGACGATCTCAGTCGGCATGAAGATCTGCTGAGGTTCGTGCAGGGAGTCATGAGGTTTTCCCGCTCGTACTCCCTTTTCAACCTCAGGCACATACCCCGGCAGCCCTCTACGGACGTCAACGTGCACATCCAGTGGCACGGAGTGCGCCTCGGCAGGCCGGACTTCGGGGACGAGTCCCGCAGCATCGCCTGCGAGATGAAGGCGGACCTCGAGGGGGAGCATGTATTCTTCATGATCAGTGCCTTCTGGGAACCCCTGGCCTTCGAGCTGCCGAAACCGGCCGCCGGTTACGCCTGGCATCGCGTCATCGACACCTCCCTGGAGGCGGGTGAGGACTATTGTCATCCAGGCAAAGCCCCGCGCGTCACCGGCAGGAGGTATCTCCTGAAAGACCGGAGTGTCGCCGTTCTGGCGGCGCGCAGGATAAAATCGACATAGGAGGGCAACCCGCCCCTGACCGGTGTGATATTTACCATTGATGCCGGATTCTTTTGGAGGTATTGACTCGGTAAGGTGTGTTTATATTAATACATGTAGGCCCTGTTCTTCAGGATTTGTTCCGCCAAGGAGGAAAGGATGAGCATTAAGAAGCAGTACCTGAAAACCAAACCTGAGTGCAAGGTAACCTTCACACTCCCCAAGGACATGTCCCGCTCCGCCGGATCCGTCTACCTCGTGGGTGATTTCAACGGATGGGACGAGAGTTCCCACCCCATGAAACTGCAGAAGGACGGCTCATTCAATCTCACCATCAACCTCGAGAAGGGAAGGGAATACCAGTTCCGCTACCTCATCGACGGTTCAAGTTGGGAGAACGACGACTGCGCGGACAAGTACACGAAGAGCCCCTACGGAGACAGCGATAATTCCGTCATAGACATCTGACGGTTGCGGCCTCTATCCGAATAAACCGATCGCGAATACACCGCCCAGCATGATGGCTGCGCCTATGAGGCGTTCATATATCTTCTCCTCCCGGAAGAGGAATGCCCCATAGAGTACCCCGATGAGCAGGCTCGTCCGCTTGAGCGCTATCATGTATGCCGCCTGGACCATGGAGATCGCTGCCATGTGGCTGAACACCATGACCGCATATGTGATCCCCACGGTGAGTCCGGC
Source organism: Thermodesulfobacteriota bacterium (assembly GCA_036834365.1). Classification (GTDB taxonomy): domain Bacteria; phylum Desulfobacterota; class Desulfomonilia; order UBA1062; family UBA1062; genus MWEI01. Next base: position 17,692 of record DAITOA010000021.1, on the reverse strand, counting down.
CAGGGGCTTTCCACCGAGCCTTTGCATCTTCAGGCCGGGAACGAGCGGCATTACGGCGAGCATGATGACGCTCAGGCAGGTGAAGTAGACTATGCCGAAGAAGGCGGGGCTTGAATGCAGCACCCCGAGTTTTCCGAGGGCCGAGGTGATGGAATAGATGAGGGCCGTCAGCAGCATGAGCCGCGAGCCCTGCTCTCTGGCGATGGCTCTGAAGGGGGCGAACAGGCCGGCCCTGATCTCGGAGAGGTGGAGGCAGTAGGAACCCGCAACGATGAGCAGGATGCCGAGCATTCCCCCGAAGGTGAGATTCTCATGGAGGATGATTCTGCCGGATAGAACCAGGAAGGCCGGGGTGAAGGCAAGGAAGGGCAGCGTCAGGGACAGCGGGGAAACCTTGATGGCCTTCATGTAGCAGAGAAGTGCCGTGATCTCCAGGGGAAGTCCGCAGGCGATGGCGGTGAAGAAGAGACGGTCGACGGCAGGCCATGGTATGAAGAGGAGACCAATGGCCAGCCACGGCAGGGCGTACACGAGCCTGACCGCGCCCATCTCGTACGGGCTCAGGTGATGGAAATGCCTCTTGAGCAAGGCATCGGCCGTTGCCGAGGCAAAGGCCGCCACCAGGGAAAGGGGGAGCCACAGCATTATCCCCTAGAGCACCACAGAATCGTTCCCGGATCAATATGATTGTGGAAGTTCATCACCATGGATCCATGAGAATATAGCACTGCGTCCTGCAGGATATTTTTCCCGCCCTGCGGTTGATTCTACCCGGTTGCGGCATATATTGGTACCTGACGGGTGAAGTGAGAGAATGAGAGGGCACTATTGGGGGACGTATGAGTGAAAAGAGATTCACAGCGCTGGAAACCATGGTGACCTATCATGAAGACACGATCCAGAAGCTCAATGAAGTGGTTTACAAGCAGCAGGTCATGATCGACAAACTGGAGGACAAGATCGATGCCTTGGCACGCCTGCTCCAGGGAGCCGATCAGCCCGTTGCCGATGAGGCGGAGAAGTAGCCTCCGCTGTTTTCCCTTGGAATGACGTCATCGGGGTCACCGATACGGAGGACGGCGATTACTCAGGCTGGGACGACAGTCTGTCTCAGGCCCGGTGCAGGATCTCGTCGAGCTCCTCGTCAGTGAGCACGATGGGGTTGCCCTTCATGCTGCTGGCCCGCCGGGCACCGGATATGAGCTCCGGATAGACGTCCTCCTCGATCCCGATTTCGCTCAGCGGCGGCACCTTCATGTGTGAGCAGAGTTCCCTGAGCCAGGTGATGCCGTCATCGGCCCTGGCCTCCGGGTTCCCGGTCATGATCCGCGCCACCTCCTCGAACCTTCTCACCGCAGGCGAGCCGGGAGAACGCGTCCTCAATGCCCGGAGATTCATCTCCTCCACGTGCGGCAGAAGGCATGCGCAGACGAGCCCGTGGGGAGCCCGGCACTGCCCGCCTGCGGCCGCGGCGAAACCGTGGACCGCTCCGAGCTTCGCATTGGCCAGGGCGATGCCGCTGAAGAGGCTTGCCAGGGCCATGTCCTCCCTGGCCGTGGTATTCCCACCGTCCTGATAGGCGGTCCTGATGGACCTGGCTGCCCGTGCAAGTCCCTCCCGGCAGATCCCGTCGGTCAGGGGGTTCGCTCCGCTGGAGACATAGGATTCCAGGAGCTGGGTCAGGGCATCGAGCCCGGTGCTCGCCGTGATCTCCGGGGGCAGCGAATGGGTGAGCAAAGGGTCGACCACCACGAGGGCGGGCAGCAGCAGGGGGGAGCGCAGGCTCGCCTTCACCCCGTGCTCGCGGGAGATGATGACCGCATTCCTGGTGACCTCACTGCCCGTTCCCGCCGTAGTTGGCACCGCGATGTACGGGACGGGGTGGTGCTGCAGGGGCATGCCCCTGCCCACGACCTCCAGGTAATCGAGGAGATCCCCCGGGTTGGTGATCATGGCGGCGATGGCCTTTCCCGTATCGATGACGCTGCCGCCGCCGATGGCGATCACGCAGTCGCACCGGTGCTCGCGAGCGGCGGAGATCCCTTTCAGGACGGTTTCCGTGGTCGGCTCACCGGGTACCCTGTAGACCTCGGAGGCAACCCCCCTGTTCCTGAGCCTGTCCATGAGGCTGGTCCACCGGTGGGGGTTTTTCCCCGTGACCAGGAGACAGCGGCTGCCCAGCGACGGTGCGGCATCGACGACCTCGCTGGTGCTCCCCTGGCCGAAGACGATCCTTCCTGCTGTGGCGAATTCGAAACGCATGGCCGCTTCCGATCACCAGGACGCATCGTCCGGGAAGACGTTCGCATACCTGATGCTGTACCTCGGCTCGGCCATCATGGGCTCCACGGCATCACGCCAGGCCTCATAGTGGGGCGTGCCCTTGTGGAGGGCCTGGGCTTCCCGGGAACGGTAGGCCTCCACGAGCACGAACCTGGTCGGGTCGTCTTCCTGCCTTATCACGTCGAAACGGGCGATTCCCGGCTCCCGGATGCTGTTCCGGGCATTTTCGCAGGTGGCCTCCTCGAAGGCCGCTATGGAACCCTCCTTTACATGGATGTGGACTTGGACGATGATCATGGGTCCTCCCTTCACGGTGTTCTGCCGATGCGGCAGAAGAATATCACATGGGTTCCGTGAGTCAATCCATGTTCACGGTCGGCTGATCTTCACGGAGGAGCATGCGGGACGTGAATGATGGGGCGGTATCCATGAAATCATTGCATTGGAAGTGTGCCTCCATATGGGCTACAGAATAATGCAAACCGCATGGCATGGTTTAAGACAGGCGCACCTCTGCGGCAAACGGTTCGTGCCTGCACGTTCGAGATCATGGCGTATACGGGGAGGGGTGATGGAACGACATGGCAGGTACCGTACGGGTGTGCTCGGGGCGGTACGTTCCATCATGTCATGGGTGTGGCCCTACCGGATCGTCCGTCTGGCCCTTGCCGCCCTGTTCATCTATGGCGGGGTCATCAAGCTCTTCGACCCGAAGGCTTTTGCCCGAACCATCTCCGGATACGACCTGGTGCCCGAGGTGCTCCTGCCCGTGGCGGCCGTGGGACTGCCCGTCGTAGAGACCGTGGCCGGCATCGGGCTTCTCCTGGACATCAGGGGAAGCCTTGCCCTCATCGCCGCGCTGCTGGGCATGTTCGTGCTGGTCCTGGGCTACGGGATCTCCCTGAACCTCGACGTGGACTGCGGCTGCTTCGGGGCGGACGACCTGGCGAAGCAGGCCGGTCTGGTGCAGGCATTCTGGCGGGACCTGGTCCTCGAGGGGATCGTGGTACCTTACCTGTACCTGTCCCGGCATATTCGCAACAGGGGGACCTGCGGCGATACACGCATGAAGGAATCGATGGAGAGCATAACTGAGAGGAGAAGGATGATATGAAGCTGCACAAGAGTATGGCGGGGTTCGTTATGGTTACGGTTATTATGGTCGCATGCGCATCCAGCGCGTTTGCCGCCTGGGGCAGCAAGGAGCTGGAGACCGAGCAGATCGCGGTCACCTTTGCCCGTGAAGTCGCCAGGGGCGGGTATGACATCGTCACTGCCAAGGAGCTCAAGGACTGGATGGATCAGAAGAAGGACATGCTCATTGTCGACACCATGCCCTACGAGGCGAGCTACAAGAAGCAGCATGTCAAAGGGGCGGTCCAGATGGAATTCCCCATTCCCGAGATGGCCTCCATGGACGACAACGCCAAGGCCGCCTTCGAAAAGCTCCTCGGTCCCGACAAGGACCGCCTTATCGTTTTCTACTGCGGGTTCGTGAAGTGTACCCGCAGCCACAACGGGGCCATGTGGGCGAAGAAGCTCGGATACAGGAACGTGTACCGATTCCCGGGCGGCATCAAGGCCTGGGATGAGGGCGACTATCCCATGGGCAAGGTGGACTAGAGCCAACCGGTCATGGGGCGCGATGCCGCTGGTGCCGTGCCCCATGAACCCGTTTCCCGCCATCGTGCGGCCGAGGACATAAAGGTGCAGGACCGGAACGGACATGAACCGGATACCGGGCTCTCCCGCCGCGACTTCCTGGTCAAGGCGCTCCTGGCGAGCGGTGCGGTGATCGCGGGGCCCCGGGGTATGCTCCATGCGGCGACCATTGCCGGAGGCTCTCGGGCGGATTGGCCGACGAGGGGAAGGCCTCTCGCTGAGGATCTTCCTGGGCGGACCGTAATGATGTATGCCGAGCTCAGCCTGGAGCACCTCACCCGGACGACGGCCCACTGGGGCATCGGGTGCGGCAGGGGGGCATGTGCGGACAAGTTCATCCTGGTTTCCCCTGCAGAACCGATCGACCTTCATGACGCGCTGGTAAGGGTCGGCGGGAGGCCCGGGAACAACCTGACCATGGAAAGCTACGGCGATGTCGTTGCAGGGGATCCTCTGGCGGTGTCCGTACTGTGGCATGGTCTGGAGAAGCCGCTCGGCCTCAAGGACGTCTTCCATGACGGAGCGGGTGGAGGCTTCATGATGCGCTTCGGGGGGAACAGGGAGGCTGCGCTCCGGCACAATACCGGCTGCCTTACCTGTCTGGAGTCATGTCCTGTGGGCATCACGAGCAATGCGGCCTATCCCCACATCAGGGGCATCAGGCGGGCCCTCACGCCGAACTCGACCTTCCGGGGAAGGCCCGAGACCCTGCCCCGGAAAGAAGCCTTCCCCCTGGTCGTCTGCTACCGCCTTGATGTACAATGACGCACATGCACAACCTGAGCAGCCCTTCCGACAGCACTGTCCGTCCTCTCCGTACCGGCCTCCGGGAGAGCCTTGAACGGGTGAGGGAACGGTGTACGGAGTGCGGCGCCTGTCGCGACGAGTGCGCCTTCCTGAAGAGATACGGCACGCCCCTCGAGATCGTGCGTGGCTATGACCCGGCCGATGCGAAAGGCATGAGAATGCCCTTCGCGTGCAGCCTGTGCAGGCTCTGCAGCGCGGTGTGCCCCGTCGACGCGGCCCCTGCGGAGATGTTCCTGGAGATGCGCAGGGAGGCGGTCGACCGCGGAACCGCCCCGTTCCCGGAGCATAAGGGCCTCCTGGCCTACGAGCGTACCGGCATGTCGAGGCGCTTCACCTGGTACGGTCTGCCCGATGGGTGCACGGTCGTTTTCTTCCCGGGATGCGCACTGCCCGGCACGCGGCCCGGAAGGACCGGCGAGGTCTTCGAGATGCTGCGCAGGGACGACCCCCGCCTCGGCATCGTGCTCGACTGCTGCGGACGGATCTCCGAGAGTCTGGGCAGAGATGAGTTCTCACGGACCATGATGGGGGAGATGTGCACATATCTGACCGGCCACGGGGTTCGGGAGGTCATCGTAGCCTGTCCGAACTGCTACTCCATGTTCAGGGAGTACGGCTCGGGTCTCCAGGTGCGGATGGTCTACGAGGCACTGCCTGAGAGGGGACATGCCCCCGGAACGGACAGGGGCGAGGTCGCAATCCACGATCCGTGCGCCGTACGTTTCCACACCGTCTGCCACGATGCGGTCCGCAGCCATCTCAGGAAAGCCGGGATCACGGCCCGCGACATGGAGCATGCGAGGGAGCTGACCCTGTGCTGCGGGAGCGGTGCAGGGGCGTATACCGTTTCCCCCGAACTGGCCGGTGCCTGGACCGAACGTTCCACCGGTCGTCTGCAGGAACGTACCATGACAACCTACTGCGCCGGGTGCGCAGAGAGGCTGGGAAGGCGTGTGCGGACCGTCCACGTCCTGGACATCATATGCGACCCTGAGAAGGCCCTTGCCGGGAGGAGCCCTGAGGCGAGAGCCCCGTTCACCTACCTGAACCGGCTGCGCATGAAAAGCCGCTTCCGTAAGGCAGTACCCGCAGCCGCATCGCGGGAGCGTACCTTCCGGGCCGGTGGGGAGTCAGGCGGGGTCCAGGGCCGGGTACTGGTCTTTGCCTTGATCATTGCAGCCATCATCGCGGCCAGGGTAACCGGTCTGACCGACCTGCTCGATCAGGAGCGCCTGCGGGGCCTCATCAAGGGAACCGGGATCATGGCCCCGCTCATCTACATGGGCTTCTATGCCGTGGCGCCTTCTCTGCTCCTGCCCGGGCTGCCCCTCACCATTGCGGGGGGAATCCTCTTCGGACCTTTCTGGGGGGTGGTCTATGCCATCACCGGGGCCACGGCCGGGGCCTGCATCGCCTTCCTCATCGCCCGGTACGCTGCTCGGGGCTGGGTGGAAGGCATGCTCACGACTCCCCGCTGGAAGAGGCTCGACGAGGGGGTTCAACGCCACGGATGGAAGGTGGTGGCCTTCACCCGGCTCATCCCGCTCTTTCCCTTCAACCTGCTGAACTACGCCTTCGGCCTGACGAAGATAGGATTTCTGCCCTATGCCGTGACTTCCTTCATCTGCATGCTCCCCGCCTGTATCGCCTTCATCGTCTTCTCCAGTTCGCTCCTGGATCTGCTGAAAGGGCGCCTCTCGGCGAACCTGCTGGTGGGAATACTGCTCATCGTACTGATCTCGCTGATCCCTTTCGGATACCGGCTCTATCGCCGGAGGCACGGAGGAGCCGACCCGGTGTAGGGGCCTTCCCCGATGGACGTCTCCGGGCGGCCGGAAAGCGTCAAGAGGGTCATTCATCCGCCCGGCGTCATCTTCACCTGGCATGAGATCCGGAATATGGTACAATTTCCATGACAGGCATGCGGCTCCGGCTGCATGACCGGGGTCGAAAGGGAGTACGACGAATGCCGCTGCTCACACGCCTGAAGAACCGTCTCATCGCGAGGATCGTCACACGACATCCTGCGCTCTCCGGGATGGTCGTCGACGCCTTCGAGCCGCTGGTCCTGCAGGACATCCCATGGACCTCGTTGACGAAGCCCCTGGATGAGTGCGCCGTGGCGCTGGTCACCACCGCAGGCGTGCACCGCCGGGACCAGCAGCCCTTCGACATGCACGACCCGGACGGGGATCCGACCTTCCGCGAGATCGATGCGGGTACTCCGCGCCGGGATCTTATGATCACCCACGACTACTACGACCACACGGATGCGGATCGGGACATCAACGTCGTCTTTCCCCTGGACCGCATCGGGGAACTCGTTTCCGAGGGGGTCGTCGGGGGGGTCACCCGGTTTCACTACGCCTTCATGGGTCACATCACGGGCCGCCACGTGTTGACCCTCACGCACGTGAGCGCCCCCCGGGTCGCCTCGCGTCTGAAGGAACTTGGAGCGGACATCGTCCTCCTGACACCGGGGTGAGGGGTATGCAATCAGTCCGTGGGGCTGATCCAGCGTGAAATAGAGAGGACCGGCATTCCCACCATCGGCATCTCCATCGTCAGGGAGTATACCGAGAAGGTCAAGCCTCCCCGGAGCGTCTTCCTCAAATGGCCCTTTGGCCACCCCCTGGGGGAGCCCGGCAACGTGGCCCAGCAGCGCGCAGTCCTGAAGAAGGCCTTCGAGGTGCTGTATGCCGCGGAAAAGCCCGGGGTCATCGTTGACCTGCCCTGGCGGTGGAGGCGGGAACAATACCATGAATAGAAGGGCCATTCTTCTTCAGTCATGGTCATCCGAATTGTTCTTGACTGGTGTCATGAAATGAAATAATTATTGGTCCGACCACCCGACCAATAAGGGGTAGCCTATGAACATGCCGGCACCACGCAGGGAACAGATCGTCAGGAGCAGGCTCTATGAGCGTGTCGCAGCGATCCTCCTCAAGAGGATCATCAAGGGGGAGATCCCTGTGGGCAACAAGCTCCCCACGGAACGGAACCTGGCCGTAGCCTTCGAGGTGAACAGGTCCACCATCCGCGAGGCCCTCAAGAAACTGGAGTCTCTGGAGGTCATCGAGATCCGGCACGGCGACGGGGTGTATGTGAAGGATTACCTGGAGAGCCCCAGCCTCGACCTCATCTCGGCCCTGTTCTACCTGGACGACAACCTGGATGTGGATATCCTCATGACCCTGCTGGAGTTCAGGCTTATCCTCGTTCCCGAGATGGCCGCCATCGCCGCCCGCAGGAGGACCGACGCCCACGTGGAGGACCTCAGAAAAACGGTGTTCGACCGTGCAGACCTGAGCGTCATGGAACGGGACATGGAGGTTCACAAGATCATAGCGCGTGCCAGCGGAAATATCCTCTACCTCATCCAGCTCAACTTCTACAACCGCTTCTTCGTGGACTTCGGCCACCTCTACTTCGATATCCCCGAGAATCGGGATCGTTCGGCCAGGTTCCACCAAGAGATCTACGAGGCCATCAGGCTCTCCGATCCCGGTCTGGCGAAACGGGTCATGTACGACGTGCTGGACTATGCGGAGCGGGCCATACGCTCCTATATCATGAAGATCAGGGAAGAGGGGGGGAAGCCGTGAGGAGATTCATCGAAGAACCCATCCATCAGGCCTTCGACGTCATCGTCGTGGGGGGAGGCATCACTGGTGCGGCCGTGGCGTATGAGGCGGCCAGCAGGGGGCTGCGGACCGCGCTGGTGGAGAAGAAGGACTTCGCCTGCGCCACCTCGTCGGCTACCTCCAAGCTCATTCACGGGGGTCTGCGCTACCTGGCCAATGCAGAGTTCGGTCTGGTCCGCGAATCGCTGAAGGAACGCAGAACCCTGGAGAACATCGCCCCGAATTTCGTCTACCCTATCCCCATGATGATGGTGCACGACGGCGTCTGCCCCAAGAACAACGCGGTGGAGATAGGCATCGGACTGCAGATCTACGACGCCCTGTCCTATGACCGCAACCGCACCTGGGACAGGAGCAAAAAAATCCCGCCCCACCGGAAGATATCCACGGACGAGGCCCTGGTCCTCGAACCCGGCATCTTTGCCCGGGGCATGAAGGGGGCCTCGGTCTTCTACGACTGCGCCAACATCTTCCCCGAGCGACTCACCCTGGCCTTCATCAAGTCCGCAGTCTTCCACGGGGCTCTTGCGGCCAACTATGCCCGGGTGGATGATTTCCTCACCAACGGAGGCGGGCGGGTGAAGGGGGTGCGGGTGACCGACCTCCTGACCGGGAAGACCTCGGAGCTGACGGGCGCCATGGTCATCAACTGCACCGGGCCCTGGGCGGACCTGCTCCTGGGGCTTGCCCGGCCGGGAAACGCCCCGGGTAGCCTGACGAGATCCGAGGGCATCCACATCGTGACCAGGAAGCGGGTCAACAGCCACGTGGTGAGCTATATGACCAGGGAGGGTAGGCACTTCTTCATGGTCCCCTGGCGGAACCACACCCTCATCGGCACCACGGACCGTCCGTTCACGGGAATGCCCGACGAATACCGGGTGACGCTCAGGAGCATCCTGGGGCTCATCGAAGAGGTCAACACGACCCTGGGCACCGAGGTGGTGACCTCCGATGACGTCCTGTACGCCTACGGAGGGCTCCGTCCCCTGGTGGAGGATGTCTCGGCGGATACCTACGGCGCCTCAAGGAAGTACGAGATCCACGATAATGCCGGAGACGGGCTGGAGGGCCTCATCACCGTGGAGGGCGGGAAGTTCACCACCAGCAGGAACCTTGCCGAGACAGCCGTCGACCTGGTGGAGAAGAAGCTGAACCGGCGCCCCATGGCGTCGCCCACGGCACGGCGCTACCTATGGGGCTCGCAGATCCCGGACATGAAGACCTTCATGCTCGACCTCAATCGGAAGAACCGGGACTTCGATCCCGCCACCACCGAATACCTGGGGAGGAACTACGGGACCGAGCATCAGGGCGTGCTGGATCTGGCGCGCAACGAAGGGGCGCTTAGGGAGATGCTCAACAGCGACGGCGAGATCATGGCCCAGGTCGTGTACGCCGTGAGGCACGAGATGGCCCGGAAGCTCTCCGACATCGTGCTCCGTCGCACCGGCATCGCCACGCTGGGAAACCCAGGCGACGGGGTCCTCGAGGAGATCGCCGCGGCGGCGGGCAGGGAGCTCGGCTGGGACGGCGGGCGCATCGAACAAGAGCTCACGGAGACCGGGGAGGCCCTCCGGGTCCCCGGTGAATGAAGAGGAAACGAGGAGGTGGGTATGGGCAGGTCCAAATTTCTCCCGAAATGGACGGAGGAGGCACCGCCGACGGGCTCCTGGCGCTCGGTCTTCAAGTACGGCGATCCCCATGAGTTCAAGCACCCGAGCCGGGCATGGTACGAGATGATCAAGCATGACTTCTCCATGACCGACGAGGACTTCCGCACGAAGAGGAACCAGGGGCTGGACGGCGTCCGCCTGAACCGGCCGCCCGCCCTTGACCCGGCCCACCGCGAACGCCTCGAGGCCGTCGCGGGCAGGGAGAACGTTGCTGCGGACGATTACAGCCGTGTGAGGTATGCCTCGGGCAAGACGACCGAGGAGCTTCTCGAGCTCAGGAAGGGCGTGGTTCAAGCCGCCGCCGACCTCGTGGTCCATCCCCGGTCCAAGCAGGACGTGCAGCGCATCGTGGCCTACTGCCATGAACACCGGATCCCCGTCTACACCTACGGCGCCGGGAGCTCGGTGAACTTCGGGGTGAGGCCTGTCCGCGGAGGCATCTCCCTGGTGCTGGGTACGCACATGAACAGGGTGCTGGAGGTCAACGAGCCCAACCAGACCGCCCGCGTGCAGCCCGGCATCTATGGACCGGCCTATGAGGACGCCCTGCGCAGGGCTCCCGAGCTGTTCCACACGAGGCGGCGGTACACCTGCGGACACTTCCCCCAGTCCTTCGAGTACTCCACCGTGGGAGGGTGGATCGTGACCCTGGGCTCGGGGCAGGCGTCATCCTACTACGGCGACGCCTATGACCTGGTGGTGAGCCAGGAATACGTGACCCCCGCAGGCACCTTCAGGACGTTCGACTACCCGGCCACGGCCACCGGCCCCAAGCTCAACGACATCATGAAGGGCAGCGAGGGGGCGTACGGTATCCTGGTGGAGGCCACCATGAAGATCTACCGGCACATGCCCGGGAACACCAGGCGGTTCAGCTTCATGTTTCCTTCCTGGGAGGCAGCCGTGGATGCGAGCCGCGAGATCTGCCAGGGCGAGTTCGGCATGCCGGCCATCTTCAGGATCTCGGACCCCGAAGAGACGGACCGGGGATTGAAGCTCTACGGCATGCCGGGATTCGTGGACGCCTTCCTCCAAAAGAAGGGCTTCCGTCCCATGGAACGCTGCCTGTTCCTGGGCAACGCCGAGGGACAGAAGGATTTCGCCCGCAACGTGGAGCGCCAGGTGAAGCGCATCTGCAGGGAGCTCGGCGCCATGTCGCTCACCGGGTATGCGGCCAGGAAGTGGGAGCACACGCGCTACAAGGAGCCGTACATGCGGGAGGACCTCATGGACTACGGAGTCCTCATCGACACCCTGGAGTCCTCAGTGACCTGGGACAACCTGCACCGGCTCCATCAGGGGGTGCGCGAGTACATCAAGTCCAGGCCTCAGACCATGTGCATGACCCATGCGTCCCACTTCTATCCCCAGGGCACCAACCTCTACTTCATCTTCCTGGCCAGGATGGACGATCCGGACGAGTTCCGTACCTTCCACCGGGGCATCATCGACCGCATCGTGGAATACGGCGGATCCCTGAGCCATCACCACGGTGTGGGCCGCATGATCGGCCCTTGGATGGAAAGGCATCTCGGGCCGGAGCAGATGGGGGTGCTCAGGGCGCTCAAGCGCCACTTCGATCCGCACGACATCATGAATCCGGGAGGGCAGCTGGGGCTGGACTGAGCTGATCTTCACCTTCCCGCATTGCAGGATGTATGATTATCTCCCTCACACCCGTTGTCTGAACACCGGGTGAGTGTTACTATTGTTATGGCATGGACGCCGTATGGCGCCATGCATTGTTCAAGGAGGTCCATGTATGAAAAAGCTCGCCATCGGTGCGGGAATCATCATCGGCATGATTGTCCTGATCCTTGCCGCGTTGCCCTTTGCCATCGATCTGAACAGGCACAAGGCCGCGATCCTCGAGGGCATCAAGTCCGTCACGGACCGCCAGGTGGATTTCGACGGCATCCGGCTCAGCATCCTGACCGGTCTCGGCGCCGAGATCACGGGTCTGCGCATAGCCGATGACAGGGCCTTTTCCCAGGGGGATTTCCTCACGCTCAAGAGCGCAAAGGTCAAGGTGGCCCTCCTGCCCCTGCTCAAGAAGGAGATTCGTGTCAGGGGGGTCGTGCTCGATGAGCCGAAGGTTTCCATCATCAGGGACAAGGACGGCGTATTCAATTTTACGACCCTGCTCCTGCCGAAGCCTGAAAAGACAGGGGAAGAAGAGGGTGGACCGGGTGTCCTTGACAAGCTCATGGTGGGCAATGTGGAGGTGAAGAACGCGGCCATCAGCTATATCGACAACAAGGCCAAGCCCGGTGAAGCGCCGTTCACGGTGAGCGACATCGATGTGGAGTCCAGCGACATCTCCCTGACCAGGCCCATCCCCTTCTCCCTGGCTGCCGCGGTCATGAGCGCCAAGGGTCAGAACCTCACTATGAAGGGCACCATCGGTCCGGTGCCGGAGGGGGGAGGCTTCGGACAGGCGCCCATCGACGTGCAGGTGCTCCTGGATTCCGTTTCTCTCGCTTCGCTCCCGGTGAAGATGCCGGTCAGTGCAGGGGATATGAAGGTGGACATGACGGCAAAGGGGAGCCTGGGCGATCGGGTCACCTCCCGGTTGGTGGTGGACCTTGCGGGTCTTGTATTAGGGGGAAAGGCCTCAAAGGACCGGAAAGGGACGTCATGCTCCGTGGCGGGTGATATGGATCTCGATCTCGGGAAGCAGGTCCTCGTCCTGAGGAACGGCACCTTCACCCTCGGCAGGGACAAGGGCGGCTTCGAGGGGAAGGTGGACCACTTCAAGGTGAAACCGTCCTGGAACATCATGGTGCATTCCGACCATATCACACCGGACAGCATCCCCCTGCCGGCAGGTCTGCTCCCGGACAAGATGACCATGTCCGGACCTGCCGGATTCAGGCTCGTCACCCGAGGATCAAAGGAGTCCTTCGAGGTCAAGGCAGACATGGACATGAAGCCCATGGTCATTACCTTCGGCACGTTCTTCGACAAGCCGGCGAACAGCCCCTTTAACCTTTCGAGCACGATAGTGAAGAAGCCGGAGCTCATGGAGATCAGCACCCTGGACTTCGACCTCGGCGCCGTAAAGGCCAGGGGCTCTGGGGAGGTCCGGAAGGCGGGCGACACCTCGCGGTTTACTGTCCGTATAGAAACGAATCAGGTCCCCCTGCAGACCGCGCAGGCGATCATACCCATGCTCAGGTCGTTCAAACCGAGCGGCAGCATCGTGGTGAAGACAACCCTCAACGGGGGCGGCGGCGGTCCCCTGGATATCAACGTTCAGGCTCTTTCGGAGCACATGGGTCTGGTGCTTACCAAGCCCAAGGAAGGCGAGCAGCCCAAGGGAAAGGTCCTGGCCGGGCCGATCACGGCCGACATGAACGGGATGACCGTCTCGGTGGATGCCGTGAAGAAGGAAAAAAATCTGACTGCACAGGGTACCATGAGGTCCCGGGGCGGGACCTTTGCCAATATCCCCTACACGAACCTCACCGGCGCGTTCAGTCTTGCAGGAGACCAGCTCAGGGTGAAGTCCTTCGACCTGGCTGCGCTCAAAGGCTCCATCAAGGGCTCTGCGTCCTACAACCTCAAGACCAAGGCATGGTCGGCGGACCCGGTCTTCAATAATGTTCAGGCAGGCAGTATCCTTGACACCATGACCAGCTTCAAGGGTGTCTTCGCAGGAACGCTCTCCGGTGACCTCAAGGCCAGCGGCGTGGCCGGTGCGCCGGCTTTAAGCAACCTCGGTGCCAAGGGAAAGATCGGCATCAGCAAGGGCGAGTGGAGGAACTTCGACCTGGCGGGTACCGTGCTGAGTTCCCTCCTCGGGGTGCCCGGGGCATCAGAGATCTTCGGGTTCGCTCCGGCCGAAGTCCAGAAATACAACACGACCCGTTTCGAAGCCATGAACGCCGAGGTGGACCTGGCAAAGAAGGTGATCACCGTGGATACCATGAAGCTCCTGAACATCAGCAGCGGCAAGGATGTGGACACCGAGTCGAGCCTGAAGGGCACCATCAGCATGGAGACCAACGAGGTCAACCTTACGGGCAACGTGGTGCTGCCCAAGCGTTTTTCCCAGCGCATCGGAAACAAAGCCGAGGCATTTTCCGCCATCATGAACGACCAGAAGCGGCTCGTGCTGCCCATGACCATCACGGGTACGGTCAAGAAGCCCGTCCCCATGGTGGAGGTGAAATCGTTGAGCAGCGCCTTCACGAAGTACTACACGTCCAAGGCCCTGGACAAGGGCATGAAGAAGCTCCAGGACAAGGGCCAACTCCCCCCCGGCACCGAGGAGACCCGCAAGGCCCTGGAGAACGTGCTGGACGGGCTGATCAAGAAGAAATAGGTGATGCGAAACAAAACCGCGGCCCTGCCGGACCGCGGTTACTTGGTATGCGCTTGTCGCCGCTGAGGCAGGGGAGGGAATCTCCTACCTGGGGTACACAGCCTTGGGGGTATGCCCCGCGTGTTTCTGGAACCTCGCTGCCAGGGCCAGAAACGCTGCGATGCCGGTGGCGATGAATACGGTTGTCATGGCACGTACCCTCCTTTCCTCAGCGGGTGTGGATAGCTTTTCAGGCACCCCGGTCAGCCCAGCAGGTTCATGATCAGCGTACGGGCCGGACCGGTGTTGATGCCCACCAGGGTGACGATCATGATGAACACTGCGGTCGCTTCCACCGGGGTGAGCCCCAGGACCCTGTAGGTGAACCTGATGCCGATGCCGGTCATGAACAGACAACCGAGAACGATCCATACTGTCATCATTGTCTTGCCCTCCTGGGGTTTGTTTTTATTCTCCTGTTCTTTGATTCAGCAAGGGATGTGCCAGGTCTTGTCGGCATGCAACCAATTGATAACATGATCGATTAAAGGCGGCCATCTCCCGGCTTGTGACAAGATGTCACTGGGGCAGTAGGGAGGCCCTCTGGCGTGTACATTTTGTCAATACCGCATGAGGTCATGGCCGGGGTCGTGTCAAGGTGGCAGGAAGGAATCTTCCATGAGTATCGTATTGTCCAAATAACAGGATAGGAATGCATAAGCTATATGAGCTGCAAGGGGGGACAATGAACGGGGCTGAATCCATCATCCGGGCGGCACGGGCCGGGGGAGTCGAAGTCTGTTTCGCAAACCCAGGAACCACGGAGTTACCCCTGGTTGCTGCGCTTGATACCGTGGAAGGGATTCGGGCAGTGCTGTGCCTGTTCGAGGGGGTGTGCACCGGCGCGGCGGACGGATATGCCCGTATGGCCGGGAAGCCTGCCATGGCGCTGCTCCATCTGGGTCCCGGCCTGGCCAACGGTACGGCAAATCTCCACAACGCCCGCAGGGCGCATACGCCCATCGTGACGGTCGTGGGCGATCACCCCGCCTGGCATCGGAAACTGGATCCGCCCCTGGCCATGGAGATAGAGACGATGGCCTCAGCCGTATCCGGCTGGCAGCGGACATGCACCACTTCCGGTCTCCTTGCCCGGGACATGGCCGATGCCATAGCAGCAGCCCGGGAAGGTCAGGTGGCCACCCTCGTCGTGCCCTTCGACCTGCAGACAGAGTTGTCCGGGTCCCCGGTGCAGGTCACGAGGGAAGGGGAGGCAGGCCGGACGGGCCACAGGGCGATCGACGATGTGTTAGCCTTTCTCCGGGGGCATGCGCGGCCGGCTCTGGTTCTCGGCGGCCGGGCGCTGTCCCGGGGGGCCCTCCTTGCTGCCGCCCGGATCAGGAATGCCTGCGGATGCAGTCTCCTGGCGGAAGCCTTCCCCGCACGGATGGAACGCGGCGCAGGCCTTCCCGACCTGGCGAGGATTCCGTATTTTCCCGAGGCTGCCATGGAGATGCTGAAAGGATACGATGCATTCGTCCTTGCCGGAGCCCGGGAGCCCGTGGCGTTCTTCGGGTACAGGGACGGTCCCGGCTCCCTCCTGAGAGACGATCAGGCACGGATGCACCTGGCCGGTCCCGGGCGGGATGCAGCCCGCTCACTGATCAGCCTGGCGGAGGCCCTCGGTGCACCAGCAGTACCCTCTGACGAACTGCTCGCAGGTCCGTCGAGGCCGGGTCTCCCGCAGGGCCCCCTGGACGGGCAGAAGGCATGTGCCGTACTGGCGGCCCTCCAGCCGGTCAATGCCGTCGTCGTGGACGAGTCCATCACGAACGGCGTCTGGTACTACCCCCTCACTGCGGGTCTTCCCCCCTTTACCCTGCTTACCCTCACCGGCGGATCGCTCGGCCAGGGACCTGCCTGTGCCGTCGGGGCGTCGATGGCCTGCCCGGACAGGAAGGTGATCGACCTGCAGGCCGACGGCGCAGGAATGTACACCGTTCAGGCACTCTGGACCCAGGCACAAGAAGGCCTTGATATCACTACCCTCGTCTTTTCCAACAGGAGCTACGATATCCTCAAGGTCGAACTTGCCCGTCACGGGGTCAGAGTCCCGGGCCCTGTTGCGGCACGTCTAACCGACCTGGCCGGCATCGACTGGGTGAGCCTGGGCAGGGGCATGGGGGTGGATTCGACTGAGGCGGGTACCTGTGAAGTCCTTGCCCGCGAGCTGGAGAGGTCATTCGCCGAGAAGGGTCCACACCTGATTCAGATGAACCTCCCGATGTCCACGGAGATAACACCCTGACGGACTACGCCTGTGCATACATGGTTCAAGGAATAACCATGTTCATGTATACTCTCACCGCAGACCATCTTGGAGAGAGGGAGGGGCGCATGTTTTCAAAGAATGACGGCAGCGGATACCGGGAGGTGCTCAGCGGTATCCGCCTCAAGACCCTGGTCTGGGGTGACAGGACGCTGTTTTCCGAATTCATCCTCAGGAAAGGCTCCATGCTGCCGGACCACAGCCACCCCCATGAACAGACGGGTTACCTGGTCTCGGGCAGGATACGGTTGACCATAGGCGAGCGTTCATATGAAGCATTGCCGGGCGACAGCTGGTGCATCCCCGGGGATGTCCCGCACCATGCCGAGATACTCGAGGACTCTGTGGCCATCGAGGTGTTCTCGCCGGTACGCGAAGACTATCTTCCGGAGAATCGCTGAACGACTTCATAACCGGATCGGCGGCAGCATGCCGCCCCGCCTTCAGTCCTTCATGCCCTCCAGCTTCACGCCCAGGTCGTGGTAAGCGCTCATGCGCGAGGAGAAGCTGTTCCTGAGCATGCCGTTCACGTCGAGATAGTCGTAGATCAGGGCCTCCTCCTTGCCCTCGGTCACCCTGAGGATCCTCCCGATGTACTGCTTGACGCGGCCGGTAAACTTGATGGGCGTGGCCAGAAAGATGGAGGAGAGCTGCTTGAGGTCGAAGCCCTCGCCGATGAGCTGGGCCGTGGCCACCAGGACCCGTGCCCGGTTGCCGTTGAGATCCTCCACGATGCGGGCGCGTTCCCTGACCGGCACCGATCCGGTGAGCATGCAGGCGTCCACCCCCCGGGCACGGATGGCGCGGAAGAGCTCCTCACAGTGGGAGACCCTGTCCGATATGACCAGCGCGATGCCGGTGTCCTCCGCCCAGGAGTGCGCCACCACGTCGTCCACGATGAGGCTGTTCCGCTTCGCGTTTTCCACCAGGGCCGAGATCATGTACTGGTACTCGTCCGCGTCGAAGAAGAAGGCGCAGTTCGTGT
>DAITOA010000020.1:0-54552 GCA_036834365.1 Thermodesulfobacteriota bacterium | reverse complement strand
CTCCCGCACGTGGCCCACGATCTGCTCGATGTTGTCCATGAACTCGTTGAACCAGAATGCAAGCTCACCGACTTCGTTCAGGCCCGTTACCTCGAGCCGTTTGGTGAGGTCACCCTCCCCCTTGGCCATGTCCTTGAACATGAACGACATCCTCCCCACCGATATCTTGAGGCTCTTCATAAGGAGGAAGCCGTTGATGAAGGTCAGGAGGACTGTTTCGAACAGTATGATGAAAAACCCCATCTGGATGGATGCAAGGTTGAGCCCCGTGGCTATGGACAGGTAGATGGTCCCGATGATCAGCCCCAGGGGCGGGACGGCGACGAAGAGCATGGTGAAGAAGAGTTTCTGGCTGAGGCTCAAGCGGAAGAGGTTCATGTCCCTGTCAAGGATGCCCTTCATCTTGCAGTGCTGATAGAAGGGGACCAGGCTGTTCTCCGAGGCAAGGTAGAAGAAAGGCACGACAAGCAGGGCCGTCATGATCAGGGCATTCGTCCCGAAAAGGGCCTCGGGAGCTGTTATGAGCCCCTTAAAGTAGAACGTGCCCATACAGATGGGTATTGCAAAGGGTGCCCACCTGAGAAAGACGACGACAGACTCGGCCAGGGGAAGAACAGATGCCGACCGGACAGCCTTCTGAATCTCCTGTTGGCTGCACTTCTCCTTATCCATAAGGTCTATGGCCGGTTTTACCAGTACATATTTCACCAGCGGGCCGATAATGAGCCCGATCGTCCCTGCTGTGACTGCAACCAGTATGGCCAGGGGTATGTTCTCCTTGATCCCTTCCGATGTCTTGAGGAAGAAAAAAAAGAGTGTCGGTATGAGGATGATGGCGGTGATATTCTCCTGGAACAATAACGGCCTGAGATACAGTTCTCTGGTGCTCTCTTTCATGGATGCCCCCTTTCCTTCCCTGTTGTTCGAGCGCCTTGTCATGCGTGTGTGTATGGTCAGCTGATATATCGGATTTTCTCATGTATCTCTTTATGATGGATCCTACCGGGGATGTACCATCCGGAGATTATGTAACAAAAGGCCCCGGGCTTGCCGGGGCCTGTCTTTGACTCCTGTTCCTGGCGACTATTCCGAGACGCTTACCCCGCCGAGCAGGAGGTCTTGAACCTCCTGACATCATCCGCAAGCACGGTGGCCATGTTCCGCAGGTTGTCCATGGTGGTGACCAGTTCCTCCACCGTGGATGCATTGTGCTGGGTGGATCCGTCGATCTGGGAGATGGCCCTCGACAGTTCACCGATATTGTGACTCTGTTCCATGCTGGAGGAATTGATCACCTCCATCATCCGGAAGAAGAACTCCATCTGGGCCATGAGCTCTTCAAGGGAGGTCGATGTCCTTTTCATCATCTCATCCCCGTTCCTGATCCCATCGACGGTGCCTACGATGAGTGATTTGATTTCATTGGCTGCTGCGGCAGATCGCTGGGCCAGAGATCTCACCTCACCCGCCACGACGGCGAAACCTTTGCCGTGCTCACCGGCCCTGGCCGCTTCCACCGATGCATTGAGCGCAAGCAGGTTCGTGTGAAAAGCCACTTCATTGACCGTCACAACGATATCGCTGATCCTCTTGGAGTTCTCCGAGATCCCTTGGATCGCATTCATGAGATCGGTGAACACCCCCTTGCTCTGATCTATGAGCCGGGTGATGGTGTTCGAACTCTCCTGTCCCTCCCTGATGAGATCTGCATTGTGCTTGACCGTACCGTTCATATCCTCGATGGATGCCGAGATCTGCTCCACCGAAGCCGCCTGTTCCTGGGTTGAGTTCGAGAGCCCCTGCGATCCGACGGTCACATCCTCGATGGCCCGATGGAGCTGGAGCGATGTCTCGCGTACATGTCCGACGATCTGCTCGATGTCGTTCATGAATGCGTTGAACCAGAAGGCCAGCTCACCCACCTCGTTCAGGCCCGTCACATGGAGCCTCTTGGTGAGATCGCCCTGTCCCTTGGCCATTTCCTCGAGCATCCGCGACATCCTGCCCACGGACAGCGAGAGGCTCTTCATGAGCAGAAGCCCGTTGATGAAGGTCAGAAGCGTGGTCTGGATAAGGATCAGAACAAAACCGAGCTTCACGGATGACAGGTTGAGTCCGGAAACCACGGACATGTAGATCATCCCGAGGATAATCCCAATGGGAGGGATTGCAATGAGGAGAATGGTGGCAAGGAGCTTCTGGTTGAGGCTCATGCGGAACAGTGCCACCTTGCTGCCCATGATGTTTTTCAGACCGCACCTCTGGTAGAAGGGCACAAGGCTGTTCTCCGCTGCCAGGTAGAAGAACGGCGCCGAGAGCAGGCCCGTCATCACGAGGGTGTTCAACCCAGCATACAGCTCGAAGGGGGTCACATACCCTTTGAGATACATGGGCATCACGGCTATGAGATTGCCGAACAGCCCGAACCGCAGGAACACGGTCACGGATTCGACCAGCGGGAGCAGGGAAACCGATCGAAGCGCCCGCTGCAGTTCGTGGGAATCGTATGAATCCTTTTCCATTAGGTCGCGGGCCGGGCGGACAAGGAAATACTTGGCAACGATCCCCAACGCGAGACCCAGGTTAGCTGCATTCATGCCGCCCAGAGCAGCGGAGAGGAAGTGTGCCTTCACCCCTTGGGAAATGCTCATAAAGAAGAACAGCAGCATGGGAACCACAACGAGTGCGGTGATTGTCTCCTGGAAAATCAATGGCCTGAGAAACAGAACCTTGGTGCTTTCTTTCATACCCCCCCCTTGTGTAAGGCGCATCGTAGCGGATGCGGCGCAGATCCAAATAATTATCTGAATGTATATCGGATATTCGCATCCATATCTTTACTATGCATGATTATTCACGCGACGTGCCTGCCCGTCTTAGGGACATCAGGCACTGAGAATGGATGGCATGGGAAAGAAACGATCACCCTGTCTAACTGGTTTATGGAGATAACCTCAAGAGATAACCTGTCGTGATTTATTCTGATACGGTATGCCGAACGGGAAACGGTGAGTGACACCGCTCATTTCATCCCAGGGCGATGCCGTACTTCCTCAGCTCTCTTCTCAGGCCCCGGGCATCCCCCACCAGCGCATCGAGTCCCTGCCAGAAGTCTTTTCCGTGCCCCCTGATCCTGGTGTGGACAAGCTCGTGGAGGATAACATAGTCCATGAGCGCGCCCGGCAGCCTGGCCAGGTTGATGTTGAGGCTTATGCTGCCGTGCACGCTGCAGCTTCCCCACCGGGTTCTCTGGTTCCGGACAGTGACACCTCTGTATGGGATACCGTGCCGGGCAGAGAGCTCTTCAAGACGTCCGATGATCTTTTCCCGGGCTGCAGCAGGGTCGACCGGGGGCGGCAGGAGGCCGGAGTCTGCTCCCACTGACTCTTCCAGGGAATTCAAGCGGCTAAGGTGTCGACTTATCCAGTCTCTCTTGGCAAGGGCGAGATCCCTGCCCATGGATAACGGGAGCCCGATGGGAACGGCAACCCGCACCCGGTCCCGGCATACCGTGATGCTCATCCTCCGGGCCCTCTTGCTGTGCACCACCAGCACTTCCCCGACATCGTCAATGAAGACAGTCACGGAGGATCTTGTACCAGCGGCGACCCACCTGTGCCAGTAAAAAGTATCCCCCTCCCCGAGAGGACTTTCCTCGATTCCCCGTGAAGCATTGGTGGTTATGCCGGGGTATTTGGTATATATTCACCCGTCATGGGAGTACGGCGCCTATGAACCCTGCTTCTCGGAGAGGGCATCCTCGGGCTCTCCACGGCTTCCTGCTCGGGATCTTGTTGCTCACCCTGTTCTCGCTTCCCACAGGGGCATACGCGGATCAGTTGGGGTCCCTGCAGACTCCCGCCGTCTCGGTCTACTACGAACAAGCCCTGTCGGGAGCCGCCCGGGAGATTGCCGCCATGTATTCCCCCGTGAAGATCGAACTCGAGACCACCCTCGGACTTCATGCGGACTTCAAACCCACGGCGGTCCTCCTGAAAGACAGGGCAGCCTTCGAGCAGGTCACGGGCAGCCGCCTCATCGTGGCCTATGCCGTACCCGGGAAGATGCTCATGGTGTTCGACTACCCCCGGGCCAGCACTGATCCGTTCAGCGCCAGGTCAATCCTCAAGCACGAGCTCTGTCACCTCATCCTCCACCGCCACGTTCCGTCCATTCCGCGCTGGCTCGACGAAGGCATCTGCCAGTGGGCCAGTGAAGGTCTCGCCGAACTGCTCTCTGAAAGGAGGGGTTCTTCGCTCTCCTGGGCGAGCATGGGGGGGTTGCTCATGCCCCTGAAGTCCCTGGATCTTCACTTCCCCCAGGATGAACGGGGGCTTGTTCTGGCCTATGACCAGAGCAGGAGCGTCGTGGATTATATCGCAGCCCGCTACGGCAGGAACAGCATCCCGACCATCCTGACATCACTGGAGCATGGGATGTCCCTCGAGGATGCCTTTCGGGTCTCCCTGGGGGTCTCCCCTTCCGAGCTCGAACGACAATGGCGGCACAGCATCGGAACATGGCCCGCCATCCTAGCATTCATCATGGCCAACATCTACACCATCCTCTTTTTCTTCGCCGCCCTGTCGACGGTAGCAGGCTATGTGCGCTACCGCATACGCAGGAGGCGACAACTCAGAGAACTGGAGGAAGAGGTGCCCTTTCCGGATGATTTCTGACAAGGAACATCTGCCTACCCTCTCAGGCAGGCCAGTCGGGCCCGCAAGACATTCCCGGCAGCTCCCCTCCTGCCCGGTATCAGCTGACAACCCTCTTCCTCCTGGGAAAAGGGATGGTCTGCCCGTCGACGGCTACGATCACATCCCCATGGAGGGCTGATGCCTCCCGGACGAAATCCTCAGTGGAGCTGTATCGCTGGGAGTAGTGCGAGAGCACGAGCCTCTTCACACCGGCATCCCGGGCGATGCCTGCCGCCTGGGCGGCGGTGAGGTGGGCGTACTCCCGGGCCGTCTGCTCCATCTCCGAAAGGAAGGTGGCCTCCATCACGCACAGGTCCGTGTCCCTTGCAAGCTCCCGTGCGGCTTCGCATACCCCCGTATCCATGATGAAGGCAAACCGCTGGCCTCTGCGCAGGGTCCCGAAGCTCTCCACACAGAAGGTCCTGCCGCCGAGGGTGATCTTTCCTTCGGCCTTCAGGGCCCCCACATCAGCCGCCTTGATGCCAGCCTCTCTCAGCTTGTCCGGGTCCAGGGTATAGCTGTCCTTTTCCACGATGCGGTAGCCGAAGGCTTCAACGGTATGGTCGAGTCTCCGTGCAACGATGTGCAGCCGCTCATCCGAAAACACCTGCCCGTCTTCGAACACCGGGCACGGCCTGAGCAGGGCCGCATGATAGTACTGGCAGGAATCCCGCAGGCGCTCGTAAAAATCCTGTCCCGAAGCGGGATAGTAGACCTCGACTTCGTGGGGCACCCGGTCCAGCGAGATCCGCTGGATGATTCCGGCCAGGCCCAGACAGTGATCGCCGTGGAAGTGGGTGATGAAGATCTTGGTGATCTCGCTCACCGAGACCCCGAAGTTGATCATCTGCCGCTGGGTCCCCTCCCCCGGGTCGAAGAGGAAACCTTCCTGGTCGAACCGGAGCACATACCCGTTCTGGTTTCTGGTACGGCCGGGCACCTGGCTTGCCGTACCAAGCACGATGAGTTTCCGTTCTGACATGGGAGATCATACCTTCCCACATATTCCTCAAAACAACAACCCCCTCCAAGCCATTCTCACCCGCTCGAATGCCGACCTTTCGCATGACGACGCCCTGATGCATGAATATGATATTGACACTTGATTCACGCTGGGTGTGTATATGGTGCCTTGCACAAACGAAACACACCTGGGAGGGTAACATGCATACGTGGCAACTGGACAAACCGGACAACCTCGTGGATTTCCTCGAAGGGAGCCTTACCAAATACCCGGACTGCCGATTTCTCGGTACCAAGAACAAGGCGGGCGTGTATGAATGGATCACCTACCGTGAGTTCGGCCGGCGGGTGGACAATGTCAGGGCCGGCCTCGCTTCACTGGGCATCAAGAAGGGCGACGCGGTGGGCATCATCGCCAACAACCGCACCGAGTGGGCAATCTGCGCCTTTGCAACCTACGGCCTCAGCGCCCGGTGGGTGCCCATGTACGAGGCAGAACTCGCATCGGTCTGGAAGTACATCGTCTCCGACAGCGGCATCAAGGTCCTCTTCTGCTCCAAACCGGCAGTCCTCGATAAGGTGAAGGACTTCCCCAAGGACATCAAGACCCTTCAGAAGCTGATCCTGGTGGAAGGCGCCGGGAAGGACACCATGGAGGAGCTGGAGCGCATCGGTGCGAAGCAACCCGTTCCGGTCAACAAGCCGGGGCCTGACGATATCGCCTCCCTGATCTACACCTCCGGCACCACCGGCGATCCCAAGGGAGTGCTCCTGACCCACGGCAACTTCACCAGCAACTCCCTGGCCGGCATGAAGATCTACCCCGAGTTCAAACACGGCGATGTGCTGCTGAACATCCTGCCCTGGGCCCATTCCTATGCCCAGACTGCTGAGCTCTACGCAGTCATTTACCTGGGCGGGGAGCTCGGGCTCATGGAGAGCATCAGCACCCTGGCCGCCGACATGCTCGCCGTGAGACCCACCTTCCTCGTCTCGGTGCCCCGGGTGTTCAACAAGATCTACGATGGGCTCTTCGCCAAGATGAACGAGGAGAAGGGCCTCACGAAGAAGCTGTTCTTCATGGCGGTCCGGAGTGCCAAGAGGAAGCGGGAGCTTGCAGAACAGGGCAGATCGGATCTCCTCACCAATATCAAGGCAACCATCGGCGACAGACTGGTGTTCTCGAAGATACGGGAGCGCTTCGGCGGCAGGCTCCGCGGGTCTATGAGCGGCAGCGCGGCCATGAATCCTGATATCGCCAGGTTCTTCTTCGACATCGGCATACCCGTCTATGACTGCTACGGCATGACCGAGACCTCGCCGGCCATCACCATGAACTGCCCTGCGGCCTACAAGCTGGGCAGCGTGGGCAAGCCCATCGACAAGGTCAAGGTGGTCATCGACAAGTCCGTGGTGGAGGAAGGCGCTGAAGACGGCGAGATCGTGACCTACGGCCCCAACGTGATGAAGGGCTACCACAACAAACCCGAGGCCACCGCAGAGGTCATGACCAAAGAGGGCGGCATCCGCACCGGCGACCGCGGCAGAATCGACAAGGACGGATACCTGTTCATCACGGGACGCATCAAGGAACAGTACAAGCTGGAGAACGGCAAGTTCGTATTCCCCGCCGGACTTGAGGAAGACATCCGCCTCATCCCCTATATCGAGAACGCCATGATCTACGGCGAGAACAGGCCATACAACATCTGCATCGTAATCCCCGACTTCGCCGTACTGGGCAAGTATGCAAAGGAAAAGGGACTGCCTGCGGACGCACGGGAGCTGGTGAAGAACAAGGAGATCCTCGACCTCATCGCCATCGAGGTGAACAAGGCCCTCAAGGGCAAGTACGGCGGATACGAGATCCCCAAGAAGTTCCTGATCCTGAGCGAGAACTTCTCCGTGGACGACGGCACGCTGACCCAGACGCTGAAGGTAAAGCGCCGGGTGGTAATCAAGAAGCTCCAGGAACGGATCGATGCCCTGTACCAGGAGAAGTGAATTCCCCCATCGGACCTGAAAAACGGGGGCAGCGGTGATGGGCCGCTGCCCCCCAGTGTTTCATACATAAACGGCCGCGGGCTACCCGGTTGATACACCCAACCCTTTGCAATTCCATCCCATCCTGATATAAATACGGAAGAGCGACGCTTGGAATAGAACCAGGTTGTCTACGCCATCGGGAGCCCCCCGGGGTTGAGCAATACCGTGACCTCCGGGGTCTTTTCAGCATACAGAAAGGCAGTGGACAGTGGCGACAGGTATCTACAGTTTGACGCGGCCATTCATCCCGGCAACAGCAGTGGCCCCCTCATAGACAGGCATGTGCAGTGAATCACGCGGTCCCAGCACGGTAACGTCGGGGGATGCGGTCTACATCTCCTCGAATAAAAGACATGGGATCAGGAACATGGGAAAAACGGCCCTGGAGTATCTCACGGCAAACTCGCCCGTGTTCACCAAGGAGTATGAAGACTCCCTCTGGCCGTCAGGACCGGCCTGAATCGGGACAGATTCATGAAGGCAGCCCTGGACGTTCACTACGAAATCCACAGGTCGATAGCAGCCTGTGCGGTCTTCGACGACTGGCCGGACTGCGGACCGGCAGAGCTCATCCGAGTGGTCGTGCCGGGCGCCCTGGAATATCGTCCAGGAAGGTTTTATGAACGGGAGCTCCCGTGTCTCATGTCCGTGCTCCAGCTGGCCGGTCGGCAGTTCGGGACAATCATCATCGACGGGTACGTCCACCTCAGGGATGATGCGGGTAAAGGCCTGGGTGTCAAGCTTTTCGAATCACTCCCGTACTCGGCCACCGTCATAGGCGTTGCCAAGAACCCATTGAAGGTTGCGGGAGACTTCATCGAGATCCATCGTGGAAGCAGCAGGAAACCGCTCTATATCTCCGCCATCGGCTGCCCCGTCGATCAGGCCGCGCGATGGGTCATGGGCATGCATGGCCCCTACAGGATCCCGACGCTGCTGAGGCTTGCCGATCGTCATGCGAGGTCGCTCTGAAACCCCGCCCCATGCCATGCTGGCATCTCTACCTCATCCGGACCATGGACGGATCCCTGTATACAGGGATAACCACGGATGTCCAGAGGCGATACAGGGAGCACCTGGACCAGGGTGGAAAAGCTGCGCACTACCTGCGTGCCCATAAGCCCCTATGCCTGGCGTTCTCCCAGATCATCGGGGACAGATCCCTTGCCCTGAAGGTGGAGCATCGTTTCAAGAGGCTGTCGAAGAAGATAAAAGAGAGGATCGCGGCGTCGGGGCGGCTGGACTTCGACCGTCTATCCGGTGAAATCCTTTTCCCCGATCAGGATCGGGCCTGATCCATGAAGCGGACCGGGATGCATTGACTCTCGGGGATGGGGCAACATGCATATTGTGAAGTTCACGGAAGAGGACAAGTCCACCCCAGTTGAAGGGTGACCGGGCAGACCGCTTGACGCATCAAACCCGCATCTCGAATCTCACCACATAGTGCCTTCCCACCTGCCGCTCGCTGTGGCGGGTGAAGCCCGCTGCCTCGTAGTAGTCGCAGAGGTTCTTCCGGGCCGCCTCGGTATCGAGCCTGAGGTATGTCAGGCCCATTCCCCGAGCCCGATCCCTTGCCCAAGCGATAATTTGCAGGCCCAGGCCTTCCCCGGCGGCACCACCCGCCAAGGTAAGCTTGTGGATGTAGGCGGCATCCCCTTCGGGCATATCGGGCCAGAAGAGCCGGTCGTGGAGCTGGAAGATCACGGTCCCCACCGGCTTTCCCCGCATCTTCACCAGATGCAGCTCGCCCGCATCAATGGCCCCCTGAAGCCTTTCCGGCGCGAGCTCCTCGGGGAACCAGAGCTCCTGGCCACGGTCCCTGAGCCATGAGGCGGTATCGAGCATCAGGGAGGAAGCCAGACCGGCGTCTTCCATGGTTGCCCGGACTATCTCGATCTCCCGGTTCACGGGATCACACCTTATGCATCCTTATGGTCCACACCCTGCCGCAGCCCCTTTTTCATTGCCGTCTTGTGCTTCGATTCCAGGCGCCTCGCCCGCGACGATGCGGTGGGCCGGGTCCTGATCCTGCGCCTGGGTCTGACCAGGGCCAGAGCCACCAGTTCTTGCAGACGCTCCAGGGCGTCCTCCCTGTTGCGCTCCTGGGACCTGAAGCGCTGGGCCTTGATCACGAGCACACCCGCTTCGGTCATGCGCCTGCCCGCGATACTGGCCAGGCGCTCCTTGACGTCCTCGGCCAGGGAGGGGGATCCCGCCACGTCGAACCTGAGCACCACCGCGGTGGCCACCTTGTTGACGTTCTGGCCGCCCGGCCCGCCCGAGCGCACGAAGTCCCACTGGATCTCGCTGTCTTCGAGGACGATGGTATCGGCAACAGGTATCATGGGAACACGAAGGGCGGGCCACCGAAGCGGCCCGCCCGTTTCTTTCACTGCCTTTCTACATCATTGACCTGACGAACTCCAAAGCGCCGCGCACGTCCTTGTCGAAGAAGCAGTTCAGGGTGTCCTGCCAGTTCTCCGTCCTGATGCGTTCCCTGATCCTGTCCGCCACCGGCTTCTTCAGTGCCTCCTTGAGCTTGATGAAGGCCCGGCCCGGGTTGTCGATCCACGTCTTGATGACCTCCTTGGCCCGGGGAATGAGCTGGTCCTCCTCCACGACCTCGTCCACGATGGCGAGCTCCTTTGCTGTGTTCACGTCGAGCATCCTGCCGAAGTACATGAGGTCCGTGAACTTCTTGTCGCTGTCGTACCCGAATCGCATGATCCCCGACTGGGCGAGCGAAAGGGGGAGCCCGAGCTTGATCTCGGACATGCCGATGGAGATCTTGGGGTGGTTCTTGACGATGCGGTAGTCCGTGGCCATGGCGAAGATGAGCCCACCTGCCACGGCGGCGCCGTTCATGACCGAGACCACCGGCTTTTTGCACATGAACAGTTCCAGGAGAATCTCTTCCTCCTCGTCGAAGAACTTCACGATCTCCTCCAGGGTCTGGAACCCCAGGAACGTGGGGAGGTCGAACCCGCTGCAGAATATCCTGCCCGCACCGGTGAGGATGATGCCCTTGACGGCGTCATCCTCATTGGCCCGCCTCACGATATCCCTGAGCGTGCGGAGCATCTCCAGGGTGATGGAGTTCGTCTTTCCGTTTTCGAACGTTGCGATGATGATCCCGTCCTCGATCCTCTCGTTCAACATGCTACCCTCCTGCACTGCGTGAGATGACGAACAAACTCTATAGCGTATTTTCGGATACATGTCATGGTTCAATCACGCAGGAGCCGGACGAGGTTCCTCACCGGAGGGCCTTCAGGCGGGCCCGGGCATAGAAGGAGGTGATGATCGCAGCGGACCAGGTGATGGCGAAGATACCCCACCAGATGCCGGCCAGACCGAGGTTCATGACCCTGGAAAAGAGGGGGAACACGATCAGCGGCAGCGCGATCTGCCTCAGAACGCCGATGAAGAGGCCGTAGCCCGGTTTCTTCACCCCCTGCAGTGCGGCCACATTCACGTACAGGATCACGTATGAGTACAGCACGAACGCCGCGATGCGCAGGTAGAAGGTCCCGATGCCCACCACAGCGCCGTCCCCGGTGAACAGCCGCATGAGTGATCCCGCAGCAATGAAGAGCACGATACCTGCCGCAGCCATGAACGCCCCTCCGTATGCCAGTGCGGTACGTACCGTCTCGGAGATGCGGGCGAATTGGCGCGCCCCGTTGTTCTGGGCAACGATGGTCACGGTGGCGATGTTCAGGCCGATGGCGGGCAGCAGCATGATCTGCTCCACCCGAGTGGCCACGCCGTATGCCGCCACCGCCTCGCGGCCGAAGGCGCTGACGAAGTAGGTGATCACGAAGACGCCCAGCCCCACGGTGACGAAGTTGAGGCTCGTAGGAAGCCCCTGTCCGATGATCTCCCCGAAGGCGCGAGGACTGGGCGCAATCTCCTTCAGGCAGTCCCTGCACATGAGCTCGGTGAGGCGGACACGGTTTCCAAGGTAGAGGCACCCTGTCAACTGGATGAGCACGGTGGCCAGCGCGATGCCCGTGATGCCCATGGCAGGCAGCCCGAGCCACCCGTACATGAGCCACGGATCGAGGAGGCAGTTGAGGAAAAAGGATATGATGAGAAAATTCCTGAACGATACCGTGTCACCCTGGGCGTTGAGCACGGCGTTGAGCATGTAGTTGAGGATGAAGAATCCGGATCCCCAGAAGATCGGATTCATGTACTGAAGGCACAGGTCCAGGTAGTCTCCGGAGGCCCCGAGCAGGGAGAAGAGCCACGGGGACAAAACAAGGCCCAGGGCCGTTACGGCAGCGGCGAGCAGGACGCCGAAGGCCACTCCCTGGACTGCCATCATCCGGGCCCGTGCCGTGTCGCCCGCACCCAGCGAGGTGGCGATCAGGGCCGTGGTCCCGGTGGAAACACCGCTGCCCAGGGCGAGGATAATGAAGAAAACAGGAAAGGACAGAGACAGGGCGGCAAGCGCCTGGGTGGAAATGAGCCCGGCGAAGTAGGTGTCCACCACGTTGAACATGGTGTTGAAGAAGAATCCGACACTCGCGGGGACGGCGATGGCCCTGACCAGGGAAGGAACCGGGTCGGTGGTGAGATTCATGGTCCTCTTCACGGGAGATGACCTTTATACGGTACGGGATTCCTGCGGTGGAGGGATCCGGCCCTGTTCAGTCGATCTTCTCGAGGAGCCTGGCTATGGCGGCTCCCTGTCTGAGCCCGGTGACCCACGCTTCAGGTATGGCATCCAATCCGAGGTGCGCGCCTAGGATCATGCCCAGGGCCATTCCCCTGGCGGCGGAGTCCCCCCCGGCCATCACGTTCTGGATGAGGGCTTCGCGGAGGCTGCCTTCGTGGGAGCAGATGAGGTGGATGACCGCCGGGAAAGCATCCGGGGTGTGGCAGTCCTGGCCGAAGGACTTGACCGCCTGGATACTCTCCTGGGAGCATGAGGCAAGACCCTTGTCCACGGCCCGCGCCACAGCGGTGCCTGCAAAACGTCCACCTGCCACCTCCCTTGCAGCGGCAGCGGGGTTCGCCCCGGCGAGCACCCGGTGTGCGAGCAGTGCAAAGAACTCCGCGGCATCCACGGTAAGGGCGTCCCGGTGCGTCAGCAGCGTCTGAGCCCTTACGGAGCGGACCAACCCTTGAACATCGCCGCGCATGGCGTACACCAACGGCGCTGTGCGTACGGCTCCTGAAAGTTCGTCGGAGGTTGACCCCGCCTCGATGAACGGCACACCCAGGGAGAGGTTCTCCAGGGTCGCCTTGGTGGCCTGGTCGTAGTACCCCTTGTACCCGGTGAAGAGCTGTTGCCAGCGCCGGGAGAAATCCCCGGGATCAAAGTCGCCGGTCCGAGCGACGGACTCCAGGAGAACGAAGGCCTGGTCGCCGTAATGGGTGAAATCCCCCTTCCCTTTGGTGGGGTGGTAGGAGTTCGTGGACGGGGCAAGGTAGCCCTCGATCCTGCCGTACTCCCGGGCGATCCTTTCCGTGGAATAGATCCAGTGGGCGCCCAGCGCCAGGGAGTCACCGGCAAACGAAGCCAGAACCATGGCCTTTGCCTTGTCTTTCATGCTCACCTCCTTGAAAGGATTGCCGTGGCAAGAAATACGGCAACGTACACTACAGCATCATAACCTTATGCATGCCGCTCCAGGCGAACCAGCAGGCAAGGACGAGGAGAAAGACCGCGCACGATCCGATGAGCACCCGATAGGACCGGTCGCTCAGGAAGCGCCTCCCCTTTCCCACGGCAATGGAAATGGCGCTGTACCAGACGAGGTCCCCCAGGATGTGCCCGATGAAGAAGAAAGCGACGCCTGCGGCCCCGAATCCTGCGCTGTACAGAATATACCCGAGGCCTATGGTGGCCCACCAGAGGCTCCAGTAGGGGGTAGACAGACTCAGCACGGCCCCTGTCACCAAGAGGTTCGTCCCGGCCTGTTCCCGGACCTCCGTGTGAATGCTCAGTGTCGGTATGGACCTGAGCATCCCGTATGCCATCCGGGCCAGCATGAGGGAGCCGACGAGGGCGATGGCCGCGAACACCCACCCTTTCTGGAGAAAAGGCGCAAGGCCCAGCATGATCATGATCACCAGGCCGAGCTCCAGCACTGCATGCCCGGCCACGATGAGGGGGCCGGCCTTGGGGCCTCTGCGGGCACTCTCGCTGATGGTGGCGGTCATCACGGGCCCCGGCATGGCGGCACCGGAGAAGGCGACGACGAACGAAGTGGCGAAGATGGTGATAAGAGCCTGCATCACGGCACCTCGAAGCGGTTCTTCCTGCGGTTCTTCTTCACCCTGTCGGGGTCGAAGACACGCCCGTTCATCACGATGTACACCCCTTCGGGCAGGAGCTGGACTGCGGCCACTGCCGCGCCGATGTTGAACTCGGCGTCACTGCCCTTGAAGCGGGCGGGCTGCATGGCGCCGGTGAGCACGATGACCTTGCCCGGCAGTCCCTTGAGCCTCCTGGCCGTCTTCACCATGGTATCCGTCCCGTGGGTGATGACGATGAGAGGACACGCCTCATCACGAATGTGGTCGTACACCTTCTGCCGGTCCTTCTCTGTCATGTAGAGGCTGTCCTTGCGCAGGATGGACTCGCATTCGTAGTCGAAGCTCACGTTCGCCTCACCGAGGATGCCCGCCACCCCCGGCTCTCCCACCTTGTAAGTGCTCAGGCGGTCGAAGTAGACCTTGTCGATGGTGCCTCCCACGGCGAAGAACTTGATGGTCAAGGGTTTCTCCATATGCTGTTCACCTCTTGCGGCATGAGCCGTGATCGGATGAGGTTAATGGCGCCGACGAGCTCTCCGTATCCTGTAATGGAACAGGGCTCGAAGGGTCTGCTGTCGTGCAGGGCGTTCTCCATCGTTCCTTTTATCTCCAAAACGGGCGTTTCTTGCAATCCCCGTCCTTCGCCTCACCGTTCACCCGCCCCGGGAAAAAGTCCTGCCCCCGGGTCGAACCACTTCAGGATGGCGTCGTTCTCCTCCCGCGGGTATGCATGGGACAGGTCGGGAACGATCCTGAGCCTCACGTCCGCCCCTGCCCGGGAGAGGGCCTCGCATGCTCGTGAGGCCCGGGCCACCGGGAACATCCAGTCCTGAGCCCCGTGCACCCAGAGGATGCGCCTGCCTCCGGCATGGGAAAGATCGACCGGCGGCAGCACGCAGGAGACCGGGGCGACGGCGGCGGCGGGGCTTTCCCGGCGAAGCCCGAAGCCCAGGGCGAAGGTCCCGCCGTCGGACATGCCGGTGAGCAGAATACGGCTCCGGTCGACTGTATAGAGGGAACACACCTCGTCCAGGTGCCGATGGACAGCGGCCCCATCCTCCTCTATGTCACCCAGCGACCAGGTCTTCCCGGAAGAGGTGGGCGCCAGAAGCAGGAAGCCCCTGCTGCGAGACTCGCGAAGCCAGGTCCACAGGAAGTCCCGGCCGTGGCCGTACCCGCCGTGCAGGGCGATCACCAGGGGCCATACATGCCCGGGGGCATAGGCCTCCGGCACATAGAGGGAATACCCTCCCCGCCCGTAGGAGTCCTGCCCGGGTATCCTGTGGATGACACCGCCCGTTCCCGGCGACCCGACGCCGTTTTCCCTGCCGAGGACTTCCACCCCCGGCTCCAGGAAAAACCGGTCGATCGCCGGAAACTCATGACAAAGGGCAAACAGGGCTTCCTGTGCCTGGCAGCACTTGCGAAACGACCTGAGCACCGACATGAAGGCCTGGGTCATGTCCCGGCCTTCCCCGAAGACGCCCGCCGCCTCGACAATGAGCCCGCCTGCCTTCAGGAGCGTCCTCCCGGCAGCGTCATCATCGGGAAGGCCCCGCTCCTGAAGGTGCCTACAGGCCGTATCGAGCCTTCCAGCCTCTGAGAGGAGCCGTTCCCTGAGCATGGGGATGGCCATGGGGTGCATCCTCCGTGAGGCCGCCTCGAAGGAACCCAGCATCCCGAGGACGGTCGAGACCATGTCGGTGAGCACGGGGTCGGCCACGGCGCGGGGAATCACTCCAGCTCCCCAACCGGTGTCTCTTCCCGCGGTTCCCCTTGGGGGTCCAGGATGAAGGCGCCTTTGAGCACCACGGGGTAGTAGATGTCCATGTCGTTCATGAGCCGCTCCATGCCGGTGGTGTTCACCGCATAGGTGAAGGCGATCTCGGCGCCCGCTAAGACCTTGTGGGCCTTGCCTGCATAGATGAGCAGGCCCCTGGCGGACCTCTCGGGCGGCTGATAGAAGCATTCGGGCGGGGACCAGGGCTGACCGAGGCCTCTCGCGAAGCGCACCGCGAGGCAGGGATCGGCCAGGGACAGCGTCTGTACCTGGATGAAGCCTTTGAGGTCCGGTTCGTAGTGTATGGTGAACTCCACCTGGCCGCCGGTGAAAACCGGCACGGGTTCGGCGTTCGGAGGCATTGCCCTGACCCACCCGCGGCCCGGTCCCATCCACCACTCGGGACTGGTCAGCCTTCCTCCTGCGGCGTCCGCAAGCTGCCACCTGACGGCATGGACCGCCTGGCCCCTTCCGTCGCTCCCGAAGGCATAGAGGTACCCGTCAAGGACGAGGACGCTAGCGGACCCCACCAGCACCCGGCCCGTCCTCGGGATCTCCGGATACTTCATGCCCCAGAGGGAAGGAGGGCTGTCCGGGTTGGGGATGAGCACGGCCTTCCACCCAGACGGCTCGAACCCGAGAGCATTGTCCGCCCTGCAGACCTTGACGAGAAAGACGAGCAGCACATCTCCCATCCGGATGCCGGAACCCGGCCAGAACCACTCGATCCCGTCCTCTCGGAAGAAGGACCGGGGCCTGTTTCCCAGGACCTTCCAGGAGAAGGTCATCCGGGCTGTCTCCGGTTCATACCCGTTCTGGATGGCCACGCTGTTCCTCACGATGGAGGCGCTGCGCCTCGACCGCGCCCCGGTGGAATCGATGAAGCTGTCGCCGAAGAGCCAGAGGATGCGGCCTTTGCCAAGGTCCACCGAAGACGCGCCGTCTCCGCCGAGCCAGTGCGGATCGGTCCGGAAGAGCCTCTCCGCCTCGGCCCAGCGCTCGGCCGTGATCCTGAATGAGGGCTCCGGTTCCTGCGACCGGGCAGGAATCGTAGAGGACCAGAGAACGGCAAGGACGACGAGAACGGCAAGGGGAAAACGGTCCCGGCGGTTCACGACGACCTGCCCCTCAGGAGATCCTTACCCGGTACTTCCGGACATGCCCGGTGGGGTTATAGGAGAGCTTGGCCTGGCGCAGTCCTTCATTGCCCAGGTCCTGCTCACGGTTCACGATGGAGAATTCCCGGTGTTCCTGAAGGAACATCCGGTTGATGGCCTGGTAGATGCCCGGATATTCCCCGAGCCCCTTCTCGAAGTGGATCAGGAGCGTATCGTCCCGGAACGCCTCCCCCACGGTGAAGGCAACGATCCTGCCCTCGACGAGGATGGCCCCGCCCATGATGGCCGCAAGCCTCGACCAGCCGTCCATGACCTTCCTGATGGCGAGGTTCTCTGCGGCGAGGGTCTCCACCGCCTCGCAGTCGCGCCAGGCGCACCAGTCTCCCTGGGTGGCGAGGACCTCGGCGGTCAGCGAGGGGTCGATGGGCCGGTAGTCATAAGCATAGCGTTTCAGGAACTGGTTGAGCAGGTTCTTCTTCTTGTGGAATCTGTTCCCTGCGAGCTCGACGAGTTCCGTGACGGAGTAGAGGTAGTCCCAGTGCTCCCTCGCCTCCTCGGCCTGCACCCTGCCCGGCAGGGCAGACATCCACCGGGTGAGGAGCTCCTCCGGGATCCTGGTGAAGGGCAGCGCCCCCAGGTCGGCCCGTGCGAAGAGATCGGCCCATTCGATGCCGTCATGAGGCCCGACCGGGGCCCACAGGCAGGGCTCCGGGAGATCCTGCCTGACCCAGACCAGCCCGCTGTCGAAAGACCACGACAGGCCGTGCTCATCGGCCCAGGCCCACAGGTTGATGAAGCTGTAGTCGGATGCCGTGATGTCTGATGAAGACAGGAGCCTGCGGTATTCGTCCTGCCGGGAGAGAGAGATGGGCTCAAAGTCGGGCATTATTCCTCCTCGGTCTTTCACCTCGGGAATGCCCCCGGATCAGACAACCTGGGTCGTCTTGTCCACGAAATCGGCGATGGATCCCATGATCTCGACCACGTCATCGCCCTTGAGCTTCAGGATTTTCGTGGCCTCCGGGTGGAGAGAGTAGAGAAGGCCGTCCAACCCCGCCCCGATGCCGCTCATCATGGCGATGGCATCCGCCATGTGCACGATGTAGGAGAGCTGGTCGCCTCCGGATGGTGAAGGGTCGTGGTGGTGCCTGATGGCCAGTGCGATGTGGGACGGGATATGCCACTGCTCGCACGCATCGGAAGCGAGCTGGGCGTGGTCGAACCCGAGGATGTGCTGCTCAGCGTTGAGGAATGTCTGGCTGCCTTCTTCCACGAAGGCATTGAAGGCCTCCTTACGCTCGAGGATATAGGGGTCGAGGATGAGCTTTCCCGCATCGTGGATCAGTCCTGCGGAAAACGCATCCTGCTCCAGTGAGGGGTTTACGCGCCTGGCAATGGTCTGGGACGCCGAGGCCACGGCCAGGGAATGCTTCCAGAGCTCGCCCGCATCGAGGTCGTAGCCGGACAGGGTCTGCCCCAGGATCTCGGAGGAGCAGGCCAGGGTGAGGACCTCCATGAGGGTCTTCGCACCGAGGACCACCGATGCATGCTGCACCGAGGAGACCTTCCCGGAAAGACCGTAGAAGGGTGAATTGGCGATCTTGAGGATGCGTGTGACAATGGCCTGGTCCGTCTCGATGACCTTTGCCAGGTCCTTGAAGCTCGAGGCGGGGTTGGTGATGACCTCGCGGGCCTTTTGCGCCACCTGGGGCATGGGAGGCAGATCCTTCAGGCTCTGCAGGATGCGTTCCTTCAGGCCGGTGCCGTCGGCAGGGGCCGAGGCCCCTGGGGTTTTGACCTGTGCGGCTTCCTCCCTGCTGTGGGCTCCCGGGGACTTTCCCTGGTCGTGTATGCTGAGGGGGATAGCCCCCTTGCAGTTCGGGCAGGGTATGGTCACGTCCCCCTTAAGCATCCGGAGCCGTTCATCCGGGATCTGATATTCCTTACGACAATGGGGACAGCGGATATTCATCTGATGCCTCCTCCCGGAGAACACACTACGAGATCTTTATCTTGCCCTCGTCTATGTTCAGGATCATGGTGCGCAACCTCGTGCCACCGATGTTTTCCAGCTTCACATCGAGCTTCCTGCCCGTAAGGATTTCCTTGACCTGGTTCGCCAGCAAAGAACCGACCTCGTCCTGTTCGTGGCTCGCCAGCAGTGAGGCACCGCCGGCTATGGCCACGGACACATTCAAGGGAATGCCCCTCCTGACGAATTCCTGGATGGTGTATTCCAGTGCGGTGTCCGCGAAATACCCGGGACTGTCCGGGCGTTGGCCCTTGGACCTGCCCCTGAGGACGTGAAACCCTGCGGCGAATTTGTGCTGGGGATTATACAGGATGACGCCGACCCCCGTGGCGATCTTGTCGATCCACAGGATCCCCTCCTCGGCGAATTCGCACTTCATGGGCTTGACGGCGGTGGTCTTCATGGAGCTGCGGGTACCTTCATACGTATCATGACGCTTGTGGGACTAAGCCCTACCACATTCCCTACCTGGTGACAAAACATATTTCACCTGCATTCAGGGTCACCGTCCCTGATGCAGGGAGGCAGGATGAGGGGCTGCCTTCCGGACTTCTCCCGGATCCAGTTGAGTGTCCTGAGCACCGCCGGCCGACGCACCAGCCTGATCTCCAGCGCCCTCTTCCGGGGAAAGCTCACCAGGGTCATCCCGATGAGGATCGTGAGCACACCCTGGCCGGGAAGGAACAGCATGACGATGCCGGCTGCAATGAAGACCACCCCGAGGATGTTCTTCAGGATCACCGAAAAGAGACGGAAGGCCGGGTGCTGCTTCCTGTATTCCCTCAGATCGGCCCTGTCGTAGAGAAAGTAGTCCTGCGGCATCCTGACCACCATCATGGGTATGGCGAGGAGCGTACCGAAAAAGGTAACCACCGAGAGCCCCCACAGCCCTGTCATGAGGAGCGGGTGTGCCTTGGCCCAGGCTACGAAAGGCTGGAGGATATCCCAGACAAAGGGAGGCATCGGCATGCCGGTCTATCCCCGGTCCCACCCGGCTGCCCCGCCGGCATGATCCGCACGAAAGACAGGAACCGCACACTCCGTGCCCATCGGGTGCATACTGAACCAGCCATCCATTCGATCAACCGATGGAATCATCTCTATGGTATGTATGGGTTTTTGCCTTGGTGCTGTCAAGACGCAGACGCGGCAGGCCGTGGCGGGCGGATCCCGTTCCGGACAAGGTCAGTCTCTCCGCAGGAGACCGCCCAGGATGAGGTCGACGGCCTGCTCGAACATCTTTCCGGCCGATTTGACCTCGGCCTTGATGTACGTCCTGATGATGAACATGACATAGATGGAAAAGAGCAGCTCGGTGACGTACGTCACGTCGACCTCCCGGAACCTCTTCTGCTCGATGCCCCTCTTCAGGACACTCCTGAGCAGGTCCATGGAGGCCCGGTTGATCTCGGCGAACCTGTCCTCCTGCTGCGAGAGGGGGAAGATGGCCGGGTCGTTGATGAGGATGGTGCGCAATGCCACATCCCGTGAGAGGTACATGAAGCTCTTCCTGCACATGACGAGGAACTGCTCCTCCACATCGTCGATGCCGGAGATGGACTCCCTGACCCTGCCCTGCCAGCGAAGCAGGCCCCGGGAAACGGCCTTTTCGTAGAGGTCCTTCTTGTCCTTCGCATACAGATAGAGGTTCCCCTTGGTCATGCCGAGCTCGGAGGCGATGTCCTCCACCCGCGTGCGCTTGAAGCCGTACCGGGCGAACACCTTCAACGCCGTATCAAAGATGAGGTCCTGCTTCTCCTGCCTGCCCATGTCTTTCCTCGTGTTCGGATCTTCCGGACTACCACCATCTGGCACGGGAGAACTCTTCTGTCAACACCCGCTCATGGGTGAAAGTGAACATTCCCGCATGATATTCAGGAGGAAACAAAACATGTCAACCTCGGATCCACAGGCATTGCTGCCGGACATGGGTGGTGACAGACACACGGTCCCTGGAGTATGAAAGACATCATGGGAAAGGTGCCCGGCCCGAAGAACAAGCAACAGAATCGGCAGACGGATATCAACTGCTTTTCCTGCCGGCACTTCTACATCACCTATGACCGGCGTTTCCCCTATGGATGCAGGGCGGCCGGGTTCAAGTCCAGATTGATGCCTTCACGGGAAATGCACGTCCACTCCGGGATGGAGTGCCTGCTCTTTCGGGAGAAGGAGAATCCCTGATGAGAGGGTTCCCCATGAGTCAGCCAAAAAAAATCCGAGGAGCTATTAACTCCTCGGATTCCCTGGTGGGCCATCCCCGGATCGAACGGGGAACCTACTGATTAAGAGTCAGTTGCTCTGCCTGTTGAGCTAATGGCCCATATCTTTATTCTGGTACGCCCGGGGCGACTCGAACGCCCGACCTGCGGATTCGAAGTCCGACGCTCTATCCGACTGAGCTACGGGCGCATCCGTCATTCTTGTGTGGGGTGAGTGAAGGGGATCGAACCCTCGGCCACAGGAGCCACAATCCTGCGCTCTACCAGCTGAGCTACACTCACCATATGTTCTCTGGCACGCCTGAGAGGATTCGAACCTCTGACCTACGGATTAGAAGTCCGTTGCTCTATCCAACTGAGCTACAGGCGCCCACGACGCATCCCGCTTGGTCGGGGCGAGAGGATTTGAACCTCCGACCCCCTGCTCCCAAGGCAGGTGCGCTAGCCAGACTGCGCTACGCCCCGTAGACGAGCCTTATAGCAGAGGGTCTGGGGCATGGCAAGCACTTTTTCCTCAGGTGATTATCCTTATAATATATTGATATTTTTAATGATAACAATTTTCTGGCTAAATAAAATGAATGTGGAATGCTCACGGACGGACATCAGGCTGGCTCTTTATCGAGCAGGGACAGCACCCTCTGCTCGGCCGCCTCCATCTTGGCTGTCGTCTCGTCGGATACATCCTCGTGGTCGTACCCGCAGAGGTGGCAGATCCCGTGCACCAGCAGCTGCCTGAGGCGCATCGTCGTCTCCATGCCGGCATCCTCGGCCTCCTGGGCGGCCCGCTCCAACGAGATGACCACATCGCCCAGGTGGTTCCCCTCAGGGCCGTCCCCCTCCTGCTGCGGGAAGGAGATGACATTGGTGGGCCTGTCGCGGCCCAGGTACTCACGGTTCAGTTCCCGGATCCGGGCATCGTCGATGAGGAGAACGGAGAGCTCCACCTCCTCCCGGCCAAGGATGGAGAGGATCCGCACCGTCCATTGACCGACGAGGTCAACGTCCACGGGGATCGCTTCCTGGTCGTTGATGATGTCGATGACGTTCATCTGCCGTTCTTCTCGTAGGCCCGGATGATTTTGGCCACTACCTTGTGGCGGACCACGTCGTCCTCGCTGAAGAAGACGAAGCCGAGCTCGTCGATGTCCTTGAGGATCTGGGACGCCTCCACGAGACCCGATTTCACCCCCTGCGGCAGATCGATCTGGGTGATGTCGCCCGTGATCAGGGCCTTGGAATTGAACCCGAGCCGGGTGAGGAACATCTTCATCTGCTCGGAGGTGGTGTTCTGGGCCTCGTCCAGGATGATGAAGGCGTCGTTCAGGGTGCGGCCCCTCATGAAGGCCAGCGGTGCAATCTCGATGCTGTCGCGGGCCAGGAGCCGCAGCACGTGGTCGCGCTCCAGCATGTCGTACAGGGCGTCGTAAAGCGGCCTCAGGTAGGGATTCACCTTCTCCTGCAGGTCTCCCGGCAGGAAGCCGAGCCGCTCGCCTGCCTCCACGGCGGGCCGGGTCAGCACGATGCGCTCCACCTTCTTCTTGAGCAGGTAGTGCACCCCCATGGCCAGGGCCAGGTATGTCTTACCCGTCCCCGCCGGGCCGATGCCGAAGAGGATGTCCTTGCAGCGCATGGCGTCGACGTAGCGCTTCTGCTGGAGGCTCTTGGGCACGATGATCTTCTTGGTCGACGAGATGTAGATGCTGTCCTTGAACACGTCCTCCAGGTCCACGTTGCGGTCCTTTGCGAGCATGCGCACCGCGTACCAGACGTCGTCCTGGTAGACGGGGAACCCTCCCTTGATCAGCTTATAGAGGTCCTTCAGCGCGTGCTCGGCAAGCTCCACGTCGAAGTTCTCGCCGGCCAGCTCGATGGTGTTCCCCTTCAGGGAGCACCTGACGCCGATGGATTCCTCGAGGATCTTCAGGTGGGAACAGCTATCGCCGGCGAGCTGCCGCAGTATGTGCGTGTCTGCAAATTCGATCGTGGGCATGTCCGTTGCGTCTGAACCTCTTTTCACCTGCTACGAGTTGTGGATATACCAAATCAGGGTGTCTTACAAGACCTATTGCCGGAGGAAACCGAGGGCCTCTTCATCAACCACATGGAGGTGGACCTTCCCGTCCACCTCCGGCAGTCCTTGGAAGAGGGGTCTCAGCAACCTTTCCGTCCAGGCGACATCCTTCGCCGCCACCACGAGCCTGAAACGGTTGAACCCCCGCTCGTCCCGTGTCCGCCTGCCATGGCGAACCACAGCGGAAAGCCGTTCGGCCATCACGGCAGGTTCTCCGGCAAACGCCACGTAGATGAGCAGCCTGCCGCCGATCTCCAGGCTCAGGTCCACGGGCAGACCGGGGCGGGAGTCATCCGCGACGAGGCGTATCTCATCGAAAACCTCGGGAGGACAGGCGCACCCGAGGGTGCCCTGGACAAAGCCCTCTACCTTAGTCTTGTTCATGGTCACCTCCCTTCAGGCATCCGGCTCTCCATGTCATACCACGGGACACCGTGGCCCGGGAACACCGCCGGGCATTCTCGTCTTGCAGTCACCGGAGTGTTGTATTATGTACTCACCATGTTCAGGGCAAAGGTTCTCGACGGCTTCAGCGCGGCTCACAGCCTCAGGGGGTACCAGGGCGACTGCGAGCGGTTGCATGGCCACAACTACCGGGTGGAGGTCTCGGTGGAATCGGCGGTACCCGACGCCATCGGCATCGTCATGGACTTCCGTGACCTCAAGGGGCTCCTCAAGACCGTCCTTGCAGGGCTCGACCACCACTACCTGAACGATCTCGAGCCCTTCGCCGGAAAGAATCCCTCGGCGGAGAACATCGCCGCATACATCTTCGACGCCCTCAGGGACGCCGTAAACCCTCCCGTGGCGCTCACCGAGGTGACCGTCTGGGAGAACGACACCTGCTGCGTGACCTATACGGGTTAGGACGGCAAGGCCATGAAGGATGTACAGAAGCAGAGGCCCGACAACCCCTTGAGGATTGAAAAGGTGGGGGTCAAGGGCATCAGCTACCCCATCGTGGTCTCGGACAGGAAGAAGGGCACCCAGCATACGGTGGCGTCCATCAACCTGTACGTCGACCTCCCCCGGGAGTTCAAGGGCACCCACATGAGCCGCTTCATCGAGGTGCTCAACGAACACCGGGAAGAGATCCACATCAAGAACTTCGAGCACATCCTCAACGAGATCAAGCGAGCCCTGGAGGCCGAGAGCGCCCACATGGAGGTGGAATTCCCCTACTTCATCGAAAAGACCGCACCCGTGACCGGTTCGGTGGGTCTCATGGAATACCGCTGCACACTCATGGGCCGGGTGGGGGCGCGCCGGGAGTT
Source organism: Thermodesulfobacteriota bacterium (assembly GCA_036834365.1). GTDB lineage: Bacteria > Desulfobacterota > Desulfomonilia > UBA1062 > UBA1062 > MWEI01. Next base: position 30,070 of record DAITOA010000020.1, on the reverse strand, counting down.
CCGGGTGGGGGTGAAGGTGCCCATCCAGACCCTGTGCCCCTGTTCGAAGGAGATCAGCGACTTCGGCGCCCACAACCAGCGGGGCATCGTGACGGTGGAGGTGCGCTACGAGAGGTTCTTCTGGATCGAGGACCTCATCGAGCTCATCGAGCGCTGCGGTTCCAGCCAGGTCTTCCCGGTGCTGAAACGGCCCGACGAGAAGTACGTCACCGAGGAGGCGTACGCTAATCCCAGGTTCGTGGAGGACGTAGTGAGGCAGGCGGCCTCCCTGCTGAGCGAGCGCAGCGAGTTCTCCTGGTTTTCGGTGGAGGCCGAGAACATCGAGAGCATCCACAACCACAGCGCGTATGCCTATATCGAAAGCGAGCAGAGCCATGGCCGATGACGCCCTGCCCCTGGGAAAGCTGCCCATGCCCCTCCTGAGGCAGTTCCTCAAGGAGCTGCCTGCAACCAACCCGGACGTCGTCGTGGGGCCCGGCATAGGCGAGGACGCGGCGGTGATCCGCTTCGGCGAGACCATGCTCGTCTTCAAGACCGACCCCATCACCTTTGCCACCGACGACATCGCCTGGTACCTCGTCACCATCAACGCCAACGACATCGCCTGCATGGGAGGCATCCCGGAGTACCTGCTGGTGACCTTCCTGCTCCCCCAGGGATCCACGACGCCGGAGAGCGCGCGTGCCCTGTTCGCCTCGCTGCGGCAGGCCTGCGAGCGGAACGGCATCACCCTGGCAGGCGGACACACGGAGATCACATACGGCATCGACCGCCCCCTCGCCATCGGGTTCATGGTGGGGACCCTGTCCCAGCACGGGGTCATCCGCTCCTCCGGCGCACGGCCCGGGGACGCCATCCTCCTGAGCAAGGGCATCCCCATCGAGGCCACCTCCCTGCTGGCCCGGGAATTCCCGGGGAAGCTGGGGCTCGACGAGGAGACCCTGCGGCAGGCTCAGAACCTCATCTACGACCCGGGCATCAGCGTGACCAGGGACGCCCTGATCGCACTGAGCAGCGGCGGCGTCACCGCCATGCACGATCCCACGGAGGGGGGCCTGGCCACCGGGCTTGCCGAGCTTGCAAGCGCCTCGGGCTGCGGTATGGAGGTGTACGGCGACAAGATCCCCCTCATCGACCTCGCAGCCAGGATCCTTCCCGCGTTCTCCATCGATCCGCTGGGGGCCCTGGCCTCGGGTTCGCTCATCGTGTGCTGCAGGCCGGAGAGCGCGGAGGACATCCTCGCGGCATGGGACCAGGCAGGCATCCCCGGTTCGAGCATCGGGGCCATGACCGCGTCGCAGGATCTCCTGCTCTACCGTGACGGAAAGCAAGGAAACATACCGGTCTTCCCTGCAGACGAGATCACGAAGGCCTTCTCCGCTCCTTCCGCATGAAGTCCGCCATTACTTGCTCATGAGCTGAGTCACCAGGGACGTATCGCCGTTGCCCGAAAGGAACCGCTCGTGGTTGAGAAGCTTGTAGAGCAGGTCCTTGTTGGTGGTGAGCCCCTCGACGACGGTCTCGTCCAGCATCCTTCCCATGCGCCGCAAGGCGGCATTGCGGGTGGTGTGATGGGCGATGAGCTTCACGAGCAGCGGGTCATAGAACGGGGTTACGATGCAGCCGGGGAAGAGGTGCGTATCCACCCGTGTGCCTGGACCGCTGGGCAGACGGAGCTTCGAGATGGTGCCCGTGGTGGGCATGAAGTTCTTGGAAGGGTTCTCCGCATTGATCCGGCATTCGATGGCATGACCTGTGACGGGAACCACATCCGGCTCTATCCCGGCGCCGGCGGCCACTATGATCTGCTCGCGGATCAGGTCGGTACCCGTGATCATCTCGGTGACCGGGTGCTCCACCTGCAGCCTGCCGTTGATCTCGAGAAAATAGATATCCCCCCCCTGGTCCATGAGAAACTCCACGGTGCCGAGTCCCCTGAAGCCGATGGAACGGATGATCTGGGCGGACCATTCCCAGAGGCTCCTGCGGACATCCTCATCGATATTGGGGATGGGCGCCTCCTCGATGATCTTCTGGTGACGCCTCTGGATGGAGCATTCGCGGTCGCTGTAGACGCGGATGTTGCCGTAAGCATCGGAGAGCACCTGCACCTCCAGGTGCCTGGGGGATGCGATGTAGTGCTCGATGTAGACCTCGTTGCGCCCAAAGGCCGCGCTCGCCTCACTGCTCACGCTGGCGAACTGGGCACGTAGCTGGTCGTCGTTGTAGGCCACCTTCATGCCCCTGCCGCCACCGCCATACAGGGACTTGAGGATCACGGGGAACCCGAGATCCCGGGCCAGGTGGATGGTGTGGGCCGCGTCGGACACCATCCCGTAGGACCCCGGAATGGTCGGTATGCCGAGTGAGCGGGCCACCTCCTTTGTTCGTGACTTGTTGCCGATGGTACGGAGCGTCGCGCTCGTCGGCCCGATGAACTCGATGCCGTTCTCTTCGCAGAGAAAGGCGAACTGGGGGTTCTCCGAAAGGAAGCCGTACCCGGGGTGGATGGCGTTGGCCTTCCATGCCAGTGCGGCGGAGATGATGGCGTCGATGTTGAGGTAGCTCTTGGATGGCTGCTCGGGGCCGATCCTCACCGCCTCATCGGCAAGGCCTAAGTATTCCATGTCCTTGTCCGCTTCGGAGTAGACGAGAATGGTCTGAAGCCCGAGTTCGCGCGCCGTCCTCATGATGCGCACGACCACTTCGCCCCGGTTGGCGATGAGAATCCTCTTCATGGCGTGGTTGTATGATGCACCCGCAGACAAGTCAAGCCGGGCTTTACGGTGCATGGAGATACCCCCTTGTTTACGAGGCATGTTCGGTATATATCCTGGCCAATGAGGAGTTCTCTCTTTTTCTGCACCATGATCGTCGTCATGCTGTTCCCGTGCTCATGCTCCCACCAAAGAGAAGCGATGGAGCCGACTGCAGCCCTGGAGGTCCAGCCGCCCGCTCCAGAGCCTCAGGCTCAGCAGCCCGTATTCGACCCGGAAGAGGAGATCAGGAATTACCTCACTCGGCTGCTTGAGGAAAGGGGTCTCGACCCGGATGATGCCAGGACGCTCATCGAAGACCCCCGGCTGGTCTTCGACCCCGGATTCATCCTGAAGAACCTGCGCATCGCACCCCCCAGGGCATCGCCGAAAACCCCTGGGGTCATGGAATACGACCCCGTCTATGTGGCCAGAGGCAGGGCCTTCATCGAGGCCAACCGGGAACGGTTCAACGTCATCGAGGAGCAGTACGGAACCTCTCCCGAGATCGTCACCGCGATCCTCATCGTCGAGACCCGTCTCGGCACCTATCCCATGCGGTACCGTGCCATGAGGGTCTTCAGCAACATGGCCCTCGCCCAGGATCCCGTCTTCATGGCCACCCTGGAAGAGCACTACAAGAGTCTGTCCACCCTGCTCAAGGACGAGGAAACCCTGAAGGTCGCTACGACCAAGGCGAAATGGGCTTCGGGCGAGCTCTACGAGCTGATCGTCCTGTCCCGTGATCTGGGGCTCGACCCCCATGAGATCAAGGGGTCCGTGTCAGGGGCACTGGGCCCGGGACAGTTCATACCGTCCACGTTCAGGAAATACGGGGTGGACGGGGACGGGGATGGACGGAAGGACCCCTTCAACATGGCCGATGCCATGGCGAGCATCGCCAGCTACATCCAGAAAGCCGGCTGGAGAGAAGATGGCGACGTCCAGAGGCTGCGCACGGCCATCTGGAGATACAACCACAGCGACATCTACGTGAACACCATCCTGAAGCTCTACGCGGAGCTGTCGCCGGAGAAAAGCTCGACAAAGGACACGGGGATAACTCCTTAAGGCATGTCCATGGGAGAAAGAACCTTAACCTGCTCATTTCGTGCATCCCGAACAAACAAATTCATGAAGAGATCTGCAGGATGCACGAAATGAGCAGGCCGGAAATGCACTCATCCACTTTCCTATCCTGGCGGCGCTACCAGAATGCCGCCCCTTGGCCTCCGTCAGGAGGCTCTGCTCCGAGCTGGCTTTTCAGCCATCCTTCTCGACTGTTGAAGATTGTCCGTGCCCGTGGTATTGCCTAAGAAAGAGGTATTATGGGTGAATATCGGTGATGCAATCGCAGCACGAAGGACGGTCTTCGACGAGTATCTGAACGGGTACCTCCGGGAGGCACACGACGGCTCCGGGATCTTCGATGCCTTCTCCTACAGCCTCTTGGCGGGCGGAAAGAGGATCAGGCCCGTACTTGCCATGCTCGCTGCAGAAGCGGCCGGCGGTCACGGGGAAGACGCCCTGCCGGTCGGTCTGGCCATCGAGATGGTCCATACCTTCAGTCTCATCCATGACGACCTCCCGGCCCTGGACAACGACGACCTGAGGAGGGGGTTGCCCACGTGCCACAAGAAGTTCGGCGAGGCCACCGCCATCCTGGCGGGCGACGCCATGATCTTCAACGCACTTTCCGTAATCCTGGCGGCTCCCTATCCGCCTACGGCAAAGGTGGATCTCTGCACTGCATTTGCCGAGGTCTGCGGCACGAACGGTCTGGTTCAGGGCGAGTATGAGGACGTCATGGCCGAAGGGATCGACCTTCCCCTGGACGCCATCGAGAGCATCTATACCAAGAAGACATCCAGGCTCTTCGAGCTGTGCATGTATGCAGGGGCACGGGTCGCCTGCGAGGACCCCGGGCTCGCCCGATGCCTTGCAGGGTTCGGGACGCACCTGGGGCTGGCGTTCCAGGCCATCGACGACATCCTGGACGTGACATCGGACAGCCGTATCCTGGGCAAGAGCACGGGCAAGGACATATCCCAGAGCAAGGCCACCGTGGTGAAGGTCCTGGGTATCGACGGCGCCAGGTCGTGGGCGCAAGATGCCACCGACCGTGCGGTGCAGGCACTGGCGGGCCTGGATCGGGACCGCACGGGGGTCCTCAGGGGGCTCGCCTTCTGGATGCTGGAAAGGGTGATGTAGCCATGGGCATCCTGGAGAGCATCACGATCCCCGCCGATCTGAAGGGACTCAGCACTGGCCAACTCGAGGCCCTGGCCCGGGAGGTCAGGGAGTTCATCATCGAGAACGTGAGCCGCACCGGAGGCCACCTGGCCTCGAGCCTGGGTACCGTGGAGCTCACTATAGCCCTGCACCAGGTCTTCAGCGCGCCCAGGGACAAGATCCTCTGGGACGTTGGCCATCAGGCATACACGCACAAGATCCTCACGGGCAGGAGAGACCGGTTCCCCACCCTGCGGCAGCACGGCGGTCTCTGTCCGTTCATCAATCCCTCCGAAAGCCCGTATGATGCATTCATCTCGGGCCATACGGGCAATGCCCTGCCCGCGGCCAGCGGCATCTGCGAGACCATGGCCAAGGCGGAGAGCTCAAACCGCGTCGTTGCCGTCATCGGCGACGGATCGCTCTCCAACGGGCTCACCTTCGAGGGACTGAACTTCGTGGGTATGAGGAAGCAGAACCTCATCGTGGTCCTCAACGACAACACCATGTTCATTTCCAAGAGGGTGGGGGCGGTGGCCGACTACCTGAGCCGGATCATGACCTCCCAGCGGGCCCGGGACGTACGGGAGAGCGTCAAGCACACGGTGAAGCGCATCCCGTTCATCGGTGATGCCGTCTACAAGGCAGCCAAGCTCATCGAGGGGAATCTGAAGAGCGCCGTCACCGAGGGACTGCTCTTCGAGGAGATGGGCTTCAGGTATGTGGGCCCCATCGACGGCCACAACATAGCCCACCTGGTGGAGGCCTTCCAGAACGTCGCCTCATGGAACGAGCCCATCCTGGTCCACGTCATCACCCAGAAGGGCCGGGGGTACCACCCCGCCGTGAAGGACCCTGAACACTACCACGGCGTGGGTAAATTCGACCTTGAGAACGGGGACAACCCGAAAACGGCAACCCCCTCGGAGCCGACGTACTCGGACGTATTCGGCAAGGCCATGGTCGAGCTCGCCGGAAAGGACCCACGCATCATCGCCATGAGCGCGGCCATGACCTCGGGCACCGGGCTCAAGGGCTTTGCCCTGCGGTACCCGGACAGGTTCTACGATGTGGGTATCGCGGAGGGCCACGCCGTGACCATGGCTGCGGCCATGTCTCTGTTCGGCCTGAGGCCCGTGGTGGCCATCTATTCCACCTTCCTCCAGAGGGGCTTCGACTCCATCATCCTCGACGTGGCTCTCCAGAACGCCCCGGTCATCTTCGCCGTGGACCGGGCGGGCCTGGTGGGGCCCGACGGGCCCACCCATCACGGGACCTTCGACCTGGCCTACCTCAGGAGCATCCCCAACCTCACCATCATGGTCCCCCGGGACCAGGTGATGCTCGAAAAGATGCTGGAGACGGCATTGAGCCTCCACCGGCCCGTGGCCATCAGATACCCCCGGGACAAGGTCGTAGCGCATCCCGTCAGGGGCCCCAAGCTGAAACACGGCAGGGCCGAAGTCCTGCGAAAGGGCTCCAAAGCGGTGGTCTTCTGCGCCGGCCCGCTCTGTTACATGGTGCTGGAGGCCGTCCGGGACCTGGAGGATGTCGCGGTGGTCGACCTCGTCTTTGCCAAGCCCATCGATGCGAAGGCTGTCAGGGACCTTGTCGTTTCCTGCGGCGGCAGGTTCGTGGTGGTGGAGGACGGGTGCATCAACGGTGGGATAGGTTCGGCGCTCCTCGAGGTGCTCCAGGATATCGATGTCCCCCTGAGGTTCAGGCTGCTCGGCATACCCGACCGGTTCGTCGAGCACGGGGCGCTCGCCGACCTGCGGAAGACCATCGGGCTGGACATCCCTGGCATCCGCAAGGCGGTGAGGGAGGTCCTGTGAAGACACGTCTGGACAAGGTCCTTGTGGACCGCGGCCTGGCGGAGACACGCACCAAGGCGCTCGCCCTCATCATGGCGGGGCAGGTGCTGGTGGACGGAAAGGCCGTCACCAAGGCCGGAACCCCTGTCCTGGTCGGCTCCGACATCTCCCTGAAACCCCACAGCGAGTTCGTGGGCAGGGGCGCCCTCAAGCTGGAGGCGGCCCTCGATGCCTTCACCATCGATGTCCGGGGCAAAACCGCCATCGACGTGGGGTCGTCCACCGGCGGCTTCACCGAGGTGCTGCTGAAGCGGGGCGCCCGAAGGGTCTATGCGGTGGATGTGGGGCATGGACAGCTCCACTGGAGACTCAGGAACGACCCGAGGGTCATGTGCAGGGAAGGCGTCAACGCCCGCATGATCACCCGGGAGCATGTCCCGGAGCCCTGCGATGTGGCGGTCTTCGATGTCTCGTTCATCTCGCTGAGGCTGGTCATCCCTCCTGTCCTTGCACTGCTGAAGGAACAGGCCTCGCTTGTGGCCCTCGTCAAGCCCCAGTTTGAGGCGGGCAGAAACCAGGTGGGCAGGGGCGGAATCGTCAGGGACCCCGCCGTACACGAATCGGTTGTTGCGGACATGCTCGGCTTTTTCCAGGACCTTGAGCTGATCCCTTCCGGGGTGATCCCCTCGCCCGTCAAGGGCGCCCGGGGAAACCAGGAGTACCTCATCCATGCCGTCAGAAAGGTGGTGCCCGTGCAATGAAGATTACCATCGCGCGACATGCAGGCTTCTGCTTCGGGGTCCGCAGGGCCATCGACATCACCTTCAAGGTGAGGCAGGACGATCCCAAGAAGAGGATCTACACGCTGGGCCAGATCATCCACAATCCCCAGGTCATCGAGGCCCTGACGCAGCGGGGGATCGGGATCGTCCACGACATCAACGATCCCAAGCTCAAGCCCGGCGACATCGCCATCGTCCGCGCCCACGGCATCTCCCCTGACAAGAAGGCCGCCCTCACGGAGCGCGGAGTGGAGGTGATCGACGCCGCCTGCCCCATGGTGCTCAAACTGCACAGCGTCATCAAGAAGGCCGGGCGGACAGCCGACCTCATCGCCATCGTGGGGGACAAGGATCACCCCGAGATGGACGCCCACATGGGTGTTGCCGGCAGTAAGGGCGTCATCATCCAGACCCTGGAGGATGCGAGGAAGGTGCCGTCGGTCAAACGGCTCGCCGTCGTGGCCCAGACCACCTTCGACGTTGCCCTGTACAAGGAGATCATCGACATCCTGCGGGACAAGGCCGAGGTACTCGACGTGTCGGACACCATCTGCCGCTCCACCGTGGACCGGCAGAGCGAGGTGAGGGAACTGGCCCGGGACCACGACACCTTCATCGTCATCGGGGGAAGGAACTCCGCCAACACCAAGCGCCTTGCCGAGATCGCGGCCAAGGACAACCGGAACGTCATCAAGATCGAGTCACCCGAGCAGCTCAGGGACATCAACCGCTCCCAGATGAAGCGGGTGGCGGTCATCGCAGGGGCATCCACCCCCCACTGGGTCATCGAGGAGTGCATCGAGGCGCTCAAGAGCATCCATGCCTCCTCCACCATCGAGAGCGTCTTGCTGGACACCCTGGCCGAATCGCCCCTGCTGCCCTCCCTGGGCGCCATGGGTGTGGCCATGGCCACCCTGGTCTTCAGCTCCCAGGCATACCGGTGGGATGTCCTGCTGGCCGTGTTCTTCCTGGCCTTCTCCTCCACCGCCCACACCAAACGGCAGCGGCAGTGGCCCACCTGGGCCATCGCCACGGGCATCGCCATATCGCTGAGCCTCATCTCCAGCGGGCTCGTGGGCGGGTTGATGTTCATCGGCATCTCTCTGCTGCGGCCCCTGCTGGACGTGGCAGACGTGAACGATTACCTGAAGAGCCTCTTCGGCGCGGTGATCTTCATCCTCATCTCCATCGTGATCCCGCTCAGCCTCACGCGGTCTGCCATCGCCCCGAGCATCGGCCTTCTCACGGGCTACGTGGCCACCCACTACCTGGGAGCCGAAATCCTGCTCGGGCTCAAGAACATGGAAAAGGACGCCATCATGGGCCGCATGAGCCTTGCCCGGTACATCGGCGAGGACAAGGCCATCATGCTGCTGGAGTATACCATTATGGGACTTGCCCTCATGCTCTTCCTGAGCTTCCCCCTGAAGGTGGCTCCTGCACTTGCGTACGGCATGCTGCCGCCGCTGTTTTTCATGGCCAAGGGCATCGACTTCTACAACGAACAGACCATCTTCGACAACCGCATGTACACCATCTACGTCATGGGGCTCTGGGCCATCGTACCGGTCATGGGCCTGCTCTGGCTGGCGACCATGATGTGAGGCCCGGGGGAACTCCACGACCATGCTGCACTGGAACCCGCTTCTCATCGCCTTTCTTGCCGTCTTCGCCCTGAGCCTCGCCTCCCGTCTGGGACTGAGGTGGCTCAATGTACGCAACCTCAGGGTGCACGGGCACAAGGTGCCGGAGGTCTTCAAAGACCAGATCGAACCGGAGACCCTTTCCCGCATGAGGGATTACACGGTGTCGTCGAGCAACGTCGGCTCCCTGGAGATCTTCGCGGACGACCTCGCCTCCCTCGTGCTCATCCTGAGCGGCCTTCTCCCCTTCCTGGCCGGGTCCGGCCTGCTCACCGGGCTCCACCCCGTGGCTGCCGGGCTCGTGTTCATCCTCGCCTGTTCCGTCATCTTGGGCGCCGTCGAGATCCCCTTCGACCTCTACAGCACCTTCGTGATCGAGCGAAGGTTCGGTTTTTCCACCATCACGTTCGCTCTGTGGCTCAGGGATCTGGGAAAGACGCTCCTCCTCTCAGGCATCATCTCGGGGGGCATCCTGGCTGTTTTCCTTGGCCTGATCTATGCCATGCCCCGGATGTGGTGGCTTCCCGCATGGGCATGCTTCGTACTGTTCCAACTGGGCCTGACCTGGCTCTATCCACGCATCATCGCCCCTCTCTTCAACAGGTTCGAACCCGTGGATGACGAGTCGCTCAGAGAGCGCATCAATGCCCTGCTCGAGCGCGCCGGCTTCCATCTGGAGGGCCTGTTCAAGATGGATGCGAGCACCAGGAGCAGGCACTCGAACGCCTATTTCACCGGCATCGGCTCCCATAAGAGGATCGTGTTGTTCGACACCCTCCTCACCACGCACACGCCCGAGGAGATCGGGGCAGTGCTGGCCCATGAGCTGGGGCACCTCAAGAAAGGACACATAAGGAAACAGCTCGCCGCGTCCGTCATCATCTCCCTGGCCGTGCTCTATGCAGCTTCGAGGTTCCTTGCCTGGCCGCTCCTGTACGAGACCTTCGGCTTCAGCGTTCCGGTCCCCTATGCGGGGCTTTTCCTCCTCGCCATCCTCGCACGTCCGTTCGCCTTCTTCCTCACTCCCGTGGGCTCCATGGTCTCCCGGAGGTACGAACGCCAGGCCGACACCTTTGCCCGACAGCTCACCGGCACCTCCGCTCCACTTGCCCAGGCCCTGAAACGACTTGCCCGGGAGAACCTCGCGAACCTCCACCCCCATCCGCTCTATGCCTGGTTCTACTACTCGCACCCGCCGCTGGTCGACCGCATCGAGTCGTTGGAACGCATGGACGCCAGGCCCTGATGGAAACGTGCCGGTTTCTTGGAGTCAGGAAGCCGCGTCCATTGTATTTCAAGAAAAGCATTGCGAATTCCGAAATAGAGCCTTGACTGCTATGAGGGCTCCATTAATTAATGCACCTAGGGCACCCGTGGTTATACATCCCGTATCAGTCGGTCCGGCTTTTGCCGCAGGAACCAGAACAGGGAATTCCTCAAAAAGGGGGTAATGGATGTGAAAGACAAGGAAAAGAACTACTTCACCGCACTGTACGATGTCGTCCGGATGGTTCATGCATCCCTCGACGTGAGCACGGTCCTCCAGGAGATCGTCAAGGCCGTGGTGGAGACCATGGGTGTGAAGGCGTCATCCATAAGGCTCCTCGACGCCAGGAAACGCTCGCTCCTCATGGGCGCCTCCTTCGGGCTCTCCAAGGGTTACCTGAAGAAAGGCCCGGTCCTGGTGAAGGAGAGCGGGATAGACCAGAAGGCGCTCAAGGGGGAACTCATCTACATCAAGAACGCCCAGACCGACCCGAACTTCCAGTACGGAGCAGGGGCCAAGGCGGAGGGCATCAAGTCGGTCATCGTGGCGCCGCTGATCACGGCGAAGAAGGTCATCGGCGTTCTACGTATCTATTCTGACAAGGTCCGCGAGTTCAACGCCCAGGAGGTGCAGTTCCTGGAGGCCGTCGCCAGCCTCTCCGCGCTCGCCCTGGAGAACGCCCGCTTCCACCAGGCACTGCAGACCAACTTCGACCTGCTCGTCGCCCACAAGTACCGGCTCGACGACAATTGATGAGAAGAGGAGGCACGTCATGATCCGCGTTGGAATAAACGGTTTCGGCCGCATCGGCAGGCAGGTCCTCAAGGCAATCATGGAGCGCTCGGGCGACACGCTGCAGGTCGTGGCCATCAACGACCTCTTCGATGTGAACACCAATGCCCACCTCTTCCAGTACGACACGAACTACGGGCACTTCCCGGGAGAGGTAAAAGTGAAGAACGGCACCTTTATCATAAACGGCCACACCATCAAGAGCTTTGCCGAACGCGACCCGGCCAATATCCCCTGGGAGGAAGAGGGCGTGGAGATGGTGATCGAGTCCACGGGCCTGTTCACCGCCAAGGCAGACGCCGAGGCCCATATCTACGGTGGGGCCAAGAAGGTCATCATCTCGGCCCCGGCCAAGCAGGAGGACATTACCATCGTCATGGGCGTGAACCACACAAAATACAACCCTTCGAAGCACCACATCATCTCGAATGCATCCTGTACGACCAACTGCCTGGCGCCGCCTGCAATGGTCGTCCACAAGGCCTTCGGTATAGAGAAGGGATGGATGACCACGGTGCACGCCTATACCAACGACCAGCGCATCCTCGACATGCCCCACAAGGACCTCAGGCGTGCTCGAGCCGCAGCCATGAGCATCATCCCCACATCCACGGGGGCAGCCAAGGCCCTCTCGCTCGTCATCCCTGACCTCAAGGGCAAGGTGGACGGCTACGCCCTGCGCGTTCCGACCTCCACGGTCTCGGTAGTGGACCTCACGGTTCAGCTCAAGAAGAACACCAGCACCGACGAGCTCAGGGCCGTGCTCAAGCGCGCGGCCAAGACGACGCTGAAAGGCGTCATGGGCTGCGAGGAGAGGCCGCTCGTGTCCGTCGACTTCAAGGGCAACGAGCTCTCCTCCATCGTGGACATCGAGTACGTCAAGGTCATGCAGGACAACCTCGCCAAGGTGGTGGCCTGGTACGATAACGAGTGGGGCTACTCCTGCAGGGTGGCGGACCTGGCCCGGTTCATCGCCAAGAAGGGCCTGCCGGACTGAGTAACCGTCTCGCCGGAAAAGACATGCAGATCCGGGTGCACAGGAGGGTTGCCTCCTCTGCACCCGGATCTGTCATCTCCTCCCCCGCTCCTTATCCCCGGGTTCCATTTTGTCTTGACTGATTTCCGGGGCTTTCCCTATAGTGCTGTAGCTCAATTTCCGAGGGGGGCATATGCCGAAGAGAACGGACATCCATAAGGTTTTGATCATCGGGAGCGGGCCGATCGTCATCGGCCAGGCATGCGAGTTCGACTACTCCGGGACCCAGGCCTGCAAGGCACTGCGCGAGCTCGGCTACAGGATCGTCCTGGTCAACTCCAACCCGGCCACCATCATGACGGACCCGGGCATGGCCGATGCCACCTACATCGAACCGCTGAACGCCGCCTCCCTTGAGCCCATCATCGCCAAGGAGCGGCCCGACGCCATCCTGCCCAACCTCGGCGGCCAGTCGGGCCTGAACCTCACCTCCGAGCTCCATAAAAAAGGCATCCTGGAAAAGTACGGGGTGAAGGTCATCGGGGTGAACGTCGATGCCATCGAGCGCGGAGAGGACAGGAGCGCATTCAAGGAGACCATGAACCGCCTGGGCATCGAGATGCCCAGGAGCGAGCTTGCCTACAGCGTGGAGGAGGCGGAGAAGATCGCCGCCGAGCTGGGATACCCCGTGGTCATCAGGCCTGCCTACACTATGGGCGGCACCGGCGGCGGACTCGTTTACAACGTGGAGGAGCTCGGGATCGTCGTCAGCAGGGGGCTCTCGGCAAGCCTCATCGGCCAGGTGCTCGTGGAGGAGTCCGTGCTCGGGTGGGAAGAGCTCGAGCTCGAGGTGGTGCGCGACGCCAAGAACAACATGATCACGGTCTGCTTCATCGAGAACGTGGATGCCATGGGCGTGCATACGGGGGATTCCTTCTGCACCGCTCCCATGCTCACCATCGCCCCGGAGCTGCAGAAACGCCTTCAGAAGCATTCTTACGACATCGTGGAGGCCATCGAGGTCATCGGCGGCACCAATGTCCAGTTCGCCCATGACCCGAAGACCGGCCGGGTCGTGGTCATCGAGATCAACCCCCGCACCTCTCGCTCTTCGGCCCTTGCCTCCAAGGCCACGGGCTTCCCCATCGCCATGGTCTCGTCCAAGCTAGCCGCGGGGCTCACCATGGACGAGATCCCCTACTGGAGAGGCGGCACCCTAGACAGGTACGAGCCCTGGGGCGACTATGTCGTGGTGAAGTTCGCCCGCTGGGCCTTCGAGAAGTTCAAGGGCTCCCAGGACAAGCTCGGAACCCAGATGCGGGCCGTCGGGGAGGTCATGAGCATCGGCAAGAACTACAAGGAGGCGTTCCAGAAGTCCATCCGTTCCCTGGAGACGGGCCGCTACGGACTGGGCTTTGCGAAGGATTATCATGACAGGGACCTCAAGACCCTGCTGGACATGCTGGGAGAGCCTTCCAGCGATCGCCAGTTCATCATGTACGAGGCCCTGCGCAAGGGGGCTTCCATCGACGACCTCCATGCCAAGACCCACCTGAAACACTGGTTCATCGAGCAGATGAAGGAGCTCGTGAACCAGGAGGAAAAGATCCTCTCGTACAAAGGCATGGAGCTGCCCGATGAACTGCTCGTACAGGCAAAGAAGGACGGCTTTGCCGACCGCTACCTTGCGAAGCTGCTGGGACTGACTGAAGAGGAGATCCGGTCGCGCCGCATGAAGCTGGGCGTCGTACACGGCTATGACAAGGTGCCGGTGAGCGGGGTGGAGAATGCGGAATACTACTATTCCACCTACAACGCCCCTGACAGGGTGGAGGTGAGCGACAGGCCGAAGATCCTCGTGCTGGGCGGGGGCCCCAACAGGATCGGGCAGGGCATCGAGTTCGACTACTGCTGTGTGCACGCCGCCTTCGCCATCAAGGAGATGGGGTATGAAGCCATCATGGTGAACTGCAACCCCGAGACCGTATCCACTGATTACGACACCTCCAACAAGCTCTACTTCGAACCGCTCACCGTGGAAGAGGTCCTGAGCATCTATCACAAGGAGAAACCGGCGGGCGCGATCTGCCAGTTCGGCGGCCAGACGCCGCTCAACATTGCAGGCGATCTGGAGAAGGCCGGGGTGAAGATCCTCGGGACCTCGCCGTACACCATCGACCTGGCCGAGGACCGCGACCGCTTCGCGAAGATGATGGTCAAGCTCGGCATACCCATGCCCGAGTCCGGCATGGCGAGCACCATGGAAGAGGCCCTCGGCATCGCCGGCCGGATCGGTTACCCGCTCATGGTCCGCCCCTCTTATGTGCTCGGCGGCCGCGGCATGGAGATCGTCCACGACGAGGACATGCTCAGGGAATATGTCAAGGCGGCGGTGGACGTAACCCCCGAGCGCCCCATCCTCATCGACAAATTCCTGGATAATGCCATCGAGGCCGAGGCGGATGCCATCTCGGACGGCGTCGATGCCTTCGTACCGGCAGTCATGGAGCATATCGAACAGGCGGGGGTCCATTCCGGAGACTCGGCATGCGTGATCCCGCCCATCAGCATACCCGCCAAACACTTGGACACCATCAATGATTATACGAAGAGGATCGCCATCGAGCTCGGGGTGGTGGGCCTCATGAACATGCAGTATGCCATCCACAGGGACACGGTCTATGTCCTGGAGGCCAATCCCCGCGCCTCCCGGACCGTACCGCTGGTATCCAAGGTGTGCAACATTTCCATGGCGGCCATTGCCACCCAGGTCATCATGGGCAAGAAACTCGCGGACTTCGACCTGAAGAACAGGGTCATCCCTCACTTCGGGGTGAAGGAGGCCGTATTCCCATTCAACATGTTCCCAGAGGTGGACCCTCTACTGGGACCCGAGATGCGCTCCACCGGAGAAGTGCTCGGCATTGCGGACACCTTCGGCCTGGCGTTCCACAAGGCGTCCGAGGCGGCTTCCCAGTTCCTTCCCCGGGAGGGGACGGTCCTGCTCACGGTTTCTCGCCGTGAACGGCCCGCAGTACTGGAGGTGGCGAGGCTCTTCAACGACCTGGGATTCAAGATCAAGGCGACCCGACATACCCACTCCTTCCTCGAGGAGAACGGCATCCCCTCCGATATGGTCCTCAAGCTCCACGAGGGCAGGCCCAACATCGTGGACGGAGTGAAGAACCGGGAATACGACCTGATCATCAACACCCCGAGCGGGAAGCTGAGCAAGCACGACGACTCGTACATCCGCAAATCGGCCATCCGCTACAAGATCCCCTACATCACCACCCTGTCGGCGGCAGTTGCGGCGGCCAAGGGCATCGCCGCCTACCGGCAGGGCAAAGGGGAGGTCAAGTCACTGCAAGAGTACCACAGGGATATAGGCTGAGCGAAGACGGTCCTTGCTTACACCGAAAGACGTGTTGTTTGATGATAAGGCATGCGGGCATACCTATGTATGTCATGAATCAAACATAGAGGGGGTAACACTGGCAAACATACATCAGCCCTGTTTTTTGCCTCCATCAGCTTAATATTACATGCATATTTCCATGTTGCTTTTTAATGTCCCCGAGAGTATAAATGCCGTGTCTCCTGTGCAGGTCTCGGATAGAAGGGGGCTAAGAGCTTAAAGAAATCCGGTGCAATGCCTGCATGATTGACCGTTTTGACATAGGGCATGAGCATTTATCTATGATTGAAATCATGCACAGGAGACTATCCTTTATTATTCCTTTCCCTTGTATTCCTGGGGATGCCCACTGAAATCTCCTCCTCTCTTTTTTCATGTACCGCGCGATGTGCCTTCAGGGGAAGCACCATCCCCTCCCAAACAGCCGCATACAGTACGTTTCCGAGGGACTCCCTACGGACGGGGGTATTCGTACTCGTGCTGATGCAAGGGGAAAAGGGGGTACCAAGGAATTTGGTAGCGGGGGGAGGATTTGAACCTCCGACCTTTGGGTTATGAGCCCAACGAGCTACCGGACTGCTCCACCCCGCGTCACATCGAGTGTTCTACAATCATTACGGAAGGTTTGTCAAGCTAGTAATTGGCAGTTGGTTGGCATATTTTTCCCATGATATCAAATCGTTGCAAGTCAAAGGGGCGTTGAACACACCCCGGGAGCCATCCAGGGACGCATTTTTCCCGCGCGCCGGCACATGGCTGTCTAACCGGCGAGGGTCGGATAGTCGGTGTAGCCTTTCGGACCGGGGGTATAGAACGTCCGTGCATCCGGCAGCACGAGCGGCGCGCCTGTCCGTATACGTTCCACCAAGTCCGGGTTCGAGATGAAATACTTGCCGAAGGACACCGCATCGGCGAGGCCTTCCCCGATGACACGGTCCCCGCTCGCGGCATCGAACCCGCAGTTGATGATCAGCGTCCCATGGTAACGCGGACGGAAATGCTTCGCGATCCGGGTGACCGCATGAGGCACATCGTCCACCGGCACCATGGGCTCGATGAGGTGGGCATAGGCAAGGTTCGGGTAGTCGTTCAGCCGCTCCACGATGTATTCGAAGGTCGGGATCGTGTCCCGGTCAATGGTGATGCCGAAGAAGCCGTGCGCCGAGGGGTTCAGCCTGACGCCCACCTTTTCGAACCCGATTGCACCGCCGACGGCATCGAGGGTCTCGAAGAAGAATCGCGCCCTGTTTTCGTGGCTGCCGCCGTAGCCGTCCGTACGGGTATTGGAGCAGTTCGTGAAGAACTGGTGGAAGAGATACCCGTTGGCCGAGTGGATCTCGACCCCGTCGAATCCGGCCTTCATTGCGTTCACTGCAGCATTCCGGAAGTCCATGGTGACGGCATGGATTTCTTCCGAGCTCAGCGCACGGGGGGTCACGGTGTCCTTGAACCCGCCCGGCGTATAGGACCGGTCGTTGGGGTTTATCGCTGAAGGAGCGACCGGCAGATCCCCGTCGTGGAAGTCAGGGTGCGACATGCGGCCGACGTGCCAGAGCTGGAGGAAGATATGCCCGCCCCTTCCGTGCACCGCCCCGGTGACCTTGCTCCAGCCTTCGACCTGTGCAGGACTGTAAATCCCCGGGGTGTTGACGTATCCCACGCCCTGTTTCGACACCTGGGACCCTTCCGTGATGAGGAGCCCCGCATCGGCGCGCTGGATATAGTATTCGGCCATGAGAGCCGTTGCGGCGTTGTCCGGGTTGTCCGCCCTGCTGCGGGTCATGGGGGCCATGAATATGCGGTTGGGAAGCTCGTACGGGCCGAGCCGGATGGGTCTCAGGAGAGCATGGTCGGTCATGGTATCCTCCTCGATTGAGTCGCTCAATCAATAGTATGTTCAAGGTGCATGAACTTCAAGGCGCACGTGCCGGCTTTTCACTCCCCCTCTTTCAACGTTTCATCGAGTCTGTTTGAACGTTCTTTTTAATTTCCCTGTGGACCACGGCGGCGGTGTGGCCCGGGAAGAAAACGCGGCATTCATATTTTATCTTTAATTATCCAATTGTTATATCGTTCCATTCTCCGCCGCCCCTGTTTGGCACGCTTGATGCCTATAGTTAAGCATCAAGCAAAGCCCACAAGGAGGAAATGAAAATGAAAAGAACAATCCAGACCATAATCGTAGCAGCCTTCGTCGTCCTCATCACTTCCACCTTCGCTTTTGCAGCGGCAGCGACCTCAGGCGGCAACAGCTTCCCCTATTTCCACCTCGGCTGCCTGATCATGGGCGGGCTTACCATCATCTCGCTGAAATACCGCTATCCCAAGCTCTACCTCTCCGAGGCGGTCGGCTCCTTTGCCCTCTATGCGGTGCTCGTTGCCATGTTCACGGCACCGGTGATCGAAGCGGTAAAGACCCTGGTCAGCTGAAGACACATACCCTGGACCGTATACCCTGCCTTCATGCGTGAGGGTAGGAAGATACAGGAAGGAGGAAACAGCCATGAAAAAGGATGAAACCGGAAACAACAGGCTCAAGAATCTCAATGAGCTGATCATGCTGAGTGCCTGGGGTGCCGTCCTTGTCGTTGCTTCGTTCCTGTTCCTGTTCGTGGGCATATGGGTGGACGTCGCCCTGAACACCGGGCCGTTCTTCATGCTCGGCATGCTCATCCTGGCGGTCTTTCTCGTCATGGCACGGCTCTACATCGAGTTCAAGAAGACCAATGACAGGATGGGAAACATCAGAAAGCGCCACGCCTGAGAAAGCGACCCAATGAAAAGGGGACCTCGACGATAGCGACATCCACGACACCACACCAGTCCCCTTCCAAATCAATACGAGGGAACGGCAGCCGCCGTTCCCTCTTTGTATTTCCTTCCCTCAGATGAGCAGTACCGTGGCGATGGCCGTTCCCAGGATGAAGACCATGCCGGGCAGAACGAGCTTCCTCGTCTGCGGTGATGCCGTGAAAAAGACGATGCAGCCTTTGACGAACGTGTTCGATGCTGCAGCAAAGACCACCGCCCGGGCTGCTACGGCAGGGATGAGATCACTTCCCGGACCGCTAAGCTTGGAGACGGATATGGTGATGGCATCGACATCCACGAGGCCGGTTGCAACGCTCGAAACGTACACCCCTGCATTCCCGAAATAGAGCTGGGCCGCATGTGCAACCAGGAGGATCACCGCATAGAGCAGGCCGAAGGTGATGGCAGGCCCGAGCTCGAAGGGATTCTTGAATTCCCTGGAGCCTTCCTGTTGTCTCCTCTGATGTCTCATATACAAATAGATGCAGTACAGCCCCGCCACGAAAAATGCGGCGAGAAGCGCCTTCCAAGCAGCCAGGAACACCTGGAGGTTCAGGACGGCCACGATCACCATGACCCTCAGGTACATGATGGCCCAGGCCGCCATGATCCCCAGGGCAAAGGCCCTGGAAAGGTCCTGGGCGTCGCGGCTCCGCTGGGACAGGCTCAGGGTGACCGCGGTGCTCGAAACCAGTCCTCCCAGGATGCCGGTGAGACCTACCCCCCGTTCCGGTCCGACGAACTTCATGACCACATACCCGAAGAAACTGATCCCCGAGATGAACACCACCATGAGCCACACGTTGTACGGCACGAGGACGTCGAACGGCGACGGCCCGTAACCGGTATGCGGGAGCACCGGGAGGATGAGGGCCGTGATGGTGGCGAACTTGATGGTCGCATAGATATCTTCCCGCGAGAGCTCCCGGGCAAAGGTGTGTATCTGCAGCTTCAGGGTGAGCAGAGTCATGGTGACGACGCCGAGGGCCGCGGCAAGGGCGAGGTGGTCCCCGTAGCACATGACCCCGATGAGGATGGTCATCAGCCCTGCCACCTCGGTGGTCATGCCGATCTGACCGCGCCACGCGTCGATGGCATATGCGGCGACGATCAGCATGCCCGCCGGCAGTATCAGGGCGACGGTCACCCAGAAAGCCCCGGCGGCCTCCCCCATGTAAGCCGCCGCACACCCGTACAGACCGAGAAGTGAGAAGGTCCGTGCCCCGGCGAAGAGCGTATGATCGAGGTCGGTACGGTTCTCCTCCCTGACATTGGCATATTCCCTCTGGATACCGATGAGAAACCCTATGATGAGCGAAACGCCGAAGCGGTAGAAGATATCGGTCAGTCCCATGGTCGTCCCCCCGAGTGTTCACCATCCGTCCGCTTAATAAGCGTCCGGTACGGATTCCTTCTTGCCGAGGATGATATCAACGACCCGGTTGATGCCCAGGATGCCCGCAATGAAGACGGCCCCGACCACGAGCTCCACGGCCATCCAGATGTACGGGGAGGGATCGGGCCCTTTCTTGGCTATGGCGGATACGAGGAAAAACATGAAGGAATAGCTGTTGAAGACGTACGGTATGGCGTCCTTGAACAGGACGATGGAATACACGAACAGACCGATGAAGGTGAGTTTGGCCGCCTCCGTTCCCATGAACGGCCCGAACAGGTCAATGAACTCACCGCTCAGAACGATGCAGACGATGCCGAAGAGCCCTCCGATGAGGATGTTCGGCACCTGCCGCACATCCTCATGCACCACGAAGAAAAAGACCATGACCATGAAGGCCGGCCACGGGGGCAGATTCAGCTGGGCAAGGATGATCTCGAAGACGATGATGAATGCCACCAGCAGAAGGCCGAACAGGACGCTCCTCTTGGAAAAAACCTTGTCCATCCGCACATTCTCCTTTTAAGAAAGATCGTATCAGAAATCAATTCACCGCGCACCATCATGACGGGGGGGGGTGATTCGAGTACATGCTTTTCACCATTGCCCGCATACCTGTGTATGGCTATACTAACCTGTACATTCTTCAATGAACAGAGGGATTCCATGGGGCCTTTCAAGATCGATGCGGAATACCTTGCCATAACGGCGGCGGTCTCACTGGCGGCCACCATCGCCATCGTCTACATGGTGAACCTCATGCAGCCTGGGATCATCACTTCCAAGCTCGGCACCGGCCTGTTCGTGTACATGGGTGTCTTTGCGGCGAACCTCATGATCGAATCGCTGCGCAACCGACTCGGCGGGGACCGGGACTGAGGAGCTCCCGGATGTTCTTCCTCGACCTGCTCAATCCCCGCAGGTTGCTCCCTGCTTCACCGGGGGGGAACCTGCGGGGATTGAGCAGGCCACAACGTGGACGTATGCGCTGCCCCGATGAACGGTGTCGAACCACGAACGAACGACTTCCCCGGCAGATCTCACATAGTATCCTGCCCTGGGTGTTTCAGCCTGTTTAAGACGATCGACTTCCCCGAAAAAGATGGGGAAGTCGATCGTCTTAAACAGGTCAGATGAACCGCCACTATGCATTCGAGGAAGCATCCCATCTTGAAAACCGGCCCCAATAGTGCCATACTTTCGTTCCATCCCACTTGAAGAACGAGAGGAACGTTCATGCGAAGCGATCAGACCAAGAAGGCCATCGAAAAGGCACCCCACCGCTCACTGCTCAAGGCGAACGGCTTCACCGACAAAGAGATCAGCCTCCCCTTCGTGGGCGTGGTGAACTCGGCCAACGAGATCATCCCGGGTCATATCCACCTGCGCACCGTCGCCGAGGCCGTAAAGGCCGGGGTCCGCGTCGCGGGCGGCACGCCCATGGAGTTCCCGGTGATCGGCATCTGCGACGGCATCGCCATGAACCATGCGGGCATGCACTACTCGCTGCCGTCCCGGGAGATCATCGCCGACTCCATCGAGCTCGTGGCCATGGCTCACGCCTTCGACGCCCTGGTCTTCATCCCCAACTGCGACAAGGTGGTGCCGGGCATGCTCATGGCGGCGCTGCGCCTGAACGTGCCCTGCATCGTAATCTCGGGTGGACCCATGCTGGCCGGCTCCCTGAAGGGCAAGCCCGTCGACCTCATCAGCGTCTTCGAGGGGGTGGGCCGGGTGAAGGCCGGAACCATGACACCCACAGAGCTCGCTGAGCTCGAAGGCTGTGCCTGCCCCGGCGCCGGGTCCTGCTCGGGCATGTTCACGGCCAACTCCATGAACTGTCTCACCGAGGCCCTCGGCCTCGGCCTGCCGGGCAACGGCACCATCCCGGCGGTGTTCGCCGAACGCATCAGGCTGGCCAAGCATGCGGGTATGAAGGTGATGGATCTGCTGAAGAAGAACATCCGTCCCCGGGACATAGCCACCCCTGAGGCCTTCACCAATGCCATCGCCGTGGACATGGCCCTGGGCTGCTCCACCAACACGGTCCTCCACGTGCCGGCGGTCGCCTACGAGGCGGGCATCGAGCTGAACCTGGACGACTTCAACTCCATGAGCGCCAAGGTGCCGCACCTGTGCTCGCTCTCGCCGGCGGGTCCCCACCACATCGAGGATCTGTACCGCTCCGGAGGCATCCAGGCCGTGATGAAGCGCCTCACCGAGATCAAGGCGCTCGACACGAAGGTCATGACCGCCACCGGGAAGACCCTGGGAGAGAACCTCAAGGCGGCCGCGGTCCTGGACGACGAGGTCATCCGGCCGATAAAAAAGGCCTACCACAAGGAGGGCGGCATCGCGATCCTGCGGGGGACCCTGGCCCCGGACGGGGCCGTGGTGAAGCAGTCGGGCGTGCTGCCGGAGATGATGAAGCGCAAGGGCACCGCCCGGGTCTTCGACTCGGAGGAGAAGGCGGTCAAGGTGATCCTGGCGGGCGGCATCGCCAAGGGAGACGTCGTGGTCATCCGATACGAGGGTCCCAAAGGCGGACCCGGCATGCGCGAGATGCTCACCCCCACTTCAGCCATCGCAGGCATGGGGCTCGATCGGGACGTGGCGCTCATCACCGACGGGAGGTTCTCGGGCGGCACCCGGGGAGCGGCCATTGGACACTGCTCACCTGAGGCGGCCGTGGGCGGTCCCATCGCCATGGTGAAGGAAGGGGACACGATCAGCATCGACATCCCCGGGCGCAGGCTCGACCTCCTGGTGGATGAGAAGGAGCTCTCTGACCGGAAGAAGGCATGGAAACCGCCCAGGAGGAAACTCACGGGCGTGCTCAAGCGCTATGCACGCATGAGTCTGTCAGCGGACAAGGGTGCGAGGTACGAAGACTGATATGGAACATGCACGGTTCTGGGAGGGGGCCGACGGCGGCAAGGTCCGCTGCATACTCTGCCCCCACCGGTGCCTCATTGCCGATGGCAGGGTCGGCATCTGCGGGGTGAGGAAGAACTACGGCGGGACCCTGATCACCCTGGTGTGGGGCAGGAGCATCGCCGCCAATGTCGATCCCATCGAGAAGAAGCCCCTGTTCCACTTCTATCCGGGTTCGAAGGCCTTCTCCATTGCCACGGTGGGGTGCAATTTCCAGTGCGCCTTCTGCCAGAACAGCGACATCTCCCAGTACCCCCGCGAGACGGGCCGCGTCACGGGCGACGAATTCCCACCCGCGGACGTGGTGGCATCGGCCGTCAGGACAGGTTGCAGGAGCATTTCATACACCTACACCGAACCCACGGTCTACCTGGAGTACGCCCTGGACACGGCAGTGCTCGCAAAAGGGCAGGGACTGTTCAACACCATGATCAGCAACGGGTACACCTCCGTCGATGTCATCGCCCACGAGCTCCGGGGGGTGATCGACGCCGTCAATATCGACCTGAAGGCCTTCACCGAAAGCTTCTACAAGAAGCTCTGCTCGGCCAGGCTCGCCCCGGTGCTGGAGGCCATCCAGGCCTACCACGACGCCGGCATCTGGATCGAGGTCACCACGCTGGTGATCCCGGGCGAGAACGACTCGGATACGGAGCTGCGCGACATCGCCTCGTTCATCGCCTCGGTGGATCGGGATATCCCCTGGCACATCAGCAGGTACTATCCCCGCTACCACTATGAGACAGCTCCACCCACCCCGGTTTCCACCCTGGAACGAGCCAGGGAAATCGGATTGAGCGAAGGCCTGCACTTCGTGTATACTGGCAATGTCATGGGGCATGAGGGGGAACACACCTACTGCCCCGGCTGCGGCAGGCCCATCATCGCACGCAGGGGCTTCACCATCGAAAAGAACGCCATGAAGGGCGGCGCGTGCGGATATTGTAGCCATACCATACCCGGAAGATTCTCATGACACGCCGGGGACACTCCGGAACAGACAGGGGATAAAGATGCCGACGAAGAAACAGACCGAAAAGAGCCCGCTGGCGTACAAATCGAGATCGGGATGGGATATCCTCCAGGGCAAGGAAGCGCGGATCGATGCCTACGCACGGGAATACATCCGTTTCCTCTCCGAGGTAAAGACCGAGCGAGAAGCGGTCTCCTACATCAGGGATAAGGCGTCCCTGGACAAGAACATCATCTGCGTCGAGAACCGGGGCAAGGCCATAGCCCTGTGCAGGATAGGCAACCGGCCGCTGGACGGCGGCATCAGGATCGTGGTGGCTCATCTGGACAGCCCGCGTCTCGACCTGAAGGCCAACCCCCTCTACGAGGACACCGATCTTGCCATGCTCAAGACCCACTATTACGGCGGCATCAAGAAGTATCAGTGGCTCGCGCGGCCGCTGGCCATCCACGGCGTCGTGATCAGGGAGGACGGGAGGGCGGTGAGCATCGTCATGGGCGAGGACGAGAACGAGCCCTGCTTCACCATCGAGGACCTGCTCCCCCACCTCGCCGGCAAGGCCCAGTACGGGAAGAAGCTCGAGGATGCCTTCGTGGCCGAAAAGCTCAACATCATCTGCGGATCGCATCCTGATCTCAAGGCCAAGGAGGACAAGGTCAAACGCCGCATCCTGGAGTTCCTGCACAGGAAGTACGGCATCGTGGAGCAGGACTTCACCTCGGCCGACATCGAGGTGGTGCCTGCGGGAAGGGCCAGGGAGGTGGGGTTCGACCGGTCGCTCGTCGGCGCGTACGGCCAGGACGACCGGGTCTGCTCCTGGGCGGCTCACTCGGCCATCCTCGATGCGAGGAAGGTCCCCTACACCACTGTTGCGCTCCTAGTGGACAAGGAGGAGATCGGCAGTGACGGCAACACAGGGGCGAAGAGCATCTTCCTCGAAGAGGTCCTCTGGACCCTCGGGGAGAGGCTCAAGCAGGACATCAATCCCGGCCGGGTCCTTTTCAGGAGCAGGGCCATCTCGGGAGATGCCAACGGTGCACTGGACCCCGACTATCCCGAAGTGCACGAGAAGAACAATGCGGCACGCATGGGCTACGGCGTGTGCATCACCAAGTTCACCGGAAGCCGCGGAAAGGCTGGCTCCAACGAGGCCCATGCCGAGTACATGGGATGGATCAGGTCGTTTCTGAACCGCAAGCAGATCCCCTGGCAGACCGGCGAACTCGGGAAGGTGGACGAGGGCGGCGGCGGGACCGTGGCCAAGTTCCTGGCCGAATACGGGATGGACATCGTTGACGCAGGGCCTCCCCTGCTGTCCATGCACGCCCCCTTCGAGCTCTCGTCCAAGGTGGACGTCTATGCCACCTATCTCGCTTACCGCGCATTCATGGAGGAATCATGAAGGACAAGATCCTCGCTCACATGGGGTCCCTGCTCGGCGGAGTGGTCCACAACCTGAACACCCCCCTGATGTGGGTCATGGGGAGGGCGCAGCTCATCCAGTCCCGGGCAGAACGGTTCGAATCGTTCCGGGACCTCTCCGACGAAGAGTTCACGACGTTCAGGGAGAAGAACGACAAGGACATCTCCTCCATCCTCGAAGGCGCGGAAAAGATCGATGCGATCCTCAAGGGGCTGGGGTACAAGATCCAGATGGTCAACGAAGGATACACCTCGGTGGAACTCCGCGAATACCTGGAGATGGAGACCAACTTCCTCATGGCGGACATGAGGTTCAAGCACGATACCAAGCGGGAGATCCAGCTGAACTCGCGGTCCCACTACGCCAAGGTGGATTACAACGCCCTTTCGGCAGCGGTCACCGGGGTCATCAACGCCATCATGGACCACACGGAAAAGGGAAGGAGCATCAGGATATCGCTGGAAAACGGCGTCATCCACCTGGCCTGTCCGGAGATGAACCCGGACGAGGCGTCACGCAGAGAGATCGAAGACGCATGCAGTGCGCTTACGACACATGCCGACATCTTCACGGACGATTCCGAGGGGCTGCATGTCACCATCACCCTGAAGGACCTGTAGATGCCCGTCCATAAGGAAATACCCTGCCCGTCCTGCGGGCACCCCGTTACAACATACCGCAACCCCGTCCCCACGGTGGATGCCGTCATCGAGTTCCAGGGCGGCATCGTGCTCGTGCTCAGGAAGAATCCTCCCCCGGGCTGGGCTCTGCCCGGCGGTTTCGTTGACTACGGGGAGTCCGTGGAAGAGGCCGTCCGCAGGGAGGCCCTCGAGGAAACAGGTCTCTCGCTGGCCGCCTTGAAAATGTTCTCGGTCTACTCCGATCCCCTGCGCGATCCCCGGCAGCATACCATCACCACGGTCTTTGCGGCCCGGGGAGCGGGAAATCTGCATGCGGGTGACGATGCGGCACGGGTGGAGGTGTTCGACCTCGACCATCTGCCGCACCTGGCCTTCGACCACGCACGGATCCTCGAGGACTACCGGGCATGGATAAGGGGGAAAGACCGGGGGCTCGCAAGGAAATGACCGGAGACAGAGAGATCTTTCTGGTGGACGGCAGTTCGTACATCTACCGGGCATTCTATGCCATGAGAGACCTGACCACCTCCTCGGGTCTACCCACCAATGCCGTGTACATCCTCTCCCGCATGCTGCTGAAGCTCATCAAGGACAGGAGGCCCGCGTACCTCTGCTTCGTGCTCGACTCCAGGGGGCCCACCGAGCGGCACGGGAAGTTCGCACAGTACAAGGCCACCCGCCAGAAGATGCCCGAGGCGCTGGCCGTGCAGTTCCCCTACATCCTCGAGGCCGTGGAGGCCTTCGGCATCCCCATGCTCAGCAAGGAAGGCCTGGAGGCGGACGACATCATCGCCACCGCCGCACGGAGGTTCAAGCACGAGGCCCGGGTCTTCATCATCTCGGGCGACAAGGACCTCATGCAACTCGTGGATGAGCGCGTATCCGTATGGGACACCCTCAAGGACAAGCTCTACGACCGAAGTGCCGTATACGAGAAGTACGGGGTCTACCCCGAATACATGGCCGACCTGCTCGCCATCATGGGGGACAGCTCGGACAACATCCCGGGAGTGCCCGGCATCGGTGAGAAGGGGGCCAAGGAACTGGTGGGAAGCCTGGGCCACGTCGATCGGATCATCGAGAACGCCGGGGCCATCGAGAGCAGAAGGACCCGGGAGGCCATCCTGAAGAATCCCGACATGGCGATGCTGAGCCTTGACCTCGTGAGGCTCGACCGCGATGTCGACATGGAGATGGACTACCGCGACCTCGCCGTAAAGGATATGGACCGCCCCCGGCTCGCACGGCTCTTCGGCGAGCTCGAGTTCCGTACGCTGGCGGAAGAGGTGGCAGGAGACGCCCCCAGAGAGAAGCCCGCCTTTGCCGGCAGGATCGAGCATGCCTGCAACCCGGCCCTGTCAGGCGAAGCAGGGTTCCATGTGCTTCAGGGCGTCTTTTCGGCGGTCTGCCGTGGAGAGACCGCCTTCGTCTGCATGGATAGGGATTCCTGTCTGGACGTGCTGAAGAACCCCCATGCCCGGCTCGCCGTGCATGACGCCAAGGAGGCGCTGGTGGCGGCACGGCGCAGGGGTGTGGAGGTGAAGGCCCGGGTCTTCGATACCATGCTGGCCGCCTACTGCTGCGACGCGGCCACCGGCCAGACCGCCCTGGAAGATCTGGCAAAACTGTATCTTGAAAAGGACCTGGAGCGCCCCAGGGACCTCCTGGGCTCCGGGAAGAACGCACAGGCGGCCGGGGACCTCGACGGGGAGGAGGTCGGCGTTTATCTGGCAGCGCATGCAGAGAGTCTCGTCCCCCTGAGGCACGCCCTGTCGGGCCGTATGGCGGACCTCGGGGTTGACCGGCTGTTCGAGGAGGTGGAGACGCCGCTCCTGGAAGTCCTTGCCGACATGGAGGCCACAGGTGTGCTTGTGGATCCGGACCTGCTGGGGAAGATCAGCACCGAGATCGACATCCAGCTCGGCGGCATGGAGCAGAAGGTGTACGCCCTGGCCGGCAGACCCTTCAATATCAATTCGCCCAAGCAGCTCGGAGAGATCCTGTTCATCGACCTGCAGCTTCCCGTGGTGAAGAAGACCAAGACCGGCTACTCCACGGACAGCGGCGTGCTGGAGGCGCTGGCTCCCAGGCACGAGCTTCCCGCCATGATCCTGGACTGGCGCATGCTCACGAAGCTCAAGAACACCTACGTGGACACGCTTCCCGCCATGATCGATCCGGCCACAGGCCGTGTGCACACCCGGTTCAACCAGGCGGTGACGGCCACGGGGAGGATCTCGTCTTCGGAACCCAACCTGCAGAACATCCCCATACGCACCGACATGGGCCGACGCATCCGGCAGGCCTTCCGGGCGCCGCAGGGCTTCACGATCCTCAGTGCCGACTACTCCCAGATCGAGCTCAGGATCCTGGCGCACATCACCAAAGACCCCGTCCTCATGGAGTCCTTCGAGAAGGGCCTCGACATCCACACCCGCACGGCCGCCGAGATCTTCGGACTGAGCCTCGACGAGGTGACTGAGAGCCACCGCAGGCAGGCCAAGACCATCAACTTCGGCATCATGTACGGCATGGGGCCGCACAAGCTCTCGGGCGAGCTCGGCATCAGGCGCGACGTGGCGAAGCGATATATTGACAACTACCTGGCCAAGTACCCCGGGGTGCGCGCATACATGGACGGCATCGCCCTCTCGGCCGAGCGGGAGGGATTCGTCACCACCATCATGGGCCGACGCAGGAGCATCCCGGAGATCGCTTCACACAACTTCAACGAGCGTGAGGGCGCCAGGCGCATCGCCATCAACACCCCCATCCAGGGCAGCGCCGCGGACATCATCAAGCTCGCCATGGTGAAGATCCACGCCCGCCTCGCGGACATGAAGAGCCGCATGATCCTTCAGGTGCACGACGAACTGGTCTTCGAGGTGGCGCATGACGAGATCGAGCAGGTCAAGGGCTTCGTGAAACACGAAATGGAAAACGCCTACCCCCTGCTGGTGCCCGTCCACGTGGACATAGGCACGGGTTCAAGCTGGGCCGAGGCCCACTGAGGACGGAACCCGTTCGCACCCCATGCTTACCGCTCTCCTCACCCGGGCAAGGGACAACCGGCTGGTCTGGGACCTGTTGGGACCGATCTACAACCGGAACATCTACGGTGCCCTCCATGAGCTCTACGGGCATATCGCCGAGGGTCTCGATCTCACGGATGGAGCACGGGTCCTCGATGTCGGGACCGGACCGGGGTATGCCGCGCTCCACGTTGCCAAGCGGCATCCCTCTTCCACCGTGTTCGGGATCGACTTCTCCCCCATGCAGGTGCGCGCCGCAGAGCGGCGGCGGAGGCGCAGGGGGATCGGGAACTGCAGCTTCACAAAGGCGAATGCCATGCAGCTCCCCTTCGACTCCGGGAGCTTCGGTGCCGCGGTGAGCGTGGGCTCCATCAAGCACTGGCCTGATGCCTGCCGGGGTCTGCGGGAGATGGGACGGGTCCTCAGGCCCGGCGGTCAGCTTTGCATCGCCGAAACAGACCGGGACGTATCCGATGAGGAATTCAGGCGTTTCCTGGCCCGTTTCAGCATATGGTACATCTGGGGTCCGCTGCTTGCATGGGGCACGAGGCGGATCGTGTTCGGCAAAAGCTACTCCGAGGTACAGGTCGTTTCCTTCATGGAGGAGGCGGGGTTCAGCGGCGTCCGCGCCGAGCGCCTCGAGGGATGCCCTTACGTGATCGTGAAGGCGGCGAAGACATGAACGGCAGGAGGCGGGCATGGTCCGCGCCATGCCCGCCTCCTGTGCTATCTTTCCTTCCCCGATATCTTTTCTATCTCTTTCCCAGGATGTTCCGGGCGACCACCATCCGCATGACCTCGTTGGTGCCTTCGTAGATCTGGGTGATCTTGGCGTCGCGCATGAGACGCTCCATGGGGTACTCGGTGACGTAGCCGTAGCCGCCCAGGATCTGCACGCCCTCCACGGTGGCCCACATGGCCACGTCCGATGCGTACATCTTGGCCATGGCCGCCTCCTTCTCGAAGTGCATGTGGTTGCTCTCGAGGTATGCGGCCCTCAGGATGAGCAGCTCGGCCGCATCGATGCGGGTCGCCATATCGGCCATCTTGAACTGGATGGCCTGAAATTCGCTGATGGGCTTGCCGAACTGCACGCGCTCCTTGGAGTACTTGACCGACTCCTCCAGGCAGCACTTGGCGATGCCCAGGGCC
Source organism: Thermodesulfobacteriota bacterium (assembly GCA_036834365.1). Classification (GTDB taxonomy): domain Bacteria; phylum Desulfobacterota; class Desulfomonilia; order UBA1062; family UBA1062; genus MWEI01. Next base: position 28 of record DAITOA010000020.1, on the reverse strand, counting down.
TGGGAGGCGATGCCGATGCGGCCCGAGT
>DAITOA010000019.1:0-58394 GCA_036834365.1 Thermodesulfobacteriota bacterium | reverse complement strand
CTGGTTTCCGACTGGCTCGTGGACGAAGGCGGAACCGTGATCCTCACCGAGAGTACGGAGATGATCGGCACGGCCCACATCCTCTCCCGCCGGGCAGCTGCCCCCGGGATTGCCCAGAGGATCGTTCAGGTCGTCGATGCGGCGGAGAAGCGCACCGGGGACATCCTTGGTCCCCTGGCCTCCCTGGTCATCGCCCCCGGCAACATGGACGGAGGCATGAGCTCCATCCAGGAGAAGTCCCTCGGCTGCATCTGCAAGGCAGGCAGCCGGACAATCGCAGATGTGGTGGACTACGGCCAGAGGCCCGCAGGCAGGGGGCTCATGATCATGGACGGGCCGGGCTACGACATGGAGTCCATGGCCGGTCTGGCGGCGGCCGGATGCCAGATCATGATCTTCACCACGGGACGGGGAAATCCGGCGGGGTTCCCCATTGTCCCGGTCATCAAGGTGGCGAGCACGAGCAGGCTCTACCATGCCATGGAAGACGACATGGACGTGAATGCAGGGGACGTGCTCGAGGGGGGGAGCCTCCGGGGTGTGGCGGAGGAGATACGATCGATCGCCTGCGAAGCCATGAACGGCGCCCGGACCAAGGCAGAGGTGAACGAACAGGGCGGCATCCTGTGCCTGTATGCCATGACTCCGGCATTCTGAGGACACGACTGTACCGGCTACATGCGGCGATCATGGGGGGATGAGCATGGGAAAGAGGGGGAAGGCGGACTCCATCGATCGGAGGGAAACCCTGCAGCCCGGGCGGAGATCATTTCTGAAGAAGATCTCAACTGTTCTAGGCGGGTTGACTTTGATGAACTGGGGCCTGTTCCCCATGAAGAGTGCAGCCGTTTCCGCAGCCGGACAAAGTGTGGCAGGGCAGCGGGAGAAGCTTATCTTTATCGCCATTGATGCGCTCCACCCCCGGTATCTCGATCTCGATGCCGCGGGACAGCCGGGGGGTAGCGAGGGCAACTGGCTGATGCCCAACATCCGTACATTCCTGAAAAAAGCCGTGTGGTACAGGGACGCCAAATGCTTTCTCCCTGCCGCCACGGACATGAACCACCTGAACGCCCTGGCTGGGACTTCCTCGGCTCAGACCGGCATCATCAGCGTGTGGGCCCAGCCTACGGGATGGGACGAGTCAGGAGATGCCATCATTCAGCGGACCAGCATGTCGCTGGCCAGGGATGAGATGGGCAGGCCTACGGACACCCTCTTTTCCGCATGGAAGCGCCGATGGCCGGAATCCAAGACCCTTCTCATCACCGGCAAGGAGTGGGTAGGTGAGATGTTCAGGGTCGATGACCTCGACACGGGGGTGGATATTCTGGTGACCGGCCCCAGCCATCCCGACTACCTCATTGACCCCCACCGGGAGAGCCTCGCTGATCCGGCCACTGACCAGGATGCTCTCTGTGACCCTGAATCGGGACACCGTGGCTACTTCGGCTGGCCCATGATGCCAAGCGACACCATGACAAGGCTCTATTCGGGGCAGGGCAGTCTCCTGACATGGCAGATGGAACACTTCGCCAATCACTTCCCCCACGACAGCTGGATCGTGGACTCCACCCTGAAGATATTCAGGCGCGAGAATCCTGACATGGCATATATTCTTCTCGCCCAGTGTGACGACGCAGGGCATTGCATCGGGAATGCCTCGGACCCGGATGAGTTCGTGAAGACTGAGGTGCCTTATGAGCCGCCGGATGGTTGTGAATCCAGACCCGGCTACCAGATGGTCAGTGCTCGGAACCGGCTCCTCTTCAGGGAGGCGATACTGGATGTCATCAGGGATGTGGACGTCCAGTTCGGCCGGCTCATGAAAGGCCTGGAAGAACAGGGGGTGTTCCCGAATGCCCATGTCGTTCTCCTGAGCGATCACTCCTCGGTGAACCATCTCTGGTCGGATGATTTTTCGACAACGGATTGCTTGGGGATCCTCAAGGATGCCGGGATCGCGGTGAAGAGGGGCGCCCTGGAAAGCAGGAATGTCTATGCGTTCAGCGTGAGCAGCTATGGGGTCCTGTACTGGCGGGACAGCAAGGAGCAGGTACCCCGGGCGAAGGCGCTCCTCACGGACCATAGAGTTCTCAATCCCCAGACCGGGGTCGAGGAATGCCCGTGGTGGGTGCTGGACCGCAACGACATGAAGAACGGCGTGGAAGGCGTATGCCTGCCTGGTGAACTCTACCATGCATACTACGTGGATGTTGACAGGGAAAGGACCGTCATATGGCCCGATATTATCATCCTAGGAAAAAACGGCTGGCAGATACCCGTGTATAACGGCCAGATTCCCAATGTGGGTATCAAGGCACCCACGTGGTCGCCCCCTTGGCGTGTCTACAACGGCGGTCATGGATCGGTGGACACGCTGCCCATCGTGGCAGCCATCTCGATACCGGGAGGGAAGGCAGGGATTATCCACAGACCCGTCCGTATCGCAGACCTCGGGGTGACCGCAGCGTCACTGATGGGACTCACGTTGAGCAGCACCACCATAGGGGTGGATCTGAGTAAAGACCTGGTTTGATGGAGAAGGAAGAAAAATGGGGAGAGCCTGATGCTTTCCCCATTCGATCTGGAGGCTCAATGTCAGTCTATCCTGGTACTGCACCTGCATTTATTCTATACCTCGGAATAGGATAAAGCAATAATAAAAGATAAATAGATACATATTATATCTTGCGTGGGTGTCTTCAAGATTGGGTAGTCATTCCAAACCTTGTCGATTTCCGATGAAACTTATATGCAAAGGTCACAGCTGTTGTGAACGTGTCATGTCCGGGTGAGCTGAGGGCATAGATCAGGAACTTGTCCCTATCATGATAAGCGGCCATACAGTATGATGAAATGAACGGAGACCGAGTATGAGTGACTCCAGTGAACGTATCGATGGACTCATGGAGGAATTGTCACGGGCACATCAACGCATAGCGGATCTGGAGGAGAATCTGTCAAACCTGAAGGTCTGCGAAGGTGCCCTCCGTGAGAGTGAAGCGCGGCTCAGGGGTATCGCGGAGAATCTCCCGGGTGCCGTTTACCAGTTCTATGTCAGGAACAATGGCGAGATGGGGCTCCATTATGTCAGCGAGCGAACTCTGGAGATCCTGGGTCTGGTCAACCAACCTGATGATTTCTTTGATCGCTTTGTCGCCTGTGTGGACCCCGAGGATCGGGAGGGTTTCCTGGCCTCCATCGGGGATAAGGCACGTTCTTTCAGTAACTGGGAGTATGAGGTGAAATTCCTCACTCCTGCCGGGCAGGAGAAGTACATCCGTGGCATATCACGGCCGAGATTGGTCGGGAGCGAGATGATCTTTGATGGAGTCCTTCTGGATGTCACGGATCAGAGGAGAACGGAGAGCGCGCTGAAGGAGAGCGAACGGCGCTTTCGCGACCTGGCTGAAAACTCGAGCGACCTCGTATGGGAGACCGACGAGCAGCTGCGGTTTACCTATATGAACCGGAAGATCGTCGACCATCTGGGATACGGTCCGGAAGACAGGATCGGGAAAAGCCTTCTTGAAGTCATACCCCCGGGGGATGCAGCCCGTCTTGCACCTTTTCTCCGGAATCTGATTGAGTCCCCGCAACCGTTTCAAGACCTCGAATACACTGCCGTTCATGTGGACGGTTCAATGAGAATACGCCAGGCAAGCGGCGTCCCCATCTACAATAACGCAGGCCGGTGCACGGGATATCGGGGAGTCACCAGAGATATCACTACGCGCAGGGCAGCAGAGGATGAGCTTAAAAAAAGCGAGGCAAAGTATCGGTTCCTTACGGAGAAGATGAGTGACATCGTCTGGACGATGGACCTGGGCCTGCGCACCACATATGTCAGTCCTTCCATTTCCAGACTCCTTGGCTATGCCCCGGAAGAACGTGTCAAGCAGGATCCCAAGGACCAATTGACAAAAGAGTCATATGTTTATTGCATCGACCTGCTCTCCCGAGAGCTTGAACAAGATGGCCGGGAAGGTGTTGATCCCGACAGAATGGTCTCCATGGAGCTTGAATATTATCAAAAAAACGGAACAACACTATGGCTGGAGAACGTGGTGAGCGGGATACGGGATGAGAACGGGGATCTCGTCGGTCTTCACGGTGTCTCCCGTGACATCACTGAACGAAAAAGGACTGAAGAGAGGCTTCAGGCCTCGGAAAAGAAGTTCTTTACCATGTTTCATTCAAGCCCTGTGCCTATAGTCCTATCCCAACCGGATGACGGGATGATCATCGACTGCAACGTTTCATCCGAGCGATGGTCGGGCTATTCGCGGGAGGAACTCATCGGGCACACGACCTTTGATCTGGGATTCTGGCTTGACCCCTATGACAGAGATTGTTTTATGCGTTCTGTCCGGGAAAGGAATCTGTCAGGATCATCAGAGATGATGTTCCTAACCAGGGATGGGAGCATTCATGACGTACTGCTTTCCTCTCGCATAATTGAGGTCGACGGAAAGAGTCTCATGTTGACCCAGTTGCTCGACATAACTGAACGCAAGAAGACCCAGAAGGCTCTCATCGAGAGTGAAGAACGTCTGCGGGGCATTGCAGAGAACTTTCCGGGTGTGGTCTTTCAGTTCTATGCCCGGGATGACGGAGAGACGGGTGTTTACTACATCAGCGAGAGGACAAAGCTTGTCTTGGGCATTGAGAACGACCTTGCCCATTTTCTCGATCAAGCTATTTGCTGTATGGCCCCTGAGGACCGGGAACGATTTCATGCCAGTGTCAGGGATGCGACACAGGCAGAAGATACATGGGATTTCATATGCAGGTTCATCAAACCGGACGGTGAAGAGATATATGTCCGGGGTATCTCGCAACCAGTACGGCACGGGCATGAACTGATTTTCAGCGGCGTTCTGTTCAATGTAACCGAACAGAGGCTGCTGGACAAAGAGCTCAAACGTCACCGGGAACAGCTTGAAGAGATGGTGCTGTCCCGTACCTCCGAACTCACCGATGCCCTGGAAAAGCTTACCAAGGAGATCGAGGCCCGGAAGAAGACGGAAGCTGCATTGAGGTTCCGGGAGATGGAGCTGCAGGACCGCGGGATAGAGCTCGAAGAGATGAATGCCGCCCTGAAGGTCCTGCTCAAACAAAGGGAAGAGGACAAGTCGTCTATGGAATTGAACATTGTCTCGAACATGAAGACCTTTGTCATACCCCATGTAGAAAAGATTGAAGGCATGTGCCTGGAAGACGACCTGAAGAAGTCAATAACCATGATCAAGTCCCATCTGGAAGAGATCACATCTCCTTTCATCAGGAGGATTTCGGCGGAATATCTCGGATTCACACCGTCTGAGATCCAGGTGGCTTCGCTCATACGGGAAGGCAAGAGTTCGAAGGAGATTGCCAGGCTCCTGAATATCTCACTCAACACAGTTCACACATACCGTTTCAATATCAGGAAAAAGGCGGGGTTAAAGAATAATAAGATCAATCTGAGGTCATATTTGAAGACCTTGGAGTGAGATCATTGTAATATTAGTGATAATAAATAACTAAAATATCACCTTTCTTTCAATATAGACACCCATCGAATATTCATGCATCTTCCGTGGGAGCCCATGGAATGCTTTGAGATTGATTGCAGTAGGTCTGAGTTGTTGTGTGTGAGGGAGGGGTGATGGATGCAACGGGAAAGAGAAATCTGAGTCTCATTCTAAGTGGCCGGATGGGAAAGAAGGTCCAAATCGATTGTCTTATCGAGGAGCAGGACGATATTCTGATCACTGATCTGGCAGCCATGACAGGGAAGGATCCCTCTTATCTCATGAATGAGGCGATAGGAGAACTCATCAGGAGGTACCGACCCAGGGCAAGGGATTCGAAAAGGAAATTAAGACTGGTATAGTGTTAGTCTCAGCCATCCCCACCGGACAAGGTTGAAGGTATCCAGAAGATCGGCATGCCGCACTGAATACCGTGTATCGAATTGTTCGCTTACCTCGAGATCATCTCGGGCTGTTGATGGAATAGCAACGGTTGCCTGCATTCACAGGGAGAAGTCAAAAGATTCCAGTTGATTTTTACCCGGGCCATTATGCATATATCCTCTGACCCAACGATCCGGGAAAGCGGTATGTCTGAAAAAGATACGGATGTCATCCATCCCTGCCTGTCCTGCGGAGCCTGCTGTGCCTACTTCCGGGCGTCCTTCTACTGGGCAGAGGCCGACGACGCGACACCAGGCGGGGTGCCGGTGGCATTGACAAGGAAGCTCAACGATCACCGCCGTTCCATGATAGGGATGGACGGGACAGAGCCAAGGTGCATTGCCCTGGAAGGTGATATCGGAAGGCGTGTACATTGCTCGATCTACGAGCACAGGTCCTCGGTGTGCAGGGCCTTTGAGCCTTCCTGGGAGAGTGGAAGGCCCAACGAGCGATGCGACAAGGCCAGGGCGGCATGGGGACTGAAGCCCCTGACGCTAGAGGACTGGATAAGGAACGGAGCGGCAGACTCGGGACGATGATCGCTCCGCTATCGGGGTGTAACCATGGTCTCAGGGGATGTTCAGTACGCCTTGATGCCTGGCCCGGTGGTAGTACCGTGTCCCGTGGATGTTCTGGTAGATCCATGCAAACCTGAGAAGAGCAGGAAATCTGGGTATCCAGAAGGATGAGGTAAGGTTCAGGCTCGGGGCCTTCCTGCCCAGGGTTATCTCGGCAGTGACGACTCCTTCGCCGTCATCCCTGGTCATGCGGGAGAGAATGACCCCTGAGGCATCAACGATCTGGGTCTCTCCCAGGTAATACGACTCGTATGGGACTCCAGGCATCAAGGGCACAGACCCCCTGAAAGTTCCGGCATGGGCGGCATGAACGACGGGCACACCAAGCAGTCGGGACAGGGTGGAGGGTGTTGAGGTCATGATCTTGAGGTTCTTTCTATGATTCCATTCCCAGAAGGATCCCAAGGGCCAGCCCTGGGGTACTGTCCACCAGCAGGAGCCTCCCACCACCAGATCGACCCTGCCGAGGAGGCGTCTCACTGTCCTGTTCCGCACGAATTCCCAGCAGAGAACCGCTCCTACGGGACCCAATGGTGTGGGCAGGATGCCGTCGTCATGACCGCCACGGTAGTAGCAGTTTTCCCACATCGTGGGCTGGTCCTTGTCGTGGTAGGCGGTTGAGCCGTCGGGCATGGCGAGGACAAAGGTGTTGTATCGCTCACCGCTCCGAGAAGAGATGAAGGAGCCTCCCACGTAAGCATGATGTTTCTTCGCCTTTTCAAGGAGGAACTCAGTGGCCTTACCCCTGATGGCCAGCGCCGCCTGCAGGAAACTGGGATGAAAAGCAGCGGCGCTGGTGAAGAACTCGGGAAGGATTATGAGCTCCGCCCCCCTTGATGCGGCTTCTTCCACAAGGCGCTCAGCCTTTTCAAGGTTTGCCTGAACATTGCCCAACTCCGCCTTCATCTGTATGGCAGCGACCTTGATGGATCTTCCCATACCCACCATCCCCTTGAAATGTGTTTCTGGTTGAGAACTTGGACTCTTCCGTGAAATCCAATCCAAACAGCTGTCCGGAACGGTCCTTCACCGTTGATGCTGAAAAGTGAACATCCAGTTGTTCTGTACGATATTTCTCTAAAGATTTAAAGACGTTTTCCCGAACCGCAGGGTAGAACATATTGAAATACTTCTGAATAGTGGAGAATGATATGGCAAGGGTGAACCTCACAACGAAGCTCTCGGCACTGACATTCGGTTCTGTTTCAGGTGTCCTTTTCCTGACCATGGTGGTGTGCTTCTTCTTTTTCCACAGGGAGCTGGAAAGGATTGCATACGATAACCAGGAGACAAGGATCAAGGTGTTCAAGGGGCTCCTGGAAAGCAAGGGAAGTGATTTCAGGATTGATGGATCGAATCTCCTTGTCGGGGATTACGTCGTCAACGGGAACTATGAACTCCCCGACAAACTGAAACAACTCTGTGGGGGTACCGCCACCATATTCATGCGTGATATGCGGGTTTCAACCAATGTGCAGAAGGCCGACGGCACCAGGGCCGTCGGGACCAAGCTTGTCGGACCTGCGTATGACGCCGTTTTCAGAGAAGGTAAGTCCTACCGGGGTGAAGCGGATATATTGGGGGTGTCCTATTTCACGGCCTATGATCCCATAAAGGATACGAATGACAAGATCATAGGTGCCCTCTATACGGGGATCAAGAAGAGCGAGTTCTTTGCATCCTACGAGAGACTCATTACACAGGTAGCCCTGTTGATCATAGTGATAGCCGTGGGCGTCGCCCTAGGGGTCTTCCTGACCATCAGACTGCTGGTGGCGAAACCCCTGTCCGTCATACAGAATGCATTCAAGAAGGTTGCCGATGGCGATCTCACCATGAGGCTTTCCATGGAGAGGGCCGATGAGATCGGTGATCTCGCTGGTGAATTCAACCGGTTCATTGAGAAGCAGGAAGAAGTTGTGACGAGGATCAAGCACCTTGCCCTCATGCTCAACGGCGCCATGCATGAGGTTGCATCAGGTTCGCATGGGCTCTCTCAGGCCACCCAGGAACAGGCGTCTTCCATTGAGCAGGTTGCCGCCACGGTGGAGCAGATGACTTCCTCCATCAAACAGAACGCCATGAACGCGGACCAAGGGTGCTCAAGGGCAAAGAATATGGTGGAGACGGCCAATGCCAGCAGCGAGTCATCGCGGCAGCTCATGAAGGCAATGGAGGAGATCTCGTCCGCCTCGCGCAAGATCGGAGATATCATTATCACGGTAAACGAGGTGGCGTTCCAGACCAATCTGCTGGCCCTCAACGCTGCAGTGGAGGCTGCCCGGGCAGGGGAGCACGGCAAGGGTTTCGCCGTCGTGGCGAGCGAGGTGAGGTCTCTGGCACAGAAATCCGCAGAGGCGGCACACCAGATCAAGAACCTCATCGAGGATACCGTGCAGAAGGTGCAGGTCGGCGATGACATCGTTGAGACCTCCGTGGAATCACTGAACCTGATGATAGGACACATCGGTGACCTCTCGCAGATCATCGACCAGATCGCAACCTCATCCGCTGAACAGGCCGTCGGGGTGGATGAAGTCAACCGGGCGCTCGCACAGATAGATGCCACGACCCAGCAGAATGCCACCACCGTGGAGGAGCTCAGCGGCACATCGAACAATCTGAGTACGGAATCTCATGAGCTTGCCGTCATGGTTGAAAAATTCACCGTGTCGAGGGTCGGAGCCGGAAAAGACGGGAGACGAGAGACACCAAGCATCCACCCATCGAAATCCGTGACGACGAGTCAGCCTCGACATGTTCAGGGAAGTCCTTCCATGGATTTCCCTGATAATGGATTCGATGAATTCTGACACTGAATAGAAACGGCGGCCCTCCCGGTCAGAAACTGGAGACCGAAGGAGGGCCGGTACTTTGCCAAAGAATCTCAGGCGATTTTCCTGCTCTTTTTCTTCAGCCTGCTGATGCGGCGCCTCAGCAGGGCCGCTGACTTTCTTTCATCCTTGCCCACAGCAGCCTTTTCTTCCTTGAGTTGCCTGATCTTTGCCTTGATATCCTGTTTGGTCAACGCAACCTTCACCTTGGCCTTCTTCTTTTTCTCTAAGTGCGCAGGGCCTTCATCCTTTATGCCCCGTGCCTGTTTGATAAAGGAGACGAGCTGCTCCTTGTTCATATCCCGCACGGCTACCTCTGTGTGCTCATGGGGGATCTCCAGGGCTATCTCCCTGAGATCCTTGACCGTCATTTTTTCGAGAGGTTTTTCTTCCTTGAGGTGTTTCTTCTTGCTCTCTTCGGACATGGCTTGGATCCTCCTTGTTCAATGGGGTATCAGTGCAAAATGCCTTTCGTGCAGGTACCCGATATCCTGAACATGCCTCTGATATCCGAACCCGCTTCCGTGCATAAAAACAACCGTCAGAAACAGCCAACAGATCAATTCTACATGACAATCAGGCTCCAAACAACACAAAATCACTCCAGCATCATACCGATTGCCTGGAAAGAATGCGTGAAGCCATGGTGTTCCCGATGAGGCGACACTGATCAAGCTCATCAGACCGGGCCGAGCACTTAACTTCAATGACCGGCTCGATGATCTCCCAAGCGATTTTTTGTGCGAACTCCCTGAGACCCTTCACCGCCCCGCCGGTCCATCCATAGGTGCCGAATATGCCAAGCAGTCTCTTCTTGAGGGCCTTTTCAACAAGGAGATCCGTAAGATGCCTCATGGGGGGGAAGAGACTCATCTCATAGGTGCAGCTCCCCAGGATGATTCCCTGATACCGCCATGCGTCACGGATCACGTATGACGGATGCGAATGGGAGACATCGTGCATGACAATGTCCTTCAGCCCTGCCTCGGCAAGACCGCGGGCAGTTTCCTCAGCCATCTTCAGGGTGTTGCCATACATGGATGCATAGGCCAGGACGACCCCCTTTTCAGCCTCATGCCTGCTCCATCGGTCATACAGGCCCACTACGTATCCCGGGTTGTCCCGCCATACAAGACCGTGGGCGGTTGCGAGGGTGCCTATGGTCAGCCCGCCCACCTTTTCAATGGCTTTGGTGACCATGGGTGAGAACTTGCCTATGATGTTTGAGTAGTATCTCAGGATCTCATCTTCGTAGACGCCTTGCCCCGTCTCGTTGTCGAAGAGGGCCCCGTCCACTGTCCCGAATGCGCCGAACGCGTCCCCGGAGAAGAGTGTTGCGGATAACGGGTCATAGGTCATCATGGTTTCGGGCCAGTGGACCATGGGGGTGATATGAAAGGACAGGGTCCGCTCACCGAGATCCAGGGTGTCTCTATCGTTCACCGCCATAGCGTTGCGGCCCGTCCCATAGAAGGCGTCAAGAAGGTCCAGGGTGCGTTTGTTTCCGATGATCTTCATGTGCGGGAAGAGCCTGGTGAGGGCTTCAAGGGACCCGGAGTGGTCGGGTTCGATGTGGTTGATGACCAGGTAATCGATTGATCGGTCTGGTCCCAGTATGCGCGTGATCTTGTCGAGGTGCTCCACGAAGTGCGTCTTCTTGACGGTATCGATGAGCGCCGTCTTTGTACCCGTGATCAGGTATGCATTGTATGAGATCCCTTTGGGAAGAGGCCACATGGCCTCGAAAAGATCAGATTCACGGTCGTTGACGCCGACCCAGAAGACACCCCGGGTGATCTCAATGGGAAGATGCATTACCATACCTCCTGAATGAATGATATCAACGGGATAGGATTATAATCGATTCCCGGTAAAAGGAAAAGTGTTCATGTCACGATGAGGAGCTGGAGGTCACAGACGTTCGTATTGGTGGGACCGGTTTTGAACAGGGCCCCGGTTTTCTCAAAGAAGTGATATGCGTCGTTGTCTTCAAGGTATTCTGCAGGGTTGATGCCGAGTGACCTGACTTTTTCCGCCAGCGCATCGTCAATAATGGCCCCTGCAGCATCGGTGGGTCCGTCATTCCCGTCGGTTCCTGCAGAGAGGAAGCTGATGTTCCTGAAGGACGGATAGTTCTTCATGAGGTCATCTAGGAACGCCAGCGCCATTTCCTGGTTTCTCCCGCCTTTACCTCTGCCCCTGATGGTGACGGTCGTCTCTCCTCCGGCGATGAGGAGGGCCGGCCTGGAAAAGTCCGAGATGCCCTGATCGAGGTCCCTGGCCAGGGAGGTGAAGAACTTGGCGATCTCCCGTGCTTCGCCCGTGAGAGAGCTGGTCATGATGTGTGCCCGGTACCCGAGAGTCTCACCCGCTGATCTGGCGGCCCTGCATGCCGCGAGGTTGTTCCCCAGCAGCACGTTCACTATGTTGGCGAAAACCGGATCACCCTGTTTCGGGGTATCCGGGATGCCGCCCTCGATGCCGGACTGAACGAGGTCGGTTATGGCGGAGGGGACCTTGTCATGGATACGGTACTTTTTAAGGATGTCCCGGGCCTGGGCATAGGTGGTGTCGTCGGCGACAGAGATCCCTGATGCAATGGTGTCGAGCCTGTCCCCCACCACATCCGAGAGGATGATGTTGATCATCCTGGCGGGAAAGGCTGTTCGGGCAAAGTGTCCGCCCTTGACCTGAGAGAGGTGCTTTCTCAGGCAGTTGATCTCCCTGATGTCCGCGCCGCTCTCCAGCAGAAGCCGGGTCGTCTCCTGTATGTCGTGGAGGGATATCCCTCCATGGGGCAGGGTGAAGAGGGCGGATCCGCCTCCGGAGACAAGATTGATGATCAAGGTCTTCTCGTCCGCCTCTGCCGCAATCCGGTGAAGGATGCGGGCAGAGTTGATGCTGTTCTCGTCCGGGATGGGGTGGCCCGCCTCCATCACGGCGATCCTGGAGAGTTTTTCAGAGTGACCGTATTTCGTGATGACAGCGCCTTTCGCCATGTGCTCACCCAGGATCTCCTCCATGGCCCGGCCCATTTTGGCTGAGGCCTTGCCGATCCCGACCACGACGACATCGCGATACTTCGAGAGATCTTCCCTGACGACGGACCGCCCCTCGTGTTGGATGACGAGGGTGCCTGATTCCATGGAGATGTTGCCGGTGATCATCAGATAGGGATCCACCCTCTCGACGGCCCTGAAAAAAATTGAACGGAGGTCTTCGGAAGGATTCATAAACGTTCCTTTGCCTGTTCGGACGCTCTGCCCTTTTTACGATCAAGGGAGAAGAGTGCTTTCTGAAGATTCTTCTTCACGATGGAAAGGCTGGTATATGAGAGGGCCTTCTCGAAGTAAGACCGTGCCTCTTCATAGTCCTTTTCGTAATTGAGTGCAATAACACCGAGGTTATTGTATATCATGGGGTTGTCAGGGTCATGTTCGAGGGCCATCTGGAACAGCCTTTTGGCCTCAGGACCATTGCCCCTGTCCAGATGAACAATCCCTTCCTCGAAGAGGGTATGTCCCCTGATCATACTCGCATAACGCCGAGGATCATTGGCAATGGCGATCTTGTGCCGGATAGTGGAGGAAGCCTTGTCATCCGCGCAATGCTCGAGCGCCATCTTGAGGTATTTTGACGCATTCCTGAAATCGTCGGTCCGATAGAAGAGCTCCCCGAGTGTCAGGAGGATTTCGTATCTTTCTCCGGAGACCTCGAGCTCCATCATGAGCTGCCGATGTGCCTCATCATACTTCCTGGCTCCCATGAGACTTACCGCATGGTTGTAATGTACCCCCCTGTCATGGGGGAACCAGTGTACGATCCGTGCAAAATATGCGGAAGCCTTCTCATAATCCTGGCAACCCAGCGCATTGAATGCCAGACGGTTATAGATCTTAAGAGCTATCCTCAACACTGTCGCAGGATCTCCCTTGGGAAAGAGAATATCGACAACAATGACAATATGCTACAAAAAAATACACCCTTTCGGTCATGAGTGGCGTGTGCGCCATCCCCGCCCGGAGAAGGAGGTCGTTCCTTCTCCTAAGGATATAAAACCGGGTTCAGAAAAAGAGCGAGATCACCCATACCGTAACGAATGCCACGACGCCCTCCACGAGGGTTGCCGTGGTATATGCCCTGTATGCGACCGGTACCTCCATATCCGAGAACTGAGAAACGACCCAGAAGTAGGAGTCGTTGGCGTGAGACACTGTCATGGATCCCGCTCCTATGGCGAGCACGGTCAGTGCGGGGACAAGGCCCAACGATTCCATGAGGGGGGCCATGATCGATGCGGTCGTGATGATTGCCACGGTCGATGACCCCTGGGCGGTCTTCAGCGCAGCAGCAATCAGGAACGGAAGAAAGATCCCGAGGTGGTAGGTGGAGAGTGTGTTCCCGAGAAACTCTCCCATGGGTGAAGCCTTGAGAATTGCGCCGAAGGCACCTCCTGCACCGGTGATGGCGAGGATGAGGGCTGCATGTTTGACCCCAAGGTCCATCCATGAGCTCACGGCTTCCTTCCGGGCGGCTTCCTTCACCAATAGGAGCGCAATGAAGACACCGAGAATGAGTGCGGTCACGGGATCGCCGATGAAGCTGAAGAAGGCGGCCAGCCCTCCCTCACCAAAGGGTTTGGTTGGGTAATCCGCTATGGATTTGAGGAAGATGAGCAGGATCGGCACAACAATGGGAGCAAAGGAAAGGGCAGTGGACGGCAGCTTGCCGTATTTCTCCATAAGAGAATCATAAGTCTCCTCGAGAATCGCTTCTATATCGTAGCGTTTTGCAAAGAAGATGGCCCACAGGTATCCTGCGACCATCGCAGGGATCGAAGCAATCAACCCCAAGGCAATGACGCGCCCGAGATCCGCATTCAGGATGCCTGCCGCAGCTATAGGCCCCGGGGTAGGGGGAACAAGGCAGTGGGTAGAATAGAGACCTGTTGCGAGCGCAACGGCCATCACTGCCATCGATTTCCCCGTTTCTTCGGCAAGGGCCTTGTTCAAAGGTGTGAGAATGACATATCCGGAGTCGCAGAATACGGGTATGGAAACCACATAACCGGCAATGCTCATTGCAAGAGGCGAGCGTTCCTTTCCCACGAGCTTCAGAATGGCATTGGTCATGGCCAGGGCGGCCCCCGTCTTTTCGAGGATGGTGCCTATGATGGTGCCTGCCACGATGACTATCCCGATGTACCCAAGAGTATTTCCGAACCCGGTTCTTATGTTTTTCACGATTTCGGGCAACGGCATGCCCGCGAAGAGTCCGTAAAGAAATGCAACGAGCAGCAGGACAACAAAGGCATTCATATGGTACCGCGCGGTCAGGAAGATGATCAGGGCGATAGCGACTATCAGGTAGACGAGAGCCAATCCTCCAGAAACCATACCACACCTCCTCAAGGTTACACCTGATGGCTGTCAAGGTTTCACGCAGGCTTGTATCTCCAGGCGGTTAAGTCCCATAATGTCATCGAAAAGCCATGAGTCAAGGTATTCGGCGAGTAAAATATATTTTCCAGGGCTCCCCATGGCTCAGATACTGGACAGAGGTGCAGGTCCGGGGGTATGAGCCATATTATGAAGATGTCTATTGAATATCATACACTCAGTTATGCCGCCACCAACGGGATCACCCTGGCATACGATTCCTTCGGAAGGTTCTCGGACCCTGTTGTCCTGATGATCATGGGGCTCAGCTCTCAGATGATCATGTGGGAGGACGAGTTCTGTGCATCCCTCGCAGCAAGGGGCTTCTGGGTCATACGGTTCGACAACCGGGATGTAGGACTTTCTACAAAGTTCTCCCGGGAGGGCATGCCGCACATCAAGGCCCTCCTGTCGGGAAAGATTACGGGATCCCTGGCCGTTCCCTACACCCTTTCCGACATGGCGCGGGATGCACGAGGCCTGCTTGACGAGATCGGCATAGAGAAGGCCCACGTGGTCGGGGCCTCCATGGGCGGCATGATCGGCCAGGAAATGGCCATACAGTTTCCGTATCGCATCAGGAGCCTGACCTCCATCATGTCCTCCACCGGCAACCCGCTTCTCCCGCCCCCACGGGGTGATGTCCTGGAGATGCTGTTCCGGCCCATCCCCACAGATCGGGAGGGTTATGTCGACTATTTCCTGAGGGTATGGAAGCTTCTGAGCGGGCCGCGATATCCCATGGACGATGCCACTGCGCAACGCCTCGGGTACATGACCTTCACGCGGGGGGTTGAGCCTGCGGCCAGTGCCCGGCAGTTTGCAGCCATCCTTGCCTCGGGCAGCAGGAAGGAAAGTCTTGCCTCGGTCACGATTCCCACGCTTGTGATTCACGGCAGCGACGACCCACTTGTCCCTGTAGCTGGCGGTATCGATACGGCAAGGTCCATCCCCGGGGCGCGCCTCATGGTCATGGACGGGATGGGCCATTCTGTTCCCAGGCAACTGTGGCATGAAATTGTTGGCGCCATTGCTGACCATGCGGCAAGGACTTGATTGTCCCGGGAAAGAGATCTATTTGAAAAGAAGACAAAAGAACATACAAGGGAATTGATATGGCAAAGATCAAGAGCACGCTTGACATCGTTATGGAAAGAACCAGAAATCTGTCCCTGACCGATGAGGAAAAGACCGTCCTCCAGAGGAAGGAGCTGGATGATAAGGTCAGGGGGTGGGTACAGATGCTCGTTGATCACAAGTATACGGTCAGGAACCTGGAATCGGCCTATTCGGAGGAGTTGTCCCATTCCCCTGGGGTCAAGGAAGTCCTGCGGCAGGAATTGCTTGAGCACATAGATCCGGATACGGACAACACAGGTATTCTTGATGCGTGGAAGGATATACTCAATCTCGATGACGGATTCATCAGCGAAGCCGTCAGGTCATACCGCACACAAGCCGATCAGAGTATGAGCGAATACCGGGAGAGCCTCAGGGAAGGGCTTGTCAGATCCGGTATATCGGGTTCCGCAGTAATCCCCAATGTCCTGTCTTCCCCCGAATGGGAAGCAGCAAGGAAGATCATGAAAGAGCGGTTCATGCAGGCCTTGCAGACGGGTTAGAGATACCTGAACCAGTAGTCCCTGATTTGCTTATAGTTCTCGTGTACCGCCCTTGCGCCGCTCACGACCCCTCCATGGCCTGGCAATATATGCTGAGTCTGCAAGGCTTCAACCTTTACGATGCTCTCCTTGAGTTGCCTGCCGTTGCCTCCGGGCAGATCAGTGCGACCAATACCCTGATCGAACACCAGATCTCCGGTGAAGAGGGCCCCCTGTTTCGGCCAGTACAGGCAGATTGACCCCGGTGTATGTCCGGGGGTGTCGATGACCTCGAACTGGAGGCTTCCCACTGTCAGGTCGCCCGGTTGAAGAAAGAAGTCGGGCTCGGGCACCTTGTAGTAATCTCCAGCCATCTCCTTGAGATATGCGAACTCCGTCTCGGCCATGGTGAGCATGGTGGGGCTCTTGAAGAGAAGTGCCGCCTCCATATGGTCAGGGTGTGCATGGGTGATGAGGATAAGGTCGATGGCCGACGGTTGGATCTTGAGAGAGAGCAGCCCCTGTTCTACGTGGCTGAACAGATGGCTGTGCCCGGGATCGATAAGGATCCGTTTGTCTGCATCGATGAGATAGGTATTGCAGTTGTTCTGGCGGTAATCCTGCCATATGAATCCGTAGAGACCTTCGCATATCTTCGTAACCATGAGGCTGAATCCTTCCCTTCGTTGATTTTCACTCTCGTAGTTTGCCGAAGCCGTTTTTTCAAGATAAGGAACCTTCTGGCGTTCCTTTCAATCCAATCGTTTCCGCCACCTCCCGCATGCCCATGATGGTATCCTCGATGAGTTGTTCCACGGTGACGCCGAGCATCTCGGCCCCTCTGGTGATGACCGATCGATCCACCCCGGCAGCAAAGGCTGGAGATTTCCATTTTTTTCTCACCGAACTCACGGTAAGGTCGAGCACGCTCTTGGATGGTCGCACCAGGGCGCTGGCCGCCACCAGGCCGGTGAGTTCATCAATGGCATAGAGGGTTTTCTCCATGGAGCTCACCGGCTCGACGCTCGAGCATATGCCCCACCCGTGGGATACCACAGCCCGGACATACTCTTCAGGCCATCCCTTTCCCTCAAGGATCTCTTTCGTTTTCATACAGTGCTGCGCTGGGAACTGCTCATAATCGAGGTCATGGACGAGTCCGACGACCCCCCATTTCTCCTCGTCTTGTCTCTGCTTGCGGGCAATATAACGCATCACGGCCTCCACTGCGTAGGCATGATTGCGCAGACCCTCGTTGAGGTTGTAGGCGTGCAGCAATTCCAAGGCCTCTTCCCGAGTAGGTTTGATGTCCGGCATGGAGGACCTCCTGAGTGTTTCTTAAAGTATCCCTTTTTTATGCCATGAGGCAATATCAACATGGTTTATGACCGGATTGAGAGATACATGGGGTGATATTACAGGATAGACGGTATTATGTAGTGCATTCAAGTTACCTTGATTTTCCCTTTTACCCATGAGAGTGAGAAATAAATTACCCAACAACAGGTGTATGAATGCATATGGCCGGATGGCTGATACAGTATAACAAAATGATATAATAGGACAAAAAACAAATACTGCACTATGGCATGTCTCTTGAATAGGAAATATACACTGTTGAATGCGGCTGATTCAGAACGATCAGGCGGTTACGAGAGAAGGCTATAAGATCAGAACCCTTAGGATACTCATATCCTATTCCTCCTCAGGCCGCATCCAACCTTAATGGATGGATGCGGCCTGCTCCCTCAGAAAATCAAGAAACCTGTCTGATGTGTTTTCACAGGGAACCAAAATGCACTGTAAATCTTTCCGAAGAACACCTGGGTACAAGGCGTTGGAGAGGGGTATGAGGTCACGGGGGAAGTGGTGTATGAAAAAGGTTCCATACCTCCCGGTTATCATGGCGGAAAGTACGGAACCCGATTATTCCCCGGGGGGACCTCCGCAGGATCCCCGTCCATATTTCTGGTACAGGATTATTCGATAACCTCCACCCTGAGTCCGAATTTGGACATGGCCTCACACTTGTTCTTCAGTATGAGGATAGGGTTTTCGTATCGGAACCCGATCTGCTCATCCGGGCAGGCATACTGCATGGCACAGATGAGCACTTCGTTTTCTCTGTAGGTATGGTCCGGGTTGGTCCAGTAGGGGAAGGGACCGTCGTTCAGGCCGATTCGCCACTCGTCCCCCATCATGCCGATGCCGTGTTCGAATCCGGGGACCATGTATTCGGCGAATCCCCTAGTCTCGGCGAAATCCATCATCTCCTCCGCCATGCTCAGGGGGCTTACGCCTGCCTTGTACGCCTTCAGGGTCTTGGACACGATATCCACGAAATTCTGTGCGTGCCAGAGCTGTCGTTTGGTGGCATGTCCGATGAAATAATTATGGGCATGGTCGCCCAAGGCAAGCTTGAACATGGCATGGATGTCCACCATGAGGGGATCGCCCTTTTTCAGTTTTCTGGTGGTGGCAGGGGTGCAGGCGCAGCCTGCCATTCCGGTGCGGTAACCACTGGCGATCTCGTTGCCGCCGGTAAAGGACCACTCCCATACGCTTCCGGCCCTGCGCATGGCAAGGGCGGCTATACCTGCGATCTCGGTCTCCGTCATGCCTTTCCACCCGCCGTTTGAGAGGGCTTCCTTGACGGCCTTGTGACCTTCGTCAACGATCCTTGATGCCTTTCGGAAGCGGTTGATGGTGCCTTCATCCTTGATGAGTGAAAGTCGGTCGATGATGTGATGGGCATTGACGAACTCGCAACCATGCAGTTCTTGGCTATATCGCTCGTATTCGAAATGGGTCATATTGCCCTCGGGCAGGTAGTTGGACAGACCCGTCTCGAATCCGACCCTGCCTTTCTTCCCTTTCAGAATGCCCTTGATGAAATCGGCTATGATGGCGATCTGGTCCATGCCTCCCATGGGGGCGTATCCGAGGACATGGTCCTCGTCCAGCCAGGACTCATCAATGACCCGCGCTGCGTCTATTACAAAGGTGAAGGCGGTGGGCATCCCTTCGGGCGGGATGACAACGTAACTTCTCCAGGGACAGAACGCATCGGTAATCCAGGAGAGGGTGCGGAGCCGGGAGCCCAGGTACACATCGATCTTCTCTCTTGCCATAACCTTCTGTACCTGGGACACTCTCCCGGGGAAGTCTATGAAATAGGGGTCTTTCTTGTCTTTATGCATGGACATGGGGGCGTCTCCTTCTAGTATCGCGCGGGGATCTTCTCGAAGATCTTGTTCATCCGGTCGGCCAGAGATGCCAGCTTGAGAGCCTTGACCATGTTCCCCTTGAGCTTCAGCTTGCCGCTCATGAGCGCCCGCTGAGATTTGATTTTGCCCTGGGTAAGAGCTGCAAAAAGGTCATACGGTCCTGTCACCCTGAACTCGGATTCGGGCGGCTCGCCTTCCCCCACGAGAATCTGTGCGAAGGTTCCGTCAACGGTCTTGAAGTAGAGATACTTATCTCTCCCGTCCGGGCAGTCCACATACACATAGGCCACCGACGAGGTGAGACGCTTCATTTTCTCCGGGGTGATCTCGGCCTTGAGCCTTTTTTCGGCCTCATCGCACCACTGCTGGCTCAGATATGCTACCGTATTCTCCATGGCGATCCTCCTTTCATGCCGACGGAATCATGGGTAGGTTTATGCATGCTGTAATCAAGGGCCTTTTCCAATGAAACAGGTGAAATAATGAACATAAAATTCATAAATTCATTATATGCAGAATTCACATTGTGTCAATACCGGATCTCTCTCGAACAGTAGTCACCCGCAGATGCCTGGTCCCGTTGCGGCAATCCGTACGATCTTGCCAGGCTACTGCTTGATCCACGTTCATGCCGGATTGCCCTTGTCTTACGGGACCGCCTGGACCTTGTGCTTGTCGAGGAAGTTCACATAGTAGTTTGCGGTTTCTTTCGGTCTCTCGAGCATGGGGACATGACCACAGTCCTTCATGATGACCGTTTCGGAGCGGGGGAGATATCGCTCATAGGTTCTGACCGCCGAGACATGAACGATCCTGTCATCCGCGCCCCAGAGTATGAGGGTGGGAAGGTTGAGATCGGGAAGTGCCGGAGCGATATCCTTCCGGTCCAGATTGATATCGTTCCACATCTTTTTCTTAAACGGCGCGTCTTCGACTGCTCTCCTGGCAAGGACCGACTTCACGGGCCAGGGAATGAAGGGTTTGTTGAAAAAACCGTAGTCCATCAGGGTAAGAAATGCCTCTTGGGTTTCCGGCACGAGGATATTGTCCCCTCGATCCAGCGCGGCCTGAAGGTCTGAGGGTTCCGGGGATGCAGTCCCAGCAGTATCGAAGAGCCCCAGGGTGATCACCCGTTCAGGATTGCGTTCGGTGTAGAGCATGCTCACCCAACCGCCCATGGAATTTCCGGCGAGATGGAAACGCTTCAGGTCGAGGGCGTCCGCTGCCTCTGCAAATCCTTCGGTGATGAAGTCAATGGTGTACGTCTTCACGTCATCCCTGGAGCTCCCGCCATGGCCGGGTAGATCAAAGGCGATGACACGGTACTGCCTGGGCAGGTAGCGGACGAAACGGACCCAGTTGTCCTTGTCGGCCCCGAACCCATGGAGAAGGAGGATGGTTTCTCCATCCCCCGGACGTTCGAGATAAGCGGTCTTCTGACCGCGGATCGTTATGTATGCCTCATTCAGCCCTGAGATCAAGCGTTCCGCAGAGATGGCGGCATCATACATGGATTCCTGGGCGGAGGAGCAGCCGCTCATGAGAACAATCATGAGCAAGAGATAGATCAGCTTTAAAGGACGTTCGGACATATAACCCCCTCTCAATAGGGTCGCCATTTCATGGCACTTAGGGTATCTCCACCCAGACAGTCCTGTCAACGGTATGGATGGATCTCTCATCAACGACCAGGCTTGCGGTGATATCAACATGAAGCCCGGTTCGCAGAATCACCTTGATAGGAGAGGGGGTGTCGTGCTCTAGAGGTGTTGTACAACCCAGCGCAAGAAGGGGCGGATCCCGCCGAGCGTTGCCCCGTATGTATTGCCGTATGAATGCCCCGGCCAGATCAGGGTTTCGTCTGGAAGGGTCATGATGCGGCCGATGCTCTGTTTCATGCAGGCCATACTGCCGCCGGGTATGTCCGTCCTGCCTATGCCCTCGGCAAAGACCGTATCGCCGGTCAGGATATTCCCGTCCCAGGAGAGACATATGGATCCGGGTGAATGGCCGGGGGTATGCATGATGGTGATGGCGTGTCTCCCGAGAACAATATTGGTGCCTTCGGAGAGGGAGAAGCTGATGTGCGGCTGGGTCCTGAAGGAGATGAAGAGGGAAAAGACGGCGTTGAAGAGCCTGAGTGCCATGGTGTTTTCGCCGACATGGGCAAGAATGGGAGCCCTGTCCTTGAAGAGGCGGTTGCCCGAGGTGTGATCAGGGTGGATGTGAGTATTGATGACGACCTTGAGATCCATTCCTGTGAGATCGATCCGCCGGAGCATGTCCGAGGGCGGATCGACCACGATGCACTCCATGCTCTCGTCATCCCAGATGACATAACTCAGGAGACTGAAGCTCTTTGTCGCGATCTGCTCGACGATGAGCATGGGAGACCTGTTCAGGAGGTCGCCTGTCCGGACGAACGGATAATCCTGGAAAAGAGCGGAAGAAGAAGAGACGCCAGGATGATGCTGCCGCCAGCCTGTACGAGGTTTGCAGGGAGTTCAGCCAGGGCGGCCTTCTGGTCGTACATGATGACCTCCGTGACATAATATCCGAGCACCATCCAGCCGGTACAGACGAGGAAGCATGCGATGACGGGAAGCGTTATCCTTCGTGTGTTCAGGTTGAGCCAGCGCACGGCCAATCCCACCAGCATCGCCTCGATCCCCTTGATGCCGAGCGTCCATGGTGCCCACTGGGGGTAGCCTCCGAAGATGTCCGCCAGGGAGGATCCGATGCCGCCCGCCATGAATCCGAGCGTCGGGCCGAAGAAGATACCGGAGAGAAGCACGAGGCTGTCCCCCAGGTTCATGTACCCCTTGGTTACGGGTATCGGTACCCGTACAATCATGGTCGCCACCGCCACCAGGGCCATGAAGAGTGCCAGCAGGGCGAGCTGTCTCACGTTCATGCCTGCCTCCTTGAATATGAAGGGATATTCAATGTGTTATGGACATGGCTTCCCATGCCTTTTCCAGCCTCGAAATCACCCGGTCCTTACCAAGGGTGGCTATGATCTCGAAGATCCCGGGTGAAACCGTCTTTCCGGTCAGGGCGAGGCGCATGGGCTGGGCTATGGTCTTGAACTTGAGGTTGAACTGCTCCAGCAGTGCCTTGACGGACTCCTCGGCACTGGCTTTGTCCAGTTGTTCCGCCTGGGAAAATCGTTCGATGAGGGCCTTGAACACCGGCTCGAGTTCCTCGGTGAAGAACTGTTTCCTGAGGTCTTCCGGCGGATCGGCCTCTCGGAAGTAGAAATCACCGAACTCCACCATTTCCGCCAGGGTCTTGGTGCGCTCGCGAACATCGGTTACCACGTTCCTGACATAGTCTCCCTCCGGAAGCCGATAGCCCTTCCGGGTTATGAACTCCCCGAGAAGGCCGGCAAGTCTTCCAGGGTCTCCGGTCTTGATGTAGTGATGGTTGAGCCACAGGAGCTTGTCCGGGTTGAAGACCGCGGCGGCTCTCCCCACATCGTGAACATCGAAATATCTGATGAGCTCTTCTCTGCTGAATATCTCCTGATCCCCGTGCGACCAGGAGAGCCGGACAAGGTAATTCACCAGGGCCTCGGGCAGAAATCCCATATCCTGATATGCCATGACCGAAGTGGCCCCGTGTCTCTTGGAGAGCTTCGTCTTGTCCGGTCCCAGGATCATGGGGACATGGGCGAAGAGCGGGGTCTTGAACCCCAGCGCCTCGTAGATCTTCACCTGTCGAGGCGTGTTGTTCACATGGTCGTCCCCCCGGATGATGTGCGTCATGTTCATGGTGGCATCGTCGATGACCACGGTGAAGTTATAGGTGGGCATCCCGTCCGAGCGCAGAAGGATGAGATCGTCCAGTTCCGCGTTCTCCATGCTGATCCTGCCCTTGATCAGGTCCTCGAAGGAGGTGGCCCCGGTATCGGGCATGAGGAACCTTACCACACGGCCGGGTCCCGGTCCGAGCCCCTTTTTTCTGCAGGTTCCGTCGTACTTGGGCTTTTTCCCTTCCTGGAGCGCCTGGCTGCGCTTCCTTTCGAGGTCATCAGGTGTACAGTCGCACCAGTAAGCCTTGCCTTCATCGATGAGCTTATCCATGTATGAACGATAGAGATCCAGCCTCTGGGCCTGGAAGAAGGGGCCTTCATCCCAGTCCAGCCCCAGCCACTCCATGGACTCCAGGATCTGCCGGGTGTTCTCTTCCGTGGAGCGCTCGGCATCGGTATCTTCTATGCGGAGGATGAATTTTCCGCCGGAATGCCTGGCCTGGAGCCACGAGAAGAGGGCCGTCCGTACGCCGCCTATATGGAGTGCGCCGGTGGGTGATGGGGCAAAACGCGTTCTGGTTTCTTCAGCCATATCAGCCTCGTACTTTCTTGGAGATGAAGTTGAGCAGTCCTCCCTCACCGAGCACCTCGCTTTCACGGGCAGAGAGGGTGAGGGCACAGTTCAGTCCCCTGTTCAGATCAGGTGCGGTCGCCTCAAGGGGGGAAGACCTTGCAAGGGCGGGTCTTATATTCTTCACGGAAATCCGGGCGCCCTGCTCAAGGAGGGAATACCCTTCCTCATCGATGGTGATGGGCAGTATCCCGAAGTTGATAAGGTTGGAGCGGTGGATGCGGGCGAAAGATCTGGCGAACACGGCCTTTACCCCCAGATACATGGGGGCCAGGGCGGCATGTTCCCGGGAAGACCCCTGCCCGTAGTTCTCGCCTGCCAGGATACACCCGGTGCCGGCGGTCCTTGCATGCTCGGAGAAGTCCCTGTCGATCCCCGAGAAGACATACCGTGAGATGGCGTCGATGTTGGAGCGCAGGGGCAGGATCTTGGATCCGGCAGGCATGATGTCATCGGTGGTGATATTGTCCTTGAGTTTCAGGAGGATCGAAAGGTCGAGCTCATTCTCCATGGGTGGACGCTTGGGCAGAGGCCTGATGTTGGGACCTCTGCGGATCTCCGCCGACTGAAGATTATCGGAGGGTCTCACGATCATGGAATCATTGATGAGGAAAGCTTCCGGTATGGTGATGGAGGGGTAGTGGCCCAGTTCCCTTGGGTCGGTGATCACCCCAGTCAGTGCGCATGCGGTGGCAACCTCGGGGGATGCAAGGTATACCTGTGCATCCGCCGTGCCGGAACGTCCCTTGAAGTTGCGGTTGAAGGTGCGTACCGATACGCCGCCGGACGAAGGCGCCTGTCCCATGCCGATGCATGGCCCGCATGCAGTCTCCAGGATG
The DNA here is from genome assembly GCA_036834365.1 of Thermodesulfobacteriota bacterium. Classification (GTDB taxonomy): domain Bacteria; phylum Desulfobacterota; class Desulfomonilia; order UBA1062; family UBA1062; genus MWEI01. The sequence goes on along the minus strand of DAITOA010000019.1, from coordinate 33,529 downwards.
CGGGCCCCCGCAGCGATGATGTCTTTCAGCCCGCCGTTGGCCGCAAGCATCTCGAGCACCTGGCGTGATCCCGGTGCGATGGCGAAGCTGACATTCTCGTGGATTTTCCTGCCCTTAAGCACCGTGGCGACGGTCATGAGGTCCTTCAGCGATGAATTCGTGCAGGAGCCGATGAGCACCTGGTCGACCCTCCTACCGGTGAGCTCCCTGACCGTTCTTACGGCGTCCGGACTGTGGGGGCAGGCGGCAAGAGGCTCGAGCGCAGAAAGGTCGATCTCGACCACATCGTCGTAGGCCGCCCCTGCGTCGGCTTGAAGCGGAATCCATGCATCCAAGCGGCCCTGGGCCTTCAGGAAGGCCTTGGTCACCTCGTCACTGGGGAAGATGGAGGCCGTGGCGCCGAGCTCTGCGCCCATGTTCGTGATGGTGGCGCGTTCGGGGACACTCAGGGTTTTCACCCCCGGGCCGCAGTACTCGAAAATCTTTCCCACACCTCCCTTGACGGTGAGCCTGCGCAGGAGCTCCAGGATTACATCCTTGGCGCTTACCCACGGCTGGAGACAGGATGTCAGGAAGACTCCCACAACCCTTGGTCTGGGTATATTGAACGGCATACCGGCCATGGCCGCAGCCACATCCAGACCCCCGGCTCCCATGGCAAGCATGCCGATCCCGCCCCCTGTGGGGGTGTGACTGTCGGAACCGAGCAGGGTCTTCCCGGGGATCCCGAACCGTTCCAGGTGGACCTGATGGCAGATGCCGTTGCCCGGCCTGGAGAAGAAGAGTCCGAATCTCGCTGCGGCATCCTGGAGAAACCGGTGATCATCGGCGTTCTCGAATCCGGCCTGAAGGGTATTGTGGTCCACGTAGCTCACCGACAGCTCGGTATGGACACGGTCCAGCCCGATGGCCTCGAACTCGAGGTAAGCCATCGTACCTGTGGCGTCCTGGGTGAGCGTCTGGTCGATCCTGATGGCACATTCATCCTCCGTTGTCTGTACGAGGTGGTTCTCGATGATCTTTGCGGTCATGGTCCTTGCCATGGATTCACCTCTTTCAAAATGTCACCTATCTCTAATGGATGAGGACCTCCCCGTCAAGGCTCTGGAGGGCTGGGACATAATCGCCCTGCCGGTATGGGATTCGAACAGGGGGTCACCGCCCGGCGTCCTTACTATATGCCGCTTCAGGGAAAGACTCCGAACACCATTGAAAAGAGCTGTTAAGGACCGGTGGAGACAGGTATCATCAAGGGCCGGACGAGAAGGATATCCTTCGTAAGACCCCGGCCCATGATACCCTGTTGATGGTGGGGCGTGCAAGTTCAGGCGTGCGAGAAGGTGCACTGTCCGAAAAATGATAGTTCTTGCTGCTCCCTCGATACACATCCACCCCGATCATCTCAAGAGGTTTAAGAAAATTACATCTTCGATCCGATAACATGCTTCACTGGTCATATCACATCAGGGATCGGGGGTACTCATGGCCGACAGACAGAGGATGGGCGAGGTGCTGGTGGAGCTGGGCCTCATTGATGAGCATAGGCTCAGGCATGCCCTGGAGGTATCCGGGAAGGAAAAGCTCAAACTGGGTGAAACCCTCATCAGACTGGGTTACCTCGGGGAAGATCAGATGCTTGATATCCTCAAGAATCTTACCGGTGTCCTGACCCTGAACATGAGGGCCTGGTCCGTCAAGAAGTCTGCCCAGACCCTTCTGCCCCGCGAGAGGATGGTGGAGATGAAGGCCATTCCCCTGGATGCAAACGGCAAGAAGGCGGTCGTAGCCTTTGCCGATCCACTGAACTACGTAGCGGTAGAGAATGTGAAGTTCCTGCTCAACAGGGATGTCACGCCGGTCCTCGCTTCACTCGCCCAGATCGAAGATATCATCGTCCACCTTGACGCCATCGGCTATGGCGTCAAGAACCTACCTCTGACAGAAGTCAGGCGAAGCATTATTGATCTGTCCGTCCAGGATATGGGACTGCCGTCCGTCCTGAAACTCCTTGATGAACCCGGATGCACCACCCTCCATCTCTCCGTCGGCACGTCCCCGGCCGTCAGGATCGGCGGTGCCTTCAAACGGTGCAAACTGCCCATCCTGACCGGAGCGGTCATGGACAGGATACTGAAGGAGATGGTGAAGGATGGTGATATCGATCGCCTGAAAGAACACAAGGAGATAGAATTTACCTATGCTAGGCAGGGAGTTGGCCGTTTCAGAGTGAATGTATACCACCAGAAAGGCGGGGATCTCAGTATCCTCATCAAGAAGCTCCTGGAAGAGATTCCCACGACAAACGCTCTGGGGCTGCCTTCAATGCTCGTCTCCATGCTTGACAGGAGAGGGCTGGTCCTCGTCAGCAGTGCGCGGGGGCAAGGCAAGGATACCTCCATAGCCGCCCTGATCAATCATATCAACAGCACCAGGAATGCCAACATCGTCACCTTCGAGGATCCCATCGAGTATATTCACCACCACAAATTCTCCAACGTAAACCAGCGTGAACTGGGGCAAGACACGGACAAGGACCTCCATGAGGTCTTTGAGAAGGTCGTGAGGCTCGATCCGGATGTCCTTGTCATCACCAATCTCAAGGATTCGTTCATGATGGACACTGCAACCCTTGCAGCCCACAAGGGAATCCTTGTCATTGCAGGCATAAGCGCCATAGACACATTTTCCGCCATTGAGCAGTTCATGTCCTCGCTCTCCAGCGAGTATATGAGAGGGCTGTTTTCCCGCTCCCTGCTCGGCTCGTTCTCTCAGAGGCTTATATGGTCAAAAGACAAGAAGATGGTGCTGGTCTGGGAGGGCATGATCGCCACGCCCAGAATTCAGAAATATATCAGGGAAGACAAGGTATACTTCATCAAAAGCCAGGCACCGTCCATGAAGGGAGAGTACTTCCCCATGGAAGAGAGCGTTGCGGACGCTATCAAGGGAAAAAGGCTGGATTATGATTCAGTCAAGAATGAATCATGGATCAACCAGGATGCCTTGAAGGTCCTCCTGGAGCGGTGATACGAGAATATACCATCCTCAATTTTATTCTGAACGAGGAGTCATTCATTACAACTTTTCGCTTGCATGGCCACTCCCAATAGTGTATTTAATGAATTATGATTCAGAGTAATTGTCTGAATTCATGAATAAAATACATCTAAGGAGTGTGCGATGAGTAGAATTATGACATTTGTATTTGTTGCAATGATGCTTATGGTTTCTAGTCTTGCCTTTGGCGCCGATGCAGCACAGGCGGTGTATACCGACTGGGCCAAGATCATCTTCGTCGCCGCGTCGATTCTGGCAGCAGGTCTCTGTATGGGTATCGGTGCGACCGGAGCCGGCTCCGGTATGGGCCAGGCTCTTTCAGGTGCTACTGAAGCAGTGGGACGTAACCCCGATGCACAGGGCAAAATCATGCTCACCCTCATGGTCGGTCTTGCCATGATCGAATCCATCGCAATCTACGCCCTGGTTATTTCGCTCATCATTCTGTACGCCAATCCCTTCAAGGCCGTCATCCTCGGATAGCCTGCGTTCGGATTGCATGACCCCGGAAACGAATACAAATACACATGTTCAGAACCGTTCGGCTTTCAGCGGAAACTGGCCAGCGTGTATGATTTTTCCGGGATCTGGCGGTATCTGATTTGTGAACTGAGAGGTTGCAGTGTTGTCGAAACGTGAGCGGTTCGAATAACACGGTCAGGAGATTGATATGGAGAAAGAAGCGAAAACGAATTTCAGTTTTGCCAGTATTGCACTGAGCTTCTTCATCCTCATTGTGCTTCCCCTCACCATAACCGGTGTCATCATAAGCAAAGGGGTTATCAAGGTAGGTGAGGAGGCAACGCAGGCAAACTTGAGAATTCTCGATGACAACCAGAAACTGTCCATTGCCGGCAGGGCGCAGAACGTTGCCGATGCAGTGGCTCAGTTTCTCTCAGACCGGGAAAAGGACATCAGGATCGCCTCGATACTTCCGAGAGACGAACAGTCCTACACTACATTCCTGAAATCGAATACGAGGGGCGTAATCCAGTCTTCCAACGTGGGTATCGTGAAGATCCCATTACCTGTATACCGAGAGATCGCCTTCCTGGACAAGACAGGCAAGGAGGCCTTGAAGGTAACGGTGAACGGAGTCGTCCCGAAGGATCAGTTGAAGGATATGTCGAACCCGGCCAATGGAGAGTACGGGGATGAGGATTACTTCCTCAAGGCAAAGGAGCTTGCCCCGGGTGAGTTTTACATGGGGCCCGTGGTAGGCAATCATGTCTCGAAACAGGAGTATGAGGCCGGAAAGCAGTTCGACGGAATCGTCAGGATGGCATCACCGGTCTTCGACTCCAATGGTTTTGCCGGCGTCGTGGAGCTGGCTCTGGATTTCAGGCACATCATGGAATTCACCGATCATATAGTCCCCACCGAACCTGGTATGGTATTCGCCAAGGTCAACCCGGATGACATGAACTTTACATTCCTCGTCGGCCGAGACGGGTCGGTGCTGTCCTATCCCGCACAATATTTCATTGGCGGCCTGGGCCCGGACAAAAAGCCTGTGCCTGTTATGGATGACAAGAACTACAGTGAATTGAGCAAGACGGGCGAAGGCTCCATGAATGTACTGAACATGGGCTTCATGGACGAGAATCTCCCCAAGATCCATGCCCTTGCAGCGTCAGGCAAGTCGGGATCGTTTACCTATACCGTCGATAACAAGAGGATCTTCATCGCCTATGCACACATACCCTACTATGGTTCGGTATTCAGCAAGCCTGAGGGATACGGCTGGGTAGGCATGATGGTGGATATCGACAAGTACCACAAGCTGAGCGAGGACAAGGTCAAGGACATCCAGTTGAAGGTCGAGCGGTGGCAGAAGTCGAGCATCGTCGTTGTGTTCGTATCGCTCATCCTTCTCTTCGTCATTGCCCTGATTCTTGCACGGGGTCTGTACAGGTCGATCCAGAAGCGTGACGGTACCATGCCACGCATCGATGATGAAGATTAGCATTAGCAGGTAACGTTACAATAGGAACAACAGGCAGTTGCAGGGGACGGTGCGAAACCGTCTCCTGCAACTGTTTTTGCTTCATGGGTCCCTGGGGTCGAGGCGTCTGTATGACCTATGCTCTGTCATTTCGACCGGGGGGAGAAAACCTTGTCCCGACCAAGGTGGAGGGCTCTTAACTTAATAAAACAAGAGGATTCCTCGTTGCATACGTTCATCGGGGTAGTTATGACAGGATCTGTTATCTTTTCTTCTGCAACCTTTGATTCTGTGATAAAATCATAAGGAAATTAGGCTGGGATTCACCATGATGACCGGCAGTGAAACTGCTGCAGGTCATGCCGCTCCTATGATGTCCGTCATATCCGGATTATACCATGTACTATATGTGGTGTATGGAGCTCTTTTTGCCTGCGATGAGCGTCCTGTGAAGAGGAATCATTCTTTGATTCCCGGAATCTAAATAAGGACATAGCCATCGGTGTGGCGGGTTTCTGTGAAAAGAAGGGTGGGGGTAATGCCGAACAAGATCATTGAAAAGAAGCAATTGTCAGAGAACGTGTTTAGGATGGTGCTCGAAAGTGCCAAGATTGCAAAGAAATGGCGACCCGGGCAGTTTGTCGTTCTGAGAATCCACGAAGAGGGGGAGCGGTTTCCCCTGACCATCGCTGATACGGACCAGGAAAAGGGGACCGTGACGATTGTCTTCCAGGTGGTGGGCAAATCCACCGGCCACCTTGCCGACCTCAATGCCGGCGATGAGGTCCTCGACCTTGTAGGACCCCTCGGGAAGCCTACGCACATCGAAAAGGTAGGGACGGTTGCCTGTATCGGGGGTGGTGTCGGCATGTCGCTGGTCTATCCCATCGCCAGGGCCATGAAGGAGGCTGGGAATCACGTCATCACCATTATCGGGGCACGGACCAAGGAGATGATCTTCATGGAGGAAGAGATGAGGTCGGTCTCGGATGAGTTCCTCGTAGCCACTGATGACGGATCCAGGGGGTACAAGGGATTCGTGAGCCTGGCGCTTGCCGATATGTTCATCATACCCGGCACGAAGATCGATCTGGCGGTGGCCATCGGACCTGTCCCCATGATGCGGGCTGTATGTTTCATCACCAAGAGATACGGCATACCGACCATCGTATCGTTGAACCCCATCATGGTCGATGGAACCGGGATGTGCGGAGCCTGCCGCGTGAGTGTGGGGGGCAAGACCAAGTTCGTATGTGTCGACGGTCCCGAATTCGACGGCCATCAGGTGGACTTCCAGGGCCTCATGGAGAGGCAGAGAACATATCTCGCAGAGGAAAAAGAGTGCTACGATCACTACTGCTCGAGCAAACGTGACGAGTGGGGTCAATGGTGAGGCCGACGACATGGATATGAAAGACAGGATGAAGATCCCCCGCCAGAGGATGCCCGAGCAGGACCCGGAAGAACGAGCGCACAACTTCAACGAGGTCCCTCAGGGATATACCCCTGGCCAGGCCAGGGCCGAGGCGCTCAGGTGTATCCAGTGCAAAAACCCCGCATGTGTGCAGGGTTGCCCGGTGGAGGTGGATATCCCGGGTTTCATCTCGCTTGTCGTACAGGGTGATTTCATCAGTGCGGCACGGCGGATAAAGGACACCAATGCGCTTCCTGCCGTGTGTGGAAGGGTATGTCCCCAGGAATCCCAGTGCGAGAAGCAGTGCGTGCGGGGGAAGAAGGGCGAACCGGTCGCCATAGGAAAGCTTGAGGGGTTTGTTGCCGACTACGAGAGAACCCATGGTGATGGTGCGCTCCCTGAAATGGCCCCACCGACCGGCAGGAAGGTGGCGGTTGTGGGATCGGGGCCGTCAGGGCTCAGTGTTGCCGGAGATCTTGTCCGGCTCGGCCATGAAGTCACCATCTTCGAGGCCCTGCATAAGCCCGGCGGGGTACTGGTGTACGGCATTCCCGAGTTCAGGCTCCCCAAGGCCATCGTCGCGGCAGAAGTGGATTACCTGAAGAAGCTGGGGGTGAAGATAGAGACATCCACGGTCATCGGGAAGACGATGACCGTGGACGAGCTGTTCGATGAAGGGTTTGATGCCGTGTATATCGGCACGGGCGCCGGCTCCCCCATGTTCATGAACATCCCGGGCGAGAACCTCAACGGGATCTACTCGGCAAACGAGTACCTTACCCGGTCGAACCTCATGAAGGCGTACAAGTTCCCCGAATACGACACGCCCATTGTCCGGGGGAAGAACGTCGCGGTCGTGGGCGGGGGGAACGTGGCCATGGACTCGGCGCGGACCGCCATGAGACTCGGGGCTGATCATGTCTATCTTATCTACCGTCGGTCACGGGACGAGATGCCTGCCAGGGTCGAAGAGGTCCACCATGCCGAGGAGGAGGGCATAGAGATCCACCTCCTGACCAATCCCACACGTTATATTGGCAATGACAAGGGGTGGGTAGTTGGTGTAGAATGTCTCAAGATGGACTTGGGCGAACCCGATGAGTCAGGGCGTCGCAGGCCTGTACCCTTGGAAGGCAGTGAGTTCGTCATCGATGTCGATACTGTGGTGGTTGCCATCGGGGCAGGTGCCAATCCGCTGGTGCAGAGCACGACCTCGGGGTTGGACACTGACAAGATGAATTACATCATTGCCGATGAAGAGACTGGACAAACCTCACGGGAAGGTGTATTTGCAGGCGGCGACATCGTGTCCGGTGCTGCCACCGTCATACTGGCCATGGGTGCCGGAAGGAAGGCCGCCAGGGCCATGCATCGGTATCTGATGTCGAAGAAGTGATGGAATGAGAGAGGAGAGGGTGTATGACCCTTGCAGAAGTAAAGAATATCCTCGATGCCGATGTGATCGTTGGCGAAGATAAGCTGAACATGGAGGTTGAACGGGCCTTTGCCGCAGACCTCATGAGTGATGTGCTCGCATTTGCAAAAGAGGGATCCATCCTCCTCACCGGCCTCACGAATCCCCTGGTGGTCCGCACCGCAGATACGCTGGATCTCAGGGTCATCATCTTCGTGCGGGGAAAGCGACCCGCACCTGATGCCATCAAACTGGCTCAGGAAAAGAATATTCCCCTGCTCGCCACCCGCTACATCATGTTCGAGTCATGCGGGAGACTCTTCACGGAAGGAATGCGCGGATCAGTCCAAAAAGTGGGAGAACCGCAGGAATAGCTGTTCACCCTGTGCCAGCCAATCTGCAGTGCCTGTGTAGCATCTTGATTACAGACGTGTATTCAAAGGAATTGATTGCAAATGCAAGTTTAAGTTGATATATGAAGAGTCCGATAGGATAGGTGAGAGGGAACGCTATGGCTGGGCCGACTGAAATCTCAACCATACTCTCCCAGGCAGGGAGGATCGAGAAAGTCAATCAGAATCCCTTTGTCCATGCCGAGGTGGCCAAGCAGATTCTCACTGAAGAGGAAGCACGGGCAAGGATGCAGCGCAGCCGGGAAGTGACCGAGTCCAAGAAGGCGCAGGAGATCACCATCAGTGAGAAGGCAAAGCAGGAGAATAAGAGGCAGGCCAAGGATAGTACACACAGCGAATCATCCGAAGACCAGTCAGACTCTTCCCGGGAAGACGGTTCCAGGGACGTCAAGCACCTCATCGACGTGGTGGTGTAATTTTGTTGCATCCCCTTGCTGATCCTACACACCTTCTTCTTTTCGCACAGCTCGTTATCCAGGTCATCCTGATAGCCTTTGTCGTTTTTCTCCTTGTCCTGGAGAAACGCCGACGGCTCAAACCCGGATTTCTTGACGAACTCAGGACGGTGGTGGACCAGACACAGGGACTATCAAGGTCTTTCCAGGACCATGTTCAGCAGAAGGTTGAAGTCCTCGGCAAGATCATGTCGGATATGGATACCAAGATCCGTTCTGCAGAGGTTCTTATCAAGGCCCTTGAGGAGACCTCGCTCAAGGTGAAGAAGTCCCGCCAGTTCAACCAGTCCGACGTTCAGAAGCTTCACAAGGGGGGGTACGACGACATCGAGATCTCCCAGATAACCGGCATCCCTGTGGGCGAGATCCAGCTCATGATCAAGGTCGGCAGTCCCCAGTCCTGATGGGTGAGAGCCCATGCACGTCACTCCGACCCAGATTCTCTCCGGCGATATCGTCGTTCAAGGCAAGGCCTCCGCTCTTGCAGTCGGGAGGCAGGTCGTAGCCACCGTACTCTCCACAGCGAAAGACGGGCTCGTCATGGTCTCCATGTTCGGAAAAAGGTTCATCGTCGAGACCACCCTGGACCTCCAGAAGGACCAGGTACTGAACCTGAGGGTGCATGCCACCTCTCCGAAGGTGATTCTGAAACCCATGGAAACGGCGCCTGTGACAAAGCTCATTCCCGAGGTCCTCGACAGGCTCGTGGAGCAGATCGTGGGAAAGTTCGGCACAACCCCCATGGCATCCTTTGACCTCAAGGAGATCATTCGGAAGCTTGCAGGCGAGCAAGGCAATGATCCCGCCGCGATGCAGGTTGTCACAAGGCTCGTGGAGGAATATTCCCAGCTTCCCCCAAATACCATCGCATATCTCCTGATCCCTTTCATCGGCGAGGATGAGCGCGGAAGGGCTAAGGTGACCATGATGCGTGAAGGCAACGATTACCGGCTGCATTTCGATGTGGAGACCGATGCCCTGGGCCTTGTGGAGAGTACCGTACTGAGGACGGCCAGGGGGGTCTCCGTCGAACTGTGTTCAGGGTCGGAGGATGTTGCCGCTTTTTTCAGGATGCATGTGCAGGAGCTGGCCCGGCAGCTCAATCCCTTGGGTGTCCTATCCATAGACGTGCAGCACAGAAAGCCTGTGGCCGCACACCGTATGAATGTGGATGTGCTGGTATGAACAACAAGGACAAGAAAGCGGTTTCCCTCAAATACGAGCGGGGGAAGGATGCCGCCCCCAAGGTTACGGCCAAGGGCAGGGGGGCTGTCGCCGAGAAGATACTTGCCCTTGCCAGGGAGCACGGGATCCCCATAGAAAAGGATACCACCATGCTGGAAGCCCTGTACCGCCTCGACATCAATGAAGAGATCCCCGAGGATCTCTACCAGATAGTGGCCGAGCTTCTTGCATTCATCTATCGCATGAATTCCTTGAAGAAAGCCGGTTCTCGGTAGTCGTCACGATTGCTCTCCATATATATAAGGTTATATCTGTACTTCAGTTCATCCTTGACCGCGATGGGAAGGTTCAATTATCATCAGTGTTCAGGCTGTCAGTGAAGAGGAGTTCACTGCTGGCGATGATCTGGGATGTAGGGAGCATGAACGGGATGCACAGCAGAGATCAATTCCTGCAGAGAGTTCCGGGAGACTGCGGTCGCGGCCCCTGGCGGACAGTGGGGGGCTTCGTGAGACTCCGTGTCAGGGGTGCATTCCCAATCGTGAAAATCAAGTTATGAAAGGAGTTGATCATGAAGATTTACTTCAATGCAGACGAGATCTTCGAGATGGCCGAAGAAATCGAGCGCCAGGGAGCCCGGTTCTATGAGAAGGCCGCAACCCTTTTCAGTGAGCCAGAGATCAAGCAGATGCTTCTGAGCCTGTCCGGTATGGAGGTCGGGCATGAAAAGCTTTTCTCCTCCATGCGTTCACAGATCCTGAGTGACGCCTACAAGGGGTATGACCCTGACGAGATGGCTGCAGCCTATATCAAGACCTTCACCGACGGTAAGGTGTTCAATCTCAAGAAGAACATGTGCGACGAGCTTTCAGCCGCAACGACCCTCAGGGATGTCCTGACCATGGCTATTCAGGCAGAGAGGAACTCGATTCTCTTTTATACCGGCATAAAACAGATTGTCCCCCAGGCCCTGGGCCAGGAGACCATTGAGAAGATCATCATCGAGGAGATGAAGCATGTGGTGAGCCTCTCGGACAAGCTTGCAAGCCTTTAGGGCGAAGAGGGACGAGCATGTCGGGGGGAATGATAATAAAAGCTCGACACGGTGCTCCCCCGCTGAGGGTCGTTCATGTCAGTCTCAAGCCAATATGTTGACGGCGAAAGTTCTCTTGTGGTATAACGGATTCCAAGAAATGAGTACTCATTCAAAAAAAGGTGCCCCAAGTGACTAAAAACAGCGAAAAGATCGGCGCAGTAATGGTTGTCGGATCGGGTATCGCGGGTATACAGGCATCACTCGATCTGGCGAATTCGGGCATGAAGGTGTATCTCGTGGATAACGGGATCAGCATCGGCGGTGTCATGGCCCAGCTCGACAAGACGTTCCCCACGAATGACTGCTCTGCGTGCATCCTTTCTCCAAAGCTCGTGGAGGTCGGGCGGCATCCGAACGTGCAGATCCTTCCCCAGCGCACCGTGAAGTCGGTGAAGGGAGATCCTGGGAAGTTCACGGTCAAGCTCCTGAAGGCCCCGAGATACATCGACCTGAGCAAGTGCACGGGCTGCGGCGACTGTGCCAATGTCTGCCCGGTGAGCGTGTCTTCGGACTTCAACGAAGGCCTCGGCGACCGCAAGGCCACCTTCCGCCACTTCCCGCAGGCCATTCCCAGCGGGTTCGCCATCGACAAGATCGGTACGGCACCCTGCAAGGCCGCCTGTCCCACGCACATCAGCGTGCAGGGGTATGTGGCGCTGATCCGGGAAGGCAAGTATCAGGACGCCCTGAAGCTCATCAAGAAGGACAATCCCTTCCCGGCTGTCTGCGGCCGCGTGTGCAACCATCCCTGCGAGACCGCATGCCAGAGGGCCAAGGTGGACGAGGCCATCGACATCATGCACCTCAAGCGCTTCGTTGCCGACCTGGACCTCAATGCCGACACCCGTTTCGTGCCGGAAAAGAAAGAGAAGAAGGGCAAGACCGTGGGCATCGTCGGTGCAGGTCCCGCAGGCCTGACCGCCGCCTACTACCTTGCCTCGGAAGGATACGACGTCACGGTATACGAGTCGGCCCCCATCCCTGGCGGCTGGCTTACCATGGGCATCCCCGAGTACCGCCTTCCCCGCGACATCATCAAGGCCGAGATCAAGGTCATCGAGGACCTGGGAGTCAAGATCCTCTGCAACACAAAGATCGGCAAGGATATATCCTTCGAAGACCTGAGGAAGAAGCACGACGCAGTGTTCCTCGGCTGTGGTACCCATAACAGCACCAAGCTCGACATCCCCGGCGAAGACATGCAGGGCGTCGTTCACGGCATCGACTACCTTAAGCGCATGAACCTGGGCGAGAAGATCTCCCTGGGTGATCGTGTGGCGGTCATCGGCGGCGGCAACGTGGCCATGGACGCTGTGCGCATGGCGGTCCGCAACGGCTCCAAGGATGTGTTCATCCTGTATCGCCGTTCCCGCAACGAGATGCCTGCCGCCAGGGAAGAGATCGAAGAGGCAGAGGAAGAGGGCATCAAGATGAACTTCCTGGTCGCCCCGGTCCGCGTGGTCGGTGAGAACGGCAAGGTCACGGGCATCGAGTGCCAGAAGATGGAGCTCGGCGAGCCCGATGCATCCGGCCGGCGCCGTCCGGTACCCGTAAAAGGCTCCGAGTACATCATCCCGTGCGACTCCATCGTCCCGGCCATCGGCCAGTCGGCTGATCTCGGGTTCCTGCCCAAGGACCAGGGCATCTCCATCAGCAAGTGGCACACCGTAGACGTCGATCCCTTCACCTTTGCCACCGGCATGCCCGGCGTATTCGCCGGCGGTGACGCCCAGACCGGCGCCGCCACCGTGGTCATGGCCGTCAATGCGGGCAAGGAAGCGGCCATTTCCATCGACCGCTACCTCTCGAAGGTCGATGTCAAGGAAGGCAGGGTGAAGTACTGGACCAAAGGTGTTGAAGACAAGGACATCAGCAATGTGGGCGACAGCCTCGACGCTCTGGCTGCGGCCAAGCTGCATGTCAGGCTGGCGGAGAAGGACCCCAAGGACCTGGTGGAAGTCCCGAAAGAGCCCAGGGTCCACATGAAGCACCTCGATCCCGTCAAGCGCCGGACCAACTACGAAGAAGTCATCTCAGGCATGAGTGAGGAAGACGCCAAGGCGGAAGCCAGCCGCTGCCTGAGCTGCGGCATCTGCTCCGAGTGCTACATGTGCGTGAACGCCTGCGTGGCCAAGGCGATCAATCATAATGACGACTACGAGATGGAGACCATCGAGGTCGGCGCCGTCATCGCGGCCCCCGGCTTCGAGACCTTCGATGCGGGCCTCAGAGGCGAGTTCGGCTTCGGGACCTATGCCAACGTGGTCACCTCCATCCAGTTCGAGCGTATCCTCTCGGCATCCGGTCCGTTTTTCGGACATGTCCAGAGGCTCTCCGACGGCAAGGAGCCGAAGAAGGTAGCATTCATCCAGTGCGTCGGCTCGCGCGACACCAACTGCGGCAACTCCTGGTGTTCCTCGGTGTGCTGCATGTATGCGACCAAGGAGGCCATCATCGGCAAGGAGCACGCGAAGAACCTGGAGCCCACCATCTTCTATATGGACATCCGCGCCCACGGCAAAGATTTCGACCGGTTCGTGAACCGCGCCAAGGATGAATATGGGATCCGCTATATCCGCTCCATGCCCTCATCGGTGAAGGAGCTCCAGCAGTCCAAGAACCTGCTCATCACCTATGTGAAGGAAGACGGCACCCTCATCGAGGAGGAGTTCGACATGGTGGTGCTCTCCGTCGGTCTGACGCCGCCCAAGGAAGCGGAGCAGCTTGCGAAGGCCATGGGCATCGAGCTCGAAGATCACGGCTTCTGCTGGACCGACCTCGAGAACCCGGTGAAGACCTCCCGCGACGGCGTCTTCGTCTGCGGCGCCTTCGGCGGTCCCAAGGACATCCCCGAGACGGTCATGGAGGCGAGCAGTGCCGCCGCCTGCGCATCAGGGCTCCTCGCAGAACGCAGGGGCACCATGATTGCGGAGCCGGACGTGCCGCTTGAGAAGGACATCAAGGGAATCGGCCCACGCACCGGCGTGTTCGTGTGCCACTGCGGCATCAACATCGGCGGCGTCGTGGATGTGCCCGCGGTCGTCGAGTATGCAAAGACGCTCCCCAACGTAGTCTTCGCCACGGACAACCTTTTCACCTGCTCCCAGGACACTGCGGTGAGGATGGGGGAGGTCATCAAGGAAAACAACCTTACCCGGGTGGTGGTGGCATCCTGCTCCCCGAGGACCCACGAAGGCCTCTTCCAGGAGAACTGCGAGAAGGCAGGCCTGAACCGCTACCTCTTCGAAATGGCGAATATCCGCGACCAGGATTCCTGGGTGCACATGCACGAGCCCCAGGCTGCTACGGAGAAGGCCAAGGACCTCGTCCGCATGGCGGTGGCGAAGTCCCAGTATTTGAAACCACTCAAGCCGGGCCAGCTCCAGGTGAACCATGCGGTTCTCATCATCGGCGGAGGCCTGGCAGGTATCACTGCGGCGCTGACACTAGCAGACCAGGGCTTCGAGTCGTACATCGTGGAGAAGGAATCTTCGCTCGGCGGCAACTACGCGAAGCTCCACTATACCCTGGAGGGGCTCGATGCCAAGGCGCACCTCGCCGGGCTGCTCAAGAAGGTCAAGGACAGCCCGCTGATCCACGTCTATACCGATTCGGACATCGAGAAGATTGAGGGCTTCATCGGCAACTACAAGACCACCATCAAGAACAAGGACGTGGGCGCCACCTTCGAGCACGGTGTCGTCATCGTCGCCACCGGCGCATACGAACTCAAGACCGACGAATACCTCCATGGCACGTCCGACAAGGTCATCACCCAGAGAGACCTGGAGGACCTCCTTGCCAAGAAGGACGCCAAGGTCGCCAAGGCGAACAGCTTCGTCATGATCCAGTGCGTGGGCTCCCGCACCAAGGAGCGTCCGTACTGCAGCCGCTACTGCTGCAGCGAGGCCATGAAGAACGCGCTCAAGATCAAGGAGATGGACCCGAACAAGGACGTCACCATCATCTACCGCGACATCCGGACCTTCGGGCTCAAGGAGGACTTCTACAAGAAGGCCAGGGAGCTCAACGTGAAGTTCGTCCGCTATGACGAGGACCGCAAGCCCGAGGTCGTCGACAACGGCAGCAAGCTCGCCGTGAAGGTCTTCGACCCGATCCTGAACGCCCCCGTAACTCTGGATGCCGACATGCTGGCGCTCAGCGTGGGAACGGTTCCGAACCCGCAGAACGAAGAGATCGGCAAGATGCTCAAGGTGCCCACCAACCAGGACGGCTTCTTCCTGGAGGCGCACGTGAAGCTCCGCCCCGTGGACTTCGCTACGGACGGGGTATTCATGTGCGGCATGTCCCACGCCCCCAAGCTGAGCGAGGACGCCATCGTCCAGGCCAATGCGGCCGTGTCGAGGGCCTGCACGATCCTCACCAAGGATCTCATCGAGGCCGAGGGCAAGACCGCGTTCGTCAACAAGGACCTCTGCGCGGCATGCGGGCTGTGCGAGGCCAACTGCCCGTTCGGCGCCATTGCCGTGAATGCGGCGGAGGGTGCTGCGGTGGTGAACTCGGTCCTGTGCAAGGGCTGCGGCGTATGCACGGCGTCGTGCCGCATGAATGCCGTGGATCTCAACGGGTTCACGAACGAAGAGGTGCTGGTCCAGATAGCGGCATTTGCCGCATAACATAATCCCCCTTCCTTTCGCAGGCGGAGGGGAGGGGACAGCGTGTGAATGGAGACATTATGGCTGAAGCGAAGACAACCGATGGATGGGAACCGAAGATCATCGCCATCGTATGCAACTGGTGCACGTATGCCGGTGCGGACCTTGCGGGGATCAGCAGGATCCAGTATCCGCCGAATGTGAGGATCATCAGGGTACCCTGCACCGGCCGGATCAACCCCTTCTACATCATGAAGGCCCTCCAGGAAGGGGCGGACGGTGTGCTCGTATCGGGTTGTCACCCCGGTGAATGCCACTATATCACCGGGAATTACTCGGCCCGGAGGAAGTTCGCCATGCTGAAGCGGTACCTTTCCTATATCGGCATGGAGCCTGACCGGACCACATTCACCTGGTGCTCTGCATCCGAAGGCGAGCGGTTTGCCCAGGTCATCAAGGGCGTTACCGAGAAGGTCAGGGCGATCGGTCCTGCCGACAAGCTCGTCAAAACTCTATAGAGGATAAGCCGTGGGAAACGTAGAGACGAAATTACGCGAAGAAGCGAAAAAGCTGCTCACTGAGAAGAAGGTGGACGTGGTCATCGGCTACGAACGAGGCACCCTGCCGCTCACCGCAACTCCGTGTTTCATCACCGACCCCGCCGAGGCGGACAGGCTCGTGTTCGATGCCACGTGCACCCAGAACCTTGCCAAGTTCGCCCATGACATCCTGAGCGCCCATCGTGAGGCCCAGAAGAAGGTCAAACCCGAAGACAAGAAAAAGAAGGTCGTGGGGATCGTGGCCAGGGGATGCACGAGCAGATCTCTGGTGATCCATCTGCAGGAGAAGCAGTATGCACGGGACGATGTCGTCATCCTCGGCGTGCCCTGCAGCGGGTACATCGACGGCAGGAAGCTCTCTGCAGCCGTCGGCGGCGAGGAGGTCCTCGAAGGGGCCGTCTCCGGCGACTCCCTCACCGTGAAGATCTCCACCGGAGAAAAGAAGGTCGCCCTGAGCGATGTGTATGCGGACAACTGCATCACCTGCCGGTTCAACAACCCGGTGATATCCGACGTCATGACCGGGGATCCGGCGCCGGCGAAGTCGGCGGACAAGGAGTACGAGAAGGTCGAAGCCTTCGAGAAGCTCTCCATCGAGGAGCGCTGGGCCTACTTCACCAAGGAGATGGCCAAATGCATCCGCTGCTATGCCTGCAGGAACACCTGCCCGTCCTGCTACTGCAAGGTCTGCTTCGTGGAGCAGTCCATGCCGCAGTTCGTGGGGCTGAGTGCCGAAAAGACGGATACCCAGGTCTTCCAGCTGCTGAGGACCTACCACATGGTGGGACGCTGCGTGGACTGCGGTTCCTGCGTATCGGTGTGCCCCATGGGCGTGGACCTGAGGAACTTCCTCAAGAAGCTCGACAAGGACGCCTTAGAGCTCTTCGAACACCGGGCGGGCGCATCGATGGATGACGTTCCACCGCTGAGCACGTACAAAGAGAACGACAAGGAAGATTTCATCTACAACCCATAATCGAGAGGTACACGGAGCTGATATGACACAGTTTCTGCAGGAAGTGAACGACAGGATCAAGGGTGTGCCCATCCAGAGGTGCTTCCACTGCCGGAAGTGCACGGCGGGCTGCCCCATGGCGTCGGTCATGGAGCACAACCCGAACAAGGTCATCAAGATGATCCAGCTGGGTATGAAGGACGAGGTGCTCAAGAGCTCCACCATATGGCTGTGTGCGTCCTGCGAGACCTGCGTCACGAGGTGCCCCAATGACGTGGACATCGCCCGCATGATGGACGTGCTCAGGGAGATGGCCGTCGAGAAGGGGATCGCCGTACCGCAGAAGAACATTCTGGCCCTGCACAAGGCCTTCCTGTCCAGCATCAAGATGTTCGGAAGGGTCAACGAGCCGATCATGCTCGCGCATTACAAGCTCCTTTCCGGGGATTATTTCTCCGATCTGGACATGGGTCTGAGCATGTTCCTCAAGGGCAAGATCACCCCCTTCGGTCCCAGGACCAAGGATATGTCTTCGGTGAAGAAGATCTTCAAAGACACCAAGCTTTCCTGATGGATAAAGGAGGCACGAGTTGAAAGTTTCATATTATCCGGGATGTTCACTCCATGCCACGGCCAAGGAATATGACCAGTCGGTCAAGGCGGTGAGCGCAGCGCTTGGGATCGAGCTCAAGGAAGTCGAGGACTGGTCCTGCTGCGGTGCCACCGCGGCCCACAGTACCAACTTCAAGCTCTCTGTGGCCCTGTCGGCTCGGAACCTGGTCGCGGCCGAGAAGGACGCCATGGACGTGATGGTGCCCTGCGCAGCCTGCTTCAACCGTTTCAAGAGCGCCCAGCACAACCTCAAAGAGGATGCCGAGCTGAAGAAAGAGATCGAAAAGGCCGTGGGCAAGCCCTACAAGGGATCGGTCGCCGTACGGACCCCCATCGATATCATCGCCAACGACATCGGCCTGGACAACCTGAAGAGCAAGGTCAGGAAGCCTCTGAAGGGCATCAAGCCCGTGGCCTACTACGGGTGCCTCCTCCTCAGGCCGCCCGAGGTCTGCCAGTTCGACGACTACGAGAACCCGGTGCTCCTGGACAAGATGATGGCGGCCCTGGGCGCGGAGCCCAAGCAGTGGTCGTACAAGACCGACTGCTGCGGAGGCAGCATGTCCATCAGCAGGTCCGACGTCGTGAAGAAGATGGCGGACAAGTTCATGGCCATGGCGCGCGAGGCCGACGCCAACTGCATCGTGGTGGCCTGCCCCCTGTGCCAGGCGAACCTCGACATGAGGGCCTCCGGCAACAACCGGGTCCCTGTGTTCTACTTCACCGAGCTCATCGGCGTGGCCCTCGGACTCGGCGGTGCGCAGGACTGGTTCAAACTCCACAACATCGACTCGAAGCCTCTTCTTTCGGGCCTTGGGCTCCTATAAATCGCAGACAAAAGGTAGAGAGTGCCATGGAAAAACTGCTGGTAAAGAAGAACGAACTTGCTGGGATCGCGGAAAAGATTGCAGGAGAGACAAACCTGTACGCCCCGGTAAAGGACGAGGACAATGTGCTGTTCACCCTCCTCAAGGGTACGAAGTGCGAGCTTGAGGGCTACAAGAACACCAAGAACGCCCCCAAGGGATTCTTCTTCCCCCGCTCGGAGACCCTGATGAGGTACAAGCGGACCGACAAGGGCATGGAGCTCGCCGATGTCGTGAACGAGAGCGGTCCGGCCGTTCTCTTCGGTGTGAGGCCCTGCGATGCAAGGAGCTTCGCCCTGCTCGACATGCTCTTCGACCAGGAGAGCTACCGCGACCCGTACTACATCGACAAGCGCAACAACACCACGGTGGTGGCGCTGGCATGCGTGCACCCGCCGTACTCCACCTGCTTCTGCACCTCCGTGGGCGGCAGCCCCGCCTCCACCGACGGGGTCGACGTCATGCTCACGGACCTCGGGGACGCCTACCTGGCGGAATTCCTGACGGACAAGGGTGCCAAGCTTGCCAAGTACTTCGGTTCCGTCAAGGCCGACGCAGCCTCCGACACGAAAAAGAGCGAACTGGCCGCGTCCGCCGCCAAGGAGATCAAGTCCGCCGTCCCGGCCAAGGAGATCAAGAAGTTCCTGGACGAAAACTTCGAGCACCCCTTCTGGGAGACGCTCCACAAGAAGTGCCTGGCCTGCGGCACCTGCACCTTCCTGTGTCCCACCTGCCACTGTTTCGACATCCAGGACGAGGTGAAGGATGCGGATGGAAAGCGCCTGCGGAACTGGGACTCCTGCATGTTCCCGCTCTTCACCAAGGAGACGAGCGGACACAACCCGAGACCTTCCCAGAAGGAGCGGTGGCGCCAGCGGGTGATGCACAAGTTCCGCTACTATGTCGACAACTTCAATGCCATCGCCTGCGTTGGATGCGGACGGTGCGTCATGTACTGCCCGGTGAACATGGACATCAGAAAGATCGTTGAAGATATTTCCAAACTGTGAGGGAGACTCCGAATGCAGAACCCATATGTACCGATCCCTGTTGAGGTCTCTAAGATCATCACGGAAGTCGATACAAAGGACATCAAGACCTTCAGACTTTCCTTTATCAACAAGGCTGACGAAGAGAACTTCAAATATCTGCCGGGCCAGTTCGCCGAGCTCTCCGTGTTCGGCAAGGGCGAGTCGCCCATAGGCATCGCATCGTCTCCGACCCAGAAGGGGTACATCGAGTTCACCGTCCAGAAGGCCGGCCAGGTGACCACGTTCCTCCACGAGATGGAGGAAGGCACCCATATGGGGGTGCGGGGACCGCTGGGCAACTCCTGGCCCATCGAGTTCCTCGAGGGAAAGAACATCGTGGTGGTGGGCGGCGGTTTCGCATTCACCACGCTGCGCTCGCTGATCAACTATATGATCCATGGAGACAACCGCAAGCGCTTCGGCGACATCACGGTGATCTACGGCGCCAGGACCCCGGGGCTCCTCATCTACAAGGATGAGCTCGAGGAGTGGGGCAAACGCAAGGACCTCAACCTGAACGTCACGGTGGACAAGGCCGACTCGACCTGGAAGGGCAGGGAGGGGTTCGTCCCCACGGTGTGCAAGGAAGTGGCGCCGAGCTCGGACAATGCGGTTGCGGTCATCTGCGGGCCCCCCATCATGATCCGGTTCACCCTGCCGGTGTTCTTCGACCTCAAGTTCTCCAAGGAGAACATCCTCACCTCCCTGGAGATGCGCATGAAGTGCGGCATCGGCAAGTGCGGACGCTGCAACGTGGGGAGCAAGTACGTGTGCAAGGACGGCCCGGTCTTCTCGCTGGCCGAGCTCGACAAGCTGACCAAAGAGTACTGATCACGAATATCGAACCGACGGGGCAGACCTGACCGGTATCGATGTCAGGTCTGTCCCTTTTTGTGACTGCCCGGACCGGGTATCTTCCGAATAATGTGGCATGCAGGTGTCAAGGGCATGCTCGGGCTCGGCACCACGAGCACGGTAAGCCGGATCGGAGATCCGCCTCGCAGGACAATCACCTTGACCTCGCCCATCGACCCTTTTATATATAGATTCTCTGTAGGTTCCATGGCTCAGGGCAGCACCGGAAACAAAACGTTATGGAAAAAAACCTTTGAGGGAGGAATGGTTATGAGGAAAGTCGTGGCAGCATTCATCGTCGTCGGTTTCATCGCCGCTTCCGCAACCGTATGTCTCGCAAGCCAGAGCAACACCGGGTGCGGACTGGGATCCATCATCTTCAAGGGGCAGGAGGCATTGCTCTTCCAGGTACTGGCGGTAACGACCAATGGCACATCGGGCAACCAGACGTTCGGCATCTCGTCCGGGACGTTGAACTGCTCCCAGCCGAGCAAGATCGTGGGCAATGAACGGCTCAACAACTATGTCGCGGACAACATGGACAACCTTGCGAACGACATAGCCCGAGGGCAGGGGGAATATCTCAACACCCTGGCCGTTCTCATGGAGGTGCCCGAAGCGAGCAGGGGGGACTTCTATTCCAGGCTGCAGAACAACTTCACACAGATCTATACATCCCCGGACGTCAAGAGCGGTGATGTGCTCAGAAACATCGAATCCCTGATGTAGCGCTCCATTGATGCGCAGAGATTCCGGGAGGGGGTGCTGGGTCAAGCACAGCCGCACCTCCTCCCTTTGTATAGGCATATTCCTGTCCGCCTTCCTGATCCCGACCGTTCATGCCCAGGATGCGCCCTACCTTGCCCGAATACTGGAGTCGGTGAGGCAGCAGAGACTCCATGAAGATCCGTACTGGCATGTCCTCGTGCATTACAGGAAGACGTGCTCAGGCGTCGAGAGCGTCATCGACGACCCGAAGTTCTTCCTGGCGACCGACGGCAAGACGAATCCGGAAGCCGAGCTGGAGGCCACGGTCCGGGCTTTCTTCGACCCGGTCGATGATGAGAACGACTCGGCCGTATGCAGGTTCGCGGCCCGCTATGAGTGGATAAAGGAACGGACCGGGCTCGATCCGGGCCGCCTCCCTGTTCCTCAGTGCCGAAGCTTCCTGGAGTTCATGGACAGGATCAGGCCCGAATCGGTCACCCTCGTGTTCCCCATGGCCCATCTGAACAGCCCCGCCTCCATGTACGGGCACACCCTCCTGGCCGTCGGGACGGCCAACGGCAGCAAGCTTCTCGCCTACTCGGTCAGCTACTCGGCTTTCACCCGAGAGACCTTCGGCCCCTCCTTTGCCGTCAAGAGCATGGTGGGGCTCTATCCGGGGTATTTCTCCGTGCTGCCCTACTATGCCAAGCTCCAGGAATACAGCGATGTGGATCACCGGGATATCTGGGAGTATCGCCTCAACCTGACGGAACCGGAGATCAGGAGGATGATGCTGCATATCCGCGAGCTGGATATGATCGCCTCGGACTACTACTTTTTCGACGAGAACTGCTCGTACCTCCTCTTCTTCCTCCTCGAGGCGGCACGGCCCGGCGTGAGGCTCTCGGACCGGGTGCACGGATGGCTGATCCCGCTGGATTCCATACGGATGATCGAAGACCAGGGCATGGTAACGGGCGCGTTCTACAGGCCCTCGCGCACCACCAAGATCAAATGGCTCGCCTCGGGCCTTTCCGATGCCCTGCAGGAAAAGGCCCTGGGGCTTGCAGCCGGAGATGCCCGGGAAGACCCCTTTGAATCGGGAGAGACCACGGATCAGGAGAAGATAAGGACCTATGATCTCGGCAGCGAGTACCTGCAGTACCTCTATACCAGGGGCGAAGTACCCGCAGAGACCTATCAGGCGCGCCTCATGAAGATCCTTCAGGCCCGCAGCAGACTGGGCGTGTCCGAGGGAGACATCGCCGGCCAGGTCCCGGTGCCTGCAGAGCCCACCGCGGGACATCATTCGAACCGTTTCGCCGTGGGAGCGGGTTTCCACGGGGACGAGGTCTTCGAGGAGATCAGGATCAGGCCCGCGTACCATCATCTCATGGACAACGACGACGGATACATCCGGGGTGCGCAGCTCATCTTCGCCGATGCCGCCCTGCGGTACTATTCCTCGGACCGGAAGCTCGTCGTCGAGGAACTGGACCTCATCGACATAACCTCCCTCACGCCCAGGGACAGGTTCTTCCATCCGGTTTCATGGAAGATCAGGACGGGATTCACGCGGATCAGAGGTGAGGACCTCCGGGGTCATCCGGTCTATCAGGTCAACCCGGGCGGCGGCATCGCCCTGGACACAGGATCCGCGGGATTGGCATATGTGATGTTCGAGACCGGCCTGCTCATCGGGGGTGTGTTGGAGAACGATTATGCCGTGGGGGCCGGAGGCTCGGCGGGCTTCATGCAATCCATCACCGGGATGTGGAAGGTCCATTGCTCGGTCCGGGACCTCTACTACGGTCCCTGGGACGGGTTCAACGACCTCGAGGCGGCGCTCAGGCAGAGCTTTTTTTTGAGTCCCGACCGGAGCATATCCGTGGACGTTGCCCGCAGGCTGATGCGGGGCTACTATCGGACAGAGGCGAAGGTCCTCTGGAACCTGTTCTTCTGAGGGCGCGAAGGATGAGACGCCAGAAGGCCGGATGGATACTTGCCATGGTACCCGTACTCTGTCTGTGTGGGTGCATCTCCCACGCGGTCTACTTCCCCCAGCGTGAGGTACGTCACACACCGGGAGAGCTGAACCTGGAGTATGAGGACATCAGGTTCGAGACATCCGACGGGGTGAGGCTCTCCGGCTGGCTGGTTCCTGCACGGAATCCGCGGGGCACGGTCCTGTTCTGCCACGGCAACGGGGGCAACATCGAGGACTGTCTCGATTCGATCCGTATCGGCCACAGGCTCGGGCTCACCATGTTCGTGTTCGACTACCGGGGCTACGGCGGCAGCCAAGGGACCCCCACGGAGCAGGGGACCTATACGGATGCTGATGCGGCATGGGATTACCTGGTCGTAAACAGGAAGGTCCCGCCCGGGGATATCGTCATCTGGGGAAGGTCCCTGGGCGGAGCCGTCGCGGCCCGGACCGCAGCACACCATCCGGCCGGGATCCTCATCATCGAGTCCACGTTCGTCTCCATCCGGGAGCTTGCCCGTGACCGGTTTTCCTGGGTCCCTTCATGGATCCTCGACGGCTACGTCTACGACACGCTCGATGAGCTGCGGAGGGTGGATATCCCCGTGCTCGTGATCCACAGCCCGGACGACGAGATCATACCCTTCCGGCACGGCAGGGCCCTGTACGACTCCCTCAAGGGCCCCAGGTCCTTTGTGGAGATACAGGGCTCCCACAACCGGGGGTACCTGGAATCCACGGAGGTGTATGAATCGGGCATCGATGCGTTCATCTCCCGTTTTCTTGCCGCCAAGGAGTCGGCTTCCCCATGAGACATGCCGTCCTTACCCTCATCGTTGTCCCTGCGTTCATCCTGGTTTCGGCCACGCAGGGCCCGTTCGCCTTCGATCTTCCCGACGAGGCCTTTCGACTCATAGCCGAGGCCGATGCGGACCCCTGCTCCATCTGTGCAGAGCAGAAGCTCAAGGAGGCCTTCGTCCTGATGGCAGCCGGGCTCCGGCCGGGCCTCATCCTGGAGACCGACAGCACCTGCCGGCTGGTGAAGCGCTCCCCTCAGGACGAACTCGAGCTCTCCCTGACCTGCTACCCCTCGGCAAAGCTCGCAGGGTCCGTCGGTAAAGACCGTAAACCGCCCGACCTCTCCTTCGCGTTCTACACAACGAAGAGGCATCTCGTGGGCATCTCGGAACAGGACTATACCGATGACGAGGTCGAGGAGAGGTTCAGCTCCTCATCGCCCGGCACGGTCTTCGAGGGGAGGGTGAGGCTCATTCCGTACCGGTACGGCGACGGGCCCGCCTTCAGCTACTTTCCTCAGGCCAACAGGGTTCTGGTCCATTGTGTCCTCGTGGAGCTCAAACCGGTGAAGCAGTGATGCTCGAAGCGTCATACCCGACAACGCAGTGGATTCCGTCCGAGCCCACCTGTCAGGGTTTCTCGCGGAGGTGTGTATCATTCGCCCTGTCATTTCGAAGGAATGCAATGACTGAGAAATCTCTGATGACAGTGCACGGAGATTTCTCGCTCCGCTCGAAATGACACATCATGACGCCCGGAACGACATGGCAGGTAACTTTGCAACCAGGTGCTAACCCCCGAACTTCTCCTTCACGATTTTGAAGCACGTATCCGCCACGTCCAGCGTCTGCGCGATATCCCGCTCCGTGTGGGCCGTGGAGAGGAACCAGTTGTGGTGCGGGTGGAAGAAGATCCCGCGCCGCGCGCACTCGCCGCAGAAGAGCTGCGACCTCATGAAGTTGGTCTCGTTGGCGAACCTCATGAACGGGATGGCCGGCGGGCCGGTGATCGAGATCTTCAGTCCATGGCTGGCGGCCAGTTCGCCGAGACCTTTGGTAAGCTGCTCCCCGAGCTCCCTGACCACCTTGACGGCATCCAGGGCCTCCATCTCATCAAGACACACGAGCGCGGCCGCCATCTCCGGGGCGTTCATCCAGAAGGACCCGGTCATGTAGGCCTTGGATGCGGTGATCCTGAGCTTGTCGAGCCCCACGAGCATGGAAATGGCGTACCCGTTGGCCATGCCCTTGCTGAAGCAGGCCAGGTCGGGCCTGATGCCGAAGTAGTGGGATGAGCCCTTGATGTCGAGCCGCCACCCGGCGCGGACGTCGTCGATGATGAGCACGATGCCGTGCTCGTCGCAGATCCTTCTCATCTCCGGCCAGTACGAGGGCTCGGGGAGCCTCTGGTCGCCGAAGACCGGGTGGTGGTAGGGCGTGAACATGACGCCTGCGATCTGCCCTTCATAACGGGCCGTCAAGGCCCTGAAGGCGTCGAGGTCCCCCCAGGGCACCATGAGGATGTCCGCCCTGTCGGAGGCCGTGATCCCCACCGAGTTGGTGCCTGCCCACGGCTGGGTGCCGTGATACCCTTCCTCCGCCAGGACGATCTTGGGGCGCTTCGTGTGTCCCCGGGCCATCATGATCGCCATGGAGGTCGCGTCCGCGCCGTTCTTGGCGAACATGACCCAGTCGGCCCCGTCCACCGTGCGGTTTACCCGCTCCGCCAGCTCCACGGAGAGGTTCGTCGCAATGGAGCAGCAGGAGCCGAGGGCGGCCTGCTTCCGAAAGGCATCGTCGACCTTGTCGTTGGCGTAGCCGAGGAGCATGGGCCCGTAGGCGCACATGTAGTCGATGAACTCGTTGCCGTCCACGTCCCAGAAGCGGCACCCCTTGGCCTTGGCGACGAAGTAAGGATACGAGCCCGGCACCAGGATGACCGGGGTGAAGTGCCCGTAGATGCCCTGGGGCATGACGCGGGCGGCGCGTCTGAACAGGTCCAGTGATGTATCGAATGCGTACGGCATATGCGTGCCCCCTAGAGCAGGTATTCGCCGATCTTGTCCAGGGCGATATTGACGATCTGACCCATATGGAGGTCGCCTTTGAGCGAGATCCGGCCCAGGCATGCCTCGGCCAGGACATCCACCTTGTCGTCGGCCACATCGAGGAACAGGGGACTGTCGTCGAACTCCAGGATGAAGTCGGGCGATGGTGCCGGGCCGACGGAGGCCTTTGCAGCGCGTCCGGAGAAGTCCACGTGGGATGTCGGGCCGTTTCTGATCCTGAACTCCGTCACGCCGTGGAGGTGGGACGCCTGGGCCTTGTACTCGGGGTCATGCCGGGCCAGGACGGCGATGGCCCTGGACATGAGGCCGAGCATGAGCTCTGCCCTGAGCTCGAGGGTTTCGCGGCCCGTGCTCTCCAGGACCGCCTGCATGCGCTCTGCGAGCTTCGAGAAGGTCAGGAGGCCCTTGATCCTGGTGATGCCTTTCCATGGCAGTGCGATCTGGAGCCCCTTGCCTCTGAAGAGGTTGTTGAGCATTCTCACGTGGGGAAAGAAGAGCCCGACATCTGGGTTCGGCAGTGCGGCAGGCGTGACCGCGGCCCCGGACCCCCTGAGCTCCACCGTGCAGCGGGGGCCTGACAGGCCGACGCAGAACCGGATGCTCCCGTTCCAGAGGGCGGCGATCCCAGACGCCTTTGTGTCCCTGAGGGTGAGGACCTCCAGGCAGGGCAGGACGGCCTCCAGATAGACCCTTGACAGTACGGCTTCGTTCACCATGCATCCCCTCCCCACAGACAGTACAAGATTGAACTGTATTATTATACTATACCGGTGCTTGGAAGGGAATCAAGAGATGGGGAGCCTACCTGAAGTGGATTACGAGGACGTCCTTGTCCCTGAGCACGAATTCCCTGCCTTCGGTGAGCAGGGCCCCGGCATCCCGGGCGCCGTGGAGGCCTCCCTTGGAAAGGAAGTCCTCCAGGGCAATGACGTCGGCCTTGATGAAGCCGTTCTGGATGTCCGTATGGATAAGGCCCGCGGCCTCATACGTGGTGCCGCCCTTCTTCAGCGTCCAGGCCCGCAGTGTCTGACCCACCGGGGTGTAGAAGGTGATGAGGTCGAGGAGCTCGTAGCAGCCGGCGATGAGCGCCTCCGATCCCGACCGTTCGATGCCGATGGATTCGAGGAACTCCCTCCGCTCGTCATCCTCCAGCTCGGATGCCTCCAGCTCGAACCGGGAGCAGATGGACACCACCTTCTTGCCCTTTGTCTCCGCCCATGCCCTGAGGTTGTCGATCTGGACCGAGCCCCTGGTGAAGTCGTCCTCCCCTGCATTGGCCACGATCACATAGGGTTTGGCGGTCAGGATCCCCCATGCCTTCATCTGGGTCTGGTCGAAGTCGAGGTCGGTGTCCGCGATGCACTGGCCCTTTGAAAGGACGGCGACCAGATTCTCCAGGAGCTCGGGCTCTCCGGCGGCGAAGTCCTTCCGGCCGAGCCGCATGCCCTTCCTGAGGGCATCCAGCCGCTTCTGGACGAGATCGAGGTCCGCCATGACGAGCTCGGTGAGGATGATCTCCATGTCGCGCACCGGGTCGACATCGGTGTAGACATGGGTCACGTTCACATCCTGAAAGCACCTGACCACGTGGACGATGGCATCGACCCCCCTGATCTGCCCCAGAAACTGGTTGCCGAGCCCCTCGCCCTTGTACGCCCCCTTCACGAGCCCCGCGATGTCGAAGAGCTTCAGGGTGGTGGGGATGATCTTGTCGGGCTTGATGATGCGGGCAATGGCGTCGAGGTTCTCATCGGGCACGTTCACGATCCCGATGTTGGGGTCGATGGTGCAGAAGGGGTAGTTCTCCGCAGGGGCGTTTGCCCTGGTGATCAGGTTGAAGAGCGTGGACTTGCCCGCATTGGGCAGGCCCACTATCCCGCAGGTAAAGCTCATGGAGATGCCCCGTCAGATCGCGCTGTAATCGATGCGGCTCAGGAACGCACCGAGCAGCTCGCAGATGATGGATGCAATGAGCATGTCGTCCTTGGAAAAATCCCCGGAGGCCTTGTCGGCGAGGTTCAGTATGCCCAGCACCCTGTCCTCCTGCTTGATGAGGATGCACATGAAGGACTTGGTCGTGTACTTGTCCTTGTTCTGGAACCCGATCTCCTCCTCGATGTCCCGGATGATGAGCGAGCTGCTCCTGGCCATGGCCAGGTTCATGATGCTGTCGCGCTGTGCCCCGACGGAGATGAACGGGTCCTGGCCGATGTCCTGGTGATTGTGGGCCTTGATTTCGAGGTCGCCCGAGGCGGGGTTCCTGGTGAAAAGGGAGCAGTATTTCGCATCCAGAACCTTGGGGAGATGGTTCACGACCGTATCGAGGATGGCCGGGAGATCCTGGGCCGTATTGAGCTGCCTGGCCATTTCGTAGAGCGTGTCAAGGTAGGGCCTGTCCATTGCTCACCTCCATAGTGAAAATTCTCTTATTATATCGGCCATCCATGCGTCCTGTGTGAATACTATTACTCTTATCTCCGGTTCTGTACAAGGAGATTGGATCGCCCCGGAGGAACGGGTGGGCGGTTGTGCAGGCATTTCGAGAACACATGCATTCAAGTCTTGACTTTGATGGGCTTGATGGATGTATAATTCTCACGGGATAATGGAAGGAGAATATCTCTTGGAGATACTTGAAATCCTTGAACAAAAGATCTACGAACTGGTAGAGACGGTGAATGCTCTGAAAAGCACGAACGAAGAATTGACCACTAAGCTTAGAGAAAAGGAGGAAGAGACAAGAGGGTTAAAGCGGGAGATGGACAGTCTCTTGGGTGAAAAAGAACAGGTCAAACAGAAGGTGGCACACCTGATCAAGTGTGTGGAAGCATTGTAAGATTTTGTACGACACGGTAACCATACAGATACTCGGGCAGGAATATTCGGTAAAGGCTGGGGGCGACGCGAGCCATATACAGTCATTGTCGAGATATATCAATGAAAAGGTGTCTGACATCCAGCAGAAGGGCAAGGCAGTGACGACCACCGAACTGGTGGCAATGGCCATGCTGCACATGGCCGATGATGTGGCGAAGACACGTCAGGAGCTGGAAACACTGAGGCGGACGGTATCGGAGAAGATAGGCCATATGATCGAACACATCGAGAATGCGACAAAATGAAAACGATACTCAACCCCCTGGACCGAACGGCAACACCTCTCGAGTCGGAGTGGACACGGGATTCCGCCTGAACTCCCCGTGATTGATGTGTCTTCCGCTGAGAGGAGGGCACTGCTGAAAGCGATTGAAGGCGGGTCCATACGGGTTGTCCTCATACTGATAACGCCAGTGTCGGTATTTTCTCAAGGATTTCCCCGGGAAATCCTTATCTTCCATACACCACCTTTTGATCCGGGTGGATATGCAGAGTAAATCGGAGTTACGCAGGCGCTTGCTTGCTCGGCGGCAGGGTATTACCGAAGAGGTCCGGAACGGTCTCGAAGGCACCATCATCGAACGTATCCGTGCTCTTGCGGATTATGCCCATGCCTCCACGATATCCCTCTACATGCCCATACGGGGGGAGGTTGATCTTCTGCCCCTGTGGAGACCTGCTGACAAGCGCATCTTATTCCCCAAGGTTCTGGGCGACACCATTGCCTTTTCATCTGCCGCAACGAGAGAGGATTTTACCCGGGGGGCATACGGGATCCTTGAACCCACCTCGCGGCACCACGTGGAGGTCAGGGAGATCGATCTCATTTTCGTCCCCGGAATAGCCTTTGACCGGTACGGGCACCGGCTTGGGTACGGCAAGGGCTATTACGACCGGTTGATCAGGGGCAATCCGGACACCCTCTTCATAGGGGTGTGCCTGGATGAGTTCCTGGTCGAAGAACTGCCGGTCGACCCCTGGGATGCATGTGTACGTTTCGTGGTAACCCAAGCCGGAATATATAAAGAAGGTGAGGTATGACAATGGAACTGGTTTATATAACCGTTGCACTGCTTGCAGGTGTCGGTATTGGATTCGGGGTGAACTTCTTCATCAGGGGGAAGACCATCGGTGATGCCAGGACCGATAAGGCGCGCATAATCGAAAAGGCACAGAAGGAGGCGGCAAATACGGAGGCCGAGGCACAGCTCAAGGCCAAGGAGATCATCTTCGCGGCGAAGACCCAGAGCGATGCCGAGGCGAAGGAACGTCTGAAGGAGGTTTCCACCGTCGAGAAGCGCATCCATCAGCGCGAGGAGCTCATCGACAACAAGCTCGGCCAGCTCGACAAGCGGGAGCAGGAGGTGCGCAAGAGTGAGCAGTCTCTGGCGGACAAGACAAGGCATGTGGAGACCATGAAGACCGAGGTGGAGGCCCTGCGCAAGCAGCAGATAGAAAAGCTCGAAGAGATAAGCGGCATGGACTCCCGCCAGGCCAAGCAGGAGCTCATGGCGTCGCTGGAGAGCGAGACCAGGCACGAGGCCGCCAAACTGCTCAAGCAGATCCAGGACGAGGCCGAGGCCGAGGCGGACAAACGGGCGAAGCGTATCCTCTCCACCGCGATCCAGCGCTATTCCACCGATGTGGTGAGCGCGCGGACGGTATCGGTGGTGAACCTGCCCAGCGAGGAGATGAAGGGCCGCATCATCGGCCGGGAGGGACGCAACATCCGGTCCATCGAGGCGGCCACCGGGGTCGATCTCATCATCGACGACACGCCGGATGCGGTGATCCTCTCCAGCTTCGACCCCATCAAGCGTGAGATCGCGAGGCTTTCCCTGGAGACCCTCGTGGTGGACGGCAGGATCCACCCGTCGCGCATCGAAGACGTGGTGGAAAAGGTCACCAAGGAGATCAACGACAATATCTGGGAGGCCGGCCAGCAGGCCACCTTCGAGCTCGGCCTGCACGGCATCAACCCTGAGCTCATCAAGCTCATAGGCAAGCTCAAGTACCGCACGAGCTTCTCACAGAACGTCTATCAGCATTCGCTGGAAGTATCCCACCTCTGCGGCATCCTCGCCGTCGAGCTGGGCGTGAACCAGAAGACGGCAAAGCGCATCGGCCTGCTGCACGACATCGGCAAGGCCGTGGACCATGAGGTGGAAGGGTCGCACGCACTCATCGGCGCCGACATAGCCAAGCGCTACGGCGAGTCCAACAAGGTGGTGGAGGCCATTGCGTCGCACCACAACGAGGCCCAGGTGAACTCGGTCTACGGGTTCCTGGTCCAGGCGGCGGACTCGCTCTCCGCGGCGCGCCCCGGGGCCCGGCGCGAGATGCTGGAGAACTACATCAAGCGTCTCGTCGAGCTGGAGACCATCGCCACGTCCTTTGAAGGCGTCTCCAAGGCCTATGCCGTCCAGGCGGGCAGGGAAGTGCGGGTCATGGTCGATGTGGACAAGATCAGCGACGAAGGGGCCGACTTCATTGCCCAGCAGATCACCAAGGCCATCGAGGAGAAGCTCACCTACCCGGGACAGATCCGCGTGGTGGTCATCCGCGAGAGCAGGGCGGTGCGGTTCGCGAAATAAGAGAAGGGCACGTCCCTTCTCCCCACGGGAGAGGGGACGTGTGCAGGGAATTTTTTTAAGAATCAAGGAAAGGGGCATGCAGTGCTTGAACAGTTAGCGGAACTGAAACGCGGTATCGTTGAAATCGTATCGGAAGAGGAACTCATCGCAAAGCTCAGGAAGGGACGGCCGCTGAGGATCAAGGTGGGGTTCGATCCCACCGCCCCGGACATCCACCTGGGCCACACCGTGGTGCTTCAGAAGATGCGCCAGTTCCAGGACGCCGGGCATGACGTGATCTGCCTCATCGGAGACTTTACGGGCATGATCGGGGACCCCAGCGGCAGGAGCTCCACCAGGCCGCCTCTGACCCGCCCCGAGGTGCTTGCCAATGCCAAGACCTACCAGGAGCAGGTGAAGAAGATCCTCGATCCGAACAAGACGATCATGAGGTTCAACTCCGAGTGGATGGACAACATGGTGGTCTCCGACTTCATCAAGCTCACCTCGGTGCAGACCGTGGCGCGCATGCTGGAACGGGACGACTTCAAGAAGCGCTTCCATGCGCAGCACCCCATCAGCATCCACGAGTTCCTCTACCCCTTTGTCCAGGGGTACGACTCGGTGGCCCTTGAGGCTGACGTCGAGCTGGGAGGCACGGACCAGGTCTTCAACCTGCTCATGGGCCGCGAGGTTCAGAAGGCCTACGGGCAGGAGCCCCAGGTCATCATGACCCTGCCGCTGCTGGAAGGCACCGACGGCGTGCAGAAGATGAGCAAGTCCTACAACAACTACATCGGCGTGGACGAAGCGCCCACGGATATGTACGGCAAGGTCATGTCCATCTCGGACGCCCTCATGTGGAAGTACTACGAGCTGCTCAGCGGCCTGCACATACCGGAGATCGCCGAGATGAGGCGGGCCGTCGATTCCGGCGGCCTGCACCCCATGGATGCCAAGATGAAGCTCGCCTTCGAGATGGTGGAACGCTTCCACGGGAACGACCAGGCGGCTGCCGCGCAGGACGGCTTCGTAAAGGTCTTCAAGTCCAAGGAGCTGCCCGAGGACATGCCGGAGGTCAGCCTGAACCTCGAGAGGCCCTGGATATGCTCGGTCCTCAAGGAGGCGGGGCTCGTCTCGGGCACCTCCGAGGCCCGGCGCATGATCGCCCAGGGCGCAGTGCATGTCGATGACGGGAAGGTTTCCGATGCCGAGCTCGTGCTCGCCCGGGGAACGCACATCATCAAGGTGGGCAAGCGCAGGTTTGCCAGGGTTACGTTGTCCTGAAAAGGTGAACCGGCAGGGGAGAACGCATACCTCAATAGTGTCTGCAGAACGGTTCAGGGACTGCATCGCAGCGGCCAGTAAAAATTATTAATTTTTTATGAATTGACCCCTTGACAGGTCCTTTGAATTCGCATACAAGGGGCAAGCTTTTGCAAGCCAAAAGCGGCGTTGGAAGCGGGTTGAAAAAAGTTTTAAAAACCCCTTGACAGCTCGAGGGAAGGTTGTTAGATACACAACCCGCAGCACAGCAGTAAGTTCTTTTATGAAATTTTCAGTTGACAACCGTTTAAAAAAGGTGTCAATACTGTAAAGTTGTCTTACTGCGCATAGATCTTTGAAAACTGAATAGTGGAAGGCGAAAACAGCGTGCAAACGCATAGCGAGATTAAACATAAGAGTTTGATCCCGGCTCAGAATGAACGCTGGCGGCGTGCCTAACACATGCAAGTCGAGCGAGAAAGTTCCCTTCGGGGAGCGAGTACAGCGGCGCACGGGTGAGTAACGCGTGGGTAACCTACCCTGGAGTGGGGTATAACTCGCCGAAAGGCGGGCTAATCCCGCATACGTCCTGCAGGCCCATGTCTGCAGGAGAAAGATGGCCTCTGATTTAAGCTATTGCTCTTGGATGGGCCCGCGTTAGATTAGCTTGTTGGTGAGGTAACGGCTCACCAAGGCTACGATCTATAGCTGGTTTGAGAGGACGACCAGCCACACTGGAACTGAGACACGGTCCAGACTCCTACGGGAGGCAGCAGTG
>DAITOA010000018.1:0-59634 GCA_036834365.1 Thermodesulfobacteriota bacterium | reverse complement strand
AAAGAAGGGGAGAAGGCGGATGCCAAAAATTAACGACCACTACAGGCCCGGCCTGAGGTGCTCCTTCTGCGGAAAATCCCAGGAAGAGGTGCGCAAGCTCATCGCCGGTCCCGATGTGTACATCTGCGACGAATGCATCGCCCTGTGCAATGAGATCCTTGCTGAAGAAGAGGGTGAATATCGGCACTTCAGCACTTCGTCCAACATCCCCAAGCCCTCTGAGATTAAGGAAGTCCTGGATGAATACGTCATCGGCCAGGAGATGACCAAACGTGTTCTGTCGGTGGCGGTGCACAACCATTACAAACGCATTGAATCCAACACCAGCATAGGCGGTGTGGAGATCAGCAAGAGCAACATCATGCTCATCGGGCCGACAGGGTCCGGCAAGACACTGCTGGCCCAGACCCTGGCGAAGATACTGGATGTCCCCTTTACCATCGCGGATGCAACCACCCTGACCGAGGCCGGTTATGTGGGAGAGGATGTGGAGAACATCATCGTGAACCTCCTCCAGAACGCCGACTACGACGTCGAGCGGACACAGAAGGGGATCGTCTATATCGATGAGATAGACAAGATCGCATCCAAGGGGGATAATCCCTCCATCACCCGGGACGTATCGGGTGAGGGCGTGCAGCAGGCCCTGCTCAAGATGATCGAAGGCACCATGGCGTCCATACCACCCAAGGGCGGACGCAAGCACCCCCAGCAGGAATTCATACAGATCGACACCACCAATATTCTGTTCATATGTGGCGGCGCTTTTGTGGGGCTTGACAAGATCATCTCCCAGCGGCTCGACCAGAAGACCATCGGTTTTGTCGCAGATATCACGGGCAAGAAGGAAAAGGACATAGGCGAGATCCTCAAGAACATACAGCCCGAAGACCTCATCAAGTTCGGTCTCATCCCCGAGTTCGTCGGCCGTATGCCTGTGGTGTCGACACTCCATGAACTCGACGAGGATGCTCTGATCGCCATCCTGACCGAACCGAAGAACGCACTCGTCAAACAGTACCAGGCACTTCTGAAACTTGAAGGGGTTGATCTCACCTTTACCAAGGACGCCCTGAAGGCCATCGCAGCCGAGGCCATGAAACGCAAGTCGGGTGCGAGGGGTCTGCGCTCCATTATGGAAGGGATCATGCTCGATATCATGTATGAGATTCCTGACATGGAGGGCGTCAAGGAGTGCATCATAAGCCAGGATGTCGTACTCAAAGGGAAACCGCCCATCATCGTGTACGAGAGGAAGACCTCTCAAGCGTAACAGACATTAACCCATGAAGATCGAGGCATCAGAGCATGTCTTTCCGCTTCTGTCTCTGAAGGACATCGTCGTCTTTCCGCACACCATTATCCCGCTCTTCATCGAGAACGAGAAGACCGTGAAGATGGTCAGCTCGGCCTTCGATGCCAAGGAGGATGTGCTGATATGCTGCAGGAGACAGAAGGCTTCTGACGAGAACACGAAGGAAAACATCCATGCCGTGGGGGTATCATCCTCCATCCTCCAATTGCTGAGACTGCCCAATGGGTCCATCAAGGTCTTCATCGAGGGAAAGAGCAGACAGCATGTTACGGATGTCCATTGGCGTGACGAATATCTCTACGCAGCCACCGAACCGTTCGTCGACGTCATGGCTGACATCCATAAAGCCGAAGCGCTGCGAAGGCTCGTACTGGAGTCGTTCAAAGAATACGTCGAGCTGTATGCCATCGATATCGCTTCCGGGGTGGTGGACAAGATGGAATCCGGAGAAGATCCGGGGATGGTCTCCGATATCGTGGTCTCCTATACCCCCCTCAAGACCGAGAAGAAGCAGGAGATTCTCGAGGAAAGCCGTATCGAGACCCGCTTGGAAGGGATCTATGAATTCCTTCATTCCGAGATAGAGATCGCCAGGATACAGTCAAGCATGAAGGACCAGCTGCGGCAGAAAACCTCTGCGGCCAGAAAAGGCGCTGCCTATGAGCAGATGCAACCTCAGCACGTGCCTATGGAGGGAGCGGAAGACGAGATATCCACCCTGGAGAAACAGCTCAACGGCAAAAACATGCCGTCTTATGCCAGGGAAAAGGTGCACCTCGAGCTCAAGAGGCTCCGCATGATGCCTCCCATGAGTGCAGAGGCGACGGTTATCAGGAATTACATCGACTGGTTCCTCGTGCTGCCCTGGAACGAGATAACCGAGGACAAAAAGGATATACGGTTCGCACAGCAGGTCCTGGATGAAGACCATTACGGCTTGGTCAAGGTCAAGGACCGCATTCTGGAATACCTGGCCGTCCAGCAGATGGTGGGCACGACCAGGGGGCCCATCCTCTGCCTTGTCGGACCTCCCGGGGTTGGAAAGACCTCGCTGGGCAAGTCCATAGCACGGGCTGTCGGCAGGAAATTCGTGAGGGTGTCCCTCGGCGGTGTCAGGGATGAGGCCGAGATAAAGGGGCACCGCCGCACCTATATCGGCGCCATGCCGGGCAAGATCATCCAGGGTATCAGGCGCTCGGGCACCTCGAATCCCGTGTTTCTCCTGGATGAGGTGGACAAGATGAGCGTGGATTTCCGGGGAGATCCATCGGCCGCCCTGCTGGAAGCCCTTGACCCGGAACAGAACAGCGCCTTCAACGACCATTACCTGGATGTCGACTACGACGTGTCCAAGGTGATGTTCATCACCACGGCCAACACCACCCAGGCCATTCCTGCCCCTCTCCTCGACCGGATGGAGCTGATCCGGCTCGAAGGCTATACTTCGTACGATAAGCTCAAGATAGCCACCGACCACATTATACCCAAACAGGTCACACTCCATGGGCTTGAGGAAAAGGGGGTAAGGTTTTCCGACAAGGCCATCACCACTATCATCCATGAATATACCCGGGAGGCTGGGGTGAGGAACATGGAGAAGGAGATCTCGTCCATCTGCCGCAAGCTTGTCAAGGGCATTGTCTCCGGTGACCTTTCGGGGCACAGCAAGATCTCGAAGAAAACGGTCCATGACCTGCTGGGGGTTCCACGATTCCGGGTTTCCCGGAGAGAGAAGAAGGATCATGTCGGTGTGGTGAACGGTCTTGCGTGGACTGAGGCCGGTGGTGTTCTGCTCAGGGTGGAGACCACGGTGATGCCTGGGAAAGGGAAGCTTCTGCTGACAGGGAAAATGGGCGAAGTCATGCAGGAGTCCGCTCAAGCCGGGATGAGTTATGTAAGATCGCGAGCCAGGGACCTGGGGATAGAAAGGGACTTTTATGAAAACCTCGACATCCACATCCATATACCCGAGGGGGCGGTACCGAAGGACGGGCCTTCGGCTGGCATTACCATGGCCACTTCCATTGTATCCGCATTGACCCGCAGGAGCGTCAAGAATGAACTGGCCATGACAGGGGAGTTGACCCTGGGCGGTAGAGTGCTGCCGGTCGGCGGACTCAAGGAGAAGCTCCTGGCTGCCAAAGAGGCCGGGATGAACATGGTGCTCATCCCCATGGAAAATGAAAAGGATCTGGATGAGACACCCAAGGATATTTTGAGGGGAATACAGATTCATCTCGTGGAGCATATGGACGAGATAATCGCATGGGCCCTTAACTGAGCTATTGACAGCCATTCTAATTATTGTTACCGTTCAGGGGCACTTGGGCATGGGAAAAAACAATATCTTTTTTATAGGAGGTATGCTTTGACGAAGACAGAATTGATATCCGTTGTGGCAAATAAGGCGGGCATCCCTAAGGCAGCTGCGGAAAAGGCAATCAATGCCACTACAGACGCCATTCAGCTGGCACTTAAGAAGGGGGATAAGGTCACGTTGGTAGGTTTCGGGACGTTTGATGTGGCTCAGAGGGCTGCACGGCAGGGTGTTAACCCCAGAACCAGAGAGACCATCAAGATCAAGGCATCCAAAGCCCCGCGCTTCAGACCGGGAAAGGCTTTCAAGGAAGTCGTAAATAAGTAAAACAATCAGGGCGGATAGCTCAGTTGGGAGAGCGTCGGCCTTACAAGCCGAAGGTCGCAGGTTCAATCCCTGTTCCGCCTACCATGCTGATGAGAGAGTAAGGGGGCGTAGTTAAGATCGGTTATAACGCCGGCCTGTCACGCCGGAGGTCGCGAGTTCAAGTCTCGTCGCTCCCGCCAAGAGAAGTCTATACCTCATATATGTGGGGTATAGACTTTGTTTATATCATTTAATCTATTAATATCATATATTATATCTGTTGTCGATCCATTCCCTGCCACATATGAATAGCGAATGACATGGTGATGTATGAAGAGAACAATCGTATGAATGAAAAGTATCCAAGGCGATGCCTTGCCTTGTACTCCGGTGGTCTTGACAGTATCCTTGCCATCAGGATCATGGAGGACCAGGGTGTCGATGTGATCCCGCTGTATTTCTGCTCCCCGTTCTTCGGGTTTGATGCCCTGAGGGACCCGGAGACCTTTGTTGAGACCCATCGCCGGATGTATGGGCTGAACATCCGTGTCGTGGACTATACGGACGATATTATCGGCATCCTGAAGGACCCTCGCCATGGCTTCGGCAGGAACCTCAACCCGTGCATAGACTGCAGGATCGGTATGCTGAGACGCGCCCGTTCTCTCCTTGGTTCCATGCAGGCATCATTTGTGATCACCGGTGAAATCGTCGGCCAGAGACCCATGTCCCAGCAAAAGCACGTCATGCATATCATAGAAAAGGAATCCGGGCTTGAGGACATACTCCTGCGGCCCCTGTGCGCCCGAAACCTGCCCGAGACGCTCCCGGAGCGGCAAGGGATTGTCCACCGAGCCGGTTTGTGGAATCTCAGCGGCAGGGGCAGGAAGGTTCAGATCGAACGTGCCCTTGCCCACGGCATCACCGCTGAAAGGATTCCCACCCCGGGAGGAGGTTGCCTGCTCACGGAAGCACAGATAGCGCACAGGGTCGAGAAGAGCTACCGGCGTTGTTCCCCGGAGCTCCCTCTCAAGGCCGACCTGATGCTTGATATCATGGGGAGAAGATTCAGCCTGGATGATTCCACCGTGCTCATGGTGGCACGGAATGATGCTGAGAACCAGGTGATCTCAACATTTTGCCATCCGGGTAACGTGTTCATGAAGATAGATGAGGTTCCCGGTCCATTATGCATCCTCAGGGGGAACATCAGTGAAGAGAACCTGACCGCGGCTGCGGGCATCTGCCTCAGATACGGAAAGGCAAAGGGGGAGAGCGGGCGGAGAGCCATGTATGGGATGGATGTCATGAATTTGGACAAGGTCATCAATGCACCGGTATTTTCAGAAGAATACTGCCGAACGATGCAGGATTGACGACGACGTGCCATCTTGGCTATAAGACCACACCTATGGGCTACTTCCTCTGTGTGTTAGGCATGGTTTTCATCGTTGAGGCCGTCCCCTACATCCTCTTCCCGGGCAAGGTGAAATCCTTTGCGCAGTATCTCCAGGTGGTGCGCAACGGACGACTCCAGGCTGCAGGGATCATTGCCGCTTTCACAGGGCTGCTCATCATCTATGTGGGCAGATGCATGGCAGGGATGTAGCACCGGTGGAAACCTCACGCTTCGCATACCACCTGCCACGGGAACTCATCGCGAGATACCCCGTGCCAAGGGGGACCGCCCGGCTTCTCATCGTTGACCGGAGCAGCGGGAAGCTCTTGCACAAAAAGTTCGGGGACGTCCTCACCTTCCTCCATCCTGGAGACGTGCTCGTGCTCAACGACACGAGGGTCATCCCCGCACGATTTCTGGGCAGGAAGGAGTCCGGAGGATCGGTGGAGGTCTTCCTGCTCAGGAGACTTGAGGCTGACCGTTGGGTCTGCCTTGTCAAGGCTTCGAAAAAGCTGAAGCCGGGCATGAGAGTCCATTTCGGACAAGACCTCACGGCATGTATTGGGGAAAGGGTGGGGGACGGGTGTATCGTGATCTTCTCGGACCCGGACCGTGTTCCCGGCCTGGGAAAGATGCCCCTGCCGCCCTATCTGGAGCGCGAAGCGGAGGATTCGGACAATGAAGACTATCAGACGGTGTATGCCCGGCATGACGGATCCGTGGCGGCACCGACAGCAGGTCTCCATTTCACCCGGGGCATGCTCGGTGAGATAGTTTCAATGGGTGTCCAGGTAGTGCCGCTGACCCTTCATGTGGGGCAGGGGACCTTCACTCCCGTCCGAGCGGAACAGGTAGAAGACCATCTCATGCACTCCGAGGAGTATACGGTTTCCGAAGAGGCGGCCGGGGCCATACATAATGCCATGGAGCAGGGCAGGAGGATCGTGGCGGTGGGGACTACCTCGGCACGTGTGCTTGAGCATGTCATACGGGAAGCTGGCCGCATAGTCGCAGGGAGCGGTTCGACGGACATCTTCATCTATGACGGATTCCCGTTCAGGGCAGTGAATGCACTGCTCACCAACTTTCACCTCCCATGTTCGACCCTGCTCATGCTGGTGAGCGCCTTTACCGGACACGAACTCATCATGAAGGCCTATGAGGAGGCCATAAGGAACAGGTACAGGTTTTTCAGCTATGGCGACGCAATGCTCATCGTTTGACTATCACCTCGCGGCCACCGATGGCGCGGCCAGGAACGGGTGTATCCGGACCCGCCGCGGTCCGGTGGATACCCCGGCCTTCATGCCCGTGGGCACTGCCGCCACGGTCAAGGCCATGACACCGGAGATGCTTCGGACCGCAGGGGCGCAGATCATTCTTGGCAATACCTACCACCTGCACCTGAGGCCGGGGGAGGAGCTGGTAAAGGAGCTCGGCGGGCTACATGCCTTCATGGGCTGGAACGGTCCCATACTTACGGACAGCGGCGGCTATCAGGTGTTCAGTCTTGCCACCCTCGTGAAAATTAACAATGAAGGGGTCCAGTTCGCGTCCCACATAGACGGGAGCCGTCGTATGCTCACCCCTGAAAAGGCCGTCAAGATTCAGGAGGACCTCGGATCAGACATCATGATGTGCCTGGATGAGTGCGTGGCATACCCGAGCCCGAGGGAATACCTTGAGGCATCGGTCGCCAGGACGAGCCTGTGGGCCCGGAGATGCCTGGAGGCGAAAAAGAGTGATGCCGCACTCTTCGGTATCGTCCAGGGTGGAATGGAACGTGATCTGCGGGAAAAGAGCGCACATGAACTCACCGCAATGCCCTTTGACGGATATTCGATTGGAGGGCTGTCCGTTGGGGAAGGGCATGAGACCATGATGCGCGTGCTGGGGGAGACCATCGTCCACCTGCCCCAGGACAAGCCCCGGTATCTCATGGGGGTCGGGACGCCCGTGGACATCGTGGAAGCCGTGTCCTTGGGGGTGGACATGTTCGATTGTGTCCTGCCCACACGAAACGCACGGAACGGCATGCTGTTCACCCGGCATGGGAAGATATCGCTGAAGCAGGCGCGATACCGGCAGGACAGCAATCCTCCCGATGATACCTGCATCTGCTACACGTGCCGCAATTTCTCCCGGGCATACCTGCGCCACCTCTATGTTTCGGGAGAAATTCTCAGCTCCGTTTTGAATACTGTCC
Source organism: Thermodesulfobacteriota bacterium (assembly GCA_036834365.1). Classification (GTDB taxonomy): domain Bacteria; phylum Desulfobacterota; class Desulfomonilia; order UBA1062; family UBA1062; genus MWEI01. Next base: position 52,091 of record DAITOA010000018.1, on the reverse strand, counting down.
ACAACTTGCATTTCTATCTTGAATTAATGTCTGATATACGGCATTCCATTAAAGAGCAAAAATTGAGTACCCTGAAAAAAAAGATCAAGGAGATGTTCAATGATTAGCGTTGCATATGCAGCAGGACCGGGTGGCGGAGATACCATGAGCCTTCTCATGAGCGTGGCTCCCCTGGTTCTTATCTTCATCGTGTTCTATTTCCTCCTCATCCTTCCCCAGAAAAAGAAGGCAGCCGAACACAAGCAGATGCTGGAGAGTATCCAGAAGGGTGATGATATCATCACAACGGGGGGCATTCACGGCAAGGTGGTGGGGATCACCGACAACGTGCTCACCCTCGATGTGGGTGACAAGATGAAGATCAAGGTCTCAAGGGAGTATATCGCGCTGAAGAAGGGCGTTGATGCGGCTCAAAAATAAGTGCGGGGGGTTACATGGATAAGTTCAAGTTGAAGGGGATTCTCATCCTTGCAGTGCTGGTGGTCGCGGTGATTTTTGCGATCCCCAGCTTTCTCGGCAAAACGGAGCTGCCCCAGGGATGGATAGGCCCCAAGGCTAAGCTCAGGCTCGGGCTCGACCTGCAGGGCGGTATCCATATGGTCTTGAAGGTAGATTCCATCAAGGCTGTGGAAAACAGGCTGAACACCCTGGCGGGCGATCTCAAGCCCCATATGATCGAGAACAGGATCAGGTACTCAAAGGTGGCCTACGAGGCCCCGGACAAGGTGCTTGTGGAGCTGAGGAACAAGGAGGAATACGATGCCCTTGCGAAGCTCATGACCGATTCTTACCCGAATCTGGTGGAAATCAACAAAAAGGATGCCGAGGAAACGACAGCCGTCACCTACCAGCTGAAGCCTGGGGAGGTGAAGAGCATCCGTGGGCAGGCCGTTGAACAGGCCCTGGAGACCATCCGGAACCGAATCGACCAGTTCGGCGTGAGCGAGCCTTCCATCATCCCGCAGGCCGATGAGAAGATCGTCCTCCAGTTGCCCGGAGTTACCGATCCGGAGCGAGCGAAAAGACTCATCGGAAGGACGGCAGTCCTTGAATTCAAGCTGGTCGACGAAGAGCACTCGGTGGACGAAGCGGTTCAGGGCAAGGTCCCAGAGGGGAGTTACATCGCCTATATGAGGGACAGTCGCCAGCCCATTCTCCTCAAGGAAACCACCGTGCTGACAGGCAGCATGCTCAATGATGCCCAGGGTAGGATCAGCCCCTCGAACAACATGCCGTACGTCTCCCTGTCGTTCAATCCAGATGGAGCGAGGGTCTTCGAGCGTGTCACCAGCGAGAACGTTGGCAGGAGGCTTGCCATAGTCCTAGACGGCAAGGTCAACTCAGCTCCCGTGATCAGGGATGCCATATCGGGAGGCAAGGCCATTATCGAAGGCCACTTCACCGACGAAGAGGCCCGGGATCTGGCCCTAGTCCTGAGGTCAGGCGCCCTGCCTGCACCGGTGGACATCATCGAGGAAAGGACCGTGGGCCCATCCCTGGGTGAGGACTCCATCAGGATGGGAATCACTGCATCTCTCATCGGGGCTCTCCTGGTGATCGTATTCATGGTGGTTTACTACAAGTGGTCAGGACTGATCGCCAATATCGCCCTGACAACCAATATCGTGCTGCTCGTGGCCGTCATGTCCCTCTTCCATGCAGTGCTTACCTTGCCCGGCATCGCCGGCATCGGCCTAACCATAGGTATGGCCGTGGACGCCAACATCCTGGTATTCGAGCGCATACGTGAGGAGATACGTCTCGGCAGGACGGCAAAGATGGCCCTGGAGGCAGGTTATAAGCATGCCTTGTGGACCATCATCGATGCGAATATAACCACCCTCATCGCGGCGGTGGTCCTGTTCCAGTTCGGCACCGGTCCCATCAAAGGATTCGCTGTGACCCTGAGTGTCGGTATCCTGACCACGCTCTTCACCACCCTCATCGTATCCAAGTGGATTCAGGAGTGGGTGGTGGACAGTCTCAAGGTCGAGCAGATCAGTATTTAAGGGAGGTTGCCATGGAGCTCATACGACCAGGATTTCGCGTAGATTTCATCAGCTACAGGAAATATGCCTATATTTTTTCGGGCACATTGATAGCAATAAGCCTCATTTCGCTCTTCTTTGTCCGGGGATTGAATTACGGTATCGATTTTTCAGGCGGCCTGGAACTGCAGGTGGCCTTCAAGGATGCTGTCAAGACCGAAGATGTGAGGAGCGTCATGAAGACGGTGGGTTTGGGAGGTGCAGTCATCCAGAGCGTCAGTGGGGGAGGAGCCAACGAATTCCTCATCAGGATGCAGAATATCAAAGAGGATTCCAATCAGAGCGTCTCAACCGTGGCCGAGGAAGCTCTGTTTAAGGCCTTCGGCAAGGACAAGGTGGACATCAGGCGGGCGGAGGTCGTCGGAGCTGCGGTGAGTAAGGACCTGAAGACCAAGGGTCTGCTGTCCATCTTCTATGCATGCATCGGACTGCTCATCTACATCTGGATCCGCTTCGAACTCAGTTACTCGTTCGGTGCCATCGCCGCCCTGTTGCATGATGTAACGATAACATTGGGTATCTTCTCCCTTCTTCAGAAAGAGATGAGCCTGACCATCATTGCAGCGTTGCTCACCATCATCGGCTACTCCCTCAACGACACCATTGTGATTTTCGACCGGATCAGGGAGAATGTGAAGAAACAGACCGGGTCCTTCGATCTGGCAGGCCTCATGAGCGACAGCATCAGCCAGACCCTGAGCCGAACCGTACTCACGGCCTTGACGGTGTTCCTGGTGGCGCTGTGCCTGTTCCTCATGGGAGGCAACGTGATCCATGACTTTGCCTTTGCCATGCTGGTGGGCGTCGTGACCGGTACCTATTCATCGGTTTACATTGCAAGTCCCATTGTCCTGATGTTCAGCAGGATTAAGAAATAACGTGCATCGGCAGGGGGGCAATCCTTGCCCCCCTGTCATTTCCCTCTGCCTGTCATAGCAGTATAGTTTAAACCATATTCATGTACATGCATGCGACAAATGTAATCGGGGTTACATTTATGTCCTGCGATCGAGGACAATGATCATGTAACATGCTGAAACATAATATGAAATAGCTATGGCACACCCCTTGCCCTCTTGCAGGGCATGAAATCACGCACATTTTTCGTTGCAACGATCCTTGTCATTGGCATCCTGGCATTTACCGAGACAGCCTTCGGCGCTGTAGTCAGAATCAGCTGGAACAGCAACACAGAGAGTGACCTTGACGGTTACAAGGTGTACTACGGCATAACCAGCGGGCAGTATCTGAGCTACCTCGACGTAGGCGACTCCACCTCTGCGGACATCAGCAACCTCGGGGAAGGGCTCACCTATTATTTCGCCGTGACCGCATACGATATCAACGGTAATGAAAGCGGATATTCACAAGAGGTCTCTGTGGTGATCCCCGAGCAAAGCACTACCCAGAGTACGGACGATACCGACAGGGGTTCGGACAGCCAGGACTCCGGCGGTGTCGACGATACCGATACGGGCCTCGAGCCCCTGGCCGACTCGGACATTGACGGTATACCGGATAATGTGGAGCTCTTGTGGGGTCTTGACCCCGATGATCCCTTCGATTCATTGATGGATGACGACGCCGACGGAGTGGTGAACCTGGTTGAGTACATGGCAGGAACCGACCCCCTTGATCCAACCAACCGGCCTGTTGAGGAAGAAGTGCTGAAGGATGCGATCGGGGAAGTGGGAGAAACCATTGACCTTTCCTGGATCAACGAGGGGGGAGAGCTGACCTTTGAACCCCTTCTGGTTACCATGCCGGAAATACTTGACAATACGATGACTGCCGATGAATCTGGGGCTTACTTGTACAATGTCTATGACGCAAACGGAACACTCGTGTACAGGTTAAGGGTTTCGGTCACCTCCAGACTGTGTGCACTGAGTGACTATGAGCCAGGGTCGGCCTTGAACCTTGATGAACTGCTCATGGGTATAACGCTGCAGATCAGCGGCAGAGCCATTTTCCGTGAAGTCCCCATCGGTATTGGCACATCCTCTGCCAATGCCACTTCCTCAGTAAGCTACACCGATGGAGAAGGTGTCGAATTCGATCTGCTCCCTTACGGTCTTGTCCTTGCTGAAGCGGCATCCGTGAGTATTGAGGTGGATGGCGAGGATCCCATCGTTCAGCGGTACGACGACGAGACCGGAACCTGGGAGGATGTTGCCGTGGCAAGCACCATTGATGGCCTGCTGACCTTCTCCACGCAGCAGTTCGGAAAGTACCGGGTGATCGCCGAAGAAGGCACCTCCACGACCAGTGGCGGCGGCGGTGGCGGCGGTTGCTTCATTTCAACAGTGAATCTGTAACCTTTTCTCTACAGACCTTCCCTGCAGCACGGCTCTCCACATAAGGGCCGTGCTGTGGTATGTATCATACATAACCTTACCAGGAGGGTTTCGTTCCCATGACTCAGGTGAAAGACCTCATGACCACAGATGTGGTTACCATCGCTGCCGCCGATCCATTGAGGGATGCCATTCGGAAGATGACTACTGGGAGGTTCCGGCGGATACCTGTGGTGAGGGAAGGCACGCTCATCGGCATCATTACCGACAGGGACATCCGGCGTGCTCTCAATTCTCCGGTAGTTATCCACGAACGTTCCGCAGATGAATACCTCCTTGACAGTGTTATGGTGGGCAGCAGTATGACATCCGACCCCCTCACCATCGAACCGGGGGATGACATCCTCAAGGCGGCGGAGCTCATGGAACATCACAAGATAGGCGGACTGCCGGTTGTGGAGAAGGAGAGACTCGTGGGTATCCTCACGATCTCGGATCTCATGAACTATCTGGTCAGGTGTCTCAGGGAGGACAAGGGCAGTCCAGGTTGAACCTGATGCTTATGTCTCCTGCGTGCCCTCTTCTTCCGAAAAAGGCATCTCGAGTTCATAAACACCATATTCCAGATGCGCCTTCAGGGGATAACCGGCCCTGGTGAACACCTTCATCATGGGGTTGTTTCGAGCAAGCACATCAGCAGTGAAGCCGGAAATATTCTTTTCCCTTGCGATACGTATAAGGTACTGCAGGAGAAAGGTGCCTATGCCTCGACCCTGCCACTCATGGTGAGTGGTAAAGGCTACTTCAGCGAAGTTGGTCTGGGGATCTCTAATATAATGGCCGACGGCAACGATCTGTTCCCTGCTTTCTGGTTCCTCCCTGCCTGTAACTGCGGCGATGGCCATCTTGTCGTTATAGTCGATGGCGGCCAATGGCATGGCGAGCTTATGCGAAAAGGACTTGAGATTTTGGAAGAAGCGGGTGTAGATATCCTGTTCCGGCAGGGCATAGATCATATCCTGAATTGCCCGCTCATCGGTTGATTTGACCGGGCGGAAGAATACTTCGGAACCTTTATGGTCGGTCCAGTAGGTCTCGTACTCCTTCGGGTAGAGGACCACGGGCAGGATCTGGTCCTTGTAGACGTAGCCCTGGCTCTTGGCGGCTTCAAGCAGTTCGTCCCTGAACTTAGGGTGGGCGATATTAATGAGCCCCAGGGCCCGTTCCCTTATGGACTTGCCATGGACGTAGGCGACACCGTATTCCGTAACCACATAATGGATGTCTCCCCGGGTGACCACGACACCGCTGCCCGGGTAATGGTATGGAACGATCCTCGACTTTTCTCCATCGTCAGTGGTGGAAGGCAGCACCATGATGGACTTACCCCTCCTTGACATGGATGATCCTCTCACGAAGTCTACCTGACCGCCGATGCCGCTGTAGAAGAGAAACCCGAGGGAGTCGGAACATACTTGGCCCGTGAGGTCCACGGTGAGGGCCGAATTGATGGAGACCATCCGGTCGTTCCGTGCGATTACGTAAGGGTCGTTGACATACCTGCATGGCTGAAACTCGAAGAGCGGGTTGTTGTGAACATAATCATAGAGACGTTTGGTCCCCATGCAGAAAGTCGCCACAACCTTGCCTGGGTGGAGCGTCTTTTTCCGGCAGGTGACCACCCCGGCCTCGATGAGTTCTATGATCCCTTCGGTGAAGGTCTCCGTGTGGATGCCCAGGTCCCTCTTCTTCATGAGGTATGGATAGACGGAGTTGGGGATCCTGCCCACACCCGTCTGGATCGTGGATTCGTTTTCGATGAGATCGGCAAGATGTTCGCCTATGGTCTTTGCGATATCACCCGGGGCCTTCTGTTCAAACTCCAGCAGGGGGATATCGTTTTCCACAAAGGCATCGATTTCGCTGACATGGAGAAAGCTGTCACCGAGTGTCCGGGGCATGTTCGGATTCACCTCGGCCACGACATACCGGGCGACCTCTGCGGCGGTCTTGGTTATGTCTACGGAAATGCCGCAGCTCACATACCCGTTGTTGTCCGGTTGCGATACGGTGATGAGGGCTACATCGATTGGCATGCTTCCCCTGATCATGAGCAAGGGGATCTCGGAAAGAAAGATGGGTGTATAATCCGCACGGCCTTCCTTGATGGCCTTACGGGTGCTTGCCCCGATGAAAAGGGCATTGTGGCGGAAGTTATCGTTGAATTTCTCGTCTGTATATGGGGCTATCCCGAGATCAAGGAAGTGTATGATCTGGGTGTCGGCAAGATTTTCCGCTACGTCGATGAGTGTCTTCACCAGGAGCTGGGGCTCCCCGCAGGCAGACCCTATGAATATCCGTGCACCTCTGTTGATGCGTGACAGGGCAGTCCTGGCATCCGTGAGCTTGCTCTGGTAAGTCGTTCGCCAATCAAGAATCATGATTGATCTCAAAGATAAAGACCGGACAATGGGATGTCAATCGGGTGTTGAAAAAAGATGATCTCAATTGAAGGAAATGGAGAGATCAGATGCTGTCGAGGAGATCACGGGTTTCCCTACAGGTCTTCTTCGTGTCGTTCCAGAGCTTGATACCCATGCTCCTGTGCTCGTTCAGAACCTGCTTGAGCATATACCTCTCCGTATTGGGGTTGATGGTGATGGCTCTGAGCACAACGATCTTTCTCGGTGCATAGTGCGTCGACTCCAGCCTTGTGCGGGACACAAAGGACATGTCATGGTCCCTGATGGTCTTGTGGAGTTCTATGTTGAGGTTGTTGATGATCTTGTTGATGACGGTGATGCAGTCTGAGTTCTTTCTGGGATTCTTCATCAGTCTCTTGAGCTGAGAACCCAGCTCTTCGGGGACGAAGCGGTAGTTGATGATGAAGAGCTCCGGCTTGTTCATGAGTTCGAAGAGCGGATCACGCTCGATGAACTCCACGAAGGTCTTCTGGAGGTCGCGGGCATGGTCGAATATGAGCTTGTACCCGTGTCTGCCGATGATCTTCACGGCCGCCCATGGCTTGAGGCACGAGAACGAACGTGAGCCCTCGATGGTGAAACGGCCCTGGTCGACCGATCCTTCGCGGATGATGTAATTGGAGGTATGGTAGAGATGGAGGGAGTCCTCGACATCCCGAAATGCGCATATTCCCATGCTGTTCGGTGCATAGAGGAGCTTGTGGGCATCCATGGTCACGGAATTGGCCTTCTCGATGCCTTTCATCATTGGCCTGGCGCCTTCCATGAGAAGGGCTCCCCCTCCCCAGGCGGCATCCACATGGAAGTGGGCACCCAGGTCTGCAGCGATCTCTGCCAGGGCTTCAAGGTCATCGATATTGCCGGTTTCCGTTGTGCCTGCAATGCCGACAAGGGCGACAAATTTGCTGGGAAGGCCTGCTGCCTTGTCTTCCTTCCTGATCCTGTCCACGATGCATTGCAGTTTGCCGATATCGATGGTATTGAGGCAGGGCTGAACAGGGATGCGAACCACACCCTGTTCGCCGATGCCGAGGATGGTTCCCGCCTTGCAGATGGAGTAGTGCCCGCGCTTGGATACGAGAAACAGGGCCTGTCGGTAACCGTAATGGTCCAGCGCCCTGGCAAGCCCCTCCACACGGACACCTCTGAACCCCCTCTTGTCGGGGGGGAATGCCTTTGCCATGGCCATGGTCAGGGCCGTGAGATTGGCGACCGTGCCGTCGGAGGTAATGTTCCCCAGGGCGAACTTGGGATTGTGGATCTGCTTCTTGTAAAACTCGGGACTGTTATCGAAAATGAGGTGATGGATCCAGCAGAGGAACTCCCGTTCAACGAAGGTTGATGCCTTGGCGCTCTCGATCTTCACCTGGTTCTGGTTGAGGCTCACGGCGATCATCTCGAGCAAGATCATGAAGTAGGGGACGGCGCTGGTCATATGACCGATGTAATAGGGGTTGGCCACCTTCACCGAGTGCTTGATGATGTTGTTCTTGATTTCGTCCAGAACATCCCTGATGAGTTGAGGATGAGAGGGCATCTCGATGTTGCAGAAGATCTTAGCGAGGTCTTCCATGGATATGGAGGAATGAATACCTCCCTTTTCCTTGAAGAAATCGTGGATCATATCGAGAAGATGAACCCCGAATTCCACGAACCTGTCCGATGAGTCCGGCATGATGAAGAGCTTTCGCATGTATTCCGGAGTGCTCTCGATCTTCTTGTCGTTCAAGGTGCCGTCGAGCTTTAAAGACTCCATAGACAGGCCTCTTCCTTCCCTTAACGGTAATTATCATATATATCATAACGAGGACATGCGAAAAAGGAGAAAGTGTTAACATTTCATGAAGAAACCGACGCTGTTTCTCGTCCCCACACCGCTTGGAAATCTCAAGGATATCACCTTGCGCGCACTCGAGGTGCTCCGGGAGGTGGATCTTGTCGTGTGTGAGGATACCAGGCATACCAGGAAGCTCCTGACGCACTACGGGATATCCAAACCAATGGTGTCATGTGAGCGCTTCAGTGAGGCGAGGAAGTCGGAGTATGTCCTCGAGCAGTTGGAAGAAGGGAAAAAGATAGCGCTGGTGAGCGATGCCGGCACTCCGGCAGTTTCGGATCCCGGTTTTAGGGTCATATGTCAAGCCCGTGGAAGGAACATCTCCATTGTAGCTCTTCCCGGTCCTTCGGCCTTGATAACGGCTTTTTCTGCATCCGGATTCACCTCTCCGTTTCGTTTTATAGGTTTTTTCCCCAGGAAGAAGGAAACAATGGAAACGGAGATCCAGAAGATGTGCATCACTGATGAAGTGACTATTTTCTATGAATCACCGAGAAGACTGATCCGGACGCTCCGGATGATACATGCCCGTATCCCGGAGAGGGAGGTGTGTATTGCAAGGGAACTCACCAAGATCCACGAAGAGTACATGGCGGGTACGATCGTTGAAGTACTCGAAAGACTGGATGGCGCTTCCGTCAAGGGAGAAGTGACGGTGCTTATTAAGGGTGCCAAGGAAGGTGACTCGTTCCAGGCGACATCTCTGGAAGGGATGGCCAGCAAGCTCTTGGAGGATGGCCATTCCCTGAAGGATATACTCATGCTTCTTTCCCGGGAGACAGGCATCAAAAGGAACGAAATATACCGCATGCTCCTCGATGTGAAAAAAAACCTCAAGTAAAGAATCCGTTTTCCGATAAGAGAGATGTAGAACTCTTGAAAGGGGACCAGTATGAAGGTCAATCCTGAATTGGGGAATGTAATCAAGTTCGTTGCTAAGGAAAATACGGACCAATATACCGAGAAGGCACAGAGTGTCCGTAACCAGGAAGAGATTGAGGATATCGTATCCGTGGAGAACAAGCAGGCATCACGGTCTCAGGTCGAAAACGTGGATGAGGCAAAAAGGATCCTTTCCCTCGTGACCAGGGACATGGAGAGCGTGTCCTCCGATCTGTACAACCTCAACTATCAGCGCGTTTCCCAGGTCATCAACTGACCGGGCGGGGTCCGCCCAGAAGAGAAACACTCCGGGCCGGGATTATCCCGGCCTTTTCTTTTAGGAATTCGGCCCAGAGTTAAGCCACTGTTTCGAGGAGGTCCTGGGTTTCGTCGTCTGAACTAAGCATGATCCTGTGGATACGCTTCAGATCTTTAGTTATCTCGGGTATCAGGATGCTGTCCATCCTGGGCGGTTTGTTGATATAGCGGTAATAATCATCACCAATATAGGGCCCGGTGATCTCCTGGGTGAAATTCTTCGCAGCGATATCTGATATAGCCAGGATGGAGAGTTCCCTTATGATGTCTTTGTGGACATGGCCGATATCCCTCAAAGGCCAGAACATGGGCCAGTGGTGCTTCGTGATGCAGGACACAAGACGGGGTGGCATTCCCCATCGCTGGGCAAGAATCCCACCGAGTGTTGCATGGTCGATACCGTAGATCTCGATCTCCTGTCTCAGGTGCTGTCGTGGATCGATGGAGAAACCGCCTTCGGGCTGGGGCAGGGATTTGGACATGATCGTCCGTGCGATGTCATGGAGCATGCCGAGGGTCACCATGGTTCCTCCCGGTACTCCAAGACGGCTGACACTGGTGAGGTAGGCCGCGATGTTCGAGGTGAGGTTCGCATGTACCCATTCGGTCTTGTCGGGCTGGATCCCGATCTTATGAGTCCTTTCCTCCATGACGATGCGGTATATCTCATTGTATCCCAGGATCACGATGGCATTGAAGATATTGTCCACCTTCTGGAGGAGACCGTAGTAGGGAGAGTTGACCCTTCTAAGGATAAATGAAGTAAGACCCTGGTCCTGGATGATGATCTTGCTCATATCCTTGGGATTGATGTCCGGGTCGTTCAGTTTGGAGGACAGTTCGGTGATGAGAGGAGATATGTTTTCTATCTTGCCGAGTATTTCTTCAATGTGGGGGGGAATCTCGGGTTCTTTCTCGCGATCCGGTTTCCAGTTGAGATCGTAGACATCCATATACGATTGCATGTCGTCACTCGGGGCGACATTGACGTACCGGGCCGGGGCCTTCCTGAGCACAGGCTTCTTTTTCTCTTTTTTCAAGCTGGTCAGAGTGAGTGCAATAGTTATTCCAGCTGCCAGGATAATGATAATCCAGAATAATGCACTCATGTCCATCACCCGTCTTATCGGGATTCGCAAGGTTGCTCTTTAGGGTGATTTCACTATTGGTTCTCCTATGCGCGAAAATCCACCTACATTGTCTTTCGCAGCCATGATGAAACAAGCCGTAACATATTCTTTTTACGGTATCATAGCCTGTGATCCCATCCTCTTAAGAAACACAGTGGTTCTTCCGACTGTGTCTATGTGTACGACAACAGTGATCCGGCCGTAGAGCGGGAACGCATTCTCGATATCCTGGCCAGGGCTCCTGACATACTGACCCTGCCGGGCATCATTCATGAGATCATGGAGGTGATCTCCAGGAAAAATTCGTCCGCCGTCGATCTCACCAGCATTATCGAGAGTGATCCTGCACTCACGATCAGGATACTGACTGTTGCAAACTCGCCGTATTACGGTTTTGTCAAAAGGATCTCGAGCGTATCGCATGCGGTGGTGGTCCTCGGCTTCCAGGAGATCCAGAATATCGCCCTGGGCATGTCCGTTCTCCAGATGTTCGATCGGAAGGGTTCCGATTTTTCTGAGCAGCTGTGGAAGCACAGCTTCTCTGTGGGGGTGGGGACTCGGATGATAGCCAAGTATCTGAACATGAAGGTCGATGGCAAATTCTTCGTGGGCGGCCTTCTCCATGATGTGGGGAAGATATTCATATCCCAGTATCTCAGCGAAAGCTTCAACAGGCTCCTTTCCGCCCTGGAGGAAGATGGGAACCTTTATGGATACCATGCCCTCGAAGAGAGGATTCTCGGAATAACGCATCAGGAGGTGGGGCAGATTCTGCTCAACTCATGGATGTTCCCGGCCGAAGTGGTGAATGCGGTCGCCTTTCATCACGGCCCGTCGTCCTCCAAAACCGATCCGCTTTTCGCCGTATGTGTCCATCTGGCGGACGTATTGTGCACCGCCAAGGGGATCACTCCCCTGAAGGACCATCAATTCATTACCATCGACCGGGAAGTCCTGCCGATCATCCAGGAGCAGCGCACCACCTTTACCACCGAGGATATCATCTCGCTCATGGGACAGCTCGACATTGAGATCGACCGCCAGAGCAGCTTCATGACCGCCTTCAAGAAGAACTGATCACGATTCAGCTTTTTTCCAGAAGTCTCCCCAGCAGCGTGAAACCCTCCTCGATAAAGATACCCGCCTTGCGTGCATCGTCCTCGGTGAAACGCCTATCATGGGCTGAAGGACGGGAACTATCATAGAGGATATAGGGAACCGGATCCGACGTGTGGGTCTTCTTGCTGATGGGTGTCGGGTGGTCCGGCATGACCAGCACCCTGGAGGGTATACCGTTGAGTTCCATGCGCTCAATGATGTGTCCCACGATCCGAGCGTCAAAGTCCTCGATGGCCTGGATTTTCTTGTCAGTATATCCGCCATGACCCGCCTCGTCCGGTGCTTCCACATGGACATAGACGAGATCATAGCGGCTCAGTGCATCGAGAGCGGCTTCGGCCTTTCCTTCGTAGTTGGTATCGATCCAGCCCGTGGCTCCGGGTACGTCGATCACCTCCATGCCCCGAAGCTTTCCAAGGCCTTTGAGGAGATCCACTGCGGAGATCATGGCTCCGGAGAGACCGTACTCATCCCGGAGGGTGGGGACCTGCATGGCCTTTCCCTCTCCCCAGGGCCACAGCGAGGTGGCGGGTCGCTTGCCTTGTTCCAGGCGGGCACGATTGACGGGGTGGTCCTTGAGGAACATCATGGACCTGTTGATGATGTCCACCAGCATCGGATCATTGGGCAGGTACGGCTCGATGCGTTCGCCGGTGATGTCGTGGGGCGGGGTAGTCTTTAGCCCGGGCCTGTCATAGCCGTGGATGACCATGAGGTGCCGGTACTCTATGCCCGGGTACATGGCTATGGCCGGCCTGTCATCTGCGATCCTCCTGAGGTCTTTTATCAGGATCCGAGCCTCCTCGGTGGAGATGTGCCCTGAACAGTAGTCCTCCATGACCGGATGGCTTTGCGTAGAGTCAATGGTCACCAGGTTGATCCTGAAGGCCGTGTCGTCACGGGAGAGGTCTATGCCCATGCTTACCGCTTCGATGGGAGCCCTCCCGGTATAGCATGTGCCGGGATCGAGCCCGAGCACGGCCATGTTCGCCACATCGCTGCCTGGAGGGAATCCCTCCTTGACGGTTCTCGCCATGCCCAACTCACCCCGGCAGGCGAGCCTGTCCATGACAGGGGTGCGGGCGACCTCGAGGGGAGTCTTCCCCCCAAGTTCCTTCAGGGGTTCATCGGCCATTCCGTCGCCGAGCAGGATAATGTATTTCATATAGTAAGCCTCCTCACCCTGGTGCGATTTCAGAGAGATGATGGCGGTTGGACGACGTCTACGACGCAGCGTTCTTGAGCTTCCTGTCCTCCACACGGATGACCACGGGCATCCCGCTCACCTCGGAGAGCTTCGATATGGTTCGCACCGCACTCCTCATGTTCGATTCCTTTGCCTCATGGGTGAGCAGAACCACGGGCACGAAATCGCTGTCCTCGCTGCCCTTCTGGATCACAGATACGATGCTGATGTCCTGATCCCCCAGGATGCCCGCAACCTTCGCCAGGACACCTGGTTTGTCCAGTGCATTGATCCTGACATAGTAGTTGGTGACGACATCGTCGATGGGCATATACTTTTTCGGCACGGAGCTGCCCTTGCGGTACCCCAGGTGGGGGATGCGTCCGGCGATGCCGGCCAGGATGTTCCTGCCGATATCTGCGAGGTCGCTCACCACGGCCGACGCCGTGGGCATCATGCCCGCACCCCTGCCATAGAAGAGCGTTGAATCGACGATATCCCCCCTCACGTAGAAGGCGTTGAAGACGCCGTCCACCTTGGAGAGCAGGTAATTGAAGGGGACAAGCGTTGGATGCACCCGGGCCTCGACCTTGTTTCCCCTGTCGATGGTGAGCGCGAGGAGCTTCACCTTGTAGCCCAGTTCACGGGCAAAGGTCACGTCGAGCTTGTCGAGGTTGGTGATACCCTCCACATATACATTCTTCATGTCCGGGGGGACGCCGTACGCCAGACTGGTCACCAGGGCAAGCTTGTGCGCCGCATCGATTCCCTCGATGTCCAGCGTCGGATCGGCCTCTGCATACCCGAGCTCCTTGGCCTGACCCAGGGCCTCGGCGAAGCTCGACCCCTTCTCGCCCATCTCGGTGAGGATATAGTTGCAGGTACCGTTCAGGATGCCGTAGATGAAGGTATAGTTATTGGCAACGAGCGCTTCGCGCAGGGTCTTGATGATGGGGATGCCGCCGCCCACCGCTGCCTCATAGTAGAGATCCTTCCCGTAGGTCTGGGCGGCATCGAAGAGCTGCTTGCCATGTGAGGCGAGCAGCGCTTTGTTTGCGGTAACGACGTGTTTGCCTTTCTTCAGGGCATCCAGGATGAACGACTTCGCCGGCTCGGTGCCCCCTATAAGCTCTATGATGATGTCGATCTCCTTGTCGTTGATGAGGCTGTCCGCATCGGTGGTGAGCATGCCCTCGGGGATCTTTATTCCACGGTCCTTCGTGATGTCGATGTCGGCTATCCCCTTGAGGGAAAGGGAGAACCCGAGCCTGTCTTCGAGCAGAGCGCCGTTTTCGAGCAGGGTCTTGGCTACGCCTGTACCGATGGTGCCCAAACCGATGAGGCCGATCTGAATCTTGTCCATGTAATCTCCTTCTACTCCATACGTACTGTGTTCCGCCGCGTTGACCGGATTTCTTCCAGCACCTCTCCAGCGCGATACGAGCTCCTTACCAGCGGCCCGGCAATACAATATCCTATGCCAAGTGATTTCGCAAGATTGGACCATTTCATGTACACCTCAGGCTCCCAGTACTTCTCAACGGGAACCTGTGCCCGGGAGGGGCGCAGATACTGACCGATGGTCACAACGTCACAGCCGGCATCCCTCAGGGAGGAGAGCAGTTCTTCAACCTGCGCCTCATCCTCGCCGAGGCCTACCATGAAGCCCGATTTCACCACCGTTTCCGGAGAAGACCGCTTCACTCCTTCCAGAAGCGCC
Organism: Thermodesulfobacteriota bacterium; assembly: GCA_036834365.1. Classification (GTDB taxonomy): domain Bacteria; phylum Desulfobacterota; class Desulfomonilia; order UBA1062; family UBA1062; genus MWEI01. Next base: position 37,071 of record DAITOA010000018.1, on the reverse strand, counting down.
AGGCTCCGGGAGATGTTCGCACCTGGTCGGATGTGCGGATAGAGATCCTGGACTGTTTCCACGTTATGGCCGAACACATCCGGATGTTCGGCGAGAACTGTTCGTACGGAATCCTGCCTGCCGGAGAAATCCGGGGTGAGAACCTCCACGGAACAGCCGGGCGACGTGATTCTCACAGCCCGGATGACAGAGGCGAAGATCTGTGCCCCGCCATCAGGGAGGTCGTCCCTAGTCACGGAGGTGATGACTGCGTGGTTCAGTCCCATCTCGGAAACGGCGTCCGCAACCCGGGCAGGTTCGTCCGGTTCGGGGGGCGACGGGCTCCCCTTGGCCACCGAGCAAAATGAACATGCCCTCGTGCATCGGTCCCCGAGGATGAGGAAGGTGGCAGTGGGTCTGCTGAAGCATTCCGCAATGTTTGGACACCTGGCCTCCTCGCAGACCGTGGAGAGGCCGGAGCGCCTCAGCCTCGACTTCAGGGCATGAAGCGATTCAGGGTCCCTGTTCCTCCTCAGCCACAGGGGTAACCTGGCCGGGCGTTCAAAGGGTTTTCCTGGAGGGACCATCGGTCTTTCCTGGATTACTGAGGGATACTCCTGTCGAATGGGCCTTCTTGAGCCTTTCCGTGAGCTCGTCCCTGCGTTTGCTCAACCGGCGCACCTCATCGCTGCCGGGACCCCCGGAGACGAATCCGAACAGGATCGCCATGAGGGTGCCGGCGAGAAAACAGCCGAACAGGACGAGATAGAGCGGGTAGGTCTTCGTGAAGAACCAGTAGAAATGGACCGTAGCGGAGTCCTGGTTGGACACCCCGAACAGGATGCCCGCAACGGCGAGGGTGAGAAAGAGGACTGCCTTGACATACCTCATGGCAGCTTCCCTTTGATCATGTTCATAGTCTTCACGATGTGATCGGAGATGACGTGTACGTCACCCAGGACAGGCATGAAGTTGGTATCTCCCTTCCATCGCGGTACGATATGCATGTGCAGGTGGTCGGCTATTCCCGCCCCTGCCACGTCACCCAGGTTGCATCCGATATTGAAGCCTTCCGTGTTCATTGCCTTGCGGGTGGCCGAGACGATTGCCTGCACCAGCGACATCATCTCCGAGAGTTCTTCCTTCGTGAGCGCTTCGATGTCACTCACGTGGCGGTACGGGGCCACCATGCTGTGCCCGGTCGTATAGGGAAAACGGTTCATGATGGCGAAGCACTGTTCGCCTCGGGTTATGATGAGACCGTCCCCGTCGCCCGGTGCCTTGCACAGGACGCACGTGTCGCTTTTCGGGGAGAGGATATAATCGATCCTCCACGGAGCCCAGATGTTCTTCATAAGGTTATGATTTCTCCCTTGAGGGAATCTCCATCAATGATCATTATACCCATAGACCTCATGCTTGTAAATCGAGAGTCCGTGGGTGAGCCGGGGTTAAAGAAGAAGACTCCCCCCTCGGTTCCGATGAAGGCCTCGTGGGTGTGACCGTAGATGACTGCGTCCACCGTTTCGAATGAATCCCTGATCCGCTGTCTGATGCCGACGGGTGATCCCCAGCCGTGCATGATGCCGATCAGAAGACCCTCGATCCGGATGATACGCTGGGTCGGGAAGGACGATCGGACATCGGGGCCGTCCATGTTACCGCAAACTGCAACGACCTCCTTGCCCATCTCCGTGAAAACATCGAGTGCGGAGAGGTGTACCAGATCTCCCGCATGAATGATCAGGTCCACATCCGGGAATTGCTCGGCGATGATTCGGTCGAGGTACGGATCGGGACCGTTCAGGTGGGTATCCGAGAGGATTCCGAGCCGTTTCATGACCGTACAGACTTCATGCGGAGTCCGTCACAGGTATGCATCCGCATCGGGATAGAGATTCTTCACGTCGAATACCACGCCGTTCCTTGCCTTGATAGTGTTGAGGTCGAGGTCCCTGAATGCCTCATGGGCCACTGCGACCATGATGCCTTCGTAAGCGGACGTGATCTGGTCCCGACTAGGTATGATGTCGATGCCGTACTCGTGCCTGACCTCTTCAGGGTCGGCCACGGGGTCGAAGACCTCCACCGTGCAGTCGAAGTCCTTGAGCTGGCGGATGACATCGATGACCTTCGAGTTCCTTATGTCAGGACAGTTCTCCTTGAAGGTGATGCCGAGCACCAGGATCTTCGTATCCGTGATACGGTGGCTCTTCTTGACCATCATCTTGATGAGCTGCGTGGCCACGTATCTGCCCATGCCGTTGTTAATCCTACGGCCCGACAGGATGACCTGGGGTATGTAGCCGAGGCTCTCGGCCTTGTGGGTCAGGTAGTACGGGTCCACCCCGATGCAGTGGCCGCCAACGAGCCCGGGGGAGAAGGGGAGGAAATTCCACTTGGTTCCGGCCGCGGCCAGCACGTCAGATGTCCTGATACCCATGCGGCCGAAGATCATGGCGAGCTCGTTGATGAAGGCGATGTTGATGTCGCGCTGGGCGTTCTCGATGACCTTGGCGGCCTCGGCCACCTTGATGGACGGCGCCAGGTGGGTGCCTGCGGTGATGATCGATCGGTAGAGCTCATCCACGGTCTTCGCCGCTTCCGGAGTGGAGCCCGAGGTGACCTTCCTGATGGTCGTTACCCGGTGGGCCCTGTCACCGGGATTGATGCGCTCCGGACTGTACCCGCAGAAGAAATCGGCATTGTACTTCAATCCGGAGACCCGTTCTATGACCGGGATGCAGTCTTCCTCGGTGCAGCCGGGATAGACCGTGGACTCATAGACCACGATGTCTCCGCGGGAGATGACCTTTCCCACGGTCTCGCTCGCCTTGACGAGGAGGCTGATATCGGGCCTGTTGTAGCCGTCGATGGGTGTGGGCACGGTGACGATGTAGATGGTGCATGGCCGCAGGTTTTCGATGCTGGTGGTGTATTCGAGCATGGACGCGGCCCTGAGTTCTTCGCTGCAGACCTCAAGGGTCCTGTCGTGGTGGGCCTTAAGCTCTGCGATCCTCTTGGCGCTGATGTCGAATCCCATGGTCGGGTATTTCTTTCCGAACTCCACTGCCAGGGGAAGGCCTACATAACCGAGTCCGATGACGGCGATGCGGTGATCCATGAAGCCTCCTGCAACACAATGAGAATGGGCGCATTTATACCCCACAGGGTAGGGGGGCCGCCACTGGAAAATGGTGTGCTGATCATGGAGTGTAGCCCCGAGGGGGATGTTGAAAAATATAAACAGAACCAATATGCCCAGACCGGCGACGCACCCGGAAAGGTCAAGAGAAACAGGAGTACGTCACCGGATTGAGCAGGACGTTCCTTCTGTATCCAGGTGAGCGTTCCCCACGCCTCCTCCCTTGACAGCCCTGTGCAAAAGCACTAGACAGGTAACCGGTTTTCTTGCACACAAGACTGCGCAAAGGCTGGACTCTCATGCACACACGAATCTCGCGTATCGGGGTATTCGACTCGGGTATCGGAGGGCTCACCGTTCTGAAATGCCTACTGGACCTCGTGCCCGGGGTGGACATGATCTATCTGGGGGACACTGCGAGACTTCCCTACGGTACCAAATCACCCCGGACGATCATCCGCTACAGCGTCCAGTGTGCACGATTCCTCGCCTCCATGGACATCGATATGCTGGTCGTGGCATGCAACACCGCCAGCGCCCATGCCGTCCCCGCCCTGAAGGAGGAGTTCCATATCCCTGTCGTCGGTGTGGTGGAGGCTGGGGCCAGTGCTGCCATCGAGGCGGGCGGTACGAGGATAGGCGTCATCGGCACCTCGTCCACCGTGAAGAGCCATGCCTATGAGGAGACCATCCGGTCCCTCAAACCTGAAGTCGAGATCATCGCGCGGGCATGCCCGCTCTTCGTGCCCCTGGTGGAGGAAGGCTGGTATGACGACGAGATAACCGCCCAGGTGGCGTCACGCTATCTGAAGGATCTCGTGGAAGCGCGCATAGACACGTTGCTGCTGGGATGCACTCACTATCCCCTCCTCAAAGAAGTACTCGCAGGAATCATGGGGAGCGGGGTCACCATCGTGGATTCTGCCCTGTCCACGGCTAGGGTGGTGCAGAACCTGATCAAACCGGGAACAGGCCGGGATGAAGAACGGAGAGTGTCTTTCCACCTCTCGGATTCGTCGCCGAGATTCATAGAACTCGGCGAGCACTTCCTTGGCCGTGAAATGAAATATGTATACGATGTAGATCTTTGTGTATAATGGGGAGTGTGAAGAGTCCGATGAAGACAAAGAACCTGTCCCGGGTTCGGAACATGGGCTTTGTGGCCCACATCGATGCCGGCAAGACAACGGTGACCGAGCGGGTGCTCTTCTATACCGGCAAGATTCACCGCATGGGAGAAGTGCATGACGGGCAGGCGACCATGGACTGGATGCCCCAGGAGCAGGAACGGGGTATTACGATCACGTCGGCGGTCACCACCTGCGAGTGGAACAATCACGAGATCCATATCATCGACACACCCGGTCACGTCGATTTCACCATAGAGGTGGAACGCAGCCTGAGAGTCCTGGACGGCGCTGTTGTTATCCTCTGTGCTGTGGGCGGCGTGCAGGCCCAGACCGAAACGGTCTGGCAGCAGTGCAGGAAATACCATGTCCCTGCCATGGCCTTCATCAACAAGCTCGACAGGGTGGGGGCCGACTTCGATTCCGTGCTCGAGCAGATCAAGACCCGTCTCGAGGTGACGCCGCTTCCTCTTCAGATTCCGTTCTATGAAGGGGACGTTTTTCGGGGCATCATCGATCTCATCACCATGAAGCTCCTCCTCTGGGACGATACCATGGGCTCCAGTTTCGATGCCGCCGACATACCCCCCGATAGGCTCGACGATGCCATGCTTGCCCGTGAGCAGATGGTGGAACATCTCGCCGACTACGACGACGAGATCATGGAGCTGTTCCTCGCAGGAGAACGGGTAGAAGAGAAGAAGATCAGGCAGGCGATACGCAGGGTGACCGTCGAAGAGCGCCTTGTCCCTGTCCTGTGCGGGTCGGCCCTGAAGAACAAGGGTATCCAGCCTCTCATCGACGGCATCATCGACTATCTCCCTTCGCCGCTCGAGGTCAAGCCCGTCCTCGCACACCACAAGACGACCAGGGAGACGGTCCCCGTCAGTCCCGATCCCAAGGGGCCCTTGGTCGCATATGTCTTCAAGGTCTATATGGATGAAGGCAGGAGGATGGTGTACCTGAGGATCTACTCGGGCGTTCTCCAGGTGGGAAGCGAGGTGTATAACACCACCCGGGGCATTTCCGAAAAAGTCTCCCGTCTCTTCGCTATGCATGCCCATGTCAAACAGCGCATCGAACAGGCATCAGCAGGCGATATCGTTGCAGCAGTAGGCCTGAAGGATTCGGTTACCGGCGACACACTGGCCGAAGCGGGTGAATCCATCGTCCTGGAGGCCATCGATATTCAGAAACCGGTCATATCCATGGCCATCGAGCCCAAGAGTTCGGAATCCACCGAGCGGCTCCAGGAGGCCATGCGCAAGATCATGGAGGAGGACCCCACCATCAGGGTGAACGAAGATCCGGATACCGGCCAGGTGATCCTGGCAGGCATGGGGGAGCTCCATCTGGAGATCGCGCTGGACCGCTTCCGTACGGCCTTTGGAGTGGACATCAACGTGGGCAAACCCCAGGTGCTCTACTGTGCCACCGTGGACAAGATCTCCCAGGCCGAGAAGGTCTTTGACAAGCTCATCGGAGAAACGGCGCACTACGGGCATGTCGAGCTTACGGTCAGGCCGGCAAAACGCGGCAGCGGAAACGTGTTCAACATCGACCATGCCCTTGATGACAATTTGCGGCACAACATCAGAACCGGACTTGAAGAAGCCTGCCTGGCGGACCCGGAATTCGGCTACGAGGTGGTTGACATCGACGTGCAGGTGAACAGGGTCGTCCTGGCGGACAAGACGACGGGGCAGGGACTCAAGATCGCGGCACAGATGGCCCTCCAGGAAGCCATGAAAAAGGCGGGTGTAGTCCAGCTCGAGCCCATCATGGAGCTTGACGCATTGTCGCCGGAAGACTATGTGGGAGACGTGGTGGGGGATCTTTCCGCCAGAAAGGCAAGCATCGAGGGCGTCATCACCAAGGGAAAGCAGCATCAGATAAAGGCATATGTCCCGCTCTCGAACACCTTCGGATATTCGACCGCCCTGAGGTCCCTGACCAGGGGCAGGGGGAGCTTCAGCATGAGGTTCTCAGGATTCGACAAGGTCTAGGGGGGAGATGGACAGGCGCTATAAACTGATCGCAGTCATCGTGATGATCACCCTGTTCGCCTGGGTGATAGCCGGAATCATCACGGGAGTTCTCGGCAACATCCTCTATGAGGCGCCCAAGCCCGTCAAAACCGTTGAGGTCGCAAAGATCAACAAGGACAGGCAGCCCAAGAGCAGGAGCGATTACGACATCATCGCCAGCCGCGACCTCCTCAAGGTAAACAAGGCCCGCCCCTCGGGAGATAAAGCCATCTCGGGTGATGTGGAGCGTCCCCTTGCTCAGATGGGCATCATGCTCAGGGGCACCATCACCGGGCCGAGCGAGATTGCACGGGCCATCATCGAGGAGGCGAACAACCAGGAGCTCTACCGCATCGGGGATACCGTCAAGGGGGCAACGCTCATCGCCATCTTCCGGAACAAGGTCATCATGGACGTGAACGGCCAGCAGCAGATGCTCGTGGTGGAGGAGACGGCATCCTCACCGAGGGTCGCGTCCAGGTCATCCGGGGCCCGGGAGCCGAGGCGCTCCAGATTGTCCGGTTCGGCAGGGGCCCGGGGTGTCCCGGAGTCCATGAGAAATATGGACCAGCTCATCGGGAATGCACGGGTCGTCCCCTATTACCGGGGAGGGCAGCCCTATGGATTCAGGGTGAGCGATGTGGTGGAAGGCTCGGAGATCTATACGCACGGTATGCGTTCCGGAGATATCATCAAGTCCGTCAACGGTGTACCCATCCGGACACCGCAGGATGCCCTGAACGCCTATCAGGAGCTGCAGAGCAACTCCAGCGTGGAGCTGGAGGTTGAACGGCAGGGCACCACAACCTCGATAAGCGTACCGCTCAGGTAAGGAAGAACCGGGGACGATCGAGTATGTTTGAGCAGTTCTTCGGACTATCTGAAAACCCCTTCAACGTCACCCCGGATCCTAAATTCCTGTTCCTGTCCAAGGCCCATGACGAAGCCCTGTCATACCTGAGGTACGGCATAGAACAGCGCAAGGGCTTCATCATGATCACCGGTGAGGTGGGGGCGGGAAAGACGACCATCTGCCGCGCCCTGCTCGCGAGTCTTCCCAAGACCGTCCGCACGGCGCTTATACTGAATCCCGCTCTATCCGACATTGAGCTCCTCCAGGCCATCAACCAGGACTTCGGCCTCAATGCATCGCATACTTCCAAGAAGGCGCTGCTCGACCAGCTCTACGAATTTCTCATCAATGCCTTCGTGAGCGGCGAGAACGCCGTGCTTATCATCGACGAATGCCAGAACCTCTCCCCGGATGTACTGGAGCAGATCCGCATGCTCTCGAACCTTGAGACAGAGAAGGAGAAGCTTCTCCAGATCGTGCTTGTGGGCCAGCCCGAGCTGACGAAGCTCTTGGCCGCCCCGGCCATGAAGCAGATCGATGACCGCATCGTCCTGAGGTACCACATCTGGCCGTTGAGCCTGTGGGACACGAAGAGCTACATCAGCCACCGGCTGATCATCTCGGGATCCCACGGGGACATCACCTTTACTCCGCTGGCCTACAGGCTCATCTACCGCTATTCCCAAGGGGTACCCCGGAGGATCAACTCCGCCACCGAGCGGTCTCTGCTCATCGCCTACCTCAGGTCGACCAGGAGGATCACCGTGCGGATCGTGGCAAGTGCCCTGCGGGAGCTTGAAGGCAATTATGCCCCCCGCAGGTTGAGGCCCGCCTTTGCCGTATCGGTGGTGAGCCTCCTCGCCATTCTGGTCGCCGTCATCATCTGGCCGGGTCTGCCGGTGAATCTCTTCAATCTCGCGGGGACCACGGGTATCGCCAGGGACCAACAGGCTGCAGCGACCGTGCAGCAGGGTTCCGTGACGCCCCGGGACACACCGTCCGCTGATCCGCCGAACCAGGGAGCAGCACGGCGCGATATCAGGGGATGGATCATGGGTGACTATAATACCGCCCTGGAAGTCCTGACCCAGCTGCCTGTAGGCATCATCGGCCCCGATGCCATGAATCTCCATCCCCAGCCTGCATATCTGAAATACCTCCCCATGCCGGCCATCGTGTCCATGGATGGCGGATACATGGTCATGCTCAAGGCGGATGACACGTTCGCCCAGGTGGTGGGAGAGAACCGAGCCGTCCTCGAGATTCCCCTCCATGATTTTATAGGGCTCTACCGGTGGAACGTCATGGTCCCCTACACGAAACCGCTTCACGAGACTATTTTCACCCTCGATATGACCGGGGAGGGGGTCGAGCGGATCCAGAAGGTGCTCGCCCGCCTGGGTATGCTGGACATCGAGCCGGATGGAGTATACGGCTTGGAGACCTCCCTGGGGGTGGAGAAGTTGCAGGAGGTCTTCGGGCTGAGGAGGGACGGCATCGTGGGATCCGAGACCATGGTCCTTGTGCGGAACATCGAGGAGTCCGAACCATGAGTTCGATCTACGATGCACTCAAACGCTCCCAGATGGGCGGTAAGGAACCTCCCCGGATGGATGAAGCGCAGGTCGTGCGCGGGGCAAGGGTGTACTGGATCATAGCCGCCGCCATCGTCATCAGCTCTGCGGCCACCGTCGCCCTGCTGTACGGGATCGGATTCATCGGTCAGGGCGGGGGCGATGCACCTGTTGCCGCAAGTCCGGTCCCGGTGAGCCCGGAGCGGATCATCGACCTCATGAACAAGGCGGACCGGCTGCAGAGGAAGGAAGATCTGGAGGGGGCCATAGCGGCATACCGGAATGTTCTCGAGCTTTCGCCGGGCTATGCGGAGGCATACATGAGGCTGGGAGAGCTCTACTACGGCGCCGGACGCTTTGACGAGGCATTTTCCGCCATGTCCGCGGCAAAGAAACTCAAACCCAATGACGCACGGTTATTGAATAATATTGGGAGTGTGTTATTAGCTAATGATGATGCAGCACAGGCACTGACCTACTTCATCCAGGCGAGGAGGAATTCGGCGGATTATGTGGAGCCGCTCTACAATATGGCCTGCGCCTATGCCAGGCTGAACAAGAAGGGTGCCGCACTCTCTTCCTTGCGACAGGCGGCCGGCATGCAGCCTGAAGTCCGGCTGTGGGCCAGCAGGGATAAGGATCTGTCCTCGCTCAAGGGAGACAAGGACTTTGAAAGCATCGTGCATCCGAATGAATAAGAGGGTCTAAGGGGGAATCATGGATATTCGCAGGGTCATGGGTGGAGCGGTTCTGATTATGCTGCTGTGCGTTTCCGGAACATGGGGGGCCCGGCTTATCCAGGAGGAGGACGAGGTCCCGTTGCCTGCCCAGAAGCAGGGCACGCAGACCAAGCAGACAGTCCCTTCGAAACAGACCGGGACAACCAAGCAGACCGCCACGAAAAAGACCGCATCCGACCAGACCGAGAAGGTGATCCCCCTTCGGGAGTTCAAGGAAAAGCAGAAGCAGATGAACTATTTTGGTCTGCCCCCCAATGCGGGAATGCCCAAAGAATCAGGAAAAGAAGAGCGTGTCGATGTGAACACCGGTAATGAGGAAACGGCTGCCGCCCCTTCACCTTCCCCCGCCGTGCAGCCCAGGTCCCAGACAGCGCCCAAAATGACCGTAGACCCGAGCGGGCAGTTCATCACCATGGACTTCGACGGCGTGGATATCAGGGTCTTCATCAAGTTCATCGCGGACATATCGGGAAAGAACTTCATCATCGACGACAAGGTTTCCGGGAAGATCACGGTGATCTCGCCGAGGAAGATGACCATGGACGAGGCGTATCGCGTCTTCCTGAGCGTACTTGAGGTGAACGGATTCGGGACGGTGGACATGGGCGGCGTTACCAAGATCGTCAAGGCTGCCGATGCCATCACCAAGAGCCTGGATACCACGACGGAACCGCCCATGATCAAGGATGATACCATGATCACCCAGATCATCCAGCTCAAGTACGCGGATGCCAACGACATGAGGAACCTCCTGAATCCGCTCATGTCCAAGGCATCGTCCCAGCTCCTGTCCTACCCCCAGAGCAATGTCCTCATTGTCACGGACAATAAGTCCAACATCAAAAAGATCATGGACATCCTCAAGGTCATCGATGTGGCAGGGTTCGCCCAGGAGGTGAAGATCATTCCTCTGACCTTTGCCTCGGCCGCTGACCTGGCCGATAAGCTGGGCGAGATCATGACCGAAGGGAGGCAGGAGGAAATCCAGCGTCTGAGGAACGTGCGCCAGCAGGAGAGCGTGGGGACGAAGACCGTCACCAAGATCATCCCCTACGAACGGACGAATTCCATGATCGTCATGGCGCCTCCCCAGGACCTCACCGGGATCGAGGAACTCATCAGGAAGCTCGACATCCCCACGCCCAGCGGTAAGGAGGACATCCACGTCTACTATCTCCAGCATGCCAATGCCGAAGACCTGGCCAAGGTCCTGACCGAGATTCCGACCCCCGAGAGCCCGGATGCCCAGGCTCAGGCTGCTACCACCGCCGGGCAGACCGCCGCGGCTCAGACCAAGGCCAGGACGGTAAAGAACACAGCCCTGAAGGAACAGAACATCAAGATAAGTCCGGACAAGGAGACGAACTCCCTCATCATCTACGCAGACCCCTACCAGTACAAGACCATCGTGGAGACCATCAAGTTCCTGGACATCCCACGCAGGCAGGTCTACGTGAAGGCCGCCATCATGGAGGTCAACACCTCCAAGGATTTCAACGTCGGGGTCGAGTGGACCGTTGCCGAGGACTTCGATTATGACAGCGGAAACCGAACCGGTGCCGTGATTGGGAGGACAGGTCAGAATTTCCTCACCAGCGCCAGCGACCTGCCCAGCGGGCCGCTGATCGGGGTGATCGGGGAGGCGATTACCGTCACGAGCGGCAGCACCGAGATCACCTTCCCCAACATGTCCGCCTTCATCAACGCCATGGCCCAGGACACGGACGTGAACATCATCTCCACCCCCCAGATCCTCACGATGGACAACAAGGAGGCCGAGATCAAGGTCGGGTCGAACGTCCCCTACGTCACCAGGGAAGACACCGACTCGACCAATATCGACAGGACCGTGCGCACCTATGACTACCGCGACGTGGGGGTGACCCTGAAGTTGACCCCGCAGATCAACCAGCAGGGGAACATCAGGATGGAGATCTTCCAGGAGATCACCACCCTGGTCTCCGGAAGCGGTGATGACCAATACGCCCCCACGACCCTGAAACGATCCGCCTCCACCACGGTGAGCGTCAAGGACGGATCCACCATGGTCCTCGCCGGTCTCATCGGCGACACCCTTTCCGTGAGCAACTACCGCGTGCCGCTGCTCGGCGATATCCCGATTATCGGCTACCTGTTCAAGTCGCTCACCAAGAGCCGCGAGAAGACCAACCTCTACATCTTCATCACCCCGCAGATCATAGATACGGAGGAGAAGACCCAGGCCCTCTACAAGGAGAAAGCCAAGGAGGCCGACGAGGCCCTGCTGCCCATGAACCCTTCCATAAAGGCAAAGACGGATGAGAAGAACAAGCCTTGAACAGGTCCTGCTGGAAATGCAGGCCATTGAACCCTCGTCTCTGGAAAGGGCCAGGGAGATCGGCCTGGAGCGGGGTGTTCCCCTGAGGGAGGCTCTGATCGTTTCCGGCATGGTGGGGGACCACGACATGGTGACCGCCCTGGGCAGGCAGTGGGACCTCCCGGTGATGCAGAGCATCGGTGATCTGGAGGTGGACCCGTCAGTCCTTGACAAGCTTCCGGTGAGCTACCTCAGACGGTATGCGATGGTCCCCATCAAACAGCAGGATGACGCCATGGTCGTGGCGGTCAACGACCCGGCCGAGCAGGAGCCTTTCTTCGACATATCCCGCATACTGCATCTGAAGGATCTCAGAAGGGTGCTCGCCCCCAAGCAGGAGATCCTGGGGGCCATCAACCGCCTGGTCGAGATGAAGGACGAGAGCGCCAAGGACATCATGGAGGACATCGAGGAGGAAGAGGACGAGATCCTCAGGGACCTCGAGAGCATCCAGGACATCACGGCCATGGAGACCGAGGCGCCCATCATCCGCCTGGTCAACCGGCTCATGGTCCAGGCCTTCCGGGAGAGGGCCTCCGACATCCACGTGGAGCCGTACCAGAGCGACGTTAAGATCCGCTTCCGGGTGGACGGCATCCTGCACGACGTGCTGAGCCTGCCCAAGAGACTCCACCCTGCAGTGGTATCACGCATCAAGGTCATGGCAACCCTGAACATAGCGGAGAAGCGGCTGCCCCAGGACGGCAGGATAGGCATCAAGCTCGGCGACCACTCGGTGGACCTGAGAATCTCCACCGTTCCCACCGTGAACGGGGAGCGTGTGGTCATGAGGATCCTCGACAAGTCCTCCGTGCTGCTCGGACTCGAAGAGCTCGGGTTCTACCCCGATGACCTCGGCAGCATCGAGCGCCTCACCAGGCAGGAGCACGGCATCATCCTGGTGACGGGCCCCACGGGCTCGGGCAAGACGACCTCGCTCTACTCCATGCTGAGCAGGATCAACTCGCCGGACAAGAACATCCTCACCATTGAAGACCCCATTGAGTACCAGCTCAAAGGCATCGGACAGATACCGGTCAATGTCAAGGTCGGACTGAGCTTCGCCTCGGGCCTGCGGTCCATCGTACGCCAGGACCCGGACGTCATCCTCGTGGGTGAAATCCGTGACCTGGAAACCGCGGAGATCGCCATCCAGGCTGCGCTCACCGGCCACCTTGTCTTCTCCACCCTGCATACCAACGACGCAGCCAGCGCCGTGACCAGGCTTATCGACATGGGCATCGAGCCGTTCCTGGTGACCTCGTCCGTGAATGCCATCGTCGCCCAGAGGCTGACACGCAAGATATGCCCGTACTGCAAACAGCAGTATTTTCCCGAGAGTGAGAGCCTGCTGGAGGTCGGACTGTCCCAGGAGATGCTCGGCAAGGAAGGGTACCTCTGGCGTGGGGCCGGGTGCAAGGAATGCATCGGCACCGGGTACAAGGGCAGGACCGGCATCTACGAGATCCTGCTCATGTCCGATGCCATGAAGAGCACCATCCTCAAGACCTCCGACTCCAACATCATCAAGAAGCAGGCCATCGACGAAGGACTCCATACCCTGCGGGAGGACGGCGCCCGGAAGGTGGAGGACGGTGTCACCACCATCGAGGAAGTCCTGAGGGTCACCCAGCAGTAATGGCAAAACCGAAGAAGGTCTTCCGCTGCACGGGTTGCGGGTTCCTCCATGCCCAGTGGATGGGCAGATGCACCCAGTGCGGTCTCTGGAATACCCTTGAGGAAGACCTCCTCGTCGAGGAAAGACCCGCCGCAGCCCGCAGGTCCGGCCAGGTCAGGCCCGTAGCGCTCCATGACATAGAGGCGGACCAGACCATGAGGAAGAGCAGCAGGATCGACGAGCTCGACCGGGTACTCGGCGGCGGGGTTGTGGAAGGGTCCTTCGTGCTCATCGGAGGCGATCCCGGCATCGGCAAGTCGACGCTCATGCTCCAGATGGCGCACAGCCTGGCTTCTTCGGGCCTTCGGGTGCTCTATGTGAGCGGCGAGGAGTCGGCCCCCCAGATCAGGCTGCGCTCGCAGAGGCTCGGCCTTACCGACAGCGGCATCATGGTCTTCCCCGAGGTCGTCATGGAGAGGATCCGTGAGGAGATCGACGGCGGGGCGTTCGACCTGGCCGTCATTGACTCCATCCAGTCTGTGTATTCAGGTGCCGTGGAGGCCCCACCGGGCAGCGTCTCCCAGATCAGGCACTGCGCCGGCATTCTCATGGAGATCGCCAAGGCCGACGGCGTGACGGTCTTCATCGTCGGACACGTCACCAAGGACGGGCTGGTTGCAGGCCCCAAGATGCTGGAGCACATGGTGGACACAGTGCTGTCGTTCGAGGGGGACGATACCGGGGCCTACCGGATCGTCAGGACCGCGAAGAATCGGTTCGGCACCTCGGGCGAGATCGGGGTCTTCGAGATGAAGCAGACCGGCCTCCACGAGGTGAAGGACCCCTCGGCCATCTTCATCCACGGCCTGGGCGGCGAATCTCCCGGCAGCGCAGTCATGGCCACCTGCGAAGGCAGCAGGGCTTTCGTAGTGGAGGTGCAGGCCCTGGTGAGCAGGACCGCCTACAGCATGCCGAGGAGGATCGCCTTGGGCTGTGACCCGTCGAGGCTTGCGGTGCTCCTTGCCGTGATGGAAAAGAGGGCGGGCATCTATCTCGCCCAGTCCGACATCGTGGTGAACCTGGCCGGGGGCTTCAGGGTAACGGAGCCCGCCGTTGACCTTGCCCTGATCATGGCAGTCGCGTCCAGTGCCTTCGACAAGCCCGTGCCCAGGGGCATGGTCTTCATCGGGGAGATCGGACTTTCCGGCGAGCTCCGGCCGGTGAACCACATGGACTCCCGTGTACGGGAGGCACTCAAGATGGGCTTTACCCGCATCGTCATCCCCGAGGCAAACCGCGACTCCCTGTCTGCAGCGGCCGGCATGGAGGTCTCGTCCCTGCCCGATGTCTCGTCGGCCCTGAAAATCATCTCCTGATGTGATGAAAAAGCTATAACCTGCCCGGGTTCTCCAATATCCGGAACCGGGCACCTGCAGAGATTGTCCGTCGGCATTGACTTTCACCACCCGGTCATTAACCTTAAGAACAGAAAAGACCGAGCAATCAGCCTCAAGGCCGGGGTAGCTGGTGACGATAGGGATATCATGAGAAGGTACAACATTCAGATAATCGTGCCGTCCCTGGGAAGGTACGAAGTCATCAAGGAGAACATCAACCCCACCGGTGTCCAGGAGGAAGACTACTGGAACGAGTGCTTCACCTGGGATGACCTGAAGACGGTGATTCCGCGCATGAGAAAACTAAGGTGGAAGCTGAAGGTTTCCCCCATCGAAGAGGCCGATCTGCCCGGCAAGATCCACCTCTTTCCCTTTACCTACGGGGTGAATCACGAGGTGCAGATGATCAGGATTTCAGACCTCAAGCTCATTCTGACCCGGGACATGGGACTGCTCAAATTCCCAAGATCATCATATCATCCATTCGGATATTGACATGGGCAGGTATCCGCATTAATAATTTTATGTAGTTATAGATATTTCTCTGACCACAAAGGAGGTATGTGCCATATGGGGACCCTCACGAAAAGCGGAATCATTGACGAGATCGTTCTGAACACCGGCCTGTCCAGGAAAGAGGCCAGCGAGGGTATCGAGACGTTCATCGATATCATCAAGGGAAATCTGGCCAAGACCGAGCCGGTGAGCATATCCGGTTTCGGGAAATGGAAGATCAGGGAGAAAAGCGCACGCCGTGGTCGCAACCCCAAGACTGCCGAGGAGATCACCATCTCCCCAAGAAGGGTCGTCACCTTCTCCCTGTCCAACGTTCTCAGGGCCAAGCTTACCAGCAGGGTCTGATTCCCACGATCCTCATCTCCCCGGCCGCACCCTCATGAGGCGGTCGCTGCAGAACTCCCGGGATGCGGCGGGGAGATACATCCATTTCGTCGGTCTTCTTCATCAACATTGCCCAAGGGTAAGGTCATGCACTTGTCGGAATGTTTTCCGAGCATGAGTGTATCAAGAATTAAAACAGATAATTGAAGTGATAAAATCCTGAAATGGAATAATGGCAGGCCCGGCAGAACGATCACCGGGCCTTGCGATGGTAGGGTACCTTACTCTCCGGGCTCGATGGCCTCAGTGGGGCAAACGTCTGCGCATGCTCCGCAGTCGGTGCACAATTCAGGGTCGATCACATACTTGTCGTCACCCTCGCTGATCGCTTCCACCGGGCATTCATCGGCACATGTTCCACATGATATGCACTCATCGGTAATAACATAAGCCATTGTAGCACCTCTCCTTTCCTGGGTTCCTGCTTGGTTGGTATAGGAATTGCCATCAAATGGCAAGATATTTTTTTAGCCGTTCCGGCTTGACGGACGAAGGGGGTGGGGAAGGGCAGGAAGCATCGGCATGGACTATCCCGGATGGGTGCGCAGGACATCATGTTCCCTTGCTCTGGAGAAGGTCGGGAATGAAGGATTTCCCTATAAGAATTCGGATGTACTCATGATGCAGTGTCTCTTTTCCGTCTCGTGAATCTCTGTCGAATCCTCCTCCGACGCTGTTCCCTCACACCTTGTGGTGAACGACCAGACAGGACCCAGGGTCGGCACGTCGTCCCCACTGTATGCAACGATCTGCCAGAGATAGGTCGTGCAGGGGTCAAGGTCCGTGACCGTGCATACAGTCTCGGTGATTCTGGAGGCCTGGGGATAGGTGCACAGCAGACATGCCTCATCTTCTTCCTCCATGAGATAGAGGTCATAGGTGACGTCTTCCCGAAAATCTCCTTCCCAGGAAAGCGTGACAGAGGAGGGTTCCACATCGACAGAACCTGTTGCCGGCCATGGTGATGAGGGCAAGTCCGCCGGGTATCCCTGGTCCGTGGAGCAGTCTGCATAGAAGGTGGTCACGAGACCTGCATCGATAGGGTAGTCGATATCTTCAAAGCATCCAAGGATGGTAAAGTAGTCCAGGTCGAAGGTGTCCCCATTCCAGAACGACAGGGCAGACAGCCCATCCTCATCGCCTGCAAAGGTATTCTGGAAATTGTGGATGCCGACGTTTCCGGCCTGACAACCGAGCATCGTGAATCCGCCATCCTCCATGATACTTGTGGTGTTGTTGATATCGATCTCGTCCAGGTTCACCAGGGTGAAATCTCCGCTGATGTTATGCAGGGTCAGATTGTTCATGTACAATTCCGCAAGATTCATGACGGCGGCATTTCCGCTGTTGACATTGAGGTTTGTGTTGGTGACCGTGACCACCCCGTCATCTACGATGAGGGCGAACCTGGAGGGATAGCCATGGGAATACCCCGAGGAATCTGAGTTGAGATTACCGGTTACCATTTCGCCGCCCGAGTTGCAGATGCGGATGGTTCCGCCGTAGTTGCCGTCTGCGAAGACATTGGCCCAGTAGAGATAGCCTGCATTGAGGATCTTCACCCGGCCGGAACCCCCGTTGGCGACAAGGTTGACACTATTCATCGAGACATTGCCGGAATTGACGAGGACGGACTCTTCACCTGTCTGGATAGAGTCATCCATCTGAGATGTCAGGTTAGTGTTGTTCATCGTGAGCTGGCCTGCGTTCTCCAATCTGAACCATGCCACTGAGGCAAAACTGTTGAGGTTGTTCACGAACATGTCGCCGCTGTTCCGGAGGAATACCTCTGCATGGCCAGTATCGGTGACACTCAGGTTGTTCAGGTCAAACTGGCCACGGTTCTCGATGGACAGGGAACCGCCGACCACGTTAAAGGCCATGTTCAAGGCCTCGAACGTACCTCCCGTGATATTCACCTCGATGTGAGATTCCCCCGAAACATCTCCGGAGATCTGTCCTGTCGCTATGGCGGTCGATGCACTGGAGACCCGGATCGTCCCATCATTGTCGGCATTCAAGTCCACCAAACCTAAATTCATGGTCCCGTAATTCTTTATCGTGAGGTCACCGTGGTCGGACCATAATGTCCAGATTTCGCCGAGGGAACTGCCCATGGTGCCTGAGTCCTCGTTGACCAGCAGGAGATCGGCGCTTTCTGTCTTGATGGATCCATTCCCGAGATTCAGCGATCCGTTATTGTAAATAGTTACCCTTGGGCGGTTCCCTCCCGCCCCCTGCCGTACGAGGAGGGTTCCACCGAGATCTGCGGTTTCTCCTGCACGAATGCGGATCGTCTGGTCGGTTTCGATGACGAGTTCCTCGCCCTCTCCCGGCAGGTCGGCCCCTGTCAGGGCGAAGCAGACGGAAGAGAGGGAGATGACGTAAGCAACGGAGATGAAGAGTATGGACAGACACAACCTTCCCATATGTGAACCTCCTCGAAGGCATTTCATGAGGAACAATCAAAAGTTGCATATATTATTATATTGTTTAAGGTGCCTTGTGTCAACCGTACTGTCGCCTTTTCATCCCACTGATCGACTTGACCTTTCCCCGGGGATTTACCATTATGGCCCACAGCGAAGGGAAGGTCACGACATGGGCAAGGATGGGTTACTGGAATCGCTGGGAAACAGGACATACTTTTTCGATAAAGGGCTGAGATTCGGATGTACCCGGTGCGGTATGTGCTGTACCGGGGAGCCGGGCATCGTCTATGTGGACATCGGGGAAGCATCACGTATAGCCGAGTTTCTCGGGATTCCCCTTGCGGTTCTCATGGAGAGGATGCTCGATCCCTTCAAGGACGGGTATACCATACGCGAGGCCGAACAGGGCAGGTGCATCTTCTACGAAAACGGGTGCGTCATATATCCGGTGAGGCCTGTCCAGTGCATGACGTTCCCATTCTGGTTCCAGTACGTGCGGTCGCCCTCGGCCTGGGATGAGGTCAGCGTCAGGTGTCCCGGTGTAGGATCCGGGCGTCTCTTCTCGAAGGAAGAGATCCTCACCCTCGTTCAGGCGAGCTACCCGGTGTATCTCAAGGTTGTGGAATACATCTATCACGGGAGGAAGGGATGATCCGGGAAACGCCGGGATCCAAAGACCTCCGCCCCTTTCAGGCAAGGGTGTACCGTGCAGTGATCTTCGACATGGACGGCACACTCCTGGACACCATCGGGGACATCGCCGACTCCATGAATGCGGCCCTGGAGCAGATGGGCTTCCCCGGGCACCCCATGGGGAGGTATCTTGATTTCGTCGGCGAAGGCATGGAGGTCCTAGTCCGAAAGGCGCTGCCCGATGCACACCGGACTACGGAGACCATGGCTGCCGCCGTTGCTTCCATGAGAGCGGAGTACTCCGTCCGCTGGTCACGCACATCGAAGGCCTTCGACGGTGTAGCTGGGATGCTCGACGACCTCGCTGCCAGAGGGGTCAGGATGTCCATCCTTTCCAACAAGCTCGATGCCTTCGCCAAGGTTATGGCCGAGGCACTGCTGCCGCGCTGGCGGTTCTTCGAGGTGCGGGGTCTGACCCCTGAATGCCCGAAGAAACCCGACCCTGCCGGGGCACTGCTGTGCGCCGGGAGCATGGACGTGTCACCGGCGAAATGCATCTTCGTGGGCGACAGCACCATCGACATGGAGACGGCCGTACGGGCCGGCATGGAACCCTGCGGCGTCCTGTGGGGGTACCAGGACCGTCAGCGGCTCCTGGCGGGTGGTGCACATCTCCTCATGGATAACCCCAGGGACCTGCTCGGATACTTCCCGGGATAGGTTCTCAGGCAGCAGGATTGAGGGAAAGGGCAGGTTCGCAGACGAGGTTGTTCTTTCCTGACCGCTTGGCACGGTAGAGGGCATTGTCCGCCCTGACCAGCAGAGAATCGATGGTCTCACCCACCCGGTACCGGGTAAGCCCCATGGAGGCGGTGACGGAATAATCCCCCGGCAGGTCGGGGAACATGGCCTGCGACAGGAGAATCCGGATCCTTTCAACGCATTTCTGCGCATCTCGCATATCGGGATAGGCCAGGATGAGCACGAATTCCTCCCCGCCGTACCTGGCGATATAGTCCTGCTGGCGCATATTTTCCTTGATGATCCTGGAAAGGGTCTTCAATACGGCATCTCCTGCATGGTGCCCGAAGGTGTCATTGACTTTCTTGAAGTCGTCCAGGTCGAAGATGCACAGGGAAAACACCGGCCCGCCGCGGTCGGCAAGGGACTTCTCCCGGCCGAGAATCTGGAACAGGTATCCCCTGTTGTACACGCCGGTGAGGTCATCATGGATGGCCTTCTGCCTGATGGTCTCCATGGCATCGTGCAATTCGCTGTTCGCTTTGCTCAGCTTTTTCCTCAGGGTGTTGATGTAGCTGCCCACAAAGGAGAACCAGCAGAGCACTGCGCTGAGAATCACCAGGTACAGCAGCTCCACATGGAGATTGATAACCTCCGGATGGTTGTCGATGAGAAGCAGAATGACGAGCCCGTAGCTCAAAGTCGCGAACAGGGACAGAATGATGAACTGGCGCAGGTTGAGTCGGAATGCCCCGAAGATGAACACCACCAGGTAGAGCAGGAGCATGATGCCCCGGGCCTCGTTCAGGTGGTACGCGACGATCATGATCCAGACCGTGGCAAGACTCATCTGGAGCAGCGTCAGGCTCGGGTCCGGCCGCAGTTTGTTCAGGCCGGTGCGGAACACGACGTAGAGACCGAGGTTCATGAGCATGACGAAGGAGAAGATAAGGAGCGTGTCCCGGAGGTTCATGCGGAAGATACCCTGGATGTAGCAGTACCAGATCAGGGACATCCACATGAGGTACGAGGCCCAGGCGATGAGGAATCGTTTCATCCTCAGCGACTGATGATGATCCTCCTTGGGGATGATATACCACATAATTACAATGCCCTTTACATGAATCACATCATTGTACCCTCTGTTCGTCATTTCAATTTAAAAGCATTAATCTTTCCTTGTGGATAAGAAGATTATCGAGAAAATATCCGGATTCGGGGCCGGGTCGTTTTCCATTGACCGGATCAAGGGCATCCGGTAGTGGAGTCTTCAATGAACGGTCTCCACCATACAGGAGAAGGGACACATCCATGATAGGGACCATTGCCAATACCGCCGCCGTGGTCGCCGGATCCCTGATCGGGGTATCGGCGGGAAGGCGCATCAATGAAGGACTCAAGCAGACCCTCATGCATGCACTGGGCCTGGCGGTTGCCGTCATCGGTCTGAAGATGGCATTGTCCGCCGATGACCTCATCCCCTCCATCGCCTGCCTTCTCCTCGGTGCGTTCACCGGAGAGCTCATGCGGATCGAACGCGGCGTCGAGCGGATCGGAGAATACCTGAAGGGGCACTTCGGATCGGGCTCCTCCACCTTCGTACAGGGTTTCCTCACCGCTACGCTGCTGTACATCACCGGTGCCATGACCATCATCGGCTGCATCCAGGACGGCACGGCCGGCAATCCGGACACGCTCTACCTGAAGTCCCTGCTGGACGGCGTATCATCCGTCGCCCTGGCCTCGACCCTGGGTATCGGGGTTGCATTTTCGGCCGGGAGCGTATTCGTGGTTCAGGGTTCCATGACTCTCCTGGCCACCCATATCGCGTTCCTGCAGGATCCCGCCGTGCTTCGTTCCATCACCACCACGGGTGGGATGATGATCCTGGGCATCGGCATCAATCTCCTCGGGCTCGCCGCCATACGGGTTGGAAACCTGATCCCGGCGCTGGTCTATGCGGCGATCTACCCTCTGCTATTCATCATCTAAGGGAGCGATTACATGAATGCTTTTCTGAACAAGGCCGACTGTTTTCTCATGATCGTAGACATCCAGGAACGGCTCCATGTGGCCATGGAGCAGGAGATAAAGGACACATACGTAAAGAACGGCATTATCCTCATCAGGACCGCCAGTGCTCTCGACATGTCCATCATCGTGTCCGAACAGTATCCGAAAGGCCTCGGGAAGACGATTCACGAGGTTGCCGGACCACTCGAAGGCATTCCCGCCATGGAGAAGCTGTCATTCAGCTGCATGCGGGATGAAGCCATGAAGGGGGCCATCCATGACACCGGCAGGAAGACAGCCATACTTGCAGGCATCGAGACGCACGTATGTGTCATGCAGACCGCGCTTGACCTGATGGACGCCGGGTTCCGGGTGGTCATCGCCTCCGATGCGGTCTGCTCCCGCCGGGCTGCGGACAGGGTGGCGGCCCTCGATGCCATGGCACGCCTCGGCATACTGGTCTATCCCACCGAGACCATAGCCTTCATGCTCATGGAGAGAGCGGGAACCCCTGAGTTCAAGATCCTCTCCCCGCTTTTCAGATAAGGAACCACGACCTCCCCGATTCATGCATCCCGGTTCCTTTCGCCGGGATGCATGAATCGGGGAGGCCAGCGCCGAAGGCGCTGCAGAGTACTTCTCCACTGTTTATAAACCTGCGACAACTGCCAAGCATATGCCAGCGCCGAAGGCGCTGCAGATAGCTTCGCTATAAACCTTGTCGTCTGGAACAGAAGAGCTGCCGGGAAAGCTCCATAGGCATTAATAGATATCCCTTTCATGAACGTTTTTTCATTGAAAGCGAATTCAGCAGGCCAGCGCCGAAGGCGCTGCAGAGTACTTCTCCACTGTTTATAAACCTGCGACAACTGCCAAGCATATGCCAGCGCCGAAGGCGCTGCAGAATGTCGTTCCTCCGATTCTCAAGTTACAGCATTTAAGCGCTTGAAACATAACCCATGGTATGGTAAACCGCTCAACCAGCACACACGTCCGGTAGTACGTAGGGATCGGTGGTGTCCCCGTTTCGCGGGGATCGATCCTGCAGGACGGAGGAAAAACCAAGGAGGTAGTACATGTCAGTCGTCACCATGAAGCAACTGCTCGAGGCCGGGGTCCATTTCGGTCACCAGACACCGAGGTGGAATCCCAAGATGAAACCCTACATCTTCGGATCACGCAACGGAATCCATATCATCGACCTGCAGAAGACCGAGAAACTCTTCGAGAAGGCATGTGATATAATCCGTGAAACGGCCGCCAACGGCGGCAAGGTGCTCTTCGTCGGCACCAAGAAGCAGGCCCAGGACGCCATCGAGGAAGAGGCCGGGCGCGTAGGGGCGTTCTATGTCAACTACAGGTGGCTGGGCGGCACCCTGACCAATTTCACCACCATCCGCAAGAGTGTGGACAAGCTCAAGTGGCTGGAGTCGATCATCGACAACAGCACCATCGAGAATTACCCCAAGAAGGAACAGATCAGCATGAAGCGCCACAAGATGAAGCTCGAGCGCTCGCTGCACGGCATCAAGGAAATGAACGGACTCCCCGACATACTCTACATCGTGGACCCATCCCGCGAGTACATCGCGGTACAGGAGGCCAAGAAGCTCAGGATACCCATAGTAGCCATCGTGGACACCAACTGTGACCCCACACTCATCGACTACGTAATCCCGGGTAACGACGATGCCATCCGTGCCATCAGGCTGTTCACCTCAAAGGTGGCGGACGCCGTGGACCAGGGAAGCCATATCTGGCAGGAGAAACTCGCCACCGAAGTGAAGGAAGAGGCGGTCGACGAGAAGGGCCAGGCTAAGGGCAGGGCTCCCAAGGGCGAACCCATGGGCAAGGGTCTCGAGGGAGAGATAGAGATCATCGTCAAGGACAGCAAACCCGCCAAGGGCGCGGCTGCCGAAGTAGAAGGCGCCGGGGATGTCGCAGACGGAGAAGAACAAGCATAGTTCACGCAACGGAGGTAGACGTGCAGATAACATCCGAAACAGTCAAGAAGCTCAGGGACAAGACCGGCGTCGGCATGATGGACTGCAAGAAGGCTCTCGAGGAGACGAACGGGGACTTTGAAAAGGCCGTGGAGATCCTCAGGAAGAAGGGTATCGAGGTCGCGAACAAGCGATCGGGTAGGACCGCAAGCCAGGGCACGGTATCCTCGTATATCCATATGGGAGGAAAGATCGGCGTTCTCGTGGAGGTGAACTGCGAGAGTGACTTCGTGGCTAAGTCCGACGATTTCAATAACTTCGTAAAGGACGTGGCCATGCAGATCGCCGCGGCGAGCCCCGACTGGGTTGTCCGCGAAGAAGTACCTGAGGCTGTCCTGAACAAGGAGAAGGAGATTCTCAAGGATCAGGCCCTCAAGACGGGCAAGCCCGAGAAGGTGATCGAGAAGATCGTAGAAGGCAAGCTCGGCAAGTTCTATTCCGAGCGCTGCCTCATGGACCAGCATTTCGTGAAGGACCAGGACAGGACTATCAAACAGCTCCTGGACGAGCTGATGGCAAAGACCGGTGAGAAATGCATCATCAGGCGATTCGCCCGGTTCCAGGTGGGAGAAGAGCTCTAGGGGATGCCGTTGCTCTACCGGCGCATACTCCTCAAGTTGAGCGGAGAGGCCCTGGCCGGCGGCAGGGGCTGGGGTATCGACGAGGCCACGCTCAAGGGCTTCGCCACGACGGTGAAGAACGTCGTAAACGGAGGGACGCAGGTCGGACTCGTCATCGGCGGAGGGAATTTTTTCCGCGGCGTCAGCGCATCGAGTGTGATCGACAGGGTGAGTGCAGACCACATGGGCATGCTGGCAACGGTCATGAACGCCCTGGCCTTCAAGGGAGCTCTCATGAGCCACGGTGTGCAGTGCAGGGTCATGAGCGCCATACCCATGGCCACCATTGCCGAACCCATGGTGAGCCAGCAGGCAATACGGCACCTTGAGGACGGCGCAGTGGTCGTCTTTGCGGGGGGCACGGGAAATCCGTTCTTTACTACGGATACGAACGCCGCGCTGAGGGCCCTGGAGACGGGCGCTGATGTCCTTATCAAGGCCACCAAGGTGAACGGCATCTACGACAAGGACCCTGTGAAGCATGGAGATGCCAGATTCTTCCCCGAGCTTGACTTCGATACGGTGCTCAGTCTGAACCTCGGGGTCATGGACGCAACGGCGGTATCCCTGTGCCGCGAGCACGGACTCGAGCTCAGGGTTATCAACATATTCGAACAGGACGGACTCGCGCGGCTGCTTAACGGAGAAGCGGTCGGATCGGTCGTCAGAGCGAGGAGGTTGGTGAATGGTTGATGAGATCATCAATGACATGAAACGTGGCATGAACAAGACCATCGATGCCATGAAGGGCTCGCTTCAGAAGGTTCGTACCGGTCGGGCATCCATCGGTATCCTTGACGGCATCATGGTGGATTACTACGGCACGCCCACACCGCTGAACCAGCTGGCCACACTTGCGGTCCCCGAGGCGAGACTCATCAACATCCAGCCGTGGGACAAGGGTGCCTTGGCCCCCATAGAAAAGGCTATCCTGAAATCCGAACTCGGGCTCACCCCGAACAACGACGGCAGGATCATCCGGGTACCCATTCCGCCCCTGAATGAGGAGCGGAGGCGGGACCTCGTGAAGATGGTCAAGAAGACCGCCGAGGAGTACCGCATCGAGGTACGCAACCATCGCAGGGACGCCAATGCACTGCTGAAGGATCTGGAGAAGGAAAAGGAAATCAACAAGGACGAGCTCAAGGCGGCCCAGGACAAGGTCCAGGACCTGACGGACGGCTCTATCAAACAGATCGACGAACTGCTTGCCGGAAAAGAAAAGGAAATCATGGAAGTCTGACATGAACCCATCCGTGCCTGCACGGAACGCGTTCATGTCGGGGCGTCCCTGAACATGATATCGGTCGCACAAGAATCCGACGACCCCAGACAGCTAGGAGGTACATCTGTGATTCGCACAAATGAGGAAAAGGTTACTTCCCGCTTCATGATGTATTTCAAACCGACCAACCTGAGCGAACTCAGGGTGATATCCCGTATGCTGAACATCGCCATGGTGGATTTCGTTGGCGCGGCCCTCGAGGCATATATCTTCAAGAAGGAGAGTGGCATCGGTGCGCAGGTGCCCCAGCGCCAGAGAAAGAGATACGTCGGCCCCAGGAACGATACTTCGGAGAAGCGGATACGATATGTCATGCGACTGGACAAGGGCCTGGTGGAGAAGATCAGGGACATAGCCTTTCTGGACAACCGAAGATTCACGCATGTATGCGACGATGCCATCGCGAACTTCATCGCCTACACCAAGCAGTCACGGAACTTCAAGAATGTCTGGACGGCCCGGTCCGACGTTGAGGCGGTGAGGGGGAGGAAGAGCGTCAAGTCCATCGAGGAGATCTCCGACCTGCTCAACGGCTACAAGAAGAGTAACCCGTCTTAGGCGGGCTGACCGGGGGGGCGGCGTGGCGGGAACGGTCCTATCCCTGAGACCCCCGGGCACGCCCCGGGACATCCCCCGGTGGTATCTCGCCTCCTTTGCAGGGACCTGCGCCTGCATCCTCCTCTACACCGGCTTCGGCCTCTTTTTCGTCAGGCTCCATGCCCGCATGATCGCCGACGAATCGGTGATCATAGGCGCCTACGGGATGACCCGGCTCATCGCACCGGATGACGGTCACCTGTGGCTGATGGTACACCAGCTCTCCAGCGCCCTGTTTTTCGGGCTGACCCTGGGCGTTCTTGCCGGTCTTGTCTGTATGACGGTAACGCTGCCCGCATGGATTTCCGGCCGGCTCATACGGATCGATCCCGTTGCGCTGCTCGGAGCGGGATTTGCAAGCATCTTCCTCAGCTACAGCCGGGAGCTTCCTCTGGTGTCCGTGGTGGCCGGCATCCTCTGCCCGGTCTGCTTTGTCCTGCCATGGGCCGTAATACTCAGGGCTGGGAAGGGGGCGAGAATTCGGTGGGGAAGGTGGGCGCTGTTCGGGGTAATCCTCGTATCCCCCCTGACCCTTGCCCTTGTCCCCGGGTCCACCTTCCTGAACATGCGGAACGCCATGGTGACGCTGCCTGTAGTCAGTGGACTGAGCGATTTCTACTACGAGCATACCCTCCTTCCTGCGGATGTCATCAAACCGTTTCCTGCACGGTCCCAGAACGTCATCGCCCTTTCCCGGACAATCGAGAAAATCGGCCCGATTCCCCATGGTACCCTCTGGGTACGCACCAAGGATCCCTGTGGAGTCAGGGGCGCCCGGGTCGTACTGGGCAGGGGGGAACTCCCCTGCACCTCGGTCATACTTCCAGACGACAGGCCTGCCAACGACAAGAACAGGGTGTTCAACGAGCTTGCTGAAAGGTTCGATCCCAATCGGTTCATGCGCAGGGGGCTTGGTATCTTCTTCTATTCCGGGCCAATGCTCATCATGACCGCACTGCTCCTGTCATGGTTCGCCCTGGGTCTGGAGCGTGCCTATGCCCGGAGCAGGGCGGCCGCGGTCGTGGTCGTGCTCGCCTACCTGTCTTTCTTCGTGCCGGCATTCCATGGGGCGTACCTCTTGTATATGCTCGAGCGTGACCCGCAGAGGATAGCGGCCTATGCCCTGTCCCACGTGGAGAAAGAGCGTTACCTGGCGGTGTCCACCTACCCCGGGGCCCTCACCACCGAAGCCCTTGCCGCCATGCTGAAGGACTCAAGTGCTCGGGTTCGCATCAACGCCCTCATCGAGGCCGGCGAACGACGGGACCGGTCTCTGTTTCCCCTCATCGATACCTGTGCGGACGATCCCCAGCTCAACGTACGGACCAAGGCCTGCCAGGCCCTGGGTGCATTGGGATCGGTGCGTTCCCTGGAGGTGCTGGAGAGGGTCGTCAGAGACGACCCGGCATGGTATGTGCGGGACTATGCATATGCCGCCATCGGCAGAATCAGGCCCGAGGCGAAGGTGGTTCTCGAGGAATGACCCCCTGCTTGTGGTCGCCGTGATTCTATGCTAGGCATCAGAAAAAGCGGTCTATCCGTACATGGGGCGGATATGAACATTCAAGAGAAGACTCCGGCCAAGGCGAAGCAGGAAGAGAATAAGAAACTCCGGGAAAGGCTTTCCCGCATCAGGCATACCATCATGATCATGAGCGGCAAGGGTGGAGTGGGCAAGTCCACCGTTGCCGCCAACCTGGCCGCCGGCCTTGCCAGGCAGGGGTATGCGGTGGGCGTCCTCGACGGGGACATCCACGGACCCAACATCCCCAAGATCCTCGGGGTGGAGGGAAGACCGCTGCGGGGAGATGACGCCGGGAACATGCTTCCCATCGAGGTGTACAAGAACCTCACCGTGGTCTCCGTGGGGAACCTGCTGGAGAACAGCGACCAGCCGGTGATCTGGCGGGGACCCATGAAGCATTCCATCATGCGCCACTTCCTGGCCAACGTGGCCTGGGGCGAGCTGGATTTTCTCGTCGTGGACCTCCCCCCGGGCACCGGCGACGAACCGCTCTCCATCGCCCAGCTCATCACCGAGTCCCAGACCGGCATGAAACCCCATGCCGTCATCGTGACCACGCCGCAGGACGTGGCCCTGCTCGACTCGCGCAAGAGCGTCGAGTTCGCCAAAACCCTGGATCTCAGGTTGCTGGGCATCATCGAGAACATGAGCAGCTTCTCGTGCCCCCACTGCGGCCATGCCATCGACCTCTTCAAGGTGGGCGGAGGCGAACGGGCCGCGGTTGACCTCAAGGTGCCGTTCCTGGGCGCCATACCCATCGATCCCACGGTGGTGAGGGACACGGACAGCGGCAGGCCCTTCATGCTCTACGATATGAGCTGCGTCGCCGGCATGGCCTTCCAGCGCATCGTTGAGAAGATCGAGAAGCTGATCTGACCTGGCATCGTCATGCGCATCCATCTCGAATGCATCCCCTGCCTCGTGAAGCATGGGTTCGACATCTCCGCGCAGGCCCCTGACCCCGTGGTCCGCGAGTTGTTCATGCGCGAGGTGCTGGCCTGGGCGTCGGGTCTGAACTACGACCAGTTTCCGCCCCTGGCGGCCCGGGAGATGTACGCCATGCTCCGGCGCGTCACCGGGATTCGCGACCCCTTCGCCCGAGTCAAGGAGGTCTCCAACCGGAAGGCCCTGGCCATGTACCCTGCCATGAAGGAAAAGGCCGCCTCCTCCCCCGACCCCCTGGATACGGCCCTGCGCATAGCCCTGGCCGGGAACATGATCGACTACGGCAGGAACGCGGCGGACGGACTGGATATGAACAAGGTGGTGGAGCGCTTCCTCGGAGCATCGTTCGCCATCGACCACCGCGACAGGCTGCGGAGAAGGATCGGGGAGGCCCGGGACATCCTCTACATCCTGGACAATGCAGGGGAGCTCGTTTTCGACCGGGTGCTCATCGAGGAGATCGGGCCGGAAAAGATTATTGCAGTGGTCAGGGGCACCCCCATCATAAACGATGTGACCATGGCGGACGCAGAGCGGACCGGCCTGACCGGGATATGCCGGGTGATTTCCAGCGGATCGGATGCCTCGGGTACGCCGGTCTCCATATGTTCCGATGAATTCAAAGACCTCTTCGAAAGAGCGGAACTGGTCATTGCCAAGGGACAGGGCAATTTCGAGAGCCTGCACGAAGAGGAACGGGAGGTCTTCCACCTCTTCGTGGCCAAGTGCCCGGTCATCGCCGTGGAGGTGGGCGTGGCCGAGGGGAGCGCGCTGGCCTGTTTCAACAACGGCAGTTGATCGGGCGTCAGGGCTGTTTATCGGTCAGCAGCATGCCCGCCGTATGATGTCTGCATATACCCTGCAGGACGCCAGGAGCTGCTCTATGGGCACGTGGTCGTGGGGTGTATGAGCGTGCAGTTCGTTTCCCGGTCCGAACCCGACGCACGGGATGCCTGATTTCTGGATAAAGGTGCCGTCAACGCCGAACTTCCAGACATCGATCTTCCCCGGAACGCCGATGACGGATTCCCGGGACTGCCTGGTGAGCGCAACGACCGGTTCGTCCTCAGGGCAGTACAGCGGAGGAAAGTCCTTCACGAGTTCCACGACGGCCTGAAATTCCGGGTCGAGAGATCTTCTCCTGTCTATGAGGGATTCAATCTCCGACGTGACAGAGGCGGCGGACTCTTCGGGAAGGTATCGGCGATCGAGCGCTATCTCGCACCAGTCGGGAGTGATGGGGCCGAGCCTGCCGGGACCTGAGACGATGTCTATGACGGCAAAGGTGCAGTCGCCCAGCACGCGGTGGGAGGGCATGACGTAATCCTTTCTCAGGTCCTGGATGAAGTCGGACATCTTGTAGACGGCGTTGATCCCCTGTTCGGGATTCGATGCGTGCGAGGTTCTGCCCTGAACGCGCACGGTGAACTCGAGCTTCCCCCGGTGGCCGATGTGCACGTTCATGTTCGTGGCCTCTCCGCTGACGGCCATCCTGGCAGTCCGTACATCCTCCTCGCCGAGGACCTTCATGATCCCCTCTCCGTTGGCCATCTCTTCCCGGGCCACAGCGGTCATGACGAAGGTCTTTCTGAAGGGAACCCCGTGCCTGCGAAGGGCTCCGGCGGCATATATCATGGATGCAACTGCCCCCTTGTTGTCGCAGGCGCCCCTTCCTTCGAGGACCATACCGGACACCCCGTATTTCCCTCCGTCCGTGATGGCACCGGAGAACGGGTCGGCAATATTGCTCGGCGGGACCGTATCGATGTGGCCGTTGAAGAGGAGCTCGGGGGAACGCTCTTCACCGTAGATGAAGCCGGTCACGTTGAACATGGAATCGATCCGGACGAGATCGAAACCCAGTTCCTTCATCTTCGCGGCGATGGTCCTCGCGACCTTCTCCTCCTCCCTGCTCAGGCTCGGCGTCCTGACGATATCCCTGGTGAAGTCGATTAAGCCCTGCTCATCTATCGCAATGATGCTGTCATTCACTTCTGCTCTCCCTTGTCGTCGTTCGAAAGGATTGCCGTTCCGTCATCCTGGGCGCAGGCCTTGTCGAGGAGCGGACGGTACTTCTCCATGGTGTCCCTGTTGATGCCGAGGGGAGGCTTCACCCCGTCGGGAATAAGGGTGCTGTAAGTTCTTCCGGCAAGCCTCTCCTTGAGCTCCGAGCGTGCCTCGGGGAGAATTCCGGGATCGGTCAGCAGGTCTATGCAGGAGGCTGCCAGGACCTTGGCGGCATTGACCATGGTCTTTTTCCCGACCGTCGAACGGGCGGTGGCCGCCACCTGCCAGTTGTGCCAGCCGAATCCCCCCTGCAGCATGTTCACCCATATGGTTGAAAAGGGTGCAAACCAGCTGTATTCGGGTGTATCGCATACCACGCAGTTCCCCTCCGTAAAGGGGAGGATTCCGGGCGTGTTGCCGGTGGGTTCCACGCCCATCTGGCCCTGGAGCTTTCTGACGAATTCCTGTTCCGCCTCGTCGAACCCGGGCGTGCCGATGGCCTGCCAGTTGTCGTAGAGCACCTTGGCCAGCGTCCGGTTCGGGATCTTCTCATGCGTGGCCGTGATGAACTCCATGGAGCTGGTCGTCCCCGTGGCCATGGCCGCGCCTTCGGCACACCGGTGAATCCGTTCGATGACGCCGCGCATCTGGTCGGAGTTGCAGAACCGACCGACCACCCACAGGGTGGCACGGTCAGGGACGACGTTCGGGTACTCGGGCCCGGTGTCGGAGAACGTGTAGTTGACCGTATTCGCACCGGCAGTGTTGGTCAGGGATGTCTCGCCCGGCGGCATGTGCTCCCTGAGCATCTCGATGGCATGGGCCATGAGAACGGCCCCGTCCAGGGCGCTCTTCCCCATCCAGGGTGCGTTCCCGTGCGCGGTGACGCCGTGGAAGCTGTACTTGATGTTGAAATACGCATTCATCCGGTCGTACCCGGCATTGTTGTGACCCCAGGGATGCCAGTCGAGGATGGCGTCATACCCTTCATAGAGGCCTTCGCGGGCCATGTAGGGCTTCCCCACGCAGAGCTCTTCCGCTGGTGTGCCGAATACGGTGAGGGTTCCCGGGATCCCCTCCCGTTCAAGCCAGATCTTGGTTGCGATCGCCGCGAAGACGGAGCCGGTCCCTAGGATGCAGTGGCCGCACCCGTGACCGGGAGCGCCCTGGACCAGCGGTTCTTTCCTGGGGTCTTCCGTAAGGGCTATGGGGCATTGCGAAAGCCCCGGAAGGGCATCGAACTCGCAGTTGAATCCGATGGAAGGCCCCCCTGTGCCCCATCGCGCGATGAACGCGGTCGGCATGCCGGCTACGCCTTCCTCCACCTCGAATCCGTTATCCCTGAGGACACTGCAGAGGAGCCTGGATGAATTGTACTCTTCGCAGCCCAGCTCTGCATATTCCCAGACGGCGTCGGCATACGACGAGAACAGTTCCTGCTTCTCATCGATCCATGCCGAGACGAATCTCTTGGCATCCGCATTTTGTGTCATCTCGCCCTCCTTTTGTCTGTGATAAGGGTTGATGGTTGGGGCAGGGTAGGCAAACAGCAGCCCCCTGCCTAAGCGGGTTCATGGAGCCTTTGCGCCCCGACCGGTCAGTACCCCAGGTAGGCCTTCTTCACCTCTTCGTTATTCATCAGGTCCCGGGCGATCCCTTCGTATTTGACCTGTCCGCTTTCAATGATGTAGCCGCGCTTGGACATGGAGAGGGCAATGTGTGCGTTCTGCTCGACAAGGAAACAGGAGATGCCTCTCTCCTCGTAGATCTTCTGAACGACCTCGAAGATGGTGTCGCGGAGCGCAGGGGCGATGCCGAGGCTCGGTTCGTCCAGCATGAGGATCTTGGGCGAGGAGAGGATGCCACGTCCGATGGCGAGCATCTGAGCCTCACCGCCGCTCAACGTTCCTGCGGCCTGTGCCGATCGTTCCTGCAGTCGCGGAAAGATGCTGTAGACGAAATCCAGATCGCGTTTCGTATGCTCGGGGTCCTTTCTTGTGTATGACCCCATCCAAAGGTTCTCCCTGACCGTCAGCTCGGGAAAGACCTCCCGCCCCTCGGGTACATGGACGATGCCCCGCTCGACGATCTTGTGGGGGGGCAGGTTCTGGATCTCATCGCCGTCGTGCACGATCCTCCCCTCGCGGGGATGGATCAGCCCCGATATGGTCTTCAGGAGTGTCGACTTGCCCGCACCATTCGATCCGAGGAGGGTGACGAATTCTCCGTCACCGAGGGTGAGTGACACATCCTTCAAGGCGATGGCTTTACCGTAGTAGACAGAGATGTTCTCAATGTTCAGCACGGGCTTCACCTCCAAGGTAGGCCTCGATGACGCGTGGATCGGAATACACCTCTTTCGGGCTCCCGTCAGCGATCTTCTCGCCGTAGTGCAGTACCATGACCCGGTGCGAGATGCTCATGATGACCCTCATCACATGCTCGATGATGAGGATGGAGACACCCTTATCGTTGATGGATCGGATGAGGTCGATCTGCTCGTTCTGTTCCTTTGGATTCATGCCGCTGGTGGGCTCGTCAAGCAGCAGGACCTCCGGATTGGTTCCCAGCGCCCTCGCTATCTCGAGACGTTTCGTATAAGCATAGGGGAGGTTCTCGGCCGTCTCGTCTCTGTAGCCGTACAGCCCGACCATGTTCAGGAGTTCTGCGGCCCTCTCATCGGACCGGCCTTTTCCGGATCGTTTTCCTCCCGGTTTTGTCAGCGAGTCGAAGGCGACCTTCCACGGACCCCTCCGCTTCCTTTCCACGAGCCCTGATTTCACGTTTTCCATGACCGAGAGCTTCGGGAATATCCGAACGATCTGAAAGGTCCTGCAGATGCCTTTCTTGTTGATGTCGCTCGTCTTCATGCGGGTGATGTCCTCGTTTTTGAAAAGGATGGAACCCTCATCCGCAGCATAGAAGCCAGATATGAGGTTGATCAGCGTAGTCTTGCCCGCGCCGTTGGGGCCTATCAGTCCGAGGATCTCGCCGCTCTGCAGGGTGAAATCCACGTCGTGGACCGCTACGAGCCCGCCGAATCGCTTGGTGATGTTCTTCCCTTCGAGTATATTCATGTCTGCCTCTCCGGATTTCGAGAAATGAATCTGCCAAGTCCGCTCAAGACCCCGACCAAGCCCTGCCGCATGAAGAGGATGACGAGTGCGAGGACGACCCCGTAGATGATCATCCGAATGTCCAGGTTGATCGCCTCTTCCACGAATCGCAGCCCTTCGGAGAGGAAGGTCAGGACAACGGCGCCGATGATCGGTCCCCAGATGGTGCCGATCCCGCCCACCATGACCATGGTGATGATCGAGAAGGTGACCCCGGTGCTGAGCATGTTGGGGCTGATCAGACGTTCATAGTGTGCGTAGAAGGCGCCGGCGGTTCCGGCAATGAATGCGCTGATCATGAATACCGCGAGCTTGTAGTGCGAGGTGTTTATGCCGATGGATTCGGCCCCCATCTCGTCTTCCCGCAATGATTCCACTGTGAGCCCGAACTCCGAGCGGTGCAGGGTGCTCACGACGTACACGATGATGAAGATGAGCGCCAGGATCACGTAATAGGCGCTGAACTCCGTCGTGAACTCGATGCTTGTGCCCTGACCCAGCTTGATCGGCGTAAGCGGGGGGATCCCGTACAGGCCGAGAGATCCCCGTGTGAGGCCGACCCAGTTCATGGCCACCATCCGGGTGATCTCGCTGAAGCCGATGGTGGTGATGGCCAGGAAGGGCCCGCTCAGCCTGAACGACGGAATACCCAGAAGGCCTCCGAAGATCGATGCGACCAGTCCGCCGCACAACAGGCCGAGCCAGGGTGACAGGTGGAAATGCATGGAGATGAGGGCCGATGCATATGCCCCGATCCCGAAGAAGGCGGCATGTCCGAGGTTCAGCTGTCCTGCAAAGCCCGTGAGCAGGTTCCAGCTGACGGCCAGGAGGACGTACACGCCCGAGAGAACCATGATGTGCTGGACATACCGGTCGGTAATGACCAGGGGAGCCGCTATGAGGAGCACTACCCCGATGGTGCCCAGGATGATTTTCGTGACCTTGCTATGCATGTCTCTTCCCCCTACCGAACAGCCCTTGCGGAATCGTCAGCAGGACGAGGATCAGGATGATGAACCCGATGCTGTTTTTATACTGCATGGACAGGTAGGATCCTCCGAGCGTTTCCGCCACCCCGAGGATGATGCCGCCGACTATCGCGCCGCGGATGCTCCCCATGCCGCCCATGATCGTAATGACGAACGCCTTCAGCGTGGGCATGGCTCCCATGGTCGGGTAGACGGCGAAGATGGTGCCGTAGAGCACCCCCCCCAGGCCGGCAAGGGCCGATCCGATGATGAAGGTCAGGGAGTATATGAAGCTGACGTTGATCCCCATGAGCATCGATGCCTTGCTGTTCTGGGATGCCGCCCTGATGCCGACCCCTACCTTGGTCTTGGTAAGGAAGACCTGGAGGGCGATGATGATGAGGATCGCGAGGACGAACGAGAAGATGCGGATATAGCTGGTCTGGAACAGAAACAGATTGATGCTCGCGCTCTGGAAGGGGTCTACGACCATCTGCGGCGTTGCACCGAAAATGAGCTGGGCGCCGTTCTCCAGGATGATGAACAGTGCGATGGACAGCATGATCACGTCGATGTCCGTCGGACGTTTCATGAGGGGCCTGAACATGGTCCGTTCAACAAAGTAACCGATTATGCCGACCCCGATGGCGGCTATGAACATGGAGCTGATCCACCCGAACCACCCCGACAGGTACGCCGTCGTGTAGATGGCGAAATACGCGCCCAGCATGGAGAAGTCACCGTGTGCGAAGTTAGAGAGGTTCATCACGCCGAAGATCATGGTAAGGCCTATGGCGATCAGACAGTAGATGCTCCCGACGATCAATCCGTTCGCGATCTGTTGAAGGAAAAGAGATTCCATATGTGCTCCGTCTCGGTCTTAACGATGCATCCCCGGGGTGAGCCGGGGATGCATCGATCACGATCTCCTAGAATTTTCTCTGGTTCCAGGGCAGGGGCTTCTGATAGGTCCCTGTAGCCTTTTCGGGCGGATAGATGATGTTGAGCTCCGGCTTTCCGTTTACTATCTGGGTCTGGACGACATACGGGAACACCGTGACGACCTGGCCGGTCTTGTCGAACTTGATGGTCCCCTGGGTCAGCTTGATGGACGTGCTCTTCAGTGCCTTGTTGATGCTGTCCCGATCTGCTGCGAGCTTCCCGGTCGGATTGCCGGCCCGCTTGATGGCATCGAGAATGACCATCACGTTGTCGTATGCCTGCCCTGAGAATATCCCGGGACGGGCGCCGTTGTACTTGGCCTCGTACTGCTTCACGAAGTCCGCGACCACCGGGTCCTTCATCGCGAGGGTGGGCTCAAGGGACACGCCCATGCAGTAGGCGCTCGTGGTGCCGAGCATGTTGAAGAACGCCTCGGTGAAGTGTCCGCCTGCGCCCAGCCACTGGGATACGTACCCGAGCTCCTTGGACTGCTTCTGGATCAGGGCCTGTTCTGTCGTCGATCCGATGCAGAAGGTGATCTCCGGGTTCAGGTTCTTGAGCTTGCTCAACTGTGTCGTGAAATCGGTGTCGCCGATCTCGAAATAGAGGTGTGCAAGCTCCTTTGCGCCGATCTTCTTGGCCAGTGCGGAGTAGATCTTCTCGCCGTCACGGCCGTAGTCGGTATTCTCCATGAGGAACGCCACCGTCTTAGGCTTTCTCTCCTTCTCGAGCCACTGGCATGCACCCATCAGAAACTGGGGCGAATTCGGAGAGGTCCGGTATACATAATCGAGCCCTCTTTCCGTGAGCGTGGGTGTGATGGCCACGGCAACGACAAGGGGGGTCTTTTCCTGAGAGCATACATCGGACACTGCGATCATGACCGAGCTGTTGTAGCCGCCCCCGACCACGAGGACATCGTCCCTCGTGATCATCTTCTTCACGACCGCCACGCCTACCTCCGGCTTGGCCTCATCATCGCCCCAGACTACCTCGACCTTTCTCCCGAAAAGGCCTCCCTTGCTGTTGATCTGATCAACAGCAAGCTGGGCGCCTTTCTTCATCTCTCCGCCGTTAAAGGCAAGAGAACCCGTGAAGGGGCCTGAGAACCCGATCTTGATCGGATCTCCCGCCGCCATGAGATGTGATCCGCAGAAGAGAAAACCTGCGCATACGATAAAAGCGATAACATTCCTCAATGCGTTCTTTCTGCTCATAATCTTTCCCCCTCTTGTTTGTATTATCCGTACAGATTGTTTTCTGTCACCGACAGAGACCCTGATGTTTGTTCCTGGTTTTGCAAGTCCTGTTCCATATACAATCCCTGGCCGATCGCCCTTTCCCGGGCCCGGGGTTTGAGCGAACCTGCAAGGGGGCACGGGTAAGCCGGTCAAGGTGTTTGCGCAACGGTGTATGGATGGGAGAAATGCATATCTGCATCACCAACCAGTCCTATTGCCCTGAAAACCCTTGTTATTTAACTGGTTGCAGGAAGATAACGACGACCTATTTATTAATTATTATAATT
>DAITOA010000017.1:48046-69619 GCA_036834365.1 Thermodesulfobacteriota bacterium | reverse complement strand
CGCACCTGAATGGGGTTCAGGGGGTCGGAGGTTCAAATCCTCTCGTCCCGACCATCTCTTTTCCAAGGCATTTGGATACAGTTCTAATTGTTGCCCCCGAGCTTGAATCCACTGGATTTCGGACTTCACTCACCACTCCGATACATTGCGGCATCGGGTATCCCTGCCTTGCCTTTCAGGGCCCCGTGATTATAAATATTAATCAAATTATATTATGTAATAGAATTATATGTAAGTCCTTATTTTCTTTTGTTATGTAGTTGGATGCATATCCTGTCTGAGTATTACAGCAAGAAGGTCTGTCCTTGAGTATGGACGGTTGGACAGTCCTCTGCTTGATCTATGTGACCCGACACAAAAAAGGCGGGAGAATGGGATAGACAACTATGCTGCACGCACGGTCCATGCATGAACCGGATGGCGGCGCATCAGCCCCGGTGAGGCAGAAGAGGAATCTCCCTGCCAAGGTAACGAGACCCCTTCTTGCTCGATATCATTCCAGGTTGCGGGTCTTCGACCTGATGGACAGGTGCTGGGAGTATCCGGTCATATGGGTCACAGGGCCTGCCGGCTCCGGCAAGACCACCCTCGTTGCAAGCTATCTCAAGGAACGAAGGATCAGATCTGTATGGTACCAGGTCGATGAAAGCGATGCAGATCCTGCCACGTTTTTCTATTACATGAGGCATGCGGCCAAGATCATCGCCCCCCGAAGAAGGGCCTGCCTTCCCCTGCTCAAACCCGAGTACCAGATGGTGTTGCCACATTTTTCTCTGAGATATTTCGAACAACTCTTCGAGCGGATGCCCGAGCACTCTGTCATAGTATTGGATAATTACCAGGATGTCCCGGACCCTTCATCTTTTCACTCGGTCATACGGCAGGGGCTTTCAACGGTGCCCAGGGGCCTGCACATGGTCATTATCAGCCGCAATGAGCCACCTTCAGAAATGGCGCGGCTTGAGGCAAACCGCCAGATGGCGACCATCGGTTGGAACGACCTCCGTCTGTCTCCTGAAGAGACCGAGGGCCTTGTAGGGCTACTGGTCCATGAACCTCTCTCCCATGAGAAGATAGAGGAGTTCCACAACCTGGCGGGAGGGTGGGCGGCAGGCGTGGTGCTCATGGTTCAGAAGGCCAGGAGCGAGGGACTCGAGCCCTTCGCGTTCAGCAGAAAGCATCCTGAGCTCATCTTCGATTATTTTGTGAGCGAGGTATTCGACCGGATGGGGCCGGAGAACCGGGAGTTTCTTCTGAAGACCGCCTATCTTCCCTTTATGGACCTTGCTCTGGCTGAAAAATTGACCGGAAGGGGCGACGCAGGACGTATCCTGGAAGGTCTGGCCCGCCACAACTACTTCGTCATACGGAGGTTCCACAGGGACATGGTGTTTTCCTACCATCCCCTGTTCAGACAGTTTCTCCTCGACCGGTCGAGGAATACCTTTTCCCGTGAAAAGATTATCGAGAACATCAACACGGCAGCCTGTCTGTTGGAGGAGAATGGCCAGATCGATGACGCCCTTGACCTGGTGCGTGAATCGGGTGACTGGACGACGCTCAGCCAGTTTCTCATGGGACATGCGCAGTCCCTCCTTGCCCAGGGGAGACACCGGTCGCTGGAGAGGCTTCTGGGCGGGGTACCCGGAGACATCCTGAATGCATCTCCTTGGCTGCTCCTGTGGCTGGCGGTGAGCCGTCTTCCCTTTGATACGGTCAGGAGCATGGGGCACTTCGAGGCGGCCTATCGCAGGTTCAGGGAATCGGGGGACCATGATGGTTTCTTTCTCGCATGGTCCGGCATGGCAAGTGCCGTTGCCTTTGCCTACACCTCGGGATCCTCCAGGGTGGATGCCCTTATCAAGGACATGGACGAGAGGAAGGAAACCTTTGACAATCTGGCCTCGAAAGAGATACGCGCCCGGGTTGCGGTGGGCATGTTCGGCATCCTGGCACTCCAGAGACCTCAGCATCCGGATGCAGGGTCCTGGGCCGAGCTTGCGCTCGATCTGGCACGGCAATCGGGCAACACCGACGCCATGGCCCAGACGATGCTTTCACGGCTGTACTACCACTGGGAAACCGGCACCTTGAATGAACTATCGGAGGATATCGACTCCCTGCGGCAGCTTGAGGCACACAACGCCCTCTCCGAGCTTGCCCGGTTGAGTATAAAACTCGGCGAGGCGCAGTTTTACAGCTTCACCTGTCGGCATGACCGATGCTTGAACGCGGTGGAATCAGGGTTGGAACTTGCTCGGGTCAGTAGCATCCACATGTGGGATACCTTTCTGATAGGGCATGCCGTCATGAGCTGCCATAATGTATGTGACCGGGAAGGCGCCGAGGCATACATCAACCGGCTGGCACCTTTCTCCACCGATCCCAGGCCCTGGGTACAGGTGAATATGCTCTATGTGAAAACAAGGCATGCCATGATCATGGGTAACACCGAAGAGGCAATCCGCTGCATGGAGAAAGCCATCGGTCTCGAGGTGGAACCCACCGTACCTGCAACGTTCTGCCTGCATCGTGTCTTCTATGCCCAAGTCATGCACTGTCTCGGGAGAAGTCATGACGCCCGGAGGCTGATGGCACAGGCAGACTCCGTTGCCGAACGAATCGGCAGCAAACATTTCGGCAGTCTCAATCTGTTGTACCAAGCCCAGGTGAAGCTTGACAATGGAAGAGTAGAGGAGGGCCTGGAGCATCTCACGAAGGCGCTGCCTCTGGCCAGGGAATGGGGGGCCATGGGGGCTCTGTGGGATATACCATCCTCGACGGGGGCACTGTATGTGCGGGCATTGGAGGCAGGCATCGAAAGGGAGTATGTGCGGGAGATCATTCAACGGCGGAACCTTGTGCCCGATGATACTGCACTGCTGGTGAAGGATTGGCCATGGCCGGTGCAGATATACACCCTCGGACGGTTCGAGGTATTCAGGGACGGAGAGCCGTTGAAGTTCTCCAAAAAGGCTCAGAGGAAGCCCATGGAACTGCTGAAGGCCATTATTGCCAGGGGTATGATGCCGGCGAGCGAAGGATACGTGGCAGACCTGCTCTGGCCGGATGCGGATGGAGACATGGCTATGAACTCGCTGGCCACGACGCTCCATCGTCTGCGGAAGCTCATGGGAAGGCCCGATGCCATAATCGTAAAGAACGCCCAGATCTCTCTCGACCCGAGACTCTGCTGGGTGGATTCGTGGGCCTTCGAACAGGTTTTCAGCAAAGCGGAATCCCAGTGGGGCTCGGCAGGAACGGAACGTGCTAAAGGGC
The DNA here is from genome assembly GCA_036834365.1 of Thermodesulfobacteriota bacterium. Classification (GTDB taxonomy): domain Bacteria; phylum Desulfobacterota; class Desulfomonilia; order UBA1062; family UBA1062; genus MWEI01. Next base: position 66,340 of record DAITOA010000017.1, on the reverse strand, counting down.
GGCTGTGTGAACTCGCCTGTGCCTCCCTGGAAATGTACAGAGGAGAATTTCTCCCTGATGAGGTCTGGAACCCTGATGCCTTTACTATGAGGGAACACCTTCGCGGAAGGTATTTCCAGGGGCTGTACCGCCTGGGCGAGCACCTTGCACGAAACGCTCGGTGGGAACAGGCGCTGCACCTCTATGAACAGGGTCTGAACGTGGATGACTGTGCGGAAGGCTGCTACCAGGGGGTCATGCGATGTCTTGAAAGAATGGGTCGAAGATCCGAGGCCCTTGCCGTGTTCGAGCGGTGCAGACGTACCCTGGACCTCAGGCTTGGTGCCGTCCCTTCATCACAGACCCAGGCACTTTCCAGATCAATCCGGCAGGGGACGGAGCATTGAAAGATATTCATCGAAAAGGTGATTGACTCCAGGGACATCTCCGGATGACGTCATACTCGATAATCCAGCCCCCTTGCCATAAAAACAGACCATAATTATTATATATCCATCATGTGAATGGGCATGACTTGTCAAAGGAATGGTATGGACGGTCTCCGGAAGACGAGAGGGCAGCTTGTCGAGGAGTCGGCGTCCGCGAGGCGGAGAATAAAGGACCTGGAAGAGGTGGTTTCCCCGGGGAATAAAGCCCGGGGGTCCATACAGGGAACAATGGAGCTTTACAGGCTCCATTTCTCGCTCGCCAACGACGTGATGTTCTCCTACGACAACCGGTTTGTCCTCAGGAGTATATCTCCCAATGTCGAGAGGCTCCTGGGATACCGCCCCGAGGAACTCCTGGGAAGGTCCTTTCAGGAACTTGGAGTCGTGGACCCCGAGGACATGGCGGAGGCATTCGACAATGCCCTTCAGGTGCTTTCCGGAAAGCCTGTCAACGGTTCCATCTACCGGTTCATAGCCAAGGACGGCACGAGAAAGTTCGGTGAAGTCAGCGGCGTTCCCCTCTGGCATGACGGCCACGTTTCCGGGGTCATCTCCGTGGCCCGGGACATAACCAGGCGTGTTGAGCTGGAGCATGCCTTCCGGGAAGAAGCGGAACGATACCTCATCCATTTTTCCCTTGCCAGCGATATCCTGTACTCGGTCGATACCCGGACCAGACTGACAAACATCTCGCCGAACGTGGAGAGGGTTATCGGGTACAAGCCCTCGGAAATCATCGGGAGACCATTCCAGGAGCTCAGGATCCTCCATCCGGATGATGTGGACCGGGCGGTTTCGGATGCATTGAGCATCATATCGGGAAAGACGATTCCCCCCTCCGTCTATCGGTTCATCACCCGCGACGGGACGGTCAAGTATGGCGAAACGAGGGCTGTCCCCCTGATCCGGAACGGGAGGCTCGTCGAGATCATTGCAGTGGCAAGGGACATCACCCACTGGAAGCAGATAGAGGAAGAGATCAGGGAATACCATGACCATCTGGAGGAGCTGATCAGGGAACGTACAATCGAGTTGGAGAGGTCCAATGAGCAGCTGAAGGTCGAGGTGGGCGAGAGACTCCAGGCGCAGGAAGAGTTGAGGGAAAGCGAGGCCAAGTATCGCTTCCTGACGGAAAAAATGAACGATATCGTCTGGACGGCAGACCTGGACTTCAATGTGACCTATGATAGTCCTGCGGTTCAGAAGGTCATGGGCTTCACCAGGGAAGAGCGCATGAAACAGAAGGCCAGCGAGATGGTGACGCCCGAGTCCTATGCGAGGATCCTCGAGGTACTCGGCAAAGAACTGGAACGTGACGGTATGCAGGGGGTAGATCCGGACCGGAAGGTCATGCTGGAGCTCGAGTATTACCACAGGGGCGGCTCCACGGTCTGGATGGAATGCCTGGTGAGTGCAATCCGTGATCACGAGGGCAAGATCGTCGGTATCCATGGGGTATCCCGGGACATCACGGAACGCAGGCGTGCAGAGGATGAGCTGAGGAGGCAACGGGAAAATCTGGAAGGAGCGGTCAGGGAACGTACGGCGGAACTTACCCTGGCCAACGAGCATCTCCTGCAGGAGATTGAACTCCGCAAGGAGACCGAATCCGCCCTGAGGGTTCTCCTCAGACAGAGAGAGGAGGACAGGATGACTATTGAAAAGGATATCATGTCGAACATCAGCTCATTCGTCCTGCCTCATGTCGTCGATCTTGAGTCGTCGTGCCTGAATGAGAAGCAGAAGTCCTGCCTGACCATGGTGAAGTCATACCTGGAGCAAATCATTTCGCCGTTTGCACGGAAGGTATCCACGGAATACCATGGCCTTTCACCAAACGAGATCAAGGTGGCGTCCATGATCAAGGAGGGGATGCAGTCCAAGGATATTGCCAGGCTTCTCGGGGTATCCCTGAATACCGTGCACAGCTACCGGTACAGCATCCGAATGAAGACGGGATTGAAGAACAACAAGGTCAATCTGAGGACCTATCTGCAGGGCCTCGGGTAGGGGCCGGAAGAAGCATAGAACGACCCTTCATCGTTGGCAGTTCTTTTACTCAAAGGGCAATCTGTAATCCATCTGTAACCTCCACCTGCTATCATGCAGTCTTATGATCAGGTGTCCTTTTCTGAAGAGTGATACGAAGAGAGAGCCCTCCATGTCGGGTGACTGCGGACTGGAGAGGTGTGCACTGTGGGACAGGCAGAAGGGGGGATGCAGGATCCTGACTATGGGTAATGATGTCAGGGGAGAATGGATTCGAAGCTTCGTGGACAAGCGAGCTCTGAAATTCCCATTGAGGTGAGGCATTCGCAGCGAGAATCAGGCCCTCGGATAGAGGGGCAAGGAGGATTGTCATGCGGGATGTCAATGAGGCGAACTACCGTCTCAGGATCGAACAGGTCGAAGCCCTTACAAAAATCACCCGGTTCGCACAGCCAACTTCAAGGTATTACGAAACGCCAGGAAATGATCCCCTCGGAGAGCTCATTCAGGAGCTTGCCATGGATATAGCCAGGTACGATGCCGGAATGCACACAAGTATAACCGGTAAAGTACAACCAGTATGAAGGAGGAAAGCATGGTTTCCATAAGCACGGACACGTTTCCCAAAAAGTGTTTTCAGGACATGGCAAGGTGTTTTCTCGAAGCGCCTGAACTGCCGGACTATATCAGGGTGAGCGGCCCGTTCTTCCGTGATGTGGACGGTGAGAACATGCAAGTCGTCACTATCTATGAATACGATGCAGAACGGAAACGGGATGCGAATGAGTTCATGAGAAGGCGGTCCGGGACCTTCGAGTGTGTCGACGGCTTCAAATGCATCATGGCCGATTCATGGATGCAGCCCAGGGACGCGCTGGAGTCCATGGTGCAGATCTGATGCGCCCCCTCTCTATGATGGTATCCCGCCAAAGAGTTCGGATGAAAATGAGACATGGAGAGGAATGCCGTGGGGAACGGCCGGAGGTTTCCTATGAAAGAAGGTGAGGCAATGAAATCTTTCAGGGAGTCTTGGAAGAACGTCATGTGCTGCAGTGGAGATCTGGCGTTTGCAGCATTCTTCATGGTCATATGGAAGATTTTCAAGGCGATCAATGTGTTCACCCGGGCCTGATCGCTGCCATACCGAGCAGATGATCGCCAGGGTGCGTGCCGAAGCCATTCGTAAGCTGGTACCTGGCTGGAGGGTGTTCCTCGTTATGTACCCGGGTGCTGGGCACCTGCCCATGGCGGGGTGCAGGGTGCAGTTCAACCAGAGCATCACCGACTGGATACAAAAGGCAGGCTTGCTGGAAACACCCACATTGCTCCAACCCCAGGGCTTTCTAAACGGCAATGCCTGAAGACGCCGTATGCTCGACCGAGGGATGTCCAGGTAAGGGATCTGTAATCCGTTGACCCAGAACCTTCAACCCAGCCGCACCTTTCCCCGTGTGCCTTGATGACCACATAATACCTTACTATCAGATAACATTATTTGTTCACGAAAACCCCGTAAAACGTACCCGATCTGTCAAGGCATGCCCCTTATTGTCTGCGTATAAAAACATGGAGGATCCAGACATCCGACATGTAGATCCCGGGGGGAGCCGGGGAAGGAGGCTGATATGAAGCGTTCCGGACTATCGTTCATCCTTCTGAACGTCCTCACAGGTCTTTTTCTCGTGGTAGGTTGTGCAACGCAGTTGGCAGGCCCATATCTAGGGGTCATGGAGACGGGGTTCGAAGATCCCGGCACCGGCGCATGCAGAGAGAACTCAGCAGACATCCCGTCAGAAGAGGATGGCATGGGGGTGAAAGACGTTCTTTCCTTCATCGCTCCGCTCGTCGCCATGCCTTACACGGTGGTACCCCTGGCCATTACCGTCAATTCAGGGCTGAACATTGTGAGTGATGCGGTGAGCAGACCTTTCAAAGGGTCACCTGATGGGCCGGAGGAACAGGAGAGAAACATCGAGGTCGTCTTTGTGGACAGGCCTTTCCCTGAAGATTGATCTATGAAGGTCGCTTGAATATGCCATGCCACCCTGCATATCCTTCCTGGTAATTGCCGGTATCTCTTTGAATGGATCCATACTCAGGTAATGTCTTCAGCCTGTCGCTGACGGCGATTACCTTGACAACCTCCGAGATATGTGATGCCACCATAACCATTCCATGAATCATGCATAAGAGTGACTTTATCCATTCACATAAGCATAAGATAGATGGTAGGAGGCGGGAAAGGGTGTGTCGATTCGTGATGCTCGGTTCTTTCTGTCCGGACTGTCTATGGATCCTATTGACTTACTGGGGAAATATCCGTATGGTTGGGGCAGGATTACAAGAATGTTATCTCTTGATCTTTTTCTCTGGGAGAATACATGAGGAGGCTTAGCGCCATCCTGTCTTTTCTGGCGATTTTCCTTGCCTGCCTCGCGTTTGTTCTCATGACGGTTCCCGTGCAGGCATCAAATGACGACGACGACAGCCCCGGGCTCCGGGAGAACCTCCTGCCGGCCCAACAGGGAGATGCCAAGGCACAGGTCTTTGTGGCATACCTCTACGAAACGGGACAGGGAGTGCGGCAGAACTATGCCAAGGCCGCCGAGTGGTACGGCAAGGCAGCCCAGCAAGGCAACCCAGAAGCCCAGACACAGCTCGGCAACATGTATCGCGTGGGGAAGGGAGTGCCACAGAATTACGTTCTGGCATACATGTGGCTGGACCTGGCATCCCAACAGGGGAGCAGGCAGGCTATTGCGCTGAAGAAGAATGTCAGCGGAAAGATGACAGGAACACAGATGAGAGAGGCGAAACAGTTCCTGAAGAACTGGAAGGCGAAGAAGTAACGTTCTTAGATTCTGATAAGCCCTGTTTCCGAATCTCAACAGGAAACAGACGCGATTCAGGATGTCTTGTCCACGGCGCGTCTGACTTTCTCAATTCTTGCGGATACTTCAAGACCATCTGCCCCGCTTTTTGCCGCCATCTCCAGGCTTGAGATCACCTTTGAGGCATCACCCTGATCGGAGTACAGGTCCGCCATGAGCAGGTGGGCACCTGCACATGACGGGTCCAGACGGAGCGACGTTTCGGCCAGATGAAGGGCAATAGTTGATTCGCCTCTTTCCCTGAGCCGGGATGCAGTCTTCTTACACAACTCGGCATACTCGGCAAGGGAGTCGATGGGGGCTTCCGGAATGGGTATTTCCACGAGAATCAGGAGGTGTTCGAGGGCGCTGAGAAAGGTGTCGATGTCGTCCAATGCAATGCTGGTATCCAGTATACCGGCGAGAGCGTTCAGGCTCGAAGGACTCTCGTGAAGGACATCAAGATAGAGGGTGTGCGCATCGCCATGATTTCCCCGGTGTTGATGAATCCGTGCAATGCTGACCCACAGGGGCACATCGATGGCGTCTGAGAGGATCTTTGCCATGCCGAGATGGTTCAGGGAATCATCGATCTTCCCCACCCGAAGCAAGGCCAACCCGAGTGCTCCATGGAGGGACTTCCGGTCTCTGCCTGATACCATGGCCTCTTCATAGACCCTGATCGCATGGTCGTACCTTCCGAGTTTCTCGAAGGCCTTCCCCTGTTGGAGAAGTGCGGTAATCCCCAGATCGGGGGGTATGGGGTACGTGTCGATCAGGGGCTTGAGGACAGATGCCCTTTTAAATGCCGCCGCCGCTTCTGCGTAATGCTCTTCATGCATGCAGACGGTTCCCAGGTAATAGTGCAGCAGCTGGCTCTCTGGAAAAGAGGTGATTCCGGCAGTGATCTCGCTGTACGCCTCCCTTATCCTACCGAGCTGGAGCAGACATTCGGTGGATACGGTATAGCTGTAGTGTTGCCAGTCTTCATCCGTGCGCTTCTGCCGGGCGCGGGAGAGGTATGTGAGGCACTGTTCGTAGTCCTGGACGCCGATACACGCCATGGCGATGAAGAAACACCGCGTCGCGCTGTCCTTGCCCGCCTGAAGCTCCTTCATGAGAATATCCAGGTTTCGCCTTGCCTTGCCGAGCCGGGCGGCAGCATCGTGATAGCCGACATGCCTGACGGTAATGTCCACGGGCTCCACCGTGATGCCGGACCTCTTCAATGAGGGGATGACCTGCTCATGGACCCGGCCTTCGAAACACACTCCCTCCCTGTTCGGTATGATCCGGGTCTGGTAGCTGATGGTTTCGGGCATGTCCTCGGAGCAGCTGAGGATCTTCAGCATGTAGGCACGATCTTTCTGGGGCTGCAATCGTGACTTCAGATCCGCCAAGATCTGTCGGTCATTTTCATGGATCCTGTCATCCGCATCAAGCCAGATCAGATAGTCCGACTCAGCACACGCGATGGAGTGATTCCGTGCCGCAGAGAAGTCGTCGCACCACGGGAAGTGTTCGATCCTTGCGCCATAAGATTTTGCAAGGGAGATGGTCCCGTCCTGGGAGCCGGTGTCCACGATGCAGATCTCATCCACGACGCCATGGATGTCGGATAGGATCCGCCCGAGGTTCTCTTCCTCGTTCTTCACGATCATGACTACGCCGAGGGTCTGTGTCTTCATATCTGTATAGCCTTGTCTGGAGCCCCGTCCCTAGCAGACCTGGCCGGGAGTATCCTCGGTAGGACTCTCCATGAGCTCCGCTAGGAGGTTCACATCAGGATTTCCCGGTTGCGTTTCTTTGACGGTGTCGAGGAGTTCCTGGCTGACGAGGTCGAACCTCCCCGTTTCCTTGGCCGCATGCAGGAGGTTTGCCAGGGCGTCGGGGTCTCGGGGGTTTATGGCCAGGGCCTCCTGGAAGGTACGCATGGCCAAGGACGGATCTCCCAGCTGCCATTGTATGACGCCGATGTTGTTCAAGGCCTGGGAGTTGTTGCCGTCGAGGAGGAGGATTTTCTGAAAGATGTCAATGGCGGTCTGCATGTCCCCTTGAGAATAACACTCCTCCCCCTTTTCGAGGAGCTCTTTCAGCTGCAGTTCCTTGGCATCCTCATATTCCCCCCGGCATGCCTCCGAAAGCTTCATGACCTCTGGACTACCGGGTTGTGCCTTGTTCAAGGTCTCAACGAGGGTCTGGTCTATTCGATCGAATCTTCCTGTTTCCCTGGCTGCCTGCAGGAGGTTTTCGAGGGCATCATGGTCGTTCGGATTGAAGGTCAGGGCTATCTGGAACGTGTCCAGGGCAGAGAGCGTTTCACCGAGCTGCCACTGGATCACGCCGAGGTTGTTCAGGGCCTGGGCGTTTTTCAAGTCGAGTTTCAGGACGCGCCTGAACAGGGCGACCGCGCGTGTGACATCACCCCGGCCGAAACACTCTTCGCCTGCACGAAGGAGCTCCCCGATATCCAAGCTCTGTTCAAGAGGATCCGCTGCAGGAGTGTGGCGGAAGACTGGCCTGTCCCTGAGACGCCGGATCCTTTCCATGGCAATGTCTGCAGCATGCTCCCAGGTGAAGTGATCCCGAATGAAGGCTGCGGCAAGCTTACCCCTGGCAGCGGCCTCTTCCCTGTGATCCGCCACGTGCTTCATGAGCGTTGCCAGACCCTCCCTGTCAGGCTCAGCGAGCCATGGGAAATCGATCGTTTCGAGATCGCCGATACGCTTTTCGGACAACCTCGTCTCCGTCGCGGGGATCAGGTAGGCGACGTCATCAGGGCAGAAATCCAGGGCCGCGCCGTAGCCTGTCACGATGACGGGAAGCCCGCTGGCCATGGCCTCGGCAATGGGCAGGCCGAAGCCTTCACCGCGGTAAGGGTGCACGAGGCAGTCGCAGGCGCGGTAGAGACCTGAGAGCTCCTCATCGGGCAGCATTTCTTCGATGTATTCGATCTCAGGGGCATTCGGCGCCGACTGATAGCCTTTGATCATCTGCTGGGCGGTCTGCCCCTGATAAAAGGTCTTTGCACCCATATCCTTGATAATCAGGCACACATCATCGTCCGAGGTAAATGTCGATGAATAGACCTCCAGGAGTATGTCTATGCCCTTGCGGGGAATTGTCCCGCCCACAAAGAGAAATTTGAAACGCTTCTTCGTTGCAAGTTTAATCGGTGTGGCATCGGGATGAAACCTGTTCACATCGACACCATTGGGCACGACGAAGACCCGTTCAGCAGGAATACCGCTTCGTACGTAGCATTCGCGGACGAACGAACTGGGCACCCACATTTCGTCGAGCATGGTACTCATGGGGCCTACCCAGTCTTTTGGCAGGCTCCCGAATTCCCATGGCTGTATCATAACCCAGTACCCATCCCGGGGCCGTTCAAAATTGGGAGGCCATTTATGGCGAATATGGATATCGGCCCTGCCGGTCAGGGGCTTGTTGGTCCTTTCAGCGATTTTTTCAAAGCGGGGATCGATCTCGGGGCTGAAATCGTCCTTTTCGTAGGGTATGATCGAGACCTCGAAGCCTTTGTCGATCAGGCGCAGACAGAGTTCCCTGTTTATCAGCGCCAGAGAATGGCGCACGAACTGCGAGCCCTCCCAGACCACCCGCTTGGTCGTGTTCTGCGCTTTGTCTTCTCTATCCAGTTTATCCTTATATTGCCAGCCCGCATGTATTGCGCCTAGTATCATTGGTATCGTCTCGTCGGCTCCCGGGATGGAACGTTGTGCCCCATTGCAGCATAAAGCCCTTCCTTCCACGGTCAAAGTATAAGCCCTTCGCAATGCACGTTTGACCTGTACTACCTTCAATTGCGGCATGTAGGCATCCTTGTGATGCGGTTGATACATGAGCATGTCAGGTGTTAGGGGAACTTTTACATTCGTGTCTTCATTAATTCCAACAAAATACTCCCGTGGCATCATTTTAAGAGCCAGAGATGCTATTACCAAACGATGCCTCACTATTGCCTCTGAAACAGGAGCGGTTGGAGCAGTGTCCGTCGATACATAGGTGTTGGCACTGTCAATAAGTTCTACGATCCCCTTTCTTGTCCCAAGCTCTTCATCTATGATGATGGGTGCATTTGATCCTGTTTTTGAGCGTAATGAACTTATGAGATCATATAAATCCTGCTTTGGTTTGCCTGGAACCGGATGCCACGGCGGATAGTTGACTTTCAGATAAAGTTCAACATGTTCCCCATTTTTGAATTCTTCAAGATATGATTCAATTAAAACATCCCAGCGGCGCCGCGGTTGGAACATGGCTATGGACAGAAAACGAAAAGGTTTGTCTGCTCCGGTGTATTCAGGGCTGACTGGCGGTAAGACAGGGTTGTCCTTCCACGGATTTGGAAAATGAACTATATGAACCTTTTCCGGTGGCACGCCTGCAGATACAAAAACCTCCTGTTCTTTATGCGATTGAACCCAGATCTGTTCCATTTTATGAAAAACATCCAACCAATCAGATGGAGGGACGTTCCCCTGTGCGCTACTGTCAAACGTAGTTGATAATATCCGTATGTTCGGTTCCGGGAGACTCATATCTGCCCATGATTTGTTCGGCACGTGAGATACGATTGCCGTAACAGGGGGGATAATCGGTGTGAGCTGTAGAGATCTTATGAGATTCATGTCAGAATCATCAATACCCGGTTCAACCTGGTCTACCGGTATAACTTTTACCGGTATGCCTCTTCTATGCAGTGCCATGACTGTAGCTCTTGCTAACACACCATAACCGCTGCGGTTATAAAACGGAGCTATCCAAATAATGGTTCCCGGAAAATTCTGGAATGACTGGTTCATACGGCCTCGTTTGTTATGCTCACATTTTTTATTAATAATAGAAACAACTTCTTATCATCGAATTGAAATCCTTAACTGATTCTCTGTCCGATGATTCCTTCGCATATGCGTCAATATTTCGAAAAGTAACTCCCGAGTAAGACGATCCCAAAGAGAATCGGGATGTCTGAGTGTTACGTCTGCAAAGGCTTTTTAATCCTGGTGAGCAGAAGATATCAAGATGATGAATGCAAGGCCTGGATCAGTTGACCATCAGACAGTGTTCACCAGAGTTTGTACGGTAAAGTTGAGAGTATATTCTTAACCTTGCCAAGGTCAACATAAGGTTGCCGTTCTTACACACATGCCTGTGAGTGTATCATCTGTTAATGGGATTGTGTAAGGCCTCTCGTATCTCTTCGTCGCCGAAGTGACGTTCCAGCCACTGCCGGGTATCGTCATCCGGATTATTCAAATGCCTGGTTACCATTGCCCACACATTTTCGCTCACTATACCAGGATAAATTGCCTCCGCGAGCAGATAACAATCTTGAGCTTGCGTGTATAAGCCCTTTTTCTGTGTAATATAACTTCGCCATAACGCATATGAAGCCACATTCCTTTGACTGAGGGTCTCGAACTGGTCATCGATACATCGTCCGTATTTAGCTAGATATCCACGCATGGTATTGATATTCATCACCCAGCGGAGCAGCACTTCTTCGACTTCATCCCCGTATGTGGTTTCCCTGACACAGGCAAGGGCCTTTGACAGATAAATGCAGTTGGCATTCATATTCAGGTTGATACATTTCATCCAGTGTCTTCTGTCATTAGCTATACGTGCCTGTATATTTTTGCATTTATTGATGTTTCCACCAAAGCATAAGATGTTGTGTCTGTTCCCGTGTGTTAAATATTCCTTGAAATCAAGCTCACCATTAATGATGCAATCACCATTGTACAGTGGCTCCTGTTTCTTGACCGTGCCGTCTTCTCCGCAGACATCTGTTTCGCATATGAGGAGCTTTGGACTATGTTCCCTGTTTCTTATCATTACTTCTGTTGCAGTCTTCAAGAAAGATGGGTAAATAACCTCGCCTGGCCACAATAACAGGGAATAGGTAGGGGATATGCCTGCGGGCTGGTATTCATGAAAAGCAACAGCATCTGACGCCATGCTGTCTCCATATCTTTTCCCTGTGACCTGGAATACCCCCAGATGATAAGGATCTTCCCCTAACAGTTTTTCGTATGTTCCGTCTGTTGATCCGAAATCAACCACTATTGTAAACACACGTTCATGGTCATAGTCCTGATTACGGGTGCTTTCTAAAGTTTTTCCAATGGTATCAACACAGTTATATGCCGGTATGGTGATCTGGATTCCTGGAATTATCTCTGACATTGTAACAACTCCGTTTCTATCTCTTGGTGTCCTGCAGGCGGTCTATAACTTCTCTTCTTTTTATGGTTAACCTGACTAATGGTCTTAATCAAAGATCTGTCGACATCCCGCGACTGCCACATGTGATGTACTCCCTTATATTCTTCAGTGTTTTCTATTTCTCTATTTACCACCCTGCTGTAGTTTAAATAGACCTTTGCCTTTTCGAAATCACCGTTCCACAGCATACCCGCTGCGTACCCTACGAATTCTCTGGCCAATATTATCAGTGCTTCCTGTTCTCTGGCATAGACATCCGGAAGATCATTCTGCTTGGCGAACCTCACAAATTCCTTAACCGTAAGGTGACAGAAAATGGGATGCTGGAAATTGGCCTGGGTTATAATGGTTTCTGTTTGTTCGCCAATACGGATATATGACATTTTCTCTCTGATATACGCATAATCGGATATCGCCGACATGTAGAACCACAAGGCTCTGTCTGCATTCATGTGGTCAATCGGCATGTCATACCCGCCTGTCTGATCATAAACCTCTCGCCGGAAGACTGCCTGCGAGGGATGTGCGATAGTAGTGACCATATATATGGGCATGGTATTGATTCCCGGCGCCACAAAGCTACAGTTGAAAAACGGGTCCAGTTCCAATATGTCCCCACCGGGTGTTACGAAGTTTCTTTCACCATGGACATATCCAACATTCGGATGCTCTTGCATTATTGCAACGGCTTTTTCAATAAACGTATCAGAAATATAGTCATCTGCGCAGAGTAACATCATAAAAGTGCCGCTGGTCAGTGCCCTACTGGCCAACTCCTTATAACTTTTATTCATAATATTGTATGAATTGCGGCAGACTCGTACACCCTGGCTGGTGTATTTTCGGGCAATGGCTACAGAAGAATCCGTGGATACGTTATCCAGTACAACAATCTCTATATTGGGATATGTCTGATTGAGAGCACTCTGGATACATGTGTCCAAGAAGTGTGAATGATTAAAGTTTGGTATCATAATACTGACTAAGGGCTGACTCATCTTGTTGCTCCATTAATTTTTATTGTTTTTGCACATGAGGGCGTTAGTTGCAGAATCTGTGGAATGTCTGATCTTTCATTCTATGGTAGTACCGAGAAAATCTTCCTCGGTATATTGACGCTCATATACTCCACGATCCAAGGGAAGACCTTGTTTTTCTAATATTTCATAGATGTCTATAATCTCGGCTTTTTCGCCTGCCTGTTCCAGTTCGGCTGCCATTTCTTTTCTGTAACGCAATGAAGATATGATGATAGCGTCTATATCGTAGAGCTTTCTCTCTTCTGGCGAGATTACATTGAATCCATAAAACATGCTTTCCGTGTCCTTGTTTTTATCAATGATGTATTGAACCCGTTCCCCTGCTTTTCCCAAGGCGTTCAGCAGTTCGATGGTATGCAAACCGCCGCCCCGGATCGCGATTACTTTATCATCAGGAATGGCATGAATGATGTTCCTTAACGCCGCCATTCCCGGTTCTTCGCCGCCGGTACGTAGAGCGTATCGTTTACACACTTCATGAGCTTTCTGGGAGTGTTCAAATTGACCTGTGCATGGATCCGAGGAGATCTGCTTTAAGGCAACAAGTGCTCTTAATTTTGTAACTCGATCTCGGCACCTTTCGTATTCTACGGTATTAACACAGGAAGTCTTGTAGTAATATTGTTCCGGACCATCCGCTCTTCTTTTGTAGATCTCATCCGCGGTTACAATGCCCCTGTATCCCAGCATCATATTCGGATTGAAGTTTTGGGGAGTAAGGTACTTTCTGGCCACATGTATTGCATAGATGTCCGAGTCTTCGATCTCGACGTACTCTTCAAAGATCTCCCTGGGAATGAATGGCGGATTTTGGATTAATCCAAGAATCAACTGATCGAAATTAATCAAGCTGAACATTTTATCCAAGGTGCCGGGTGCGATGCAGGTTGATTCCAACATAAAATGTATATGCATTTTTCGAAGGACAAGCGGCAGGGAGGTAACGTCTCCATGATCGCTCATGTAGATCTTAACATTTTGCTCGTTGATAAAAGATGAATAAAATTCCAACACGGAATCCAGATAGTTTTTCCCTCTCGCTTTTTGATCCGCCAGGTCAAAGTTAGTATAGTTTACCTGCTCATTCTGGATACAGTTCGGTCCGGCATTGCAGGAGCGAAATGGGGGATGTGTTTCCGCCATACTATGCAGTAGAAAAACCCCCTGTTTCCTGTTTTCATATAAATCGCACAGGAAGTCCCAATATATTTTCGCTGCGGGTTCGCATCGAAAATGTTTTTTTATACTGCGCAGTTCAGCGTCAATCCGATAGTCATGCTGTCCGTAATAGGTGAAGTCATATCCTTTTTCCCTTAATTGCTGGACCATTCTTGAATCTTTCAGTGTAACCTCTTTCATTTCATATCCACGATCATCCAGCATTCTCCGATGGGCAATCATGGCATTCAAAGTCGCCCCCGTATAGGGGGTTGGGGTGCAAGCATTAGTAAACAAAGAGCACTTTGATGCTTTTGCTAGCAAGAACGGCATTCCATCCAAGGCGCCTCTATCCAGTGCATCTATCCAATAAACAATGACGCAGTCACGTATGTCTCTGGTTACATGTTTTATATCCAGCAGTAGTTTCTCTAAATCCCGGGAGAACTCGGCATATCGTATGCTGTCTTGGTATCCTAGCTGTATATAGTGATGTATGTATTTCTTCGCTGTAACAAAGTCTCTGATAACGAGGCATACGAAGATCAGGCTTTTCAAGCACTGTTCTTTTGTCTGAGCATCCCGGGCTTCTCCATACTTGATTTCATTTTCGTGAAATATTCTATAGTGATCAAGATTTGCATAATCTTCAGATTCATCTCCATAGGCGGTATAGAATTTGCCCTCCCAGATATTATAGAAATCATAATCGAATACTAAATGGTGTTTTTGGAATAGGTCATAGATATTCGTAATACCAGTGGTGCTTGCTTCATAACACCCGGTATTTGACAGTGATACGTCAAGTATAATCTTGTCGCTGTTTTTCTCTATGTCCTTTATTGCTTTAGAGGCTGTGTCCTGTACATGTACGTCGCTCTGCCTTATATTTAAAAGCGACAGCGTCATCTGCATATCGATCTTTCTTTCATAGAGAATCAGGATATTCTCTTTTTTTACATCCTTAAGCCATGTACACAGACACTTCTTCGCTTCCACCATCTTGTGAAATCTGGGTGCAACAGTATCTATTCCATATTTCAACATGAGGTCTTCTAATTTACTGTCCAGAATACTGCCCATTGTTTTCCTTGTCTGCCTTGAGGTTTTTGTCTTGTGATTGATTATGAAGTTTTCCGGTCAAAATCTGGATGAAGATAGGGTGACTTAAGAATTGTTCAGTCTTGATGCCCTGTATGCATGTTATCCAGCCATACAAGAGCTCACGTGGCATAACTTCGTTTCCCCTGCATAACGAGTTCAATATTCATGAAGAGGTTACCTTAATGTCACATAGTCGTGAATGGGTTACCGGTGATGTCAGATCACTCACCGTATCCACCTCCACCCATTGTCCATAAACGGGGACCGCATCGATTCTGTAATCCAGATCGATCATTTCTTGAAGCAAGTCGGTCATGTAAGCTTTTTCCACAGGTTTTCCGCACAGGGTTCCGGAGATTTTTGCTTCATGAAACACCTTGCGAAGGATTTTGACACCCTTGGCAGAAAACTTCATGAGTCCCATGTATTGCCCTTCGATTTCATCCAATGATTTAGGTTTACGGCCAATCTCAAGTATTCGACCATCTGGTGATAGTTTCAGCGTTTCGGCATCTTGTAAGGGATCTTCATTGCGGGCGCGCCAATATGTTTCCCAGTCCATATCGATGGTTACCGCAATATCGGCGGCAGATTTCAGCAATGCGTTCAACACCTCACGCGAGTAAACGATATCTCCATAGCTGACGATTACGTCTCCTTCAAGTTCCGCCTCGGCACAAAACAAAGTCCAGACCATATTGGTTTCGGCATAGCGTGGATTGGACCTCATTTCAGTGCCGGGTCGCTGCAGCATTTCCGAGCGATAACCGCCAATGAGTATAATGGGTTCAATATGTTCCACGAATAAAACTTCCAACTGCCGATCAAGCAGGCTCTGTCCGTCTATTTCAACAAGGCATTTGGGCCTGTCCAGTGTGTAAGGGCGCAGGCGGGTCCCTTCACCCGCCGCCAGTATAATGACTTTCATAATAATTCTCTCCAGTATTTGTGCAATCTGAAATCACTGAAAATAGGAGGTAGCAAAAACCGGAAGATCTCTCATTCGCCGGGTGATCAGGGCTGATCCGTTGCTGGTAGTCAAATGATTGTATCTTCATCCGGTTATGGGATTCTTATCGGTGTGGAGATACACGTGCCATGGGATATGAGGCTGCATCTGTCAACTGTTATTCTTATTCAAAATCCAGTCCTTCAAAATCGCTTTCAATAAAGACTTTTTCATAGAAGCCTCGGTTACCAAGATATATTCCCCTCTCTTCTAAATCATCATAAATATCAATAATCTCATATTTATTGTTTAGATTTTTAATTTCTTCTTTCCATGTGAAACGATGTTTAATCGATGAAATAATAATAATATCTATTCCATAATTTTCGATTTCTTCGGGATGGATCATGGTAACTCCTAAAAAATGCTGTTTATTATTGAAAGATTGATCGATGATATAGTTAATCTTTTCCGCATATGGTCCTATATGGCTCATTAATTCAATGGTATGCTCCCCGCCTCCTCGAACCGCGATGATTTTATCATCAGGTATATTTCTGAGTTTTTCTTTCATAAGCTTGCAGCCGATGAGTTCCCTGCCTGCTCTCTTGTAATAATTTTCCATAACAACATATGAATTCCTGGCCCACCGGAACATATCATCATGGAACACATCAATATTCTTATCCTTTATTAAGGATTTGAGATGACTTATCCTTAACTGGTATCCATCATAACCAATTCTATTTATTCTCGATGGGTATATATAGTATAATTCATCGCCATCATTGTATTTAATATACAGTTCTTTTTCTGTTATGATGCCCTTATACCCAAATAAAAAACGTGGAGACATTTGGATCGGATTGAGTAGCGTGCGTAGAACATCGTCGGCACGATAATCTGTATCTTGGATTGCCGCATATTCACTGAACAAAGAATCCGGCACTTGGCCATTGAATACTGCAGAATGAAATAACTTATCAAAATTATAATATTCAAAAACTCCACTGTATCTTTTGGGTTCTACATGTTTACCGTGAAGAAATAAGACGATATGGTATTTCCACGTAAAACTATCAGCAGGATATAAGCTGCCATGATCGCTCATGAAAAGTGCAGTGTGCTTGTCTCCCACAATATTTGAATAAAATTCGATTTGCATATCGAGATATTTTTTGCCTAAAGCTTTTTGTTCCAGGATCTGTTTATCCGAAACTGATTCCACATTATTATAATTTGTCTCAATGAGTCCGGAAAGATACGGCGAATGTGTTTCAGGAATACAATGTATTAAATACACCTTGCTCTGTTCTTCGCGTATCATGTTCGTGATTACGTCCCACATTTTACATGAAGAAGGTATCCATTTAGGGTATGTTTTATAATAAAGGCTTTTATCAACATTATAAGTATGATGCCCGTAATATTGGAATTCATAACCGTTTTCATGTATAAGCTTAATAAGATCCCCATTTTCATAATTTATCATTTTCAATTTATAGCCATCGTCATCGACTGTCATTTTCTTGCATAAAGTCAGGTTCATGACGGAAGATGTGAACGGTGTATTCGTAAATGCATTTTCAAAATATGCGCTGTTAGACGAGACTTTTTTCAGATATGGCATTTCCTGCTCTGAGCCATAATCAAGCGCATCCAGCCACCACCAGATAATATGCTTTTCCGGTTTGTTTTTAATCAGTAATGTTGCTGTGGATATCAGATCTTCCAGTTCGAATAAAAACTGCTGATACGAATGTGATTCATCGAATGTATGTGAGATATATAGATCAATATAGTGTCTGGCGCATACAAAATCTTTTATATAAATATAATCAAATATAATCCTCTCTAGATGCTGTTTCCGTGAAGCATCATCAGGGGCATTTTTATAGAGGCATTTCTCATTGTATATCGCACTATAATAGTCTGTTCTGAAATAATCTGTAGCTTGATTGGTATCGGAAAAACTGACTTTCTGCGCATCTAGTATGTCATAATAGAGATAATCTATTTCCAGACCATATTGCTCATAGTATTCGTACAAATATATTACCGGGAACTGACTGAGGTGATTGTCCCACTCATCTTTTATGATTCGAACACTATTCAGGTTCAATACAATAAAAAGGCTTTCTCCAAAGTTGTATAGGTCATCGGGCCATTGCTCATCATAACTCTTGATGACATAGTCCTTTATATCTTTCCGTTGCAGAATATTGGCGGTCATTGCAATGTCTGTTGTGTTATCACTTACCAAGACTATGTTATGATTCTTATGTTGATTTATGAGCTGACTCAGCAGGCTTTGGGCGTGCACATATTTTCGATATCTTTCATTACACTTGTCGATATCATATTTTATGATTAACTCATCTAACTTCTGATTCAGATCGAACGTCATAAATGGTCTCAACGAGTATTTCTCATATTTCTGATGTCAACCAGGTGGTGAGTCACCGAACAACTCCTTGAGCCGTTCTATATCCCGGGACACGAAT
>DAITOA010000017.1:0-47946 GCA_036834365.1 Thermodesulfobacteriota bacterium | reverse complement strand
AGGTGGTGAGTCACCGAACAACTCCTTGAGCCGTTCTATATCCCGGGACACGAATGGGGATTCTCTCTCCGGATGCCACATCCATCCTTCCCAAGGCAATTCGATATGGCGGATGGCTTCTATGGAACCATCTTCGGAGCGGGCCAGCACGCGAAAACCATCAGGGCATTCAGCAAGCGCCCAGTTGTGATAGCTGTTCACGCCCGTCGGCCAATTGTCATTATCAGCATTTAATTGGTGTCGAGTTTTTACATGACCATCAATCTTGACAAGATGTGTACCCGCCCAGACTCCCATCATCTGGAGCCCCCGGCAAATCCCCAAGACGGGCAATCGCCTGGTTTTTGCACATGAAAGAAGGAATTTCTCGGTTTCATCCCGGGCAGGGTACTCACCGATATCATTGCCACCCGAAAGGAGAATTGCACGAGGTTTTATCCTTTGAAGCCACTTCTCGATTACCGCAACTGGTGATCCAAGGCTGTTGTGACATGTAATCATCATGTTGGATACAGTGAGTGGTAGATACCCGGCCGTGATTACTAATTGGATGAGACGTTGATCGACCGCCTCTCTTGTTTCCTGAATCTCTTCTTTGAAATCAATTCGCTGAGTTATAATAACCATATCTTTACCATTCTCGAAAAACATGCGTTAAGGGTGAAAAAAGGGGATATCGAGCAGGCTTCTTTCAATTTCCTAAAATTGCCAAATGTTTCAGAAGCGGGTGAATAATATAATAGGTTTCACCACCGGTATTCATATCGATATCGCATTTCCATTTGCCATGTCGTACGTATGACTCCAACGTCTCGATAAGCACTTTTGCACGTGCTGCTGAATCGTAAGCATGATCAATCTCAAGACGATTCATGGGTGCTGGAAATTTCCGCCGCAACAGTACCGGCCCGCTATCAATTTTTTCGTTTAAAAAGAGTGCGGATGCTCCCAATGTTTTTTCCTCAATCAGGCTGTAGTAGTTGGTGGTGCTGCCCTTATAGTCGGGCAGATAACCGCCATGCACATGAAGAAAATATTTTCCTGTCGCTAAAATATCATCCTTCAACAAAACTCCGCCATATCCGGAATATATGAAAACAGGTTCGGGACGATGCTTTATCAACGCTACTACCGACAGGTCGTTGATGTTGTCCGTCGATGCGATCTGATGCGAGATATGATACTTCTCCACAAGACCGATGACCGATTCACCTCGATCGAAGTTCGCCTCGCTCCAGCATTCATCGGTCTCCTCGATCCGTGCGTTGGTCGAAGAGACGAGGGTCTTCGCCGGCTGGCCGGGCAAAGCGTTATCGGATGAATTTTTCAGAACGAGAACATAATTGGGCGGCATCTGATTACGGACCAGTGCCTGAAGGTATACGCTGGAGCGGGACGTTTCCGCCGCTATCATGGCAACATCAGTCAAGATCAATGGGGATTCCTTTCTTTTGGGCCAGAAGATAAATACTGATTACTTCAGCAGCCAATACGAACGGTAACCCACCTTTAGGGATTTCTTTGTCGAGCATGTCAGCGGGCAGGGAGCAAAGCAGGTCGCAAACCTTTAAAAGCGTGTTGAGGTATTTCAAGTTTTTCGATCTGGTGTAGTACAGACACAACACGAGGGCAAAAAGCCAATACAATCTGACATGATCATTTGATCCGCTCCCCTTGCGAAATCCTTCGGGGTAGATTTCATAAATTTTCTTCGTTACCTCAAATCGTTGCACCAGACGGTCGATCCAGACCTTCAAATTTTCGTCCGGTTCCTCGATCAACTGAAAGGCAGCAAGGGCGTGCAGAAGTTCCAAAGTATTCACGGCACTTTTCGTGGTCATATTCCTCAGAGATTGCGCAAGGTCATGCAGGATGTTCCCGGAATCTTTATGTGCTTCGCGTTGATGGGGAAACGCAGAACCGAAAAAGGCACGCAGCATTTGTCCGCCATCGATTGATTCGTTGTTGATCAACTGTTCCAATGCCGGTAATGACTTATCCACAAGCATCTGATCCGGTTCCCGGGCCTGACATATTTCAGGATGATCTCGTCTCAAAATGGCAACCCTTATGGCGACGAAGGATCTGAACAGTTCACTCCCTTGGAAAGGGGTATACATGTAAGTGCATGGTTTTTCTAACAGGTTGGACTGACAATAGCTGTAGTTCATGGTCATGAATTGGTTATCTTCTCTGCTATGAGATCTGCATAACGCAGGAGCCCATCCAATGATGCGCTATTTTCAATGATAAGATCCGGACAATCCGGCTTCGGGAATTCTATATCCATGCCCGCCACATTGTTTATCTCGCCATTTTGAAACCTGCGGTAGATCCCTTTCGAGTCGCGTTTAATGAGATCATCGATCGGGGCATCAATAAAAACCTCAAAATAGTTTTTTATATGCTGTCGGTTCCATGAGCGCGAATCAGGAAACAGGGACAAGATCGCGCAAACGACATGGACTCCTTGGTCCTCAAGGAACTTGGACAGTTGTGAAATCCTATCCGCATTGCGATGTCGATCTTCTAGGGTGTGCCCAAGGTCATTTCCAAATATTTCGCGTATCATATCGCCATCGAGAAGAACAATATTTTGTTGCACGCATCTCACCTTTGCAACAACAGCATTGGCCAAGGTGCTCTTTCCTGATCCCGACAATCCTATGATCCAAACAACCATATGCAATTCCCCATTAATGTATGGTTTGTATTACCGAAGACGAGCAGTCAAGCATAACCTGCGTCGCTTTTGTTATTGCGTTAAATCGCTGCTCGCCGCAACCGATCGCCGCAGGTATGCCGAACTCCGCACAACGGATTGCCATATGGGAATTGGCGCCGCCGTACTGGGTGATAAGCCCTGTGATCTGGTGGGCGAAGATCCAGTCGAATCCGGGGTCTGCATTTTCGATCAGTACGATCTTTCCGGTCAAGGGGGTGGACGATTGCCCGGAGGATAAGTGCACACATTCGGCAGACACTTTTTTGGTCGTAATAAAGTTGGGGTGGGTCACCTGGAAAGGTATGACATGAATCCCTGCTTCATCGAAAAGGATTTGGGGGAGGCGGATCGCCGAGGCAAGAGCGTGTTGTTCCGCATTTTTTCCCGAGATAGCCCTGAGCCGATCTTCAACAGTGTTTTCCTCGCTCGTCGTGGAAATGTCGAGCAGGGAGCCGACAGGGATATGCGACATTTCATCCCGACTCAACCCACGTTCTTCTCCATATGCGGCGATTAATTCGAGCATATCGCTTATAGTGCGGGTAAAGACAAACTTGGCGAATTCACGTCCTACGGTTGCTTCACGGACATAGACAAGCAGCCTTTTGGCGTCCACGCCGTCGAAACCTTCGGATTGCAACAGGTTGTTAATCGCTTTTTCTTGCCCCGCCCCCAGGATGAAAGGTTCGACTTTTTTTCCACCTCGGCGAGGGGTGTCACCAAGCGAGAAATTATCCATTTGGTCATATCGGCAAGAGAGAATGTCATAGGTGCCTGGCCGAAGATGACCATAGTTTGCCATGAATGTGTCTCTCGAGATTTCGCCTTCCCGAAAACGATTGATATCATCGACAAGTTCACTGGCGACGGTTCGTATACCGGCCTGGAGGTGATGTATCTCCTCCCTTGTTAAGACGCCAAGACGCTGGAGCGACAGAAGCAATGTGCGTGCGATAAAGGCATGCCGCGCCAGAATGGAAAAAGGTATTGTGCCCAGATAGATGCAGTCATCGAGCATCCCGAACAGAGTCCCGATCCCATACGTTCTCAGATCGTCGCAATTTGCTTTCTGCTTTTTGGCCAAGGTATCGATGTAGGCCAATGCCGCATTGATGCTGCCCGAAGTAACACCTTTGAGGTGTTCAAGCGTCTGATGCTTTCGTGCCGTAATGAATTCAATCCTTTCATCGGCATTCAATGCGCCGTCGGTCATGGTTTTGATTTTCTCATCGATATCGAAACTATAGGTGGTAATTGCCACTTCAAACTCAATCTTATCGTGCAATTCCGGGTGTTCACGCAGGCGTTTCAGCCAGATATCAACCAGCTTATGGCTGAGGGACGGCGACAGCTGCGTGGGCAAGAATGAATGAAAACTCATGCGCGTATCGATGAACGGCTGGCCGGCAAGTGAAACCATGAGCGGATGGCCCATCGGCACGGCATAGCCCATTCTTTGCCGCGCAATACGCCAGGCATGATCAGTAATCAACTTTTTATAGAGCGAAAAAGCCAGAGCGCGGGGCGCTCGGCCGATCATTTCGGCAGGATTCCAGTCAGGCATCTGTCCGAGTACCGATGTGTGGCCATAAACACCCGGAATGGTCTTAAAGCGTTCTCTGACAAAAGACTGAATACCGCTAAGCGTGCTGTCGATTCTTTTGGCGATGGCGCGATTCCAGTTGGGTTGGGTCGTAATTGTCCGTACTTGCAATAAATATGGTGTCTTATCTCCATCCATCGCGAATTCGACATCGAGGAACTGACTTTGAGTAACCTGCTCCAACTCCTGGATTGCTACAATGAGCCGTTGAAAGCGTTCCGAACGGAGGGCTTTCACAGTGTCGCGATGAATGTAAAGGGTGCGATTAGAGTATTCGCCATCGCCTGCCGTTACCGTATTGGTCATGCCCGTAACATCGTCATAATTCACAACGTAATAGGGCGCCCCGGTGTTGAGATCATGGGTGAAAACTACACCGCTCATGATGGTATTTTGCAACATCTCCTGTACGATAACTTCGTCATCATTAGCGCGCAAACCATTACGCTGATAGCTGGCAATAACCTTTTCAACCGCCGTACGAATCTGTGCCGGATCGTTTGCCGGTACGTTCAGCACGGTTTCATATTCGCCCGCCCGCGAGGCCTGGCTTCCATCTTCATCGCAGGCGGAGGAGCGAATGATAAGGCTTCCTTCAGCAAATGTTGAAGTTATCCGTGTCAGTATTTCCTTGTTATCGGCTGCCCATGATTGCGCTGTAAAATAGAGGAGCTCCGGGACGACGAAATGATGGAGCTTATCTTTCAGTTCATCAAGCATTCGTGCTTTCGAATTCGTTTTTAACATATCTCGCTCACGTAAAAAGGTTTTGAAGACCACTTTCGCCAATGAGATGCTCGGTGGGGCGCGTATGTCTTCCTGATTGCTTCATTGAATTGTTTCAGCTTGGCAACATAGCTGGTTACTTACGATTGCTGGGATTAGAGCGCCCTGGATCCGGATTGATCTATACAACGGGAATGGAGAGACTGGGCATAGCATATGGTCTTTCGAATTCCTTCCTCCATGCCGATAATTTGTCTGACTCCACATTCTTCCCGTGCCCGCTTTGTTGATGGAACGTAACGCTGGGGGGGCTTGTTCGGGTCAGGGGACTCGGCGATCTTCACGGCCATCTTTTTCGGAAAACAATCAGCCACGGTTCGGGCCAACTCTGCAATGCTGACGGCGTGCTCCGAACCGACGTTGTAGGGCCGGCACGATGAACCCTTGAATAGGATTGTCCACAGCCATATGGTCAGATCCGCAGCATAGAGATAGGACCTGTATGGCGTGCCATCGCCGTTTACCTTGATGGGGCCGCCGTTCAAGCCGTCTTGTATGAAATTGCCGATGGCATAATGGATATCCAGAGGCAGGTAAGGGCCTACAAAGGAAAAACAACGGGTGAGTTTCGTTTCGATACCATACCTTCTCGAATAGTACGCACACAGGAATTCCGCGGCCCGTTTGCTTTCACCCCAAGCAGCGTTCATATCGTCAGGGCAGGGTGCTCCCTCATACTCTTCGGGGATGGTGGGCATGCTGGATGGTTGTCTCCCATAGACGGCGCCTGAACTGGTCAGGAGGAATTTTCTTGCATGACAATGGACTGCGAAGTCAAGAGTATGCCTTGTTCCCTGGACAACCGTATCGAACTTTACCAGGGGATCTTCATGGTTGAACGTGGCCCTGGCGGATGTCGCGGCGGCATGGATGATATGGGAAAAATCTCCTTTGGGGTACGTAAAGGTTCTGATATCTCCTCTGTGAAATTGAATTGCAGGATTTTCCGCCAGATGCGGCGCTTTTTCTTTAAACGTATTATGGTTTCTTGTAAGGACGAGGGCGGATGCATTCAGGTTGAGCTTGTCGTTTGCCCAGGCAAAACTTTCAAGAAGCCAGGATCCAAAGAAACCGGTGCCGCCGGTAATGAACAGGCGTTTCCCCCGAATGTCTTCCCAAAGGCCTTCCGTATACTTCAGGATGTGATCCAGATCGCTCGCAAGAGGGTTGGTGAGGCCTGGCTGTGTTCGCATCAATCGATAAAATCCTTGGATGTAAAGATTTCAGCACAAGGGACCGGGAGGGGCTTCCCATAGGTTTTTGCCACGTAATTGTTAATAAAGTCTCTGTCCTCCGCAACCAGGCAGGTGTCAACATGTTCCCCAAAATAGGAAATCCTCATTCCCCGATTGATAATGTCTTTTAAGGGCTCTTCAAAAAAGTTGCCAAGCGAGGTATGGATGTACGGGCAGGGCATGACATCGCCGTACTTTGTGATGGACACCATCCTTTTTACCGCTATGCAGCCCAGGTCAAGGCCATATGATGGGGTCAGATGCGTGAACACATTATACTTTTTCTCAAGTTCTCTCATGTAATCCATATCATCGCGGTCAACAAGGACATCAAAGTTTCCTTCCCAGCATCCCACGGGCTTTGCGTATGTTACAAACACGCCCACACCTTTCCCGTTTATGAATTTTACAAAATCAATGAACTCTTCTGATCGAACTCTCTGTTTGGTAACCACGGTTTGTATAATAATATTCAGGCCGGCCTTCAACGCGGCATCGATAGCGCGCACACACCTTTCCTGCGAACCGTTTTTACGCCTGAAGGCATCATGTTCGGGTGCCGAAAGGCTGTCGAGGCTCAGCTGGATCTTATCCACGCCGATTCTTTTTAAATGTTCGGCCTTTTTCTCATCCAGAAGCCAACCGTTGGTGTCCGAAACGATATAAAATTTCCCAGGATCGATGGCCGCGACGATTTCATCGAAATCCGGGAACACCAATGGCTCTCCACCGGTGATGACAATCTGTGCGAGCCCCATCTCATCAGCCTGCCGTGAGAGCTCCCTGACATCACTAACCGTAAAGAATCGGCCATCCTTTTTTTCCTGAAATCTCTTCACTGAGCAATGTATGCATTTGAAGTTGCATGTGTAATCGTATTGAAATTGAATGATGGCAATGCTTTCGCCTTTTTTTACCTTCTCTTCATAGTTCATTATTTTCTCAAAGACGTAAGGCTTTTCTTTCTTCAGCAGGCTTCTTTTATTGATTTCATCCGGCTTTATATTCCTTTGTTGCGTCAACATAACGGTTGTCTCCCTTTGATCTTCTTATCTCGTGGGGGCACAGGCTGGATATAGTTGCGATACATCTCGTGGACAGGGATTATATTGTGAGGACATTTGCTGTGCCATGCCCAGTGGCCTGCGGTTGGCGATCCTTTCTTGTATCTGAGACCTTCATCAAGAGGGGCAGCTATTGAGCATTCGTAGAGCAGGGAAATAAAATGACCGCGAACTTCCCGCAAAGGATGGATAACTTCATTGATAGCCACAGGCTCGCTCTTGAATGTTACTTCCGTCCCAAGCTCGTTTAAGGCTACGGCTTTGATCCTGTCGAATGCCGTTTCTTTGTATCGTATAATGCCCCCCGGTATGTGCCAGCTGGGGGGATAATATCCGTCGTCTCTCCAGGTGAGCAGTGTCTGATGTTGTTCGTTTTTAATCAGCAGATCAACATTTACAAGGGGGGTGATCCGACTGATGAAAAGGAATATCTCCTCCGGGAGACCATCTGAGGGGTTCTCAATACAGGATTCCAGCATGTGTACCTGTTCAGCGATCTTCACGGTGCTCCCTTTTCCGGACCTTCTCATCTTTTCCATGTGGAATGTCAGGCAATTTCCAATCCGTGGTCCCTCAGGATGGATACCCTGAGATTCTTGTCAAACCTCTGTCGTATGATCCTCGATACTTCATCAGAATAGCCGGCAGCCATGACAATCACGGCATCTACCGGGTCTGACTCAAGTGTTTCCGGAGATACGATGGGGATGTGTGTGGCAGGGGTATATCTTCCCTGTTTGAATGTCGCGGAATCGACTACGTATTTAATGCTGCCCGACAGATCCATCAGGGACATGATCGCCAGTGCCTGATGTCCGGCACCCCATATGGCAACCTTGCCGCCCCTGAACCGGTTAATGTATTCCTCTATCTCGCTTCTCAGTTTCAGGTGATGACGGTGAAACTGTTCCAGGTTCAACCTTGCCCTTTTTCTCACAACAACCGAGATGATGTAATCATGCCAGATCTCATTACATTCAACTATTTCAAAACCATTGAGTCTCAGCGTCTGAGAGATGGTTTCCTGTGTGAAGTAAAATAAATGATCACAGGTGAACTCCGAGAACAGTTTGCTTCTCAGAATCATATCGAAATTCGGGACCTCCACAAGGCCGATCGCGTTGTCAGTCAGATTGTTCCCAATGCCTCTGAGAACCGTGTTGATATCTGGCAGGTGTTCAAGAAAATTCAATATAACAAAGGCATCGAAGGGCGCGTGTCCTATTGTGAAGTCGGCGTGTTCCATAAAGCCTTGAGAAACATTTAGCTCATTCTTGAGACATTCTTGGACAGATTCCGGAGACTGTTCCAGTCCGTATGGATCTGCACCACATTCCTTAAGCAGTGAAAGATACTCCCCGCGTCCGCAACCGATTTCGATGATCTTCTTTCCGTGCAGGGAAAATCTGTCAATGATGGTGCTGAACTGGCTGATCCGGAAGTCTTTCATTTCTTCTGAAAAGGCAGATGCCCTGATCGTTTCTTTGAAATAGTGGACAGGATCATTATTGAGTTGCACCAGTCCGCATCCGGAACACTCACATACCACCAGATCTATTCCTGTGTCCTGTGCAAGTGATTCACAGTCCGGCAAGAATTGAGCGACGGCGGGCATATTCTCGTATCGCAGCAGCGGTTGCTCATGCAATTTGCTATTACAGACACGGCAGTTTCTTATCGGCACAGTTCATACCCCAGCGTGTTGTTGAAGAACATACCGTGAAAATGGATGCTTGGCGTGTTCATCTATTCTCCCTTCCGAGAAAAGGTCACCATATTGGATTTCAGCTCTTGCCTGTCGAGAAACGGCCAGAGATCTTCCATGGGAATGGTTTCCATTCCGCCGTCCTTCCTTTGTCTGGATGCCACCCTCGGCGCCGTAACCTGATCAGACGAAACCATGACTTCGCATACTACCGGGACGGGTGTCTGCAGGATGTCTCTGATCTTTTCCCTGATATCGTCATGATTCTTCAGGCAGGTGGTGGCCAGTCCAAAGGAACGTGCCACCGATTGTATATCGGGAAGTGTCAGTCCGCTTGCAGCGGAACTGCCCACATAGTGGCCAGCGAAATAATTTTTCTGGGTGGTCTGGATGGAAACATATCCACCGTTATTCAGGACAAAGAATTTTATGGGCAGATTAAGCCTTTTCACGGTTTCAAGCTCCTGTATGTTCATGATGAATCCGCCGTCACCTTCTATGGAGACGGTGCGCCTTTGACCGCTTGCAATACAGCCGCCGATGGCCGCTGAGATGCCGAATCCCATGGAGCCCAGCCCCTGGGTATTGAAGATGCGCAGCCCGGCCTTTGCGCGGACGGCCTGCATGGTGCGTTCGCTGCATGCCCCGGAACTTCCTGGGACCAGGAGATCTTTGCCGGAGAGTTCATCGGAAAGCACATCGATCAGGACATAATCATTGACGAACCCGGTATCGTGCCAGTATTCTGGCAGGACTACGGGATATCTTTTTTGCCATTTCTTGCACTGTTTCACCCACGAAGCATGGTCCCTGAGGGTGGTCTGTGAAAGCTTTTTATTTAACTCGCGGATGAAATCGCCTGCATCGGCAATGATGGGGACATGGATTTTCATGCGCATTTTGATGATTTCCGCAGAATCGATATCCACCATGATCTTGTGCGCATGGGGTGCGAAGTTCTCATGCGTATATGCGGTCTGTCCGAGGTCCAGGCGCGCGCCGATGACCAAGATCCAGTCCGCATTCTGCTGTGTGAAATTGGCCCCCCGCTGTCCCACGGCACCTGGTCTGCCGACATTGAGTGGGTGGTCATCCGGAAGGAAATCTGCGGCCTTCCAGGTTGTCAGCACAGGTATACCCAATGTACCAATCAGCTGCTGGAAATCATCCTGCGCGCGTGCAAGGCGGATACCGTTGCCGGCAAGGATTACGGGGCGCTCGGCCTGATTGAGGAGTTCTATGGCAGAATGGACTTTCTCCGCCAGATGTTCATCTCTGGATGTAGGTGTCATTTCCCCATCGTCGAAACCGAGAAGATCATGTTCATCAACCTCGGCAGCCTGAACATCCAGGGGGATGTCGACCCAGACCGGGCCCGGGCGGCCATGTCTGG
Source organism: Thermodesulfobacteriota bacterium (assembly GCA_036834365.1). Classification (GTDB taxonomy): domain Bacteria; phylum Desulfobacterota; class Desulfomonilia; order UBA1062; family UBA1062; genus MWEI01. The sequence continues at coordinate 37,435 of DAITOA010000017.1, read as the reverse complement.
CCAGATAAACGGCCTTTTCAAGATGATACCGTATGGAAGAGGGCTCTAGGACGGTGACTGCATATTTCGTGATAGGTCGCACGATACTGATGATGTCGATCTCTTGAAATCCCATCTGCCTCACACCACGATCACCCACCATGTCGGGTCGTTTTACCTGGCCTGAGATAATGAGCATCGGCGTTGAATCCAGCCATGCACCTGCAACACCGGTAATGGTGTTGGTGCCGCCGGGGCCGGTGGTGACAAGTGCAACTCCCAGGTTATTTGTATATTGGCCGTAGGCCTCGGCAGCAATGGCGCACGCCTGCTCGTGCAGGTTGCAGATATAGGTGAGGTCTCTGTTTCTCCCTGCTGAGTCCACCAGGTGCATCGCACCACCGCCCGAGAGCATGAAAATGTGCTTTACGCCCGTGGTTGCAATGAACTTCAAAACATAGTCGGATAGTTTCATAGGGGCATTACTTTCCTGAAAGGCTCATGCCTTCAGCTCGTTTTCCACGATGGACCACAGCGGCAAACCTCCTTTGTTCCAGGGTCGTGCAACCAGAAAAGCAGCAATTCCCAGACATTGGGCACTCTCGACATTCTCTGGACTGTCATCGATGAAGTAGTCGGCTTTGCCCAGCCACGACAGGAAACCGGCCTTATCTCGATCCGGATGGCCCGGGGCATCCCCTGGTCTTTGAGCAGGGACGAAACTGAATGTCTGGAACCATTCGCCGAAATGCCGAAGCACCCATTCGATCGCTGGGGACACTGTTTTCCTCGGTCGTGCCGTCAGGGCAATGTGACGGAAACTGAAACCATGGTTTCTGAACCATGCCATTAGATGTACATCCGGCACCATTGCCTGGGCTTGGGGTGAGAGACGGAAGGCATCCAGTGAGGCAAGATATTCTTCCCTGGCGACCCCAAGCAGCCGGTGTGGTGGATTCTCCCGGATCTCTTCGAATTTCATCAGCCTTTCCGGATGGGCCGGCAGCCAGCATTTTTCCAGCCATGTGCGCATGCAGTCGTTCAGCACATCGTCAATGTCCCAGATAATCGTTTTCACGTCGTCAGAAGACCTATCCCATCCAATGAGAGATGATCGTTTTTCTGTCTTTGTTCTGTAGGATGGCTTCGTCCGTGTAGTATGAGTCATCCTTGTAATGGGTGGATGATATCTCTTCGATGACCGCGCCGGTCCGGCTCGAAAAGATATGTTTCGTGCCGCGGATCACCGTGACCACATCGCCGCTCCGACATGTTGTTTGAACACCGTCGAGGGTGATCGTAACATCACCGTATAACACCACAAACGTTTCTTCCTTGATCTTGTGGTACTGCTCGGGGTGCTTCTGACCGGGGAGAACGACAATCAGTTTCTTGCAGTATTCCCGGTTCACGATGTCTATAATCGTGCACCCGATGTCGTGAAAGCGATCCAGTCCATAGTGATGGGATATCTCCAAGGTGGCCATGCCGGGTACGACGACATTACCCTCGGACAGTATCTTCTTGACCTCCTGGACGATGGAATAGATACGTTCCCTCTGATCGAGCCAAGTTATATCCGTGATCTTCACGGGCGCATTCTTTTCAATGGCAACATCGGCGACAAAGCCTGTGTATTTTGAAATATCGTTGGCAAGCAGCTGGTTGTCAACATTGGGGAAGGCAAAAAACATTTTGGTTGTGTCGATCTTTTCACCCTTCATGATTGGGCGGCTCGCGAAAACTCCACGCTTGAACTGCCGCAGGTCATCCAGCTCCTTTACGGTAGCCTTGGCTCTTTGGCCTACAATACCGCCCATGTGATAGGCCCTTTCAGCGGACTGCAGCCAGCGGCCAATCTGTTCTGGGGTGGCTGAATACTCATTCTTCTTAAATGCCTCTGTCTCGACAGCGACGTGTTTCTCGAAAATGATTGCACCCTTGGCTATGGCCATCTGGATGGATTCCATATTATCCGGCTCTTCATGGGTCGAATATCCTACGACAATCCCTGGATATCGCTGCTTGAGCAAGTCGATTTGGTTGAGATTCAGGGTGTCCGGTCTCGTAGGGTATTCACCTACGCAATGGAGAATGGCAAAGGTCTTATGCCTGTTCTGAAAAAAGCTGACGACCTTATCGATCTCATCAAGAGTGGCTCCTGCTGTAGATGCGATGATCGGCTTTCGGGTTTGTACAATGCGTTCCAGCAGCGGCCAGTCGGTAAAAGAGCAGCTCGCGATCTTGATGATGTCAAAGCCCATCTCCTCAATGCGGTCAACGGACGGTTCGTCAAAGGGCGTGCATATTGATATGAACCCATGGGCGCTTGCGGAATCCTTGAGCTGCTGAAACTGATCTCTGGATAAGCGAGTCTCGCTGAAGCGTTTGACCGCCTTGAGATCCATGCGGGATGTATAATCGGGGTGGATGAACGTGTCCAGGTCCCTAAACTGGAATTTGAAGGCAAACCGGAATGGATAAGCCTTGGCGACTTCGGCAAAGGTCTTGATCATGGTGAGGCCATGCTCCATGGAGCCCATATGGTTGTTGGCCATTTCAAAGATAAATAACGGACGTTCAAAATAGTTGTCCATGCATCACTCCTTCCATTAATGTCCGTTTGATTCCCAGACCTTCCATGGTGCTTTGCCTGACCTCCACAGGTCGTCCAGCAGGTGTTTATCTCGTAAGGTGTCCATGGGCTGCCAGAAGCCTTCATGCCGATAGGCGAGCAGCTGATGCTCATCCGCCATTTTCTGCAGCAGGCCCTGTTCAAGGTAGGTGTCGTCTTCCTGCATGTAGTTGAAAACCTCGGGCTGCATGACAAAGAATCCGCCGTTGATCCAGCTGTTATCCCCCTTGGGCTTTTCTACGAACCCGGCCACCTCGCCTGTTTTTCTTATGTTTAAGGATCCGAATCTACCCAAAGGTTGAGCGGCGGTGACGGTCACGTATTTGCCGTGTGCATTATGGAAGTCGATCAAATGGGAAATATTGACGTCTGAGACACCATCTCCGTATGTCAGCATGAATGCCTCATTCCCGACATATTTCTGAATACGCTTCACCCTGCCTCCGGTCTGGGTTTCCAATCCTGTGTTGACCAGGGTAACCGACCACTTTTCAGCAAAGTGCTGATGCGTGAAGATTTCCTTGCCGCTTCTGAAGTTAAAGGTGACATCCGATTCGTACATGAAATAGTTGGCGAAATAATCCTTTACCACGTTTGACTTATAACCGAGGCAGATGATGAATTCATTAAAGCCGTAATGAGAATAGATCTTCATGATATGCCATAAGATGGGACGTTCTCCGATCTCGATCATCGGCTTCGGTTTCAGGTGGGACTCCTCACTGATGCGCGTGCCCATACCACCGGCTAGGATGACTACTTTCATGCTACCTCCAGAGAGTGACAGTATTGTGAGGCCATTAAGCTTGTTTATGGAGTTTTGTCGTGGTTTGACGCCAGCCTATGAAATTCCTGAATCTGGCATACGGACCGATCCTGCATGGCGCCGGTTCGTTCATGCCAGTATTTGTACCACTGGATAGTCCAGTCTATGGCTGTGGTGCTGTCAAACATAGGCTGCCAACGAAGTTCACTTGCCGCCTTATCTGTGTTCAAACGCAGGAGGTGCGCCTCATGAGGAGCCTGGTGGGCGCCTGGGGGCGTCTTCATCGTCCCGGTTCCCCAGGCAGAAATAAAACGCTGTACGAGATCAGCGACGGTGATCTGTTGCGACTCGCTCGGGCCGAAGTTCCATGCCCCGCTGTAAAGATCGGGCTGCTGCCAGAGATGTCTTGCCAAAGAAAGATAACCGTGAAGCGGGTCGAGAACGTGCTGCCAGGGTCTCGTGGCTTTAGGGTTTCTTATAACGATCGGCTCATTCTTTGAAAGAGCGCGGATGCAATCAGGAATGATCCTGTCCTTTGCCCAGTCTCCGCCGCCGACTACGTTACCCGCCCGGGCTGTCGCAAAACCGGGATGCCGGCATTGTCCATTTCCGGAAAAATACGACCGGAGATAGGCCGCGCAGACAATTTCCGTTGCCCCCTTGCTGGCGCTGTAGGGATCATGCCCGCCCATGGGGTCGTTTTCCCGGTAGCCCCATACCCATTCCCTGTTTTCATAGCACTTGTCGGAAGTCACGACGATGGCTGATTTTACTGAATTACAGTAACGGATGGCCTCCAGGACATTTACGGTTCCGCCGATGTTCGTATCAAAGGTCGTTTTAGGATCGTCATAGGATTCTCGGACAATAGGCTGGGCGGCCAGGTGAAAGACGATCTCCGGCCGGGCCATGTCAAAAGCCTTTATGAGGGACTGCAGGTCCCGGACATCACCTTCGATGTGATGGACCAGGTCCTTCAATCCGATGAGGTCGAAATGGCTGGGAACTGTATTGGGCGGAAGGGCGAAGCCGGTGACTCGGGCACCGAGTTCGTGGAGCCAGAGAGCCAGCCAGGAGCCCTTGAATCCTGTGTGGCCGGTCAGGAGCACGGATTTCCCATTGTAAAAACCACCGAATATCCCTTTGTCGTTTCCCGTTTGCTTCATCACATGTTCCCCCGCAGCGACAGGAACCTGCCTATAATGTCCATGGTGTAATCGATCTGTGGTTTCCCTATCCCGGGGTAGGTCCCCAGGAAGAACGTGTCCTGCATGATGCGGTCGGTGTTCGCCAGGTCGGATATCCTGCGATGGGTGATGTTAAGATAGGCGGGCTGGCGGAGGAGGTTGCCGCCAAAGAGATTGCGGGTCTCGATGAGGTGCTCGTTCAGATGGGTGGTTAATTCGGTGCGGGTGAAACCGACGCCTTCTTTCACCGTGACGGGGAAGGCAAACCAGGCGGGGTTTGATCCTGCAGTCGCTTGGGGGAGGAGGAACGAGTTCTCATACTCCCGGAAACCATCCATCCATAACTGAAAATTCCTTCTGCGGGCTTCGCAGAAGGAATCCAGTTTTTTCAACTGCTCCACACCAATCGCTGCCTGGATGTCCGTTGCCTTCAGATTGTAGCCAATGTGGGAATAGACGTATTTATGATCATACCCATAGGGCAGCGTGCCGTATTGGCCGTTAAAACGCCTGCCGCAGGTGTTGTTCTCCCCGGGTCCACAGGAACAGTCGCGACCCCAGTCTTTCAAGGAACGCACAGCTCGGGCGAGAGTCGTGTCGGAAGTCAGCACAGCTCCGCCCTCACCGAGGGTGATGTGGTGGGCCGGGTAGAAGCTGCACGTGGCCAGATGTCCGAAGGAACCGACCATTCTTGGGGGAACCATGGTTTCACCCGCAACATTTTGACCATAGGTGGAACCAAGTGCATCGCAGCAGTCTTCGATGAGGAAGAGGTCATGTCTACGGACGATGTTGATTACTTCTCGGAGATCGAATGGATTACCCAGGGTATGGGCGATGAAGACTGCGCGGGATCTTGGGCTGATCGCTGCTGCGATCTGGTCGGTGATGGCATTATATGTGGGAATATCCACGTCCACGAACACGGGTGTGAGGTTGTTCAGGATGATCGGGTTCAGCGTTGTGGGAAATCCTGCCGCCACCGTGATCACCTCATCGCCGGTCTGGAGACGGCGTTCACCCAGGAGCGGGGAGGTGAGGGCGGTCAGAGCGAGTAGGTTGGCAGAGGAACCGGAATTGGTAAGAATAGCATACTCAACGCCAACCTTGGCAGCCAACTCTGATTGAAAATCTTTGGTGAAACGTCCCTCTGTAAGCCAGAAGTCCAGGCATGCCTCCACTGCAGCCTGGATCTCCTGTTCATCGAAGATGCGCCCGGCATATCGAACTGGCGTTTTGCCGGGGATGAATTCCTTCCCGCGGTTTTTTGTCTGGTGGAATTGAGCCACCAATTCAGCAATATGTTTTCGTAGTTCAGCTTCAGTCATATCATTCATTTCATCAATGCAGAACCGCTGGTATGCCTTCCTTATATATTATACATGCCTGTCTGGACTTTGTCTGCAAATTCGAGTGGATCTCCGTCGGGGATCGTCATTGTCCGCTTCAGTGTTCACTGGATGATTTCCATGTATATCTCACCCCAAAGGCTATTGAGATAATCTAGGACCTGCAGATAGACAGGCTCCGCCCGATGGAGGTGAATGCCAACCTGTATGGGCAGGATTACGTCCTGCCAAATTATGCGGTTTACCCACATGACCCTGAACAGATAGAGCAAGGAGCATGCCGTCTGAGACACGGTTGATAGGTTCAGTAATATCAGAAAGATGGAGGCTATAACAGGGTTTTGATAAGTCAAGGCATTGACGTATTACCGTCAAGAGGGGGGCTTTCTGACAGCTCGAGAAGAGCGACTGAGGTAATGCATATTTTTATCCGTGTGATTTTCCTGTAAAGTAATGGAAAAATATGCCGATAGGCAGGGTATAAGAAACAAGAACGAAAGGAGGTGACTCCGAGAAGGCTTTGATCAGGCCTGAAAACTGGTCAACCAAGTAAAACAAACCGGCCAAGGATGGTCGGGACAACCAAAAAAATCAAGGAGGATTCAAACATGGCACTTCGCATCAACACCAACGTCGCAGCAATCAACTCACATCGGCAGTTACTCGGCACGGAATCAAAACTGAACGCTAGCATGGAGAAGCTCTCCAGCGGCTACCGCATCAATCGCGCTTCCGACGACGCTGCCGGTCTGGCCATTGCCAACAGGCTCCGCACCAATGTCAGGTCGCTCACCGTAGCTTCCAGAAACGTCAGCGAAGGCAAGGCCCTGCTGGCCATTGCGGAAGGTTCGGCCAACCAGATCGAGGGTATCCTCGAGAGGATGAAGGAACTGGCGACCCAGGCGGCCTCCGCCAATGCATCATCTGACACCGCTAAGATCGATGCAGAGTTCGACAAGCTCGCAGAGGAAATCACCCGTATCTCGGGCGACACCAAGTATCAGGGTACAGCCCTCCTGAGCTCGGCCTACACGGGCACCTTCCAGGTGGGTTCCGAGAACGCGACAACTTCTCAGATCGTGGTCACCACGTCTGCCCTGACCCTTTCCGGCCTCGGCCTCAGCTCGGCAGGACTGGACTCCATGACAAATGCCCAGTCCGCCATCACCCTCATCGACAGCGCCATCGACACCCTGGCCACCACGCTGGGCAACATCGGCGCGGGCATGAACAGGCTCGACTACACCTATTCGAACCTTCAGGTCGAGATCGAGAACTTCTCCGCAGCCGAGTCGACCATCAGAGACGTGGACATGGCATCCGAGATGGTCACCTACACCAAGAACTCGATCCTGCTCCAGGCAGGTACTGCAATGCTCGCCCAGGCGAACATGTCAACTCAGGGCGTGCTCTCCCTGTTCGGCTAATAACAGTCATGAAGGACATGGGGGAGGTCTCCTCCCCCATGGACCACTGACTGAAAGGCGGGTGTGGCCATGAAAATCGAAAGCATCAGCACCGTACCGGTTGATCCCTTCCGGATGGAAGGCGCCGGTGTGGGGTCTGTGGTCACCACCAAGGCATCTTCAAACCGTGACAGTGAAGTAGTGCAGGCTCAGAAGACCCTTCAGAAAGATACGCGGTCTGCCGAAGAGATCCACAAGGATATTGACGCGATCAACACCCAGCTCAGCGCCATGAACCGGTCCATACAGTTCAGCGTCGACGACAGCACCCACGATATCGTGGTGAGCGTGGTGGACAAGGAGAGCGGCGAAGTCATCAGGCAGCTGCCCCCGGAGAGCGTGCTCAGGTTACGTGAGCACATGTCGGAGATATCCGGGCTGATCGTGGAAGAGAACGTGTAGGAAGGCAGGGTGATCGGCTCCGGTTATGTTATACCGGAGCCCTCACTTTAATTCTGAGGGGTCAAAGGGAGCTTTTTATGGCATCGACATTTTCAATCTCAGGACTGGTATCCGGTATCGACTGGGACAGTATGATCTCACAGCTCGTGGCGATTCAGCGAAACCCCATCACGCTGCTGGAAAACAAACAGACTACCCTCACGGAGAAGAAGTCGGCATGGAGTGAAGTGAACACCATGCTCCTCTCCCTGAAAACGGCAGCCAGCGACCTGTCCTCTGCAGAGGACTTCGATGTCTTTACTTCCTCGGCCACGGTAACCGGAACGAGCAGTGACGTAGAGGACCTCCTGGATGTTGCTGTGGGGACGAATGCCTCGGAAGGCACTTATTCCATCACTGTCGACCAGCTGGCAACGGCACAGAAGCTTGCCAGCGGCAGCTTCAGCTCGGAAAGCGAAGCCCTGGGGATCTCCGGAGATCTCACTATCAATGGCCAGTCGATCACTATCTCCACAACCGACAGCCTCGAAGACATCCAGACAAAGATCAATGCGCTGAACTCCGGAGACGATCCGGTAGGCGTCACGGCGTCGATCCTTGCCGTGTCCGACAGCGAATATCGCCTGACCCTCACATCCAAGACCACAGGGGCAGACGGCTTCACCTTTACTGACGGCACGGGATCCCTCGGAATGACCGAGATCGTGGCCGGTCAGGATGCCCAGATCACCGTCGACGGTTTCACCATCACCAGGAGCACCAATGAGATAAGCGATGTGATCAGCGGCGTGACCCTTGATCTCGTCGGAGCGGACGAGGACGCGACCATAACGCTCGACATCACCAGGGACACCGACGGCATCAAGGAAAAGATCCAGGAATTCGTAGACAGCTACAACGAGCTGATGAGCTACGTCGAAGAGCAGAACACCGTGTCCGAGGACGGCGAGACCACGGGCACGCTCTTTGCCGACTCATCGCTCCTGAGCGTCAAGAGCACGTTGAGGAGTATCATCCTCTCCGAAGTGAGCGGCCTGGATTCCACCCTCGACCACCTGAGCCTCATCGGCATCAACATCGACGAGACGGGCCAACTGTCCATTGATGAGGACACCCTGGACGGATACCTGGAGACGAACTTCAGTGACGTGATGAGCCTCTTTGTAGCCCAGGGGTCAAGCACGAACACCGACCTCACCTATATCTACTCCGATGAGGACACCTCCATTGAAGGCGACTACGAGGTAGAGATCACCCAGGTTGCCACCCAGGCCAGCGTGACGGGAAGCGGGTTCTCCGGGACCCTGGGCAGCGACGCGACCCTGACCCTGACCGGTTCCGGCGGAGCAGCAGAGGAGATCTCACTGACTTCGGGCATGGACATTGATGCCATCGTGGATGCCATCAACGCAGGGAATACCCAGGGCATCGTTGCCGAGAACGACGGCGGCCAGCTCAAACTGTCGGGCGACTCCTACGGCAGCTCGGGATCTTTCACCGTGTCCGTGGCAGGAGGATCCCTCGGCGTCGCCGACGGCACCTACACCGGTGTGGATGTGGCAGGCAGGATCAGGGAGGCGGGGTCTTCCGAGTGGATGACCATGACCGGTCAGGGCCAGGTCCTCATCGGCGATGAAGACCAGGACGTGGAGGACCTCAGGCTGCAGTATACCGGGACCAGTACCGGGACCTTCGACTTCACATTCACCCAGGGCGTGGGTGAAAAGCTTGATCAGGCCCTCTACTCCATGACGGACAGCGTCGACGGGTATGTGGCGAACAAGCAGACTTCGATCCAGGACCAGATAGACAATATCGATGACAAGATCGATGCCATGGAGATACGGCTGACCAAGTACCAGGAAACCCTCATCGCCAAGTACACGGCCATGGAAACCATGCTGAGCACCCTTGAGAGCCAGCAGTCATGGCTGGAGGGTCAGTTAAGCTCGCTGAGCAGTGACTAGTTCAAATCTGCCTTGAGCACATAGATCTCGAGTTGAGAGGGTGTATCGGCCAATGCCTGATACACCCTCTTCATATTCCGTGCTGCAATGTCCACCTTCTCATCAGACAGCTGGGATTAAAGCTTCTCCTGTCCGATCTGCAGACCTTATGATCCATATCGCAAGAGCTCCTGAGCCCCCGGCATTACTTGACATGATCTTCAGGTGACCTATACTGGGCTCTCAATACACCTTGGGGAGTTGAAATGGAAAGAATCCTGATCGTACAGATGAGCCGGCTCGGTGATGTGGTACAAACCCTCCCTTTGATAACCAGGCTGAGGCAGGCTTACCCCACTGTACAGGTAATGATGGTATGCCATGATTCTTTGGCGCCGGTCGTACGGGCTTCGGGACTGGTGAACGAGACGATCTGGTTTACCGATGCGCAAGTCGGCGCAATGACTCAACCCGACAAGAGTATCGATCCGGATCTCATCGCCGGGATCGCCAGGGTCATGCCCGAACTCGCACGGGGGTATGACCTGGTCATCAACCTGACCCATACGGCGGCCGCAGCACGCCTCTGCGAATGCATCCCTGCGCGCGAACGGGCCGGCCGCATCAATACCTACCCGGGAGAGGTGAGGGTCCTGGGTCCCTGGGGCAAGTATCTCTTCGCAGCGGCACAGAACCGGCTGAACAACACCTTCAACCTGGTGGACATGTACATCGGGATGGGCGGGGTGCCCGTCGCACCTGTCAGGGATTATCTTCCGGTTTCTCATGAAGGCTGTGACCTTGCCATGCGCCTGCTGGAAGAAAACGGGTATGCGGGAACAGGCCGCATCGTGGCCCTGCAGATGGGGGCCAGCAAGCTGCACAGGGCCTGGCCTGTTCGCTCGTTCGCCGCACTGGCCGAGAAACTCTGCGCATCCGGAGGCTGCGAGATCGCCGTCCTCGGCACTGCAGCCGAGAGCGCCCTGTCCACGGAGTTTCGCTCCCTCTTCAAGAGGCCGTTCATCGATCTTAACGGTAAAACAAACATGGTGGATCTGGCAGCAGTGCTCAAACAATGCGCACTCCTCGTCAGCAATGATACCGGCACGGTACACGTCGCCGCTGCCGTGGGCACCCGGGTCCTCGGGCTCTATTTCTCCACGGCGTATTATGCCGAAACCGCACCGTACGGCCAGGGCAACATCATCCTGCAGCCCGCTCGTTCCTGCGCGCCCTGTTCCGAAAAGACCATCTGCGCTGACATAGCGTGCCGGGATGACCTCGATGCGGTGTATGTGGCGGACACGGCATCGGCAATGCTGGAGGACAAGTCTGTCCCTGCAGCCACGTCGAATGTGCGTGCCTACCAGTCCCGTTTCCTCGAGAACGGCACACTGGTCTACCTGCCGCTGGCCCCGCTGGACCTCTCGAATGCGGAACGCATGGCCCTGGTCTTCAGAGCGATGTGGGAGGAAGCATTGGGACTCGAGCATGATCAGGCGCTTCTCCAGGATATTTCAGAAAACCCCTCACCTCGAGGCGACCTTGCCTGGGTCCCATGGTTGCGGGAGTGTTATCGCAAGGCATCTGCAATGGCCGGTGATATCCTGCGCGAGTTCCAACACCGAAAGTTAAACCAGCCCCGGGTCATGGAATTGACCATGAGGCTCAAGTCCATAGAAGGCGAGATCAGAAAACGCCCGGACCTGCCTGAAATAGTCCGGAACTATCATGAGCTTGAAATGATGGATACGGCTTATGCCCAGTATCCGGAAATGGCTCGGTATCTGCTGGGCACATACAACCGTCTCGGAGGGACGATAGCGGGATTTCAGAGAGGCCTTTCCGTTCTGAACCAAGGGTTATCTTCAGAGACCTAGACGGGTTGTGCCTCATAAATGCCCTGCAGACCAAGCTGCAGAGGGGCGGAAACTCAGGTATATGCACGCTGCAGGTAAGGAAGCCTTTGAAAGCTGAGAATTATCGTTTGTGGAGAGTGGGATATCAGGCAATGCCCGATATCCCCTCAATGGGTTTTCCGGGTTGATCCTACTGACATCCAGCCTCGGAGATGCCGAATAGTGCTGCATAAACGATCACCTTCTGGCCCCCCATATTGGCCGTCCTGAAATAAGAACATTTGGTTTCCGGGGTGTTGTTCTTCTTGGAATTCGGCCAAGAGTATGATGTCCACCCTTTTCCGGCCTTTTCCGCCTTGCCCTTCATCTCTGCGCCGAAGAACTTACCCTTGGTATCCTTGATGGTTGTGCAGTCCTTGTTGATCAGTTCGGGCGCCACCGGGTGCATGATCACTACGGCATTCATATCGGTGACATAGATATATCCCTCTCCGCCGGCAAAACGGAAGGCCTTGAGATCGTCGAGGCCCGCCTTGCCCTTACCCTCCAGAACCTTTACCGCATAGTCCACGGCGTCGGTGAGCTCCTTTTTGCGTGTTTCATCGTCGGCAAAGACGGTTGTGGCTGTAAATGCCATGAGGAACAGACTTACCACGACAATTTTCTTGAGTGCCATGCTTTACCTCCAGGTTGGTGTGGTACCTGTTCTATCGGAAGGATTCTGTCAGAAGATGAGGAATATGCCAGCTAACGGCATATGGGCTTAATGATCAGTTCTCTATCCAGCCGGGCATATCGGATATGCCACATTCTGGATCTTCAGCACAATGAATCCGGAATCGTCCTCCTCCATCATGAGGGCGAGGCTGTAATAGGCCGGTCTGGTGAAGCGGACCTTCATGCCGTCGGGCAGCGTGATATACATGACATTGTTCTGACCAATAGAGAGCTTTGTGGGCTCGAGAGGATAGGTTTCCAGGGTATTGAGGCGGACGTACAGGCCTACATGGAGGTCGCCCCTGATCCCGGAGACGACAAAGGGGGTGTCCTCGACTTCCACATAACAGATCTCAGGCTCTATAACGATGCAGTATCTCCCGGCCTCGTCCCGCTGAAGAGCCTGGCAGAAGGTGCGCAGCACCATGGGGTTGATGATCTCGCTGCCCTCGTAATACCAGCGGCCTTCTTTGTCGATTCGGATGCTGCAGCCGCCTGTCACATCACGTAATACCTGCTTCACCATGACCCTCGTCTAGAGTACAGAATAGTGTTCATTTCTCTACCATGGTCTGGGCAAAAAATCATCCCCTTCATCCGATCCGCTTGTCGATTAAGTACTTGACTCCATGTCGACATCCGGGCAGAATGCCCGCAATCGAATCACATCAAAGGGTTGATTATGGCCAAGAATCTGAAGCAGGGGATGATCATCGACGCCGCATTGGAGGTCTTTCGGGAGAAAGGATATGCAAACGCCCGAATGGCTGATATCGCAAGGAGGGCAGGGGTCTCCTACGGCCTCGTGTACCACTACTTCGGCAGCAAGGAGGTCCTGTTCGAGATCATAGTGGAGTCCTGGTGGAATGACCTCTATGCTGTAATGGACCGGGAAATAAGCTCCAGCGCGCCAACGAGGGACAAACTCGTAAACATCATCGACTTCTTCCTCGAAACCTACGGCCAGAAACCCAATCTTATGTCCATCTTTGTCAGCGAGGTATGCAGGAGTTCGGTCTACCACACCGAGGAAGGGCTCTCGAGGTTCCTGAAATTTTTCAGCCTGTGCGAACAGATCATGCTCCAGGGTCAGGAAAGCGGATTCCTCAGCAAGGATGTTCCCCCGCATCACCTCACCTACATCTTCTACGGTGCCATCGAGACCTTTATCTCGGTCATGGTCCTTGGCAAGGAGCCTATGACCAGGAAGAGGCAGGAACGCGCCATGAACGCCATCCTGCAGGTTTTCACCGATGGTGCCAGGGCGCGGTAAACACAGCACATCTGTGAGAACCGCCAGTGGCAGCAGCCATACCTTGTACCTTCCCCCGGGAAAGGATGCAGTCTCATGAATGATGGAATGGGCAAAGTCATCATCTGCGCAGCCCTGGCCGGCGCCATTACCATGAAGAACCAGAACCCGGCCGTGCCGTATACACCCTCCGAGTTCGCCGGTGAAGCTGCCAAGTGCTATGCAGCAGGGGCTGCTATGGTCCATGTCCATGCCCGGGACGACCAGGGCATGCCGACCCATGAGATCGAACGCATCAGAGCGACCCACGATGCCATAAAGGACAAGACGCCTGAGCTCATCGTGAACCTGAGTTCTGCAGTGGGCCTGGGCAGGACCGCCCAGGAAAGAATAGACCAGATCCTTGCTATCAAGCCTGCCATGGCATCTCTGAACACCAATACCATGAACTTCAGCGTGATCAACAGGAACTCCGGGGAGATCGTCTGGGACGGTGTCTTTGAGAACACCTTCACCATGCTGAAGGACTTCGGCTCGGCCATGGAGGCAAACGGGGTGAAACCCGAGATCGAGTGCTACGACATGGGTGGCATCGACAATACGCTGTTGATCGCGAAGCAGGGATTCTTCTCAATGCCCATGAACTTCAATTTCGTCTGGGGGGTGGCCGGCGGCCAGAGGTTCAGACCCGAAGCATTCATCGCCATGGCCAACGCATTGCCGGAGGGGTCCAACTTCACCACCTGCGGTGTGGGAATCGACCAGTTCCCTGCAGTCACCATGAGCTGTCTCATGGGAGGGCATATGAGGGTGGGGCTTGAAGACAACATCAGACTGCCGGGTGGAGATATCGCAAAGGGCAGCTGGGAGCAGGTCCTCTGGGCGGTGAAGATCGCCGCGGCTCTTGGAAGGGAGCCTGCGACACCTGAAGAAGCAAGAGATATTATGGGCATCTCGCAGAAATAGTTTCACCTGGATGGATACGGACACTGTAATCGAGAGAACATGTCGCCCCAGGTTTATTGGTGTACGGAAAAAAGCCGATGGGTATAAGGTGATGACACAAAAGAAGCGAATGACATCCATGAGTCACTTAATACGATTTCTCTGCATCGTGATCCTCGGGTTCATGCTCGCATCCCCATGTTTTGCATCGGATGTGACGTACACCGTGAAACCGGGTGATTCCCTGGCAGGGATAGCCTCAGCGTACCTTCCTCTCGCAGCTTCGTATACGAGGTATGAATTCGTTGAAGAGATCAAGAAGGTCAATGGCCTCAGCGAGAAGACCATGTCGGTGGGGCAGGTCATCACCATACCCGTGGTCCGGAATGAACCGGTGAAACCGGTGTGTGTGAAGCGCCCCAAGACCTTCGAGGCAAAGGGCGCCTATGCCAACCAGTTCACTTCAAGTTCACGTCAGATACTCACCATGGGAGAGAGGTTGAAAAAGAACGGAGCCAACACCGTGGTGTTCGACGCAAAGGAGGTCGAAGGGCTGCCGACCTACAAGAGCGCGGTACCCCGGGACGTTCTCGGCATCGATGCGTACTATTATCCTATTGAAGACCTTTCGAAGATGGTGGACTACCTGCACAAGCAGGGTATCCATGTGGTGGCACGCATATGCATGTTCCGGGACATCCGGAATTCATCCAGGAACGACCAGTGGAGATTCGACAAGGAGTGGGTCGATCCGGCAGAGCATGCCGTTCAGGACTACAACCTCGCCATCATCAAGGAACTTATTACCTTCGGTGTCGATGAGATACAGGTGGACTATTTCCGGTACCCGGCAGACGGCAAGACCTTTACGGGCATCGAGGGCAAGTCACGCAGCGACGTCCTCACCGAGTATGCCCGGCGCATCCATGAGCTCACTTCATCAAAAGGGGTGCTCCTTTCCCTTGATATGTTCGGCATCGTCATCTGGCAGAGGGAGCAGGACATCAAGATCCTGGGACAGGACGTGATGAAGTTCAAGGATCATTTCGACATCATCTCCCCCATGCTTTATCCTTCACACTTCACCAAGAATTTTTCGGGTGTCGCCAACCCGGCAGACCAGCCCTACATGTTCATCAGCAGCGGGGTGAAGAGGATGAAGGCCCTGGTCGGGGAACAGGTGGTGATCAGACCCTGGCTCCAGTCGTTCCCCTTAAGGGTTACCATCGGGTACAATGCGGGTTACGTCAAGGCGCAGATGAAGGCCGCGCAGGACTCAGGCGCCACGGGCTGGTTGCTCTGGAGTCCGGGGAATCGCTACGACGAGGCCTACCGTGCCATGGAAGACCTGGCCGCCAAAGACCCTGCGAACTCCGTGAAGACGAGTCAGGCATCACAGTAGAGCAGGAACGGGAAGGTCTGCATACAGATCTTGATAATGTCCTTTTGGGGAGGCTACGAGTTCTGGGGATAAGGTCTCCCTCTTATGCTGCAAGCCGCCCCTTCAACCCGGGTATCATGATCTTTTCGAGTTTCGCACGCTGGCCTTCGAACTCTTGCGGATCAGTGGTGGGATTGAACCTGAGCATGTCTCCATAGGTCAGGGTGACGCGGGAAAACGGCTTAGGCAAGAGGAAATTGTCCCAGCTGTTGATGTACCAGGCCCGGTCTGCCTCGGTGAAGAACGGTACGATGACTGCATCGGCGGCATGGGCAAGCCGGATCACCCCGGCCTTGATCTTCCCTGCAGGTCCCCGGGGGCCGTCCACCACATGGGCGGCCAGGCGTGACAGCCTGAAGCACTTGATCATGCCCTTCAATGCCTCGGCTCCCCCCCGGGACGAGGACCCGAGCACCGGATTCCATCCCGTTCGCCTGGCAACCCCGGCGATGATGGTCCCATCCGAACTCCTGCTGATCATGAGGGGGGGGGTATATCGTTCGTATGCCTTGAAATACCGTATGGCTGAAAAGAACTGCTGGTGCCAGGTGCAGATGAGCACATGGCCTCCCTGCTGCAGATATTCCATCCATGGTTTTTCGTTAACCACCGAGAATCGGAATGTGGAGCTGTACACACGGATGAAGCGATAGAGAAAGGTATGAAATGGTTCAGAGGTCAGAGCGGCTTTAAGCAGAGACGACATAGGCCTCCTGGAAAATCCCTGTCAGAGTCATATTCGAAGAGAACATCGGATACATATATATACCCATAACGGTGCTTATGGCCGTTTCGATCCGCGGCGTCAATACGGGATGCCCGGTGGAGGCACAGAACACACTTCTTTTACATACATGCCCAAGGAAAGAGGGCAAGGCAGGGGCCTGAGCCTCCTGACCCTGCCATCCTTCCTTGTCTCAGTCATCCATCAGGTTCCTCGGGCCGAACAGGATTGCCTCCATGAGCGGCATGTACTGGTAGAACAGGGGCTTGTCACTCAGTTCGATTTCGCGAAGTTTCTGGGAGATCTCATGGCCGCCCAGCGAGAGCCGTGCGGAACTCGGGCTGATGGATTTGCCGAACTCCCGCGGGTTCATGTAGATGTTCGCAGCCAGCGGCACACCTTCTTTTATGGAGTAGGTCTTGAACCGATTGACCTTCTCCCGGTATGTACGGATCTTTTTCCCTTTGAGGGTGAGGATGTTCCTCCCCTCTTCGGAGAGCGTACAGACGAGCATATTCCCCTCGTGGGAAAAGACAATATCCGCAAGGAACTTGGGGTATCCGTACATCTCCACCCCTCCTACACGGGCACGCTCGGTGGTTACGGGCAACTGCCATACGTAAGCAGTGAAGTATCTCCGTGCCATCATGCTCAGGACGGTCAGGCTCGGTATCGCTCTCTTCCGGAAGGTTATGGGGAAGGAGATGGAAAACTCGTTGTACGGGTCGATGTCGGAGTCGCGGTATTCGAATGCCGTGAAAGCGACCAGCGATCTGCCTTTGAAGACCTCCACCGGATGCATGTCGGACCTCGGGAGCAGCCTGCGGACCATGGCGCTCGATGCGGTGTAGATGGCGGTCATGGACGTGTTGTCGTAGTAGAAGCATGGGAGCTTGCCCTTGAGGTTCAGTTCTTCATTGGTCAGTTCCCATTGGATGACGTCTTTGAAAAACTCTCCTTTGTTCATGAGATCCTCCTCATATGATTTATGGTGGAGTATGTCCTCGTATTTCACCTTCACCGAAAACGTCTCAGGCCCTCTCTCCGGATACTTTCCTGCATGCGTAGGAGCGGGCGATGTATCTGGTGAACAGCGTGCTGAGTGTGACCGCAGTCACGGGGAAGAACCGGGCGATCAGATCGAGGATCTTCGCGTCGATGCCGATGAGGATGCGTCGCCTGTTTCGCTTTATCCCCGAGATGATGACGCGTGCTGCCTCGTCCGCGCTCGTCCTGAACAGTTCGTCCTCATACAGTCGGATGGCCTTCTCCCTGCTCAGCGAACACATGGCGCGGTTGAAGCGGGTGTTGCGTGCGATATTGGTCTTGATGCCGCCCGGGTGCACGCAACTCACCGATATGGCCGTGCCGTACATCTCCTGGGCCAGGGTCTCGGTGTACCCCTTGACCGCGAACTTGGCGGCACAGTAGGGCCCGTTGTTGGGATTGGGCAAGATCCCGTTAAGGCTGGAGATGTTGACGACATGGCCTTCAGGCCGTTTCCTGAGGTACGGGAGGAAGGCCATGGTGCCGTAGACCACACCCCAGAAGTCGACACCCATGAGCCACTCGAAGTCTTCCAGGGGCACGGTCTCGAGGAAATCGCCCAGGGCCACGCCGGCGTTGTTGATGACTATGTCGACGCCTCCGTGGAACCGGGCCGCCTCCTCGGCAAAGGTGTATACCTGATCCCTGTCCGACACGTCGACTGTATGGGTCGAGACACGCACCCGCGTGCCGACGAGCTCGGCCGTCTCTTTCAGTCCTGCACTGTCGATGTCTGCAATGGCCAGGTTGCACCGCTCGTGTGCAAGGTTCACCGCCAGCATTCTGCCGATGCCCGAGGCGGCTCCCGTGATTGCCGCCGTCTTGTTCGCAAGATCCTTCATGGTATCCTTTCATCCCCTTTCGCCGAGTCCGGCAGTCTCTCGGATCATCCTGATCTTTTTCATGGGAGAGGCCCCGAGGAAGGATGCCACCTGATGGGCGTCGCGGAAGCGCTTCTCCTGTCCGTAGTCCTTCATGTAGCCGTTGCCGCCCAGGACCTGGATACCGTCGGTGGTGAGATCGCCGGCGAGATCGTGGACATGCAGCGCGGCCGAAAGGCAAGGGGAGTTCCTCCCCGGAGGTCCCTGTCCCATGGCCTGGCACGCCTGGGCGACCAATAGCTCCGCGACATCGACCTTGATCTTCATGTTGGCCAGGATCATGCCCACCTCGCTCCAGTTGACGATTTCCCTTCCGCCCTGGAAGCGCTCCCTTGCATAGGCCATGGCATCGTTGAACGAACCCCTCATGATGCCTGAAGAGATGGCGGCTGCAGCTACATGCATGGGTGCGGACACACCTTGGAAATACGTCCTGCCTTTCCCTTCCTCCCCGATGAGAATGGCCTTGGCGCCCTTCATGACCATGTCCGCGCACGGGCATGCATGGAGCCCGAGGGTGAAGACAGGTCCGCTCAGCGAGATCGTCTCCTGGTTCAGGTCCATGAGGAAGAAGGAAAAAGATTCGTCCCTTCCTGTTCGCGCAGGCACTATCGCACGCTTCGCCAGTCCGCCCAGGGAAAGGAGCTCGATGGAGCCGGTGAGCGCATAGCCCCTGCCAGATCTGACTGTCTCCGGGAGGTAGTCCTCACTGGCCGGATCGGCATAGCAGGGGAAGGCCACAAGGAAATCCCCGGAGGACGATGTCGTGGAGAATATCCTGGATGCTTGCTTTCGGGCACCGGCGGCGAGCATGATCTCCTGGGCCACGGCGCTGGTGAAGATGACGCCGGCCAGGGATGCATCCACCCGGGAGATCTCCCGGAGGATGACACAGAGGGTATCCATACCGCCCCCGATGCCGCCTAATTCCTCGGGCAGCGTCACGGCCAGGAGCCCAACGTCGCGGGCCTTGTCCACCACATCGGTGAAGAGTTCTCCGAAGGGATACCGGTCGTGCTCTTCGGTCTTCTTCGAAAGCTCCTTCGCTGCAAAGGACTGTGCAAGCTCTGCAAACGGTTTCAGTTCGTTTTTCAATAACGTCAGCATGGAGGTCTCCTCGGGGACTCACTCTTCAAAGGGTCGCACCTGGGGAAACTCGGGCGCGATGAGGCACTTGAACAGGTTGAGCCGGTTGAGCTGGTTGGTGCCCTCATAGATCTGCAGCAGTTTGATGTCCCTGAGCATTTTCTCGGCACCTGCATCATGCCGTATTCCCGTGGCCCCCATGAGCTCGAGGGCCATGCGGCAGTTCTTCACGCCGATATCGGTGCCGGCGAACTTGGCCAGCGATGCCCAGCCCGAACAGCACCTCTGGTCTTCAGGCCTGACCCGGTTGAAGGATATACCTCCCATGACCCTGGTGGAGAACTCCTTTTCCAGGCTCGGCGAGATCACCTTCTCGAAGTATGCCTGGGGCATGAGCATGAAATAGTAGTACAAGGGTTTGAACTGGAGGAGCTTGTAGAGGCCGCGAAGGCCGTTGGCATGGTTGGCCTCCTCATAGGCGAGCCTGCCCAGGGCAACGTTCTTGTACATCTCGGCGAGCATGCACTGAACCCATTCCCGGCTGATGAGAGGCCTGCCTTCCACCTTCCTGGTGGATGCGTATTTTAATGCAGTCTCAAAGGCACCGCGTGCGGCGCCCACCCCGAATGCGCAGACACCGGGCCTGGTCGCGGAGACCACGTAGTCGATGTAGATCTGGGAGATTTCCTTCAGCGGCCTCTTCGAGAATTTTCGCACCAGGCGATCGTCGAAGAGGACCTGCTCATCTGGGATAAAGCAGTCCTCGAAGACGAGCACGCTCGCCGGGCATGCCCGCTGGCCCATCTTGTTCTCATGGGTGCCGAAGGAGAACCCTTTGGTCCCGGTCTTTACCATGAGGCCCACCGTGGACTCCGAAGGCCTCTTGAGGTCCGCATATGCATAGAGCACGGTCCACGTGGAGAGGTGTCCCATGGATATGAAGACCTTGGTGCCGTTGACGATATAGCCGCCCTTGACCCGCCTGGCGTGGCAGGTGACCTTGCCCTTGTCCACCAGTTCCACCTCCTCGACATCCGTGCCGGCGCCGGGCTCGGTGGTGGCCAGTGCCAGGAGGCAGGGCCTGCCGGTCTTCTCCCCCTGGACGACCTCGCCGAGGATGCGTTTCGCCAGGCGGGTGTTGGCCGAAGAGATGATCCCGGCCACCCCGAGATAGTGAACGCCGATGACGTTCATGATGCCGAGGCAGGCGGAGGCAACCTCCTCGGAAAAGTATGACATGGACGGCAGGTTGTAGCCCTTGCCGCCGAACATCTTCGGTATCCACATGGTGTAGAAGCCCCACCTGTTGGCGGTCTCCACCAGGTCCCAGGGCATGTACCCGGGGTCTTCGTGGGTCTTCCGGTCGAGTTCGAGGGCCAGAGGCCTCGTCACTTCCTTATTGAACTTCCGTGCAACGGCCACAACCTCGCGGATCTGCTTGACCATATGGGCGGGCATGCGCGGGGCATAGGACAGGCCGACGGACATGTCCTCGAACTTCGGAAAGGCGGACAACCGTACAGAAATATCCGAGCTTGACAGCATGAAACCCTCCTCTCTGCTGTGTGTAATACCACGAGCGGGCACGATGCCCGATCAAAGCACTCAAACACCCCATATGGTTGGGGATAAACCGATCAGCGCTACTGCACATCCTCTTCCGGCAGCCTGGGTACGCTCATATCACCGAGCTCCGATCTTCCTTTTTCCGTGAGGTACAGGGATACCATGGCATGGGTCAGGGCAATGAGGTTGTTGATGGCCTCGACCCTGGTGAACTGCCTCTCCATGAGGTAGCTCAGGGCCACATGGAGGCACATGCCTATGACGATGTGTCCCATGAGCGCGGCGTTCACACCCTTGATGAAGCCGAGTTCCTCCCACTTGCGGAAGTCCTCGGCAATATCGGATGCAAAGGCGTTGAAGAACTCCCAGATGATGGTGTCGTTCTCCTCGTCCACCCCGAAGCCGCCGCGCACGATCAGGAGGATCTGCTCGGGGTTCGACTCCACATAGTCGAAGAATGCGGTAAAGGCCGGTTTCCACTGCTGCACCCGTTCGCGGACATCGCCCGGATTTCTGGTCTGGCTCAGGTCCTTGAGCGTGTTCCTCAGGGAGCCGAGGTTTTCCCGGATGATCTGCTCGTAGAGGTCGCGCTTGTCCTTGAAGTGCGCGTAGACGCTGCCCGTCGATATGCCTGCGGTCTTCACGATATCCGCGATCTGGGCCTTGTGGAATCCCTTTTCGCCGAACACCTTCCGGGCGGCCTGCAGGATCATGTCTTTTGTCTCGGCCTTGCGGTCTTCCAAGGGGCTCGACATGCCTCTCCTCATTGTTTCAAAATGATATCAAAGAAAGATCGAATCAATATTACTAAACTATAATACTGATGGAGGGATGTCAAGCTTGTTCGTGGATTTCAGGAGAGGACTTGGGAGGATGTACCTGAGCCATGGACAGCATGGCCCTCTGCATGGGGTACCCGCACTACTTCTTTACGGTGAATGAGGCGGTACCTCTCCTGTCACCGGCAATCAGCAGCACGGCCTGATAAGAACCCGAAGGAAGGTCGGGAAACGCCCACCACCTTATCCAGTCTCTGGGGACATACTCCTTGCGGGTTTCCACCACCTTGCCGGTGGCTGTGTCCATGATTTCGATGGTGGCATTGCGCTCTCCGCATCCCGTAACGATCACCGTAGGAACGTCACCTGGGCCGAACGACTCGACACGGACCGAGAAAACGCCGGCGTCGACATCGCCCTTTCGCGACAGGTGAATGCCCGGAACAGGTGTGGTCGCGCAAGAGGCGACAAAGGTGAGAAACAAGACGGCGATGATACATATGAGCAGCTTTTTCATGCAATCCTTCATCATATGAATTCAAAAGAACAATCTGACGATGGTTCGTCTTTAGGATAAACCGAATGGCCGGATGTGTAAAGACCTTACAGGCAGTAGTATGGAGAAGGCATGTGTGATTCAAGGCTCCCGGAAGGAATAAGCGGCTTGTGGAGTTATTTCCGGCTTGTCTCCTCAGGCGATGATGGTATATTTTTACTGCGAGGCTGAAGCTTCTCCTTTCCGCACTGCTCAGCAAACTAATACCCGAGAGGACGGCACCATGTTGAAGACAAGGATGACTGAGATGTTCGGGATAGAGCATCCGATAATGCTCGCGGGGATGAACTGGATAACGGAGCCGAAGCTGGTATCGGCGGTGTGCAATGCCGGAGGACTGGGCATCCTGGCCATTGCGCGATGCAATCCCAAAGAAACGCGGGACCTGATACGACAGATCAGGGACATGACGGACAAGCCCTTCGGGGTCAACCAGATCCTCATCGGACCGGGGGCAAAGGAAAACATCGAGGCCGCCATCGATGAGAAGGTCCCCATCGTTAACTACTCTCTGGGCAAGCCCTGGTTCGTCAATGACGTCCATGCCTACGGGGGCAAGGTGGTCGGCACAATCGCCATCGCGAAGCACGCAGTAAAGGCGGTTCAGGCCGGGTGTGACGCCCTGGTCGTCACGGGACACGAGGCGGCGGCCCACGGCGCTGCGGCAACGTCCATGGTCCTCATCCCATTAGTGGCGGGCATGGTCCAGGTGCCTCTTATCGCGGCCGGTGGTTTCTACGACGGCAGGGGCCTGGCTGCGGCTCTTGCCCTTGGCGCGGACGGCATCTCCATGGGGAGCCGCTTCATGGTGGTCAGGGAAAGCATGGTCCACGATAACTTCAAGCGCTTGTGCATGGAGGCCACGGAGCAGGACACTCTCTACGACACGGTGTTCGATGGGCTCGAGGGCCGCGTGCTAAAGACGAAGGAGGCCCTGGCCATGACCAGGAGAGGGTTCCCGGTCGTCGAGGCCGTCAAGGGCGCCCTCCTGGTGAAGCAGCTCATGAACCTGTCCTGGCCGAAGTTCGCTGCCGTCAGCGTGGAAATGCTCCGGGCCGAGGAGGGGCATCCCCTTATGGTGCTGGCCCGCCAGGCCGTGGGCAACATGAAACACCTCAAGGCCATCAACGAAGGTGACGTGGAGGGTGGCATCCTCTTTGCCGGCCAGTGCTGCGGCGGCATCACGGACAACCCCACGACCAGGGAGCTCATCGACCGCATCATGATCGAGGCCGAGGAGACCCTGGAGAAGATGAGCGGGCTGAAGGCATGAACCCGGAACTCTCCTTAAAAAAAGCGAGGTCATTATGGATTACCGATGCATAGAAGTGCAAACCGACAATCACGTTGCAATGGTCAGCCTGAACAGGGTCGATGCCCTGAACGCCCTGAGCTACGAGCTGGCCACCGAGATCACCGACGTCTTTCACGCACTGGATGCGGACGACAATGTGTGGGTAGTCATCCTCAGAAGCAATGCCCGCATCTTCTCCGCAGGCCTGGACCTGAAGGACGCCATGTCCAGGGGGATTATCGGGAACACGAAGAAGCTCCTCGACATTCCCTTAAGCGAGAAGAACCTCTTCGAGTGCTGCCATGCCATTGAGGAGTGCAGGAAGCCCGTCATTGCGGCGGTGCACGGCAAGTGCGTGGGAGCAGGGCTTGACATCATATCCGCCTGCGACCTCCGCCTGTGCACCGAGGATGCCGAGTTCTCCCTGCGGGAGGCGCGCATCGGCATCGTGGCCGATATGGGGGTCCTCCAGCGGCTTCCTTATATTATAGGCCAGATGTACACCAGGCAGATGGCATACACGGGCAGGTTCTTCAGCGCCCCGGAGGTTGCGAGGATGGGCCTTGTCGTAGAGGTCTACCCCGACCGGGACGCCATGATGGCCGCAGCCGCAAAGCTCGCCGGCGAGATCATGGAGAGCGCTCCTCTGGCGGTCCAGAACACGAAGGATATCCTGAATTACAGCAGGTTCGTCTCGGTGAAGGAAGGCATCTCCTTGGCCGTTCACAAGAACATGCTTCTGCTGCCCTCGGAGGACTGCAAGGAATCCTTCATCGCCTTCATGGAGAAGCGGAAGCCCGACTTCAAGGGGAAATGAGGAGGGGAGAAGGGTTCTTCCATACGGGATGATCTCGAACAGGTACGCCTGTCATGGTTGTCCGCATTACGGGTGATCATCACCGTCATAGGCAGGGAAGTTCAAGATGGCGGAAGCGCATGGGAATCGAACCCACCCTCGACGCTCGTCGCACCGAACAACCGGATTTGAAGTCCGGGGGGCCCACCAGGACCCGTCCGCTTCCATCGGGTACCTTAGCACAATCCGCAGGGGATGATCAACGTTCCACCCTGATCCGCAGGGACCCGAGGGTAACCGGGTTCCCGATGATCCCTGTGCTTTTTTGATCCTGGGGCCACTGTACCGGGCAGCATCAGGAATCCCATCACGATTTTGTATCTTGACACCCAGGGTTCAAACTGGCTTTGATACCGGTATGTCGATGCGGATGATCCTCTGCCTTGTCCTGTCCGCCCTCCTGCATGTGTTGATCCTCGTCCAACCCATCATGATCATGGCAAAGCAGGTTTTGAGCGACAGGCCTTCCGTTCCGGTAAGGCTGGTGAACATACCGCCGGAGCTGATGAAGCCCCTCGAGGAACTGATACGTCAGGAGGAGGCGCCGACCTCCGAGGAAGAGGAGGCGCAGGAAGGCGTGAGCTTCGTTGCCGAGGGAGGGGTGGCCGTGGGGTACCTCGATCGGCTCAAGATCAGGATCTTCCACATCTGGGAGTATCCCGAGGACGCCATCTTCAAGGGCGAGCAGGGAAAGGTGAGCATAACGTTCGTGCTCGACGCACAGGGAGATGTCATTGACATCGGCGTCCTGAAGAGTTCCGGCTCCTACAGCCTCGACTCCGCCGCCATGGCTGCCATCGAGCAGGCCGCACCCTTCGGCCCGCTGACCGGGAACAACGGTCAGAAGACCTTGAAGGTTACCGGGCATTTCGCCTATGTGCTGGACTGAAGGAAACAGGCAGCAATGACGGGGACGGCATTCAAGCTCGCCCTGACCCGGCCGATAGGATGAGTATGGAACCTATACGAGGAACCAACATATCCCTTGCCCTGGCTCTCATCGATATCCAGGCCGCCGAGAATCAGCAGAAGGCAAGCATGGCCGGGACGAAGCTCGTGCTCGACAGCCAGAGGATGGAAGGCCAGGAGCTCGTCAAGATGCTGGAAGGCCTCGGCACGGTCGTCGATACCTACGTCTAGGGTTCCAGCCCCTACCGGTTATCCCCATTTCCATGAAGTAGCAGAGCCTCCGGCGCACCTCTTGGACCTTGCATATATTGCATCAAAGGTCTAAAGAGCGTGGTATGCGGTTTTTATTGACCAATGACGATGGTATCTATGCGCAGGGGCTTGCAGCCATCAAGCAGGAACTCGAGAAGATGGGCGACGTGGTGGTGATCGCACCGGTCACCGAGCAGTCGGCCGTCGGCCATACCATCACCATATCCGACCCCCTGAAGGTCATCCCCATTCACCGCTCCGGAGGATTCTACGGATGGGGTATCACGGGTTCACCAGCCGACTGTGTGAAGCTGGGCATATCGTGCATCATGGAACAGCCGCCCGACGTGGTGGTCTCGGGCATCAACAAGGGCGAGAACGTGGGCATCAACGTGCTTTATTCAGGGACCGTGTCCGCCGCCACCGAGGCCCTCATCCTCGGATATAAAGGTATCGCACTGTCCGTGGACAACTACCTGAACCCGGACTACCGGGCAGCGGCCTCCTTCGGAGCCGAACTCGCCCGGATGCTTGCCCGTCGACAGGACGCTCCGCCCTTGGCCCTGAACGTCAACTGCCCCTCCGGTCCCATGGAAGAGGTACGAGGTGTGCGCATCACCAGGCAGGGGGAATCCCGCATCGTCGATGAATTCTCCCGGCGCGAGAGCCCCAGGGGAACGGTGTACTACTGGCAGGGGGGGTTGACGCGGATCATGGACGAAGCCGAGGACACTGATGCGGTATGCCTGAGGAACCGGATGATCTCGGTAACCCCCATCCACTACCGTCTGGGCGTGCAGCGCATGGATGAAGTATCCCTGAAGCAGGCCGATCTGGAGACGCTGCTCCATGGATCTTGAGCCGTTCGAGAAGCATCTGGGTTACACATTCACGGACAGGGACCTCCTGCGCGAGGCCCTGACGCACACCACCTATGTGAACGAGCACAGGGATCTCTCCATCAGGGACAACCAGCGCCTGGAATTCCTCGGGGACACGGTGATCAACTCAATCATCACGGCACACCTGTACATGCTGTTTCCCGAAGAGAAGGAAGGCCCGCTGACCAAGAAGCGGGCCGAGCTCATCAGCGAGGGCGCCCTCTCCCGGATCGCCCGGCACCTGGGTATCGGCAAGTACCTCTTCCTGGGGAAGGGGGAGGAGATGGACGGCGGGAGGAAGAAGGCCTCCCTGCTGGCGGATGCGTATGAGGCGGTCGTGGGAGCCGTTTTCCTCGACAGCTCCTACGATACGGTTTCTGGTGTGGTCAGGAAGCACTACGAAGAGGCGCTGGGGGCGTTCGAGGAGGTCTCCATCACCGATTACAAGAGCCTGCTGCTGGAGTACTGCCAGTCACAGTTCAGGGTCCTACCCCGGATCGCGGTTGTGGGTGAGCGTGGACCGGAACATGAAAAGGAATTCGAGGTGAGTGTGGCGCTGGAGGGCAGGGTCATCGGCCGGGGAACCGGCAAGAACAAAAAACAGGCTGCGCAGGAGGCGTGCAAGGAGGCACTGCGATTGCTGGACTATCCCCTGTAGTCATCCCGGTCTTCGTGTCCAACCTGGGATGTCCCCACCGTTGCATATTCTGCGACCAGAGGCAGTTCTCGCCCCCTGTGAAACCGGAGGAGATCCCCCCTCTCGTCGATTCCTTCCTCGCAGGATGCAGACATCCGGACAGGCGCCGACGCGTCCTCGGCTTCTTCGGCGGTTCCTTCACCGGTCTGAAACCCGACCTGCTGGAGGCTTACCTCGCCGTGACCCGTGACCTCATCGACCGGGGTCGCATCCACGCTGCCAAGGCATCCACGCGCCCCGACATGGTATCGACGGAGGTCCTCAATCTCCTGCGCAGGGCCGGGTTCGAGGAGCTGGAGATCGGTGTCCAGTCCATGGACGACACCGTCCTTGAAGCGAGCATGCGCGGGCATACGAGCAGCAACTCGACGAGGGCGGCCGAGCTGATCAAGGCCTCGGGGATGCGGCTCGGTGTCCAGCTCATGCCCGGGCTTCCCGGCGAGGATATCGAGAGCTTCCGGCTCACCGTGGATGCATCGCTGCGGATGAACCCAGACACGGCCAGGATCTATCCGGTGGTGGTCCTGCGAGGCACGAAGCTGGAGGACCTCTTCATGCGGGGAGAATACCGGCCGCTGTCCCTCGACGAGGCTCTCAGGCGGGCACTGTACGCCAAGATCAGGCTGGAATCCCGGGGGTGCACCATCCTGCGCATGGGCCTGCCGCA
Source organism: Thermodesulfobacteriota bacterium (assembly GCA_036834365.1). Lineage (GTDB taxonomy): Bacteria > Desulfobacterota > Desulfomonilia > UBA1062 > UBA1062 > MWEI01. The sequence continues at coordinate 9,296 of DAITOA010000017.1, read as the reverse complement.
GGCACCCGGGCTCAATGTCTCCGCTGGCCCCTTCCATCCGTCCTTCGGTTTCCTCGTACGGGCCAGGGCCTATGAAATGATGGCCGCCAGGGCCGTCGGCATCCTCGGACAGGGCTGCATCATCGATGTCAATCCGCGGGATGTCCCGGAATTGGTGGGTTATCGTCGTGAGACAGTTCAACGGTACGGTTTTCTATACAGTTTTCAAGAAACTTTACCGAGGGGTACTATCAGGGCGAATGCGGCGTCAGAAAGTACTTGTATACAACTACAGGATATTTTAGAGTATATTTTATGAAATCACTCATTGTTGATGTGCATTCCATTCCCGTGTTGCCGGAGGTTGCGGACTCCGTGATCAGATCGGCTCTGGACGAGGAAGTGTCCGCCGCAAAGATCGCCCGCCTCATCGAGAAAGACCAGTCCCTCACCGCCCGCATCCTGTCCCTGGCGAACTCCAGCTTCTACAAGCGTTCACGCCAGGTCCACACGGTCCAGGAGGCGGTGGTGGCCATCGGTGCGGATGGGGTCCGGACCCTGGCCCTGGGTTTGTGCATCCTCACCATGTTCCCTTCCAAGCGAGAGTCCGCCCTCGACCACAAGGAGTTCTGGAGGCATTCCATCGGCTGCGCACTGTATGCGGAATCCATGATGGAAAAGGTCGCGCCGCATCTCGGGGCCAAGGCCTTCTGTGCAGGGCTGCTCCATGATATCGGAAAGCTCGTCCTTGACCTGACGCGACCGGAGGAATATGCGGCGGTTATCGAGCGGGCGAAGGACGGCACCCGTACCCTCGAAGATGTGGAGAAGGAGATGCTCGGGATCACCCATGCCGAGGTCGGCCATGAGGTGCTCGCCCACTGGAAGCTTCCCCGCCTCTACGAGGAGTCGGTCTGGTGCCACCATGCACCCGTGCAGGTGATCGACGAGGACCAGTACAAGATCTCCGGGGTCGTGAATATCGCCAACACCCTGACCCATCTGACCGGCATAGGCTCATCTGGCAATGCTTATCCTCAGCTGGTGAGCGGGTCTCTCATCAGGAAGCTCTCCCTGAATGACGAGGTCCTGGACGGATTCATGGTGAGCGTGCCCAGGCAGATCGACACGATCTGCGAGGAGATCGGCATCGGCAAGCCCGTGGAGGGGCTCTTCTCCCTGGTGAACCGAGCCAGTGTACGGCTCTCCGAGATCTCCATGAAGCTCCAGCAGGAAAGCATCGCCGCCGGCGTTGCGAGGCGGCGTTCCGATGTCCTCCTCCAGCTGCTCAAGGAGTTGAACAATACGTCGAAGATCACCGACACCCTGTCGCGGGCATCCGATGTCCTGTTCCGCTCGGGGCTTGTCAGGGGATTCCTGGGCGGGTTCCGGGTGGGTGATACGAACCTGGTGTTCGAGCACCGCCAGGATACCTCTCCCCGGTTCATCAAGGTGGGCGATGCCGAGGTCGCCAACCTGGTGCGGGAAGGAGGATATTCCGCAGGTATGAGCCTGCCTTCGGGGATCTTCGTTCACCTCGACATGAGCGACCCGGAGATCGGGGACGACCAGGAATTCATCTCTTCCCTCACAGGGGCGGTGGCCTCGTCTTTGCGCCGCATCCATGCGGAAAACGCCCTGAGCCAGGAAAAGAACCTCCTCAGACAGGCACTCAAGACCGCATCCCATGAAAAGCAGAAGGCCGAGGAGCTCATGGAGCTGAACCGCGAGCTTGTGGATGCCTCGTCCTTCGGACTGTGCCTGGTGGACGAGAAGAACCAGGTCCGCATAGAGAATCCCATCTCCCGGGAGCTCAGGGAACTCCTCGACATTGCGGGGCGCGACCTCCAGACGGCACTGCAGGCCTCGGGAGAGGAAGGCTCGTCGAAGCTCGGAGATGCACTCGCAGCGAGGACCGCAGGAGATGCGGTCTGGGAGCGAGGCGGGAAGTCCTACCGGATCAGCCTCCGTCCGGTGGCCTCCAGCGGCTGGTCGCTGCTGGCCCTGACCGATATTACGAGCGAGCTCGACGAGCAGAAGAAGACCCTGGCATATGCGAAGATGACCGTGGTCGGATCGCTGGCCGCCTCCATGGCCCACAACATGAAGAGTCCCCTGGGGGCCATCCACGGATTCGCCAGCATCATAAAGGACGACCTCAAGCAGAACAGGATCAGGGTGCTCAGGGGAAACGAGGAGGACCAGGACCTGCCGGATATGCTCGTCAACATCATCACCGCATCCGAGAATCTCCTGAAGATCGTCAACCAGCTCCTGAGTTTCACCCGGAAGTGGGAGAGCCCGGAGGGGGAGGTGGGTCTCGAGGGATTCATCGAGGGGACGTTCCAGCTCGTGGGCGCCCAGGCGAATGCCGGGGGAGTCAGGCTCGTCAAGGAAGTGGAGCCCATCCAGGTATGCATGAAGGCGGATGCCTTGGAACAGGTCATCATCAATCTGCTCATGAATGCCATCAATGCCTCTGCCAAGGGCTCGCAGATCCTCGTGAAGGCTTTCAGGACCGATGACGGGATCGAGTTCTCGGTCACCGATGAGGGCATCGGCATGAACCCAGAGCAGGTCAAGAAGATCTTCGATCCCCTCTATACGGCTTGGCCCCTCAAGACCGGCATGGGGCTCGGCCTTTCCCTGGCCAGGGAGATCGTGAACTCCCTGGGCGGAAGGATATCCGTGACCTCACGACTTGCGCAAGGATCCACATTCACGGTATGGATACCCCAAGGCAGGCAATGATGATGGAACAGAGGATTCTGATCGTCGAAGACGACCTCGTTTTCAGGAACTACCTCTATCAGGTCCTGAAGTACGATTATGACGTGACCGCGGTACCGGGCCCGCTGGAAGCCATCAAGGCCATCCAGGAGAGGCCGTTCACCCTTATGATCACCGACCTCAGGATGCCCGACATGGACGGGAGGGCACTGGTGGAGAAGGTCCATGCCGAGCTCGATCCGGACATGATGGTCATCGTCATCACGGCCTTCGAGGATGACTGGCCCATGGACCACGCCATGTCGTCCAATGTCTTCCGCTATCTCCGCAAGGGTGCTTTCCTTCCGAGCGAGCTCAAGCAGAACGTGGACAAGGCCCTGGAGGTCAGGGGCTCCATGGTGAGCCTGAGTGAGTACAAGAGGAGGGCCGACATATCCGAGACCCTGTACAAGGATGTGTTCGACAATTCCACCGATGCACTGTTCGTCACCGATATCGAGATGCGGCCGCTGGCCGCCAACAGGCGATTCGAGGAGATGAGCGGCTACAGCCTGGAAGAGCTCAGGGACAAGACACTCTTCGAGCTGATTGCGGCAGACGACAGGGCGCAGGCACGGGAGGCCCTGGGCGCCCAGGTCAGGGGCAACGGGCCGGGGTCCGTCAGGGTGGATCTCCTGCAGAAGGACGGCCTGCTGCGTCCGGTGAAGGTGTGGGCCCGGCTCGTGAAGGATGAGAAAGGCGCGGCCAACGAGGTGTTCTGCATAGCCCGGGATGTCGACCATGCCCGTGAAGCCATGAAGGATGACGCCCAGGCCGCTTTCAGGCTGCAAAACGAGGTCGAGGAGAAGTCTCGGCAGATCGTCGATCTTCAAGAAAGACTCAGGAAGCTCACCGAGCACGCCAAGGACATGGTTATATGGCTGGACGCATCGTGCTCGTGCGAGTACATCAATGCCGAGGCCGAACGGGTGCTGGGGTATTCTTCCGGCGGTTTCCAAGGCAGGAAGCTGCCCTGGGAGGACATCGTCCATGCCGAGGACCGGCACATCATCGAAAGGATTAGGGGTCTCGCCGGGGACAGGGCTGACCGTGACGAAGGGGAGGTGAGGGTATACTCCCATGCGAAAGAGGTTCTCTACCTGTCATACCGGGTCTCATTAGAATATGACGCCGGCGGGGCACTCTCCGGCATCGATATCGTCGCAGAGGACATTACCCTGCAGAAGGAGGCCGAACAGGAGCTCAAGAACGCCAACAGCAAGCTCCAGGAGTTCAACGAGCGCCTCGCAGGCGGCGTAAGCCAGAAGATCAAGGCGCTGATGGAGTCGGAGGAACGGTACAAGCATATCGTGGAGGATTCCAGCGACATCATCTTCTCCCTCGATGCTGATGCGCGCATCCTCTACATGAATCGCAAGGGCATCACCACCCTGGGTCTGGGAAGGGAACAGGTGTACGGCACGCACTGCAGCGCCTTCATCACCGATGAGACCTCGGAGAAGAGACTTAAGGACATTATCAGCACCATGGGTTCCAATGACTACCACGAACCCTTTGACCTTGCCATCGAGACCCCGACGGGGCGCAAGATCTACCGGGCCGACCTGGTGAAGATCGGTGAGAAGGGCAGGCCCGAGATCGTGTGTGTGGCCCGGGACATCAGCGAGGACATAGCCAAGAAGAAGCGACTGCAGCTCCTGGCAAACATCGAATACAACAGCGTCGATGCCATCGTAGGACTGGACGCGACGGGAAGGATACTCTCCTGGAATGAGGGCGCCCGCATGATGTTCGGGTGGACCGAGGAGGAGGCCTTGGGCAGGGACGTATTCGCCATGGTGCCGGAAGACGGCGTCAAGGAGGCGGAGGACATGCTCTTAGTGGTGAAGTCCCGGGGACTCGTCAAGGAGCACGAGACACGGTGGAAGACCCGCGAGGGAAGCATCCTCGATGTGGGCGTCACCATGAACGCACTGCGCGACGAGGCCGGCGAGATGTTCGGTATCTCCGCCATCGTCACCGACCTGACCGAAAAGAAGAAGATGGAGACGGCCCTCATCCAGGCCGAGCGCCTTGCGGCCATGGGCAAGCTCTCGGCCAGCATAGCCCATGAGATCAACAACCCCCTCTACGGCATCAGGAGCTGCCTGAACCACGTGCTCAGCGCCGATAAAGGGCCTGTCGACCTCCAGTTCGTCAGGCTTGCCGTCAAGGAGACCGATCGGATCGCGGACCTGATCAGGAACATGAAGACCTTCTACCAGCCCAACGAGGGCAGGGCCCAGGAGGCGGACATCGTCGAGCTCCTCCGGGAGGTGTTTATCCTCAACAGGAAATACCTCGAGGAAAACATGGTGAAGCTCGTCTTCGAACCCGGGGGATCGTTCGTGCTGGAATGCGTGCCCGAGCAGATCAAGCAGGTCTTCATCAATGTCATCACCAATGCCGTGGAGGCCATGCCCGAAGGAGGGGAGTTCCACGTCCAGGTCCGCCGTCTCGATGAAGGCAAAGCGGTCGAGGTGTCCTTCAGTGATACGGGCGTGGGCATTGCCAGGGAGGATATGCCGCAGATCTTCGACATGTTCTACTCCAAGAAGCCCCTGGCCAAGGGAGTGGGGCTCGGGCTCTCGGTGAGCTACGGGATCGTCAAGCGTCACGGGGGCACCCTGGAGGTGTCCAGCGAGGAAGGCAAGGGCACGACCGTGGCGTTGACTCTCCCCATGAAGACCCCCTTCACACGGCAGCTGCAGCTCGACCTGAAGTAGCATGGCCGATCGCTTCGTTTCAGGGTACGTCACCATCATCGGAAGGCCCAACGTGGGCAAGTCGACGTTCCTGAACCGGGTGCTCGACACCAAGCTCTCCATCACCACGAGCAAGCCCCAGACCACCAGGGACCGCATCCTCGGCATTTACAATGACGCGGACTGCCAGATCATCTTTCTCGATACCCCGGGGATCCATTCTTCGGAGAAGGCATTGAACCGCTATATGCTGGACAAGGCCATCTCGACGATCCATGATGCGGATCTGGCACTGGTCATGACGGACCCGTTCGATACGCCTGAGAAGCTCGGGGAGGTGGTGGATCACGTGAAGCAGGACGCAAAGGAGGCCATCCTGGTCCTTAACAAGGCCGATCTGGTGGGCGGTGAAACCGCGGGGCTGAAGCTGCGCGAGCTCGAGGGGCTCCATGCCTTCGTCCACTCATGCGCGGTCTCGTCCACGCGGGGCGACGGCATCGACGACCTCCTGGGAGAGATCAAGGGCCGGCTGCCCGAAGGTCCCCGCTATTTTCCCGAGGACATGGTCACGGACGCTCCAATGAGATTCCTGTGCAAGGAGCTTATCCGTGAGAAGGTGTTCACCCTCACGTCCAAGGAGATCCCCTATGCCGTTGCCGTCGAGATCGAGGAATTCCGGGAGGCCGAACCGGTCTACATAGGGGCGGTCATCCATGTCGAGCGTGCCTCGCAGAAGGCCATCGTCATCGGATCCCACGGGAAGATGCTCAAAGAGATCGGTACCCAGTCGCGCCGTGAGATCGAGAGGCTCCTGGGGAACAGGGTCTTCCTCGAGCTCTTCGTGCGGGTGACCAGGGACTGGTCGAAGGACCCGAAGAGCCTGAAGGACCTGGGGTATCGCTGATGCCGGTGGTGGCTATTGTGGGAAGGCCCAATGCGGGCAAATCGACCCTGTTCAACCTCCTCGTCGGGGAGCGCCGGGCCATCGTGGGACCGCAGCGGGGCATCACCCGGGACAGGATCTACGGGAGATGGGCCCTCGGCGACGACATCGAGGTGGACCTCGTGGACACGGGGGGGTTCGACACCATAGGCGATATCGAATTCTCCGGGTCGGTACGCGAGCAGACCATGCTGGCCATAGCCGACGCGGATCTCATCATTTGCCTCTTCGACGGCAGGGAGGCGCCCACGCCCGATGACCAGGAGCTGGTGAACATCCTTCGCAGAAGCCGTGCCCAGGTGATCCATGCGGCCAACAAGGTGGATGATCCCATGCTGTCCCATGTGTCCGACACCTTCTTCGAGCTCGGCATCGATCAGCCCCTGGAAATCTCCGCCCTGAACAGGCGGGGTATTGCCGAGCTCAGGGAGGCGGTAAGGCAGAAGCTGGGGACACTGGCCGTATCCTCCCTGGAGGATACCGGGGCGGTCCGCGTGAGCATCCTGGGCAGGCCCAATGTGGGCAAATCCATGCTGCTGAACCGGATCATCGGCCATGACCGGGCCATCGTGTCGCCGGAAGCCGGGACCACCAGGGACTATGTGGACATCTCCGTGACACATCGGGACAGGGAATACGTCTTCGTAGACACGGCAGGGATCAGGAGGAAGGCCCGCATCGACGACACCATCGAGCGCGCCAGCGTCATGAGGTCGCTGAAGAACATCGGCAAGTCCCACGTGTGCCTTCTGCTCATTGACCCCCATGAGGGGCTCACCGACCAGGACAAGAAACTGTGCAGCATCGTCATCGACCACGGCAGGGCCTTTGTCGTGGTGGTGAACAAGTGCGATCTCATCGACAACAGGGAGGCCAGGGTCGTCAGGGAGGACATAAGGCACTCGCTGCGGTTCATGCCCGACGCCCCAGTGGTCTTCACCTCCGCCCTTACGGGGGAAAACGTGGAGAGACTCTACCCCACAATCGAAACACTCTACGCAAAGACCACCACCCGGGTGTCCACGGGGAGGCTGAACCGGCTCCTGTCCGACATCACCACTAACCACACCCCGCCCCTGGTGAAGAACAAGCCCCTGAAACTGTATTACATCACCCAGACCGGCACCGTGCCCCCCAGGTTTCAGGTCGTGGTGAACCATCCGGAGTCCATACCTGCGGCTTATTCCCGTTTTCTCACGCATTCCGTCAAGAAGACCTGCGAGCTCGAGGGCATTCCCATCGTGCTCCACTTTGCAGGCCGGAAGCAGCATTGAAGGAATCTTGTGTTGACATGGCCGGCGACATATGTTTCTTTATATAGAAACGCTGCATTCCCCACATGACATCGAAAGCGCAACGGAGGAGCATGCATGAAAATTTTTCTAAATGAGAATGAGATCCCAAGACAGTGGTACAACCTGGCAGCGGACCTTCCGACCCCCATGCTGCCGCCGCTGGGGCCCGACGGGAACCCCATAAGCCCGGACGCTCTTGCCCCGGTATTTCCCATGAACCTCATCGAGCAGGAGGTGAGCCAGAAGAGGTGGATCGACATACCCGAAGAGGTTCTCGAACTTCTCTACCAGTGGCGACCCTCTCCCCTCCACCGGGCGGTCTATCTGGAAAAGGCACTGAAGACCCCTGCGAAGATCTACTACAAGAACGAGGGGGTGTCTCCCGCGGGGAGCCACAAACCCAATACAGCCATCCCCCAGGCATGGTACAACAAGCAGTTCGGCATAGAGAAGATCACCACCGAGACCGGCGCCGGGCAGTGGGGGAGCGCCCTGTCCTATGCCTGCGCTCTGATAGGGCTGCAGTGCAAGGTGTTCATGGTGAGGATCAGCTTCGAGCAGAAGCCTTTCAGGAAACTCATGATGAACCTGTGGGGCGCGGAGTGTATCGCGAGCCCGTCGACACATACCAAGGCCGGACGGGATATCCTTGACAAGGACCCGGATACCCCGGGCAGCCTCGGCATCGCCATCAGCGAGGCAGTGGAGTCCGCCGTATCGGATCCGACCGGCAAGACACGCTATTCACTGGGCAGCGTACTGAACCATGTCATGCTCCACCAGACCATCATCGGGCTGGAGGCGAAGAAGCAGCTCGAAAAGATCGGAGAGAAGAAGGTGGACGTGGTCATCGGGTGCGCAGGAGGTGGCAGCAACTTTGCCGGCATCTCGTTCCCCTTTGTGCTGGACAAGATCAACGGTGCCCAGATCGAGATTATCCCGGTGGAGCCTTCGTCATGCCCCACCCTGACCCGGGCCCCCTTCGCCTACGACCACGGCGACGTGGCGAAGATGACCCCGCTCCTGCCCATGCATTCGCTGGGGCACGAATTCGTCTCCCCGCCCATCCATGCCGGCGGACTGCGTTACCACGGAATGGCGCCGTTGGTGAGTGCCGCAGCAGTGGAAGGACTGATCACACCGCGTTCCATGAACCAGCTCAGGTGCTACGAGAGCGCTATGCTGTGGGCCAGGACGGAAGGGTTCATTCCGGCTCCCGAGACGTCCCATGCCATTGCCGCGACCATCGACGAAGCTGTTAAGGCGCGGGAGGAAGGCAAGGAGAAGGTCATCCTCTTCAACTGGAGCGGCCACGGCCTCATGGACCTCAAGGGGTATGAGAGCTACATGGAGGGCAAACTCGTGGACTATCCGCTGCCCGAGGAGGATCTCCGGCAGTCCATCAGATCTCTGGACGGGCTCCCCAAACCCAAGATAGCCAAGACCGGACGATGGTAGAACGCTCCCGGTCACGGTATGAAGACCTGAAGGCCAGGTGTCCCATGCTCGGACACCTGGTCCCCTTCACCTACTGCATGAAACCGGCATCTCCCGTGCCGTGCAGGAGAATCATGGACTGCTGGCACGAACGCATCGACATAGTCG
>DAITOA010000016.1:38365-73177 GCA_036834365.1 Thermodesulfobacteriota bacterium | reverse complement strand
ACCACGCTCTCTACCTTCTTCCCAAACATGTATACGTTCAGCTTCAGCTTCCTCAGACTCTCTTCGTATTCCTTGGCATTCATGAGTTTACCCATAGTGTCCTCCGTTGGTCGGTTCTCTTAGGTTATCCTCTGATAGGTAACAGTATTGCGAGGTGGATCACGGATACTTCCCCTTTCACGGTTACCTTATTAACAAGAAGGGTGCCAAAGGGAATACCTCATCTCAAAAAGATAAAAAAACCTTGAATGTCTAATGGGTACGGACAGATAGTGGCAGAAGTCAGGCAGGTCGCTCGGGGAAGAGGAGGTGAAATGTGATGCGAGAATGCACCGTAGGATTTTATGAAAACGACTAACATGATGGTATAAGGATAGAAATAAGGCATTAGGGGGTATGATGCAGAATTGCATTCATATTTTCGAATCAGGAGGACAGCAGCGTGTAAATCAATGCTGGTGCAGGGTGAAGGGGGAGGATGCCGGTGGTGCAATGCATTATTGCATCAAGAAGAGGCGGTCACCTGCGGCCGAATACGGGGTCTGTCGGCAGGAACAGGTGGAACCATGTGTCATGTGATGTCCAGCTCCGCCAACAGGGAGCGATGCGGGGGGGGGCCATCCCCCGACACCTCTCCCTGCGGGTCATCTCTTCGCGCGAGTAGCCGGTTCCGGGCGTAAGAGGCTCCCCTTCGGACGGAACATCATTACTTGAGGATCTTCTTGGCCTTGTTGTCCAGTACGTCGGTGATGAACGGTATGCCCGTCACCTCGACGGTCTCCTTGTTGGCGGAGAAGAGCTCGTTTCTTGATATTTCCTTAAGATTGAACTTGCGGGCTCCTGCCATGAGCTGCTGGAGACCTGCGGCCAGCTTGTCACAGAGGGTCCACATGGCGATGGCGCCGTAGGGCACCTTCTTCATCTCCTTGGCGCCGACCTTTTTCTGGAGGTCATAGTAGCCTGCGAAGATCTCGTCCGCCTCGCGACCGATCTCGGTTACGGTCTTGGGAAGGCTCTCCCAGTGCCCCTGTACCATTTCCCTGCGTTCGGGATGGAGTGCGCCTTCGATATTGGAGCCGAGGAAGCCGGGGATCATGGCGCCCCTGCCCATGCACACGAGCCGTGTGAACGGTGCACCCAGCGCCAGAGCCTTGAAGATGTGGTCCTCGCGGGCAAGGCCGCCGGCAAGGGCGATGTTCACCACCTTCTTTTTGTTCTTTGCAAGGATGGAGCAGTATTCATGGGTCTTGGAGTGCAGATAGATGGACGGGACGCCCCATGACTCCATCATATTCCACGGGCTCATGCCCGTGCCTCCGCCCGAACCGTCCACGGTGAGCAGATCGAGGTTGGCATCCGAGGCGAATCTGATGGCCATGGCAAGGGCCTCCATGCCGTAGGAGCCTGTCTTGAGCGATATGCGCTTGTAGCCGAGCTTTCGGAGGTATTCGACCTCCTTCATGAAGTCCTTCTGCACGTCGGCTGGTGAATTGAGATTGGTGTAGCCGAGCCTGCTGTGGCGGGCAAAGGACCTGATCGCATGGTGCTTGAATGCCTCCTGAACCTCGGGCAGGGTGGGGTCCGGATCGACGACGTAGCCGCGCTGCTTGAGGAAGATGGCATAGTCGAGCGAGGTGACCTGGATCTCGCCGCCGATGTCCTTGGCTCCCTGGCCCCATTTGAGCTCGATGATGACCTTGTCGCCATACTTTTCAATGACGTATTCGGCAACGCCGTTTCTGGTGTCCTCCACGTTCATCTGCACGATGATGGCGCCGTAGGTGTCATGATAGCGCAGATACGTATCAATCCTGCGGTCGAGCTCGGGGGCCTTCTTGATCTTGCCCTTGGTAATGATCGCGTCCTTGTCGATGCCCACAACATTTTCGCCCACTACGATGGGTATGCCAACCAGGGCTGCGCCGACGGCAAACGAATCCCAGTACTTGGCGGCAACAAAGGTGGACCCGAGGGCACCGGTCATGAGGGGGATGCGGCTCCTGGTCTTCACCTTGGCGCCGAACTCCGTCTCGATGCTGACATTGGGAAAGATGCAGTCATCGGGAGAGTGGGAGAGCCCTTTCTGAACACCGAATGCACCGTAGTTGTACCCCTGGATACGGAGCGAGTTGTAGGACGCGCCCACATGGCAGGTGTTCGAACTGCCTGCGGTCACGATGCCGAAGTCCCGGGGGTAGAGCAGCTTCCTCCCCACAAGGCTCGAGAGCCAGGTCTCGCACTTGCCTGAGCAGTCTGCCCTGCAGAGGGTGCACAGCCCTGACTCCGCGGGATTTCCCCGGTTGACTGTGCCGAGAACGTCATTGGATTTCTGCCATTGAATCATGTAAGTATCCTCCACCAGTGAGTTATATTGGCAATGACTTGCCAATATAAGATATCAAGTTGGCAAGCTCTTGCCAAAAATAGTCGTCAATGGAGGCCAACTTACCATTATAACTCAGATAGGTCAAATAAATATGCGACATAAATACCGTTAAAGATATTTAATATCGGCAAAATTGCCAAAACAAAGGAAGAGGTGCATTGACATTCCGGCCACAGCCAGGTAATGATCCGGCCATGCAGGAAAAGCGAAAGAAGATTCGCCAGGTGATCCTGAACGTCCTGAGAGATGCGGACAAGCCGTTGAGCAGCCTGAAGATCAATGAGGAACTGCTCGACCGGGGCCTGGACATCAGTGAACGTACGGTGAGGCTCTACCTCCAGTCCATGGAGGAGGAAGGCCTCACCGAGAAGTCCAACAGACGCTGCCACCAGATCACCCCCCAGGGGGTGCAGGAGACCGAGTCCTCCCAGATCATCGAACGGGTGGGTTTCCTCTCGGCGCGGATCGATCAGATGACCTACCAGATGGACTTCGACCTTGCCTCCGGTGCCGGCACGGTGGTGATCAACGTCACGAACACCGAGCCGCACCATGTCATGGAGAACATCAATCTCATGACCAGGGTGTACAAGGAAGGGTATGCCATGGGGAATCTTATCACCGTCCTGGGGCCCGGTGAGAGAGTGGGGCACATAACGGTCCCCGACGGTATGGTGGGCATCGGAACGGTATGCTCCATCACCCTCAACGGGGTGCTCCTGAAGGCGGGCATCCCCACGAATTCACGTTTCGGAGGTCTCCTGGAGATTGCGGGAAAGAAACCCACCAGGTTCGTGGAGATTATCATGTATGACGGCACCAGCCTGGATCCCCTGGAGGTGTTCATCAGGAGCGGAATGACCGATTACCTCGGTGCGGTGAAGGCGGGGAACGGCCGGATCGGAGCCAGTTTCAGGGAATTCCCCGGTGCAAGCAGGGACATGGTGGTGGACCTTGCCCAGCAGCTCGACAGGATCGGTCTCGGCGGGTTCATGCGTATCGGAAGGCCGGGGCAGACGTTGCTGGAGATACCGGTAGGCGAGGGGAGGTTCGGGGCCATTGTCATCGGAGGTCTCAACCCGGTGGCTATCATTGAGGAAAACGGCGTCCGGGTCCACTCGAGGGCATTGGCGGGATTAATCGATTTTCAGCGGCTCTTCCACTTCAGCGAGTTGGAAAGACGCCTGAAGGAGTACATGTAACAGGGCTCTCCCCTCATGCACATACCGGTGCAATCGGGGAGAGTCCTATATCTTTATGATGTGGCCTGGGATGCCTGGAGGACACTCGCCAGGGTGTCGGTGTGGAAGTATCCGTCTTCGAAGGCATCGGACTCCATGATGAGCAGTCCCAGCGGTATGGTCGTCTTCACCCCTTCGATGTGGAACTGAGTGAGGCTTCTCTTCATCTGCTCTATGGCCTTGTGCCTGCTGGTGGCATAGACGATGAGCTTGGCCAGCATGGGATCGTAGAAGGGAGATACCTTGAACCCCACCTCGAGGGCATGATCGAGGCGCACGTTTCCCGAGAGCTCGGGGAAATCTATGCTGGAAATGATGCCGGGGGACGGCATGAACGTAAGGGGGTCTTCCGCATAGATACGCATCTCGATGGCGCTTCCCTTGATGCTGACATCGTCCTGAGACATGTCCAGTTTTTCGCCCATGGCGATCTTCAACTGGCTCTTGACGAGGTCGACCCCGGTTATCATCTCGGTGACGGGATGTTCCACCTGAATCCTCGCATTGACCTCCATGAAGTAGAAGTTCCCGTCACTGGCCCGCAGAAACTCGACGGTCCCGGCATTGTTGTATCCCATCTCCCTGAGGATGGTGACGGCCCATGTCTGGAGCTTCTCCCGTTCTGAAGGAGAGACCACCGGGGACGGGCCTTCCTCGACCACCTTCTGGTATTTGCGCTGAACCGAGCATTCCCGTTCGCCCAGGGCAATGAAATTGCCGTGGTTGTCTCCAAGGCACTGTACTTCGATATGCCTCGGATTGATGATCCTCTTCTCGATGTAGCAGTCAGGAGAGCCGAAGGCCATCTTGCCGATGCTTTGCGAGGACTCAAAGATGGCGACGATCTGATCCTCGGTATATATCGGCTGGATTCCCTTTCCTCCTCCGCCCTTGTCGAGTTTCACCAGGAGGGGAGGACCCAGTTCCTTGAAGAGTCTCATGATCACGTCGGCGCTCTCGATGCTCCCGACGGTCCCCGGCGTGATAGGGACTCCGAGCTTCTGGCCGAGCTGTCGGCAGTATGACTTGGATTCGATGTTGTGCAGTACCTCGGGGGAGGGACCCACCCATGTCGTGCCGTTGTCCACCACGGCCCGGGCGAACTCTGCGTTCTCGGACAGGAATCCGTATCCCGGGTGCACCGCATCCGCCCCTGACTTTTTCACGGCCTCGATGAGATTTCCGATGTTCAAATAGCTCATGGGAGGCGGGGCCTTCCCGATGTTGTATGCCTCGTCCGCTTCCCTGACATGCGGGGCGTTCTCATCGGCATCCGAGTATACGGCCACGGTCTTCAGTCCGAGCTCCTTGGCGGCCTTGAACACCCGCAGGACTATCTCACCCCTGTTGGCTACCAGTAGTTTTTTCATGTTGGTCCTCGTTCTCTTTCCCTTTGTATCATAGGGGGCTCTATCACTACGAAATCCCGGCGGGCCCCCGGGGGAGCGTGCCCGCCGGCTTGATCATCTGATTCGTTACTTCATGAGCGGTTTGCCCATGGGGAACTTCATGCCTGCTCCTTCAAGGATGCCGCCCACGGTCATCACGATGCCGAACAGACCGGCGACGAAGAACCCCCAGCCGCTGATCTGCAGGACTGCAGGTGCTGCATACCCGAAATAGATCAGGGTCAGGAAGGCAATGCCGACGTCCGCACCGATCACCGAGATGGATCCCGCTGCTGGGGCGTACTTGAGGAATATGCCGATGCCATCGAACGCGCCAAGTCAGCAGACCCCAAGAAGATCCGGGACGCCCTGGCAGCCACCAACCTCTGCGTGGGCAAGGGCAAGCTCGGCATCGACATCCTGTCCTATGACTGCGTGCAGTTCGACGAGACCGGCCAGAACAAGAACGCCGGCATCGTCCTGGTGCAGTTCCGCGATGTCAAGGGGACCATGGAGCGCGTGACCGTATATCCCGACAAAGTCGCACGCAAGGGATTCAAGGCCATATTCCCCATGCCGTAAACAATGCGCTTATACGATGTTACGCGAGGTGTGAGAAACAAGAAGCGCGCATGAATGTAAAGGGGCACCGGGCGCTCCTTACGGGCGCCCGGGATCCCCGGAACAATCGAAAACGAGGTCACCATGGACGTTATCATACAAGCAATCATCAACGGGCTCCTGACCGGTTCCTACTATGGTCTGGCGGCCTTGGGCTTGACACTGATCTTCGGGGTCATCAAGGTCATCAACTTCGCCCACGGCTCCATGCTTATGGTGGGCATGTTCGCCGCCTACTGGATCGTGAAGCTCACCGGGTGGCATCCCTATGCCGCCCTCATCATGGTCGTACCCATGCTCTTTTTCTTCGGTTACGCCCTGCAGGGTGTCCTCATCAAGCCGGTTCTCGAGGCACAGCGTGAAGTCCGGGAGCCCACCGAGGTCATCGTCGTCACTACGGGCGTGTGGTACATTCTCGACAACCTTGCCCTCATGCTCTTTGGGGCAGAATACCGGGTCGTTCCGACAAGCATGTCAGGACAGATCTTCATGCTGGGGGATTACATCTTCCCAAAGGCCCAGCTCTACGGTTTCATCACCACGGTCGTCACTTCTGGTCTACTCCTGTGGTTCCTGAAATACACCAAGATGGGCAAATCCATCAGGGCGGCATCCCTTGACCGGGACGCTGCGAGCCTCATGGGAATCAACCAGTACCGTGTCTATAACATAGCATTCGGCATCGGGGCCGCCATCGCGGGCATTGTGGGGTGCGTACTGATTCCTTTCTACTATGTTTTCCCCACGGTTGGCGTTGTCTTCGACGTTAAGTGCTTCATCATCGTGGTCCTGGGCGGCCTAGGAAGCATCCCCGGCGCGCTGATCGGCGGGGCGATCGTGGGTCTCATCGAATCGATATTCGCCCAGTACATCGCATCGACCTGGACTGAGCTGATCGTCTATGTGGTCTTCCTGGCGGTGCTCTTCATCAGGCCGGCCGGCCTCTTCGGCGAGAAGCGGGATTGGTGAGAAAGGAGTCATGAGATGAATTCCGGGTCAAAAAGAAAAACCATCGACACGATACTGAAAATAGTGCTGGCAGTCATCGTCTTTACGCTGCCGCTGTGGATCACGAGCCCCACGTACCTCCAGATCCTCATCTTCCTGCTCCTGTTCGCATACCTCACCACCTCCTGGAACCTGGTGGGCGGATTCGCCGGGGTGCTCCCGCTCGGACACTCGGCCTATGTGGGCATCGGAGCCTACACCTCCACGGTCCTGTGGATCACCTGGGGCCTCAGCCCCTGGCTGGGGATGTGGGTGGGAGGCATCTTCGCCGCCATCGTGGGCACCATCATCGGCATCCCAACCCTCAAGCTCAGGGGTGCCTACTTTGCCCTGTCCACCATGGCCTTTGGAGAAGGGGTACGGGTCCTGGTGGAAAACGTCATGCATCTGGGGCCGTGCATCATAGGCGGTCCGCAGGGAATATGCCTTCCCCTGGTGCCGGGCAACAACTTCACTCTGTTCCAGTTCGTGAGCAAGGTCCCCTACTACTACATCATCCTGGTCATGCTGTGCATAGCGGTCTTCATCACGTGGTACGTCAGCAGGATCAGACCGGGATACTACCTCGCAGCCGGAGGTGAGGAACCGGAGGCGGCTCAGGCCCTCGGCGTGAACGTCGCGAAGTACAAGGTATGGGCAATGGCGCTGAGCTGCTTCATGACCGCCCTGGGCGGCACTTTCCTGGCCCAGCTCACCCTCTACTTCTATCCCAAGCAGATCCTGGGCCTGGACTTCTCCTTCGAACTCGCCTTCATCGCACTTATCGGCGGCCGGGGGACCATAGCGGGACCGGTCATCGGCGCCCTGCTGCTGCGCCCCGTGAGCGAATTCACCCGCATTTACCTGAGCTCGGTGCTGCCGGGGCTGCACCTGGTAATCTTCGGTGCCATCCTGATCCTGGTCATGCTCTTCCAGCCCAGAGGACTGGTGGAGCCACTGACGAGGTTCTACGACTGGATACTCGACAAGCTGAGCGGCGAGAAAAAGGAGGTGAAGGCATAATGGCACTCCTCGAGATCAACAACGTATCCAAACATTTCGGCGGGCTCAAGGCCGTGGACCAGGTGTCCATCTCCATCGAGAAAGGACAGATATATGGCCTCATAGGGCCCAACGGCGCCGGCAAGTCGACCCTGTTCAACTGCGTGGCCGGATATTACGGGCCCACCATAGGAACGATAACCTACAATGGTGAAGACATCACCGGGTTGAAGCCCTGGAACATCTGCAAGAAGAGGATCGCCCGCACATTCCAGATCGTCAAGCCGTTCCAGACCAAGACCGTGCTCTACAATGCCATGGTGGGTGCCTACATCAGGACCGCAAACCCCTCCGAGGCCGAAGACAGGGCCATGGAGGTCCTCAAGAAGTTCAACCTCGCCGACAAGTGGAACAAGGCGTCCGGCAATCTGACCATCGCCGACCGCAAGCGCCTCGAGATCGCACGGGCCATGGCCACCGAACCCGAGATGTTCCTCATGGACGAGAGTATGGCGGGCCTGCGGCCCAACGAGGTGGACGAGACCCTGGACGAGATCAGAAAAATCCGCGACAGCGGGGTGACCATCTTCATGATCGAACACATCATGCGGGCCATCATGAGCGTCTCGGACAAGATCACGGTGATCCAGTTCGGCAAAAAGATCATGGACGGCACGCCGCAGGAAGTCGCCAAGGACGAGAGGGTCATCAAAGCATACCTGGGGGAGAGCTATGGCGCTGCTTGAGATCAAAAACATCAACTGCTTCTACGGCGATGTGCAGGTCATCTACGACGTGTCCATGCACATCGAGGAAGGTGAGGTCATCAGCCTCATCGGGGCGAACGGCGCCGGCAAGTCCACCATGCTCAGGACCATCTCCGGCCTCATGAAGCCGAAATCAGGCGAAATCATCTTTGAGAACCAGCCCGTCCACAACCTCCGGCCGGAGAAAATCGTGGAGCGGGGCATCATCCAGGTGCCCGAGGGAAGAAAGCTCTTCAGCCTCATGACGGTCCGCGAGAACCTCGACGTGGGCGCACACAATTCCCGGGCCTACTCCCATCTGAGCGAAACCCTCAAGGACGTCTACGCACTCCTGCCCCGCCTCGAAGAGAGGGAAAAGCAGCAGGCCATCACCCTCTCAGGCGGAGAGCAGCAGATGGTCGCCATCGGCAGGGGCATGATGGCCAAGCCAAAGATCCTCATGATGGACGAACCGTCGCTGGGTCTTGCCCCGGTGCTCATCAAGGAAATCTTCACCACCATCCGCAAGATCGCCGACCAGGGAACCACGGTGCTCCTGGTGGAACAGGACGTGCAGCATTCTCTGAGTCTCTCCGACCGCGGATACGTGATGGAGCACGGCCGCATCGTCATGGAAGGGAAAGGCAAGGAACTGCTCGACAACCCGAATATCAGGGAGGCCTACCTGGGTATCTAGGTACGGGACATCCATGCCATACGACAAGTACTCATAGCCCCTTTTCAACCCGTTCAATCCATCCGCCCTTGCGGGGCGGATGGATTGAACCGCCCCTTGCAGCAAGGACCCGCAGACAAAGACAGGGAAAAGGAGAACAGGTGCAGGGGAAATTCGCCTGGAAGAGGCTGAAGGACGGATAATCCGGATAAGTGCAGATTTTCAGCGGCTCCGCCGCTGAGGCCGTCCGGATGTGGACATAAAAAATCTCGAAACCAAAAAAGGAGGATCTGGAACAATGGAAGACTTCTTGAAGAAGTGTGAGGAATGCAACCCTGGTGAGAAAGAGTTTCTCCAGGCGGTATCCGAGGTGGTCAAGTCGGTGAAGCCTGTCCTTGACAAGCACCCGGAATACCGCAAGGAAAAGATCCTGGACCGAATGATCGAGCCGGAAAGGGTGGTCATGTTCCGGATCCCCTGGGTGGACGATAAGGGGGAGGTGCAGGTCAACAGGGGCTTCCGGATTCAGATGAACAGCGCCATCGGCCCCTACAAGGGAGGCTTCCGGTTCCACCCGTCCGTGAACCTCTCCATCCTGAAGTTCCTTGCCTTTGAGCAGGTCTTCAAGAATTCCCTCACCACTCTGCCCATGGGAGGCGGCAAGGGCGGTTCGAACTTCGATCCCAAGGGCAAATCCGACCGCGAGGTCATGCGGTTCTGCCAGAGCTTCATGAGCGAGATATTCCGGCATGTGGGCCAGTTCCTCGACGTCCCGGCCGGTGATATCGGCGTGGGAGCCCGGGAGATCGGGTACATGTTCGGCCAGTACAAGAGGCTGAAGAACGAATTCGTCGGCGTGCTCACGGGCAAGGGCCTGAGCTTCGGCGGCAGCCTCATCCGCCCGGAGGCCACCGGTTACGGCTCTGTCTACTTTGCAGCAGAGATGCTTTCCACCAGAAACGAGACCCTGGAAGGCAAGGTCTGCCTGGTGTCCGGCTCGGGCAACGTGTCCCAGTTCACCGCGGAGAAGCTCCTTGACCTGGGCGCCAAAGTGGTGACCCTGTCCGACTCCAACGGTTACATCTATGACGAGAAGGGCATCGACCGCGAGAAGCTCGCCTACGTCATGGAGCTCAAAAACGTCCGCAGGGGACGCATCAGCGAGTATGCGGACAAGTACAAGGGCGTGCTCTATGTCCCGGTCGATCCGGCCAAGGACTACAACCCCCTGTGGGACCACAAGGCGAGCTGTGCCTTCCCGTCGGCCACCCAGAACGAGATCAACGAGAAGGATGCACAGAACCTGCTCAAGAACGGCGTTTACGTTGTGAGCGAAGGCGCCAACATGCCCACGGTTCCTGCCGGTGTGGATCTCTTCGTGGACAAGAAGATCCTCTACGGTCCCGGCAAAGCGGCCAACGCCGGCGGCGTCTCCACCTCCGGCCTCGAGATGACGCAGAACAGCATGCGGCTCAGCTGGACCAGGGAAGAGGTCGACAACAGGCTCCACATGATCATGAAGGCCATCCACAGCGCATGCGTAAACGCCTCGGAGACCTACGGCACGCCGGGCAACTACGTGAACGGCGCCAACATTGCCGGCTTCGTCAAGGTCGCCGATGCCATGATGGCCCAGGGCATCGTGTAGCTTCATTCCAGAAGTTTTGCATGGGGCGGCGGTTCCCGTATTCGGGAACCGCCGGAATTTCCTGATCTCAAGACAATGTATCGGTGGAAAGAAAAAATTTAGCCTGCTCAAACTGATCGATTCAGGTCCCCCGGAAAACCTGGGGGACCTGAATCGATCAGTTTGAGCAGGTCAGGGAAAAACCCTCCCGCATGTCATGAGGGAGACCTACTCTCCTTGCCTGCAGGCTGTACTTGTGTATTATGAACATCACAGGCATGCGGAGGTTCCCATGACGTTGAGAGAGCGTGAGCTGTCCGGCAAGTATCACCTCAATTTCAAGGTCTTCCTGGAGCTCATGTCCAGCAAGATACGGGAGATCCTGCTCGTCTCGAGCCGGTACGACGCCTTCATCATCGAGGAGGACGTCACGCTTGCCTCCCGGATCATCCATGAATACAGCGGCCTCAATCTGTCCCAGCCTCCGCGGGTGACCAGGACGTCTTCGGCCCTACATGCGCTGAAGCTTCTGGATGAGAAGCACTTCGACATGGTCTTCACCATGCCCAACCTCGAGGACATGGACGCCTTCACCCTGGGCAGAAGGATCAAGGAGAAGAACCCGGCCCTGCCGGTTTACCTGCTGGCGCACAGCCTCAGGGGAATCCAGACATCCGGCGAGTCCATCCGCTACGACGGTATCGACAAGGTCTTCATCTGGTCCGGCAACGCCGATCTCCTGCTGGCCATCATCAAGGGCACAGAAGACGCACTGAACGTGGACTACGATACCACCCACGCCCAGGTGTGCGTGCTCATCTTCGTGGAAGACTCTCCTCTCTACTACTCTACCCTGTTGCCCATCTTCTACAAGGAGGTGGTTCGGCAGGTCCAGGCCGTGCTCGAACTCGGCGTGAACGAGGAGGAGCGCCTGCTCATCATGCGGACCCGGCCCAAGATCCTTTCCGCCCAGACCTTCGAGGAGGCCACCGCACTCTATGAAAAGTACAAGCCCTACCTGCTGGGCATCATTTCAGACACGCGCTTTCCCAGACAAGGCAGGCTGTTCGCCAATGCGGGGATAGAGCTGCTCTCCAGGGCCAGGCAGGAGATCCCCCACCTGCCCCTGCTCCTGTTCAGCTCGGAACCGGACAACAGGGCTCGGGCCAGACAGATCCCCGCGGAGTTCCTGGATAAGAACTCACCCAAGCTCCTCGAGGAGATCCATGACTACTTCCTTACCCATCTGGGTTTCGGGGAGTTCGTGTTCCGTACACAGGACAACACGGAGGTGGGCAGGGCGAGCAAGCTGCGCATGCTCGAGGAGAAGCTCGCCGTCATCCCCGACGAGTCGCTGTGCCATCACATCGAAAAGAAGGACATGGCGAACTGGGTCATGATGCGCTCGGAGATCCCGCTCGCCTCCACCATCAGGGACCTGTCCTGCCGTTCCTTCTCCTCCACGGGCGAGATGCGCGAGTACATCATCTCGCTCATCCACCTGGTGCGCAAGTGGCGCCAGAAGGGTGTGGTGGCGAAGTTCAACGGGAAGGAGTTCAACATCGACCTCCTTGACTTCGCGAAGATCGGACAGGGATCTCTGGGAGGAAAGGCCAGGGGCCTTGCTTTCATGTCGTCCATGCTGCAGGAGGACATCAGCCTGTTCGAAAAGTATTCGGAATCCTCCATCCGGATCCCTCAGACCGTCGTATTGGCCACGGACGTGTTCGAGGAATTCGTGGAGGCCAACAGCCTCAAGCGCTTCGCTGCGGACGGGTACACCGACGAAGAGGTGGCCCGGGCCTTCCTGGAGGCCCGGATGCCCGACGAGGTGGTCCGAGACCTGCAGACATACCTCGAACAGGTGATCTACCCCCTGTCCGTGCGCTCGTCGAGCCTTCTGGAGGACGCCCAGTTCCAGCCCTATGCGGGCCTGTACGAGACCTACATGATCCCCAACAACCACCCGGATTTCTCCCAACGCCTCGAGTCCCTCATCAATGCCGTCAAGCTCGTCTATGCGTCCACCTACTACGAGAGCCCCAAGGCCTTTGCCAAGAGCACGGCCAGCCAGGCCAAGGACGAGTCCATGGCCGTGGTCATCCAGCAGCTCGTGGGGGACGAGCACGGCGACCACTACTATCCCGCCATCTCGGGGGTCGCCCAGTCCCACAACTACTACCCGGTCTCCCACATGAAACCCGAGGAGGGGATCGTCCAGATGGCCATAGGGTTCGGCAAGACCGTGGTGGAGGGAGGCAAGTCTCTCCGCTTCTCCCCCCGGTACCCCGAGATCCTGCCGCAGTTCTCCACGGTGGACGACATGATCGCCAACTCCCAGCGGTTCTTCTATTCGCTCAGGATCAAAAACCACGACGACGCATCGCATCTCGACGTGCATTCCCACCTGGAGAAGCGGGACATCTATGATGCACGCACCGAGTTCCCCGTCATCGCCTGCGCGAGCACCTATGACGCCTCCGAGCACCGCATCAGGGACACCGGAGAGGGTCCGGGCGGCAAGATCATCACTTTCTCCCAGATCCTCAAGTACCGGAGCATGCCCCTGCCCGAGATGCTTTCGGATATCCTGGAGCTCGCCAGGAGGAACATGGGCTGTGCCGTGGAGATGGAGTTCGCGGTCAACCTGAGGAAGGAGAATCCCGGCTCCTGCGATTTCTACCTCCTCCAGATACGTCCCATGGTGACCGAGGAGGACCGCTTCGAGGTGGAGATCACGGAGCAGGACCTCCGGCAGGCCTTCTGTTTTTCGAGCCTCGCCTTGGGCAACGGCAGGCGTCAGGACATCACCGACATCGTCTACGTGAAGCCCCATGATTTCAAGCTCGAGTCCACCCCGGAGATCGCCGAGGAGGTGGGCAGGCTCAACGGGGCGCTCCTGACCAAGAAGCGTCCCTACCTCCTCGTCGGTCCGGGAAGGTGGGGCTCCTTCGACCGGTGGCTCGGCATCCCGGTCCAGTGGAGGCACATCTCGGGAGTGGGGGCGATCCTGGAGCTCCGGGGAACGCTCATCAAGGCCGACCCCTCCCAGGGATCCCACTTCTTCCAGAACATCACCTCGCTGGGAATCCCCTATGTGACCGTCACCGAGGGGACCCAGGACCGCTTCGACTGGCCATGGATCGAGTCATTGCCCGTGGTGAACGAGACCCCGCACCTCAGGCATGTCAGGCTACCCAGGCCGCTGACCATCAAGATAGACGGCAGAAAATCCCTATGTGTGATGCTTACCCCCGTATGGGAGGCAGACGGCGGGATAGACATCCTCACCCCAGGAGACGGATAATGAGAAGACACGACAAGGAGATAACGGACAAGGCCCTGATGGAATCCATCATCCGCTCGTCCAAGGTCTGCAGGGTCGCCCTGTGCGACGGAGACAGGCCCTACGTCGTTCCCATGTGCTTCGGGTACGACGGCAGGCATATCTACCTCCACGGCGCGGCCGAGGGCAGGAAGATCGATATCCTCAGGCGCAACCCCCACGTCTGCATCGAGTTCGAGCAGGACAGCGATGTGCTTCCCGCAGACAAGCCCTGTTCCTTTTCCATGCGGTTCCGCAGCGTCATCTGCACCGGGAAGGCATCCTTCGTAGCCGACGTGGAGTCCCGGCACCAGGCGCTCCAGACCATCCTGGGGCAGTACACCCGGGAGACCTTCATCCTGCCGGACAATTCCCTGGAGAAGATCGCCCTCATCCGGGTGGAACCCGAAGAGATGACAGGCAAGCAGTCCCGCTGGTAATCCATCAGCCGGTTAGGGCTGTCCTCAGGACGACAAAACGTGTATGAGACGGTCAGGGAGATGACCGGAGAAAGGCGGACTGCATGAAGATTGACTGGAACAGGGCACTGCCCGTCGCCTTCATTGTGATCGGGACCATTGACTTCATCTACGGGGCCTTCAGCAAGGACACGGTGAGCATTGCCATGGGTGCGCTCATGGCGGGTATCGCCGCCTATATCCTCGTGAAGGACAGGCGATCGTCCTAGTCCGAACCTTCAATAAGGAGCATGAAGCGCATGACTGAGAGGAAGGAGCAGGGCAAAGGCACCGTTTCCGTGTGGGGCGGCGAGGAGAAGAGCGCTTCCGGGAGATCCACCCAGGTGCCCATCGTCCAGAGCGTATCCTTCGGCTACGACGATATAGACCGGTGGATCAGGGTGGGCAGGGGCACCGAACCCGGCCACATCTACAGCCGGAACACCAACCCCACGGTTGCGGCTTTTGAGGAGAAGGTCCGTCTGCTCGAAGGAGCCGGGGCGGCAACATCCTTTGCCAGCGGCATGGCTGCCATCAGCAACACCCTGTTCACCCTGCTCTCCCCCGGTAACCGTGTGGTGTCCATCAAGGACAGCTACGGCGGCACGAGCAAACTCTTCATCGAATTCCTGCCGAGGTTCTCCATTGAGGCGACCCTGTGCGAGACCACTGACCATGGCCTGATAGAGGCCGAGGTGAGGAGAGGGTGCCGTGTCCTCTACCTTGAGAGCCCCACGAACCCGACGCTCAAGGTCGTGGATATCCGGCGGCTGGCTGCAGTGGCCCATGCCGTCGGGGCCATCGTGGTGGTGGACAACACCTTTGCCACGCCCATCAACCAGCAGCCCCTGGAGCTGGGCGCCGACCTCGTGATCCACAGCGCCACCAAGTTCCTGGGCGGCCATGCCGATGCCCTGGGGGGTGTGGCGTGCGGTCCGGAGGCCCTGGTGAAAGAGATCTACCACTTCCGCGAGATCAACGGTGCTGCCCTGGACCCCATGGCGGCCTACCTCCTGCTCCGCGGCATGAAGACCCTGCACCTGCGGGTGGCCCGGCAGAACGAGAGCGCGCTCGCCATCGCCCGGCACCTCAGCACGCACCCGAAGGTGGCGGCGGTGTTCTATCCGGGAATGGAGAGCCACCCGGGCCATGCCACAGCAAAGAACCAGATGAAGGGCTTCGGCGGTGTGCTGAGCTTCACCCTGAAGGGGGACCTGGAGGCGGTAAAGACCTTCCTTCCGGGATTGCAGTTCGCCCACCGGGCCGCCAACCTCGGGGCCGTTGAGACCATCGCCGGCCCGCCTGCCACCACGAGCCACGTGGAGTGCACCCCCGAGGAGCGCGCAGCCATGGGCATCCCCGAGGGGCTCATCCGCTACTCCGTGGGCATCGAGGACGTATCCGACCTCATTGCGGATATTGACAATGCCTTGGATCGCATTGGTTGATGCTTGTCATCTCCGGCCTTGCGCCAGGCAATCTCCCAGCCGCCGCCCCGCCTCAACGGAGCGGGCCAGGATATCAGGGTGATCCTTGACAATGCCCCTGTCGAACAGACCGAAGACGGCAATCTCGTCAACGACCTCATAGCCGAGAGCTTCCAGCGGCATCAGCATGGCATCCAGGGTGACTCCCATGTTCTCCCTGCCCTGTTGCTCGCATACGGCTGCAATAACGGCCTTCCTGCCTTGCCCGGCCAACCGGCTGGACCAGGATCGGGGGCGGGAATCGCCGAAGTCATAGTAGCAGTAAAGCCTGTCGATAAAGGCCTTCATGAGCGCCGAGATATTGTAGGTGTGTGTGGGAGAGACCAGCACTAATCCATTTGATTCGAGGATGGCCGGATATATGAGCCTCATGTCGTCTTTGAGCCCGGTGCATATCTTGTCCTTCCTGCAGCGTTCGCATCCGATGCAGGATTGAAACTCAAGATCGCGAAGATGGAAGGTCTCACATCCGATGCCTCTCTCTCGCATCCCCCGGGAAATGTACTGGAGGATTATGTCCGAGTTACCTCTTTTCCTCGGACTGCCGCTGATGCCGACCACCCCGGGAAGAATCGGCCGATCGCATGTATTCCGAGTCATATGTCTTCCCCCTGGCATATGAGAAGCATACTGACGCATTGCTTTGCAATAAAATCTTATTACTATTCAAGATAGAATTATAAACGGGGTCCACCCATGGCAGTAACCTACCGCACTGCGCGGACAAACGATATCCAGGCTGTCTCCGATGTCTACTGGACGTCCGTCCTCGATGTCTACCGCAGGCACGGGTTCGAGGACAGGAGGTTGTCCTATCCGGTGAACCCGTTCTATGGCTTCTGCCTGCGCGAGGAACCCGAGGGCTTTTTCGTGGCGGAGGAAGAGGGGAAGGTCATCGGGGCCGCCTTCAGCTGGGTGCGGGGTCATGTGTGGTTTCTCTCCCACCTCTTCATCCTGCCGCCGTACCAGGGAAAGGGCATCGGCAGGACCCTGTTCGAACTGTCGCTCCAGTACGGCATCACGGCAGGCGCGGCCATACGCGCTGTCATCACCATGGCCTTCAACCCCTCGTCGGTGGCCCTGTACATGAAATCCGGCATGACGCCCATTCAGGACATCTACCTCATGAAGGCGACAAGGAAGCATTCCTCCGGCAAGGACAGAACCCTCGCATGCGTTGGCCTTGAGCCCGATGGATGGGAGGACGGCGACCTGAACGCCATCGACCTCGACGTCCTGGGCATACCTCGGCCGATGCACCATTGCTTTTTCCTCGGGCAGAAGGATGCATCGTGCCGCATCTTCCGGCTGGGCGGCAGAACGGATTCATACGCATATATCTGGAAGGACGGGCGCATCGGCCCGGCGGCAGTACTGGAGGACGCCTCCCATGAGGCGATCCTGGACACCGTCATCACCCTCGCATGGAAGGAATGCGACAGCCTTGCCCTCATGGTACCCGGAGCAAACACCGCTGCCATGAGGGCCGTCCTTGCACGGGGCTTCACCGTGGCCATGCCCTATGTCATGCTCTCCTCCCTGCCCTTCGGCGCCTGGGACCGCTACCTGCTCCATTCCCCGGGCATGATGTGACCGGGGAATGCGCCCTGTTCCTCCTCTCTTTCGCATTGCGGAACCCTGGTTTTTGTTGTAGCGCCTTAACACCGACATTCAATCATTGCGAAGAGGTCCGCATGAACGGGAAGAAGATCAGGTCGAGACTGTTCATCCGTATCTGCATGCTGGCGTTGCTGAGCACACTGTTCCCCTGCTCATGGCTTTCTGCCGGGGAAAATCAGACGGCAGAGGTCAGGATCGGGAACATCCTTCCCCTTTCCGGACCGTCGGCCAGGGCCGGGAAACAGGGTCAGAGCGCCGTGGAACTCGCCACCGAGTACATCAATGCAGCCGGCGGCATCAAGGCACTCGGCGGCGCAAAACTCGTGAACGTCTGGACCGACAGCAGGGGTGAGGTCGCCTTCGGGGTGACCGCGGTCGAGCAGCTCGTCAAGACCGATAAGGTGAGCGTCATCTCCGGGGCGTGGAACTCCGCGGTCACCTACCCGACCACCCAGGCGGCCGAACAGGCCAAGATCCCCTATGTGGTTCCCGTCTCCGTGAGGGACAGCATCACGGAGCGCGGCTACAAATACGTCTTCCGCATCGCGCCCAAGGACGGTTGGCGTTCCCGCGACCAGTTCCGGTTCCTCAAGGAGATGCAGAAGGCGACGGGCAGCAAGGTCGAGACACTGGCCATGGTCTTCGAGGACGGGGGCTGGGGAAAATCGATGAAGGACCAGTGGACGAGGCTCGCAGCGTCCCAGGGATACAAGGTGGCCCTGGTGGAGCCCTATGCGGCCTCGGCCACGGACCTGACCATGACGGTCATGAGGATCAGGAACGCACAGCCCGACGTGATTCTGCTGGCCTCCTTCACCGAGGACGCAATCCTGCTGGCCAACACCATGTCGGCGCTCAAGGTCAGGGCCAAGGCCGTCATCGCCAGCGGCGGAGGGCATGCGAGCCGTGCCTTCCTGAAGAATGCCGGGGCGTCCTGCGACTACCTCTTCGACATCTCGGAGTGGGAGCCCGATATGAACAGGCCGGCCATAGCCCCGCTCAACGAGGAGTTCCGGAAACGGTACGGGTTCGAGCTCACTGCCGAGACCGCAGACGCCTTTGCCTCGGTCTATGTCATCGCCCATGCCCTGGAGGAGGCCGGGACCACGGACCCCGCCGACATCCGTGATGAGCTCGAGGACGCCGATATGTGCAGGGGCAAGGGCTGGCTCGGCATGGACATTCTTGCCTGCGGCTGCGTCGAGTTCGACCGGACGGGACAGAACGAGCACGCCGGGTACGTCATGGTACAGTTCCGGAACACCGGGGAAGCCATGGAGCGCGTCACGGTGTGGCCCGGATCAGCGGCCAGGAAGGGCTGCACGGCTGTTTTTCCCATGCCGTAACGGGCCATGTGACCACCGCCGAAGGTTTCGGTGGTATCACTCCTCCTCGAAGTACTGAGCCTGATAGGTCTGAACTTCCAGAGAACCTCTCCTCCAGGCGTCGGGGGACAGGCCTGCCTTCATGCACAGGTGCTCCAGAAAGGACTCCTTGTCGGGCAGCTGTTCCCACACCTGGGGGAGAAACGTTGCTGCCGCAAAGCCCTGCCGGATGATGAGACCGTCGACGCCGGGTCTGAGCTTGTCCAGGAGGTCCCGGGCATCGGTATATGCCAGGGGTTTGGGCTCGCTGAGCACGCTCACCTCGACATGGACCCTGTCCAGCTCCTTCCTGGTCAGTGCAGGAAACCGCGGGTCATGGAAGGCGGCGTTGACGGCATTGTGCCTTACCCCCTCCACAAGGGATTCCCGGGCCTCCAGGCTCCCGATGCATCCCCGGAGCTCCGTGCCCATGGTCAGGGTCACGAAGGTGCCTGCCTTGGCCTTGAGGGCCTCATCCTCGAGGGCATGCTCGAGCGTCCGATCGGGTGGGGCGGGGACGCCGAGTTTCTCCCCGATGGTCCTCCGTGCGAGTGCCACCAGGGCCCTGCCCTGTTCGCTGGTGTAGTGTTCCTTCATGGTCCGGTCTCCGAAGAATACGGTAGAGGCAAGGTCAAGCATGCACCTCTTGTCCACGTTGTTCAAGGGGGAAAATACCCCCTCTGCCTATGGACGGATGCCTACAGGTTTCCTTCGGACCGGCGCCGTTTCAGACGGTCAGGTGTTCAGACGGCCTGGGCCATCTGCAGGGGACAGGCATGATCCCGCAGCCCCAGCAGGGCGCTGACCGTCGCCTTGAGCCTGGTGAAGTCATGGGATTTCACCACATAGGCATCGGCCGCCATGGTGAGGGGGTGGTTCTTGTAGCCGGAAAAGGCGGAATGGATGATGATGGGGGAGTCCACCCTTGATTTGAGGATGTGTCCCATGGTCTCGAATCCGTCCATCCTGGGCATGCGGATATCCAGGATGATGAGGTCGGGATCCGACGCACCGTCGGCCTGGAGCATGGACATGGCCTCGACCCCGTCCGATGCGATCTCCACCTCGTAACCGTCCTCGACAAGCTCCTCCTTGATGAGGAACTGGAGATGCTTGTCATCCTCCACCAGCAATATCCTCTTCATCCCTCTCTCTCCTCTCAACCACATATCGTTCCTTGATAGTGGCCCTCATCTCATGCATGCCTCGTGGAGTTCATCATCGGGCCTGTGCTTACGGACCTCGGCTTGCACGAAAGGTGCCAATATTATAGGGTTTTATTTGCTAGTTATATCTGATAGTTACATGCAACGATCTGATGTTCCGACATGTTTCCAACAGGCTTCGCACATGCAACGTCAATGGTTTGACGTTCTGCTGCCGCACCTCTTTCCGAGGGACACCCTTGACCTCCCGCACCCAACGGGTATAGATTCCAGCACTACCCTATGGTACTCGACAGGCTCTCCAGACACGGCATACGCACCACCGGCATCACGGACAGGATCCACGTGGTCCACGGCAACAACCGCGGACGGTCGCCCTTCTGCAATGTCTTCCTGATCCTCGACACCGTGAACGTGCTCTTCGATACCGGGTGCGGCGTGGATCTCATCGAGAAGCTCTGCTCGGAGGTGCGCATCGACCGGGTGTTCGTATCCCATTCCCACCTAGACCACACGGCCGGGTGCCGATTCCTCCAGGACTCCGGCAGCGAGATCATGGCGTCCCAGGAGAACAGCGACTCCATCGCCACCGCAGAGCTGCTGGCCCTTCGGTTCGTGGGCGAGGAGCTCAGGGACACGTGGATGGAGACGTACCCGCCGCTGACCGGGTTCAGGGACTTCACCGTTTCCGAAACCTACAGCCACGGGCAGGAGTTTTCAAGCGGCCACCTGCGGTTTACGGCCCTGTACACCCCCGGCCACCTGAACGACCACTACTGCTTCTGGATGCCCGACGAGAAGATCCTCCTGGGCTTCGACATCGACCTGAGCCCCTTCGGGCCCTGGTACGGCAACCCCGAGAGCGACATATCCCTGTTCAGGGACTCCATCGCCCGGGTCATGGACATGCCCGCCGAGGTCTACCTCCCCGCCCATGCCAGGCCCATCAGGAACCCGTACATCAGGAAACGTCTCCACGCCTTTGCGGCCTTCTTCGACGAGCGCGACCGCCAGATCCTGGACCTCCTCGCCCAGGCCGAGCACATGGGCATCGAGGACCTCGTCAGACACTCGCCCTTCTACGATGCCGACCATGCCTCCATCTCGGACGAACTCCTCTGGTTCGGCGAAGAGCAGATGATCAGGAAGCATTTGGAAGGGCTCGCGGACCGGGGGCTTGTCCATGAGGAAGGCGATCGTTACTGGGTCAGGCAGTAAAGAGAATCAGGCTGCCCTGGTATCTTGCCGACCATACAAGCAAGATAATCATATAATCTGTGTCGTCATCATTACTTTCGACTGTTCTGATCACCTGATGATATTTCCACTCTAGGTGGGTCTCTCTGACACCCTAACGCTCTCTGCACTTTCTGCAAAATATCAGTGCTTCAGGTCACCATCAATCAACCCGAATGAGCTGAGCCATCATCAATATACTTATTGACTAGTAACATACTTTTAGTTTACTTACTTACTAACAGTAAAGTTAATATGTCCGATAATAATGAAACGGGAGTAATACCACCATGAGACCACAAGATAAATCCAAGATGGTGAGCCAGAAACGGAGAAGCAGGGAAAAGGAGCAGCGGATTCAGAGCATCCTTGATGCGGCAAAAAAAGTATTCTCTGTAAAAGGCTATCTCAAAGCAACGATGGAAGAGATTGCCTGGGAAGCAGAAGTGACGAAGCCGACGGTGTACTTGTATTTCAAGACAAAGGACGACCTCTTCTATACATTAATGCTACCCTTGATGGAAGACATCCATCAACAGTTGGAGGAAGTAGAAAAAAGACTTGATTCAGGCAAGATAAAAGATGGAGCAACATTGATCAGGGGCCTCTTTAAATCCTTTTACCACGGTTATAAGCTTTCACCTGACACCTTCAGGATCATTCAGCTCTTCCAGCAGCAGGGTCTCGGCAGGGAAATGGATCCCGATGTCATGAGGGCACTGATAGAGAAGGGACGTATGAATTTTGACATTGGCCGTCGGGTACTGGGCAAGGGCATGGAACTGGGAATGATCAAGAAGGTGAATGTCTACGAAATGGCAGATGCCATATGGGGAACATTCGTAGGTGTGACTCAACTGGAAGACATCAAATCTGACGAGCAGAAAAACCACACATTGAAGGAAAGGACCCTGCGCCTGGTTGAACAGTTGTTTGCAGAGGCCATCACAATGAAACCGGGGGCATAATTATATGAAATCTACCAAAGTCACAGAGATAATTGATCAGGTAAGAAAGGAAGGACGGTTATCGCTCACTGAAGCAGAGTCCAAATCGCTGCTGAGCCTCTACGGGATTCCTGTCGTTGAAGAAGCCGTTGTCCTGAATGAAGATGACGCAGTTGCCCAAGGCCAGAACATAGGCTTTCCCGTTGTTTTAAAAGGACAGGGAGCACGGTTAACCCACAAGACAGAGCGTGGCCTCGTTAAGGTGGGTTTAAAATCAGATGATGAAGTCCTGCAAGCCTATCGTCATATTATGGATGCCGCCGGAGAGGAATGGGAGGCATGCCTTGTCCAACCACTGATACAAGGCAGACGCGAATTTGTTGCAGGCCTGATCCGTGACCCTCAGTTCGGCCCCTCGGTGATGTTCGGCATTGGAGGCATTTTAACAGAAGCCCTGAACGATGTGACCTTCCGCATCGCTCCCCTCGATGAGATCCAGGCACGGGCCATGCTCGATGAAATAAGGGCATGCAAACTGCTCGGTACATTCAGGGGTGAGGCAGAAGTTGATAAAAAGCATCTTGTTCAGGTTTTGATGAATTTGTCACGTTTAGGAACAGACCATCCCGAGATAAAAGAAATCGACATCAACCCTTTCATTGCCATGCCGGATGGCAGCATCAAAGCCGTTGACGCCCTGGTGGTCCTGACTGATCCCGGCGAGGTCCCGTTTGCAATCAATGACAGAAACAGGGAACGGGAAAAAGAAATCAGAGAAGCCCTCGATGTGATGATACACGCAGGGTCTATTGCAGTGCTGGGGGCAACCCCCCCGAGACCCCATTTCCCTGGCATATTTGAATGTGTCCGTAGATTCGGTTTCAGTGGAAAGCTCTACCCCGTGAACCCAAAGGCACAGAATTATGACGGTATAAAGTTTTATCCCAGCCTGGCTTCCCTGCCGGAGAAAGTGGACCTGGTCATAGTATCCATCCCGGCGCCCTTTGTGCCCGAAGCCCTCAGGGAGTGTGTAGCAACAGACAACAGGAACGTACATATCTTTACGGCCGGATTCAAGGAAACCGGGGAGGAAGAAGGATTAAGGCTTCAGTCGGAAATAGAAGAAATAGCCCGGGAAGGAGGACTCCACGTCGTAGGCCCCAATTGCATGGGATTCTACATCCCGGCTTCAAGGATGCTGACATGGACTGACGCTTCCGAAGAGAGCGGTCCGGTCTCTTTCGTCAGCCAGAGCGGTGGTAACGCCCAAGACTTCTCACATCATATCACCAGCACCTACAATATTCATTTCAGCAAATGCATCAGCTTCGGGAATGCACTGACGTTGGATAGCTGTGACTTTATAGATTATTTGGCTCATGACGAAGACACGAAGATTATCACCCTGTATCTTGAGGGAGTCAAGGACGGGCCACGGCTGTTGCGGCAGATCAGCGAGATCAGCCCCCGCAAGCCGGTCATCCTGTACAAAAGCGGCCTTACCGAATCAGGGGCCAGGGCGGTATCCTCCCATACTGGATCAATGGCGGGTGGGGAAAAGATATGGAAAGCATTTTTCAGGCAGACAGGGGCCATCTCGGTCGAGTCCATAGAGGAGATGGCGGACGTAACCCTGGCTGTCCATCATATCCGAGCAGCTCAAGGCCGAAGAACGGCGGTTATCGGCATGGGTGGCGGCAGTGGTGTAGCAGTAGCGGACTGCTGCGCCCGTGCAGGGCTTGAGCTTCCGGCGTTTTCCCCGGGCCTGGTCAGCACATTTCGGAAGTCCATAGGCATCGACGGGTCCATGATCAGGAATCCCATCGATTCCGTCATTGCGTTCGCAAGCCTGCCGGTCATGGGAGAAACACTGGATCTGCTTGCCCAAAGCGGGGAGATCGATAACTTCATTATTTCGATGTCATTGGACTGGCTGGCACTGGCAAAGACTCAGTCAGGCAACTATGCAGAAACCATCGCCTCCTATCTGGCCGAGGAGGGACGTAAACATGCACGTGGTAAACCCCTGATCGCCTTCTTGCGGCAATACCAGCCGGATCCGGCCATCAAGGAATGCATACCGTTTGTTGAAAAAATTCTCCTTTCCGGGGGTATCCCGGTTTACAAGAGCCTGCCGCAAGCAGTCTCAGCGCTCTCGAAGCTCGTGACTTATAACGAGCACTGTAAAGAAATATCCGGGGATACCTGATTCAAAGTTGAACGACAACATAAGTACCATAGGGGGTGAACATGCAGATCAAACGCAAACTCAACAGGATGATGAAAAAAACTACATGGAAGACGACCCTATCTTTATTTAGAATGTTCACCAAGTCTGCTGCATACTTCAACTATCCGGTGATCGGCCCTGTGGTGAGAAGACTGGTTAACCTTGAGCCAGAAGCCCATACTCAGGCTTACACCCTGAACATCAATGCCGATGTGTCAGACATGGCGAAGGGTGTTGTCCTGCCAATCGATATGATGAAGAAGCTGGCAAAAGAAGCAAGCTATCGGGCGATCATGAATAAATGCCTGTGCCGCTCTGCTTTTGAATGCAAAAATTTTCCTCATGACCACGCCTGCATCTTCATTGGTGAGGGGGCACGGGGGATTGTGAAAAACGGTATCGGGAGAGAGGCCACTGTGAAACAAGCACTTGCCCATATCGACAAGGGGGCCGAGCTTGGTCTCATAGGACAGGCTTTATGGGTTGAAGTAGAACGGGTTATGATGGGTATCAAGAGAGAGAAAGACGTTGCGCACTGGCTTGAGATATGCTTTTGCTGCCCTTGCTGCTGCGGTACCTTTAAGCTGATGAAGTCATCCGATCTTCAGGATATAAGGAACCGTTTTCAGTCAATTGGATGGAAGGCTCGTGTGGATGATGGCAGCTGCATTCAGTGTCAGTTATGTATCGATCGCTGTCCTGTGGAGGCTATCTCTCTCAACGCAGGGCATATCATGATTGACGAACAAAAATGTCTGGGATGCGGCTTTTGTGCGGCAGGTTGTCCTCAGGAGGCCATAAAGCTTCACTTTAAAGGGCAGTTACTGGATTCTATCCAAGACTATTTTTCTCGTGGCGGACTCAAGGTTGAGGTATAAATTGGTATACCACGGAGGTAACGATATCTTATCTGTAATAGGTGCACGCTTTCATGCTGACGTGGAAGTTAAGATTCTCGGATGATATCTATCCTCGGCGGCATAAGAGATTTCAGTCCATAATCTCCGCATTCCTCAAGGTGGTGATACCTGCGGTTACCACTCGGTCTGCAAAGATCTAAGAAACCAACGATCCTGTACCACGATCAATGCCTTGCTGTTATTGTACCATTCAAAATACTATCTCCGCTCCCTTCCATGACAATGCGGTATTAAACATCGATTACAGATCATGCCCTGAAGGGCTTTGATGAAACAGGGTTGTGCCCCTAGAAGATGAACCTCCTCCATGCCACGTTCAACACGATGCCGATGCAGACGAGGTTGATGAGCATGAAGGAGCCGCCGTAGCTGACGAAGGGCAGCGGCACGCCCACCACCGGGAAGATGCCCACGGCCATGGAGATGTTGATGAACACATGGAGCGTGAAGTACACGGCGATACCGAAGCAGAGCAACGCCCCGAACCGGTCCTTGGCCTTGAGCCCCACGGTGATGATCTTGGTGATGAGCATCATGTAGAGGAACAGGAGCAGGCCCGAGCCCAGGAAGCCCCACTCCTCGGCCACCACGGAGAAGATGAAGTCCGTATGGTGTTCGGGCAGAAACTTGAGCTGGGTCTGGGTGCCGTGGAGAAAGCCCTTGCCGATGAGCCCCCCCGACCCCACGGCGATCTTGGACTGGATGGCGTGGTAGCCGCTGCCCAGAGGGTCCCGGGAGGGATCGAGGAAGGTGAGGATCCGCAGCTGCTGGTAGTCCTTCAGGGAAAACCATAGAAACGGCATGCCCGCGAGGAAGAGCCCTCCCAGGGTGAGGAGCGTGGACCGTCTGATCCCCAGCATGAGGAACATGATCGCCGCTATGAACGAGACGATCCCGGCGGTACCCAGGTCGGGCTGCAGGAGGATGAGGAGAACGGGCACCATGATGACGATGGCCGGGAAAAAGAGCTCCCTGATGCCGTGGATGAGGATGTGCTTCTTCTTCTCGGCCCAGTAGGCCATCCAGATGATGACGAAGACCTTGGCGAGCTCGGATGGCTGCATGCGGATGGGCCCGTAGAAGATGAGCCACCGCCGGGCGCCGGAGATCTCCCTGCCGACGAGGAGCACCAGCACCAGGGCCAGCACCACGGCACCGTACAGGGGCCAGGCGGAGTACATGAGGTTCCGGTAGTCCACGGCAAAGGCTATGACCAGGAAGACGGTGCCGATGCATATCCACAGCAGCTGCTTGAAGAAGATCCCGCTGCCCGTGCCCGAGGTAGAGCTGTAAACGCAGAGCAGCCCGATGACCATGAGGAAGAACGTGGTCAGAAGGATACCCCAGTCAAGGGTTTCCGTTATCCTGGCGTACCTGCTCACCTTGAGCCTCTTTCTGGAGGTAATACCCCTTTATCACGTCCCTGACAATGGGGCCTGACACGGCCCCGCCGTGGCCGCCGTGTTCGAGAAGCGCCACCACCACGATCTCGGGCTTGTCCACGGGGGAGAACCCGAAGAACCAGGCATGGTCACGCAATTTGTACGGGATGTCCGATTCGTCCGGCCGTTTCGACACATATCCCCTGGCCACCTGGGCGGTCCCGGTCTTGCCTCCCATGGAGATGTCCTTGTCCCAGAGGGAATGCGCCGTGCCATGGGGGTCCTCCACCACACCCTTAAGACCCGCCTTGATCAGATCGATCTGCCTGGCCGGGATGGCAAGGTCCCGCTCCAGGACGGACTCGTCCGTTGCGATGATCCTGGGGGTGTAGACCTTGCCGCCGTTGACCACCGCACTCATGGCCCTGGCCACCTGGAGCGGCGTCACCAGGGTGTACCCCTGGCCAATGGCGGCGATCACGTTCTCGCCTGGGTGCCATGGCTGGCCGAACCGCTTGCGTTTCCAGGCCTTGGTGGGCATCAGCCCGGGGGACTCGTCGGGGAGCACGATGCCGGTCTTGGCGCCGAGCCCGAGCCGGGACCCGGTCTCCGCGATGGCATCAATGCCCATCGCCCGGCCCAGGGTATAGAAATAGACGTCACAGGACTTGGTGATGGCCTCGACCAGGTCGACGCTCCCATGGCCCTCCGGCTTCCAGCACCTGAAGACCACCCTGCCGAGGCTGAAAGACCCTGGGCAGAACACCTGGGCATACGGGTCGAGTATGCCCTCGTGGAAGGCCGCCAGGGTCACCACGATCTTGAAGATCGATCCGGGAGGATAGGCACCCCTCATGGCCCTGTTTTCCAGAGGGTGCATGGGGTTCTCTATGATGTCTTTCCATTGCTGGGGGGTCATGGAGGCGGCGAAGATGCTCGGGTCGAACCCGGGAGTGCTCTCCATGACCAGCACCTCTCCGGTGGCCGGCACCATGGCCACCACGGCACCGGCCTTGTCCCCCAGGCCCTGACGGGCGATGGCCTGGAGGTCCTGGTCAAGGGTGAGCTTCACGTCGTGTCCGGGGACCGGCTCCTGTTCGTCGAGGACCCTGACGCGCTGCCCCCTGGCATCCACCTCGAAAACCCGCTTTCCCTTCACGCCCCTGAGCGTGTTCTCGCCGACCAGCTCGATCCCGCTCTTGCCGATGAGGTCGCCTGGCGCGTAGTCCTGGCCCTCCTTTCCCTCAAGCTGCCGTTTGGATATCTCCCCGATGAAACCCAGCACATGGCAGCCGAGCTCACCGTAGAGATATTCCCGCTCCGGGATGGTCTCGATGGACACGCCGGGGAGGTTGTACATCTCCATCTCCACCTTGGCCACCTGGTTGAAGGTGATGTCCCGGGCAATGATCAACGGGTCGTAGGGTTTGCTCTTGCCCTTGCGGATGGCCTGCAGGACCTCGGAGTCGGGTTTGTCGAGCAGCGGGGCAAGCCGCTTCGCTATGTCCCCGGGGTCGGAAATGTCCTCGGGGAGCACCATGACGTTGAATGCGGGTCTGTTGTCGGCGAGCACGACCCCGTCGCGGTCGAAGATCTTCCCCCGGGGAGCCGGAATGGAGATGATGCGTATGCGGTTGTTCCGGGAAAGTTCCTCGTAGTACGAACCGTTGATGATCTGCATGACGAAGAGGCGCAGCGTCAGTATCCCGAG
Organism: Thermodesulfobacteriota bacterium; assembly: GCA_036834365.1. GTDB lineage: Bacteria > Desulfobacterota > Desulfomonilia > UBA1062 > UBA1062 > MWEI01. The sequence continues at coordinate 44,657 of DAITOA010000016.1, read as the reverse complement.
CAGGACCAGGACAAAGGCGATCAGGTACCGGGACTTTTTCCTGAGGTCCTCGTCGAGCTGAGGGTTCGTGATGTTAGGCTTCATAGGCCCTCTTCACCCGTCCCACCAGGGCCACCATGACCGGGCTTGCACACCCGGTCAGCACCGAGCCCACGGCAAGGGGGATGACTTCCTCCGGTTTCAGGCCGATGTCCATGAAAAGGACCAGGGCGCATGCCGCGATCACGGAAAAGACGGCGGCAAGGATGACCTGGGTCATGATGTTCTCCAGATAGATGACATCCTTGAGGATATCGACCGTGACGAAGGTGAAGAGGTAGAACAGGGGGATCAGCCCGGGCCGCGCACCGGAGAAGGCCTGGAGGAGCAGGGACGATGCGAGGACGAACAGGAGCCCCTGGGAGAAGCCCAGGTGGATGATGACGCCGATGACCATGCCCAGGAGGAGGTCGACGCGCAACGGGCTCCAGAGCCCCGGGAGGAGGACAGTCTCGATGAATGCGGCCAGGAAGGTGATGCCAAGGAGGCTACTGAGAGTCTTCAGCACGGAAACCCACTCCGAATATGCCTTCGAGCTTGGACATCTCCACACTGGGACTGATCATGATCCTGACAAAGATCTTGCGGGGGTCCTTCCCGACCTCGGAGATACGGCCTATCCTGAGTCCTTTGGGGAAGCGGCCCTCCAGGCCGGAGCTCACCACCATGTTCCCCACCTCGACCAGCTCGGTGCTGCGGACATACTCCAGGCTCAGCACGTTCGTCCCGGTCCCCTTGACGATCCCCTTGACCTGGGTCTCTTCGATAACGGCAGGAACCGCGCTGTTCGGGTCGGTGATGAGCAGGACCTGGGCGGTGTGGGGAGAGACCGCCATCACCCTGCCCACCAAGCCGAGCGGTGATACCACCGGCATGTTCACGGCAAAGCCGTGTGTTGTGCCCCGGTCGATGATGACGGTCCGGAAGATCACGCTGATGTCCTGGGCCAGCAGCGTTGCCGGCAGGAGCTGATAGTCACCGTGCTCGGATTTGAAGTCGAGCATGGCCCTGAGCCGTTCATTCTCGCCTTCGAGGCCCTGCATGGCCATGTGCTGGAACCGGAGCCGCTGAAGCTCTCTGACGAGTTCCTTGTTCTCCCTTCGGACATTGACCAGCGCCAGGTAGTCTGTCCACAGGGTAGCAGCGAACCGGAACGGGGCGGTGACCACCCGTTCGGCTATGTAGAAGCCCTCCCGGACGGGGTTCAACCCGCTCGACAGCGAGCGGTATTGCCCCAGGGAGAGCAGAACGATCACGATCGCGGATGCAATGACGACGAGGATAATCTTGTTCGTGCCGCCGCGTTCCATCAACTTGGTATGGTGACATCCCTCAGGAGATCGATGTCATCCAGCAGCTTTCCGGCACCCCGTGCAACGGTGGAAAGGGGGTCCTCGGCGATGATGACAGGCAGACCCGTCTCCTCCCTAATGAGCTTGTCGAGGTTCTTGAACAGCGCCCCGCCGCCGGTCAGCACGATGCCCCGGTCCACGATGTCCGCCGCCAGCTCGGGAGGGGTCTGTTCCAGGGCAACGCGCACGGCGTCGATGATGGTCCGCACCGGTCCCTGGCATGCCTTGCGTATCTCCTCAGAGCTGATGGTGAAGATCTTGGGGATGCCGTCCACCAGGTCTCTGCCCTTGACCTCGATGGTCTTTTCCACATCGTCGGCCGCAGCGGAACCGATCATGATCTTGATGATCTCCGCGGTCCTCTCGCCGATGAGCAGGTTGTACTCGCGCTTGATGTACTGCATGATGGCCTGGTCGATCTTGTCGCCGGCCACCCGCACGCTGTTCGTATACACGATGCCGGACAGGGAGATGACCGCCACCTCGGTGGTCCCTCCGCCGATGTCCACGATCATGGAGCTGATGGGCTCGGATACCGGCAGGCCTGCGCCGATGGCCGCCGCCATGGGCTCGGCCACGATGTGGACCTCCCGGGCCCCCGCTGCCTCGGCGGATTCCTTGACCGCCCTCTTCTCCACCTGGGTGATGCCCGAGGGCACGCAGATGATGACCCGGGGTCTCACGAAGAGCCTCCTCTGGTGCACCTTGGTGATGAAATACTTGAGCATGGCCTCGGTGGCCTCGAAGTCTGCGATGACGCCGTCCTTCATGGGCCTGATGGCCTGGATGTTCTCCGGGGTCCTTCCCAGCATCTTCTTGGCCTCGGTACCCACCGCAACGATCCGGTTAACCCCTCCCTGCTCCTGCTTCACGGCCACCACCGAGGGCTCCGAGAGCACGATCCCCTTGTCCCTCACGTAGACCAGGGTGTTGGCCGTGCCCAGATCGATGGCGAGGTCGTTCGAGAACAGTCCTGAGACCCATTCCAAGACCATACGATGCTTCTCCTTTCGCGTGCGTGGATCGGTGTTGAGACCGTCTTAACAAATGCCCCGGCCTTTTACAAGGTCGTAGGATGCCACATGCGGTTGCGAAATCCCCCCGACTGTGATAGCAAGGCACCTCGATGGACACCACTTGTAGCATAATCCTGGCGGCCGGGAAAGGCACCAGATTGAAATCCGACCTCCCCAAGGTACTCCACGAGATCCTCGGTGAACCCCTCATCTCCTATTCGCTCTCGCTGGTGAGAGGCTTCTCGGAGAGCATCATAGCCGTGGTGGGCCACGGGCGCGACCAGGTCATGCGCTTCCTGGAGCCCTTCCATGTGAAGACGGCCGTCCAGGAACCCCAGCTCGGCACCGGCCACGCCATCCTGATGGCCGCCGACGCCCTGGGGAAGGCCCATGCGGACAGTGTCCTCATCCTGCCGGGGGACATGCCGCTGATCCGGAAGGAGTCCCTCGAAGGGCTGCGTGAGGTCTTCCACGGGAGCGGAGCGGACATGGGCATCCTCACCGCCCGCATCGCCGACCCCTTCGGGTACGGGAGGATCGTCCGGGACCGCAGGGGCTCTGTGAAGCGTATCGTGGAGCACAACGACGCCACCGAAAAGCAGCGCGCCATCGACGAGATCAACACGAGCGTGTACGTGATGAATAAAAACTTCCTCCTGACCTCGGTGGAGCGGCTCTGCCCGGACAACACCAAGGGAGAGCTCTACCTGACGGACGTGGTGTCCATGGCCCACTCGGTGGTGACGTACACGGTCACGGACCCCGACGAGGCCCACGGCATCAATTCCAGGGAGCAGCTCGCCTTCGCCCAGGAGAGGTTGCAGCAGCGCATCAACCGGGCCCGCATGGATGAAGGCGTCACCATCGAGGACCCGAAGACGACGTGGATAGGCCCCGAAGCGGTCATCGATCGGGACGTGAGGATCTGGCCCGGCACCCATGTCCTGGGAAGGAGCCTGGTCGATCCCGGCGTGAGGATCATGCCGCATGTCTGGATCAGAAACAGCCGCATCGGAGCGGGAAGCCTCATCGGCATGGGAAGCGTCATCGAGGACAGGACCATCGGGGAAGGGAGCACCGTGGCGCCCGGCACGATCCTGGCCTGAGTCCGGGGCGCCTCCCGATTGACTTTCATCCTCCCAGGACCTACAAGGAAATAATGGACTGGCTGAAGAGTATCTTTAAAAACGCCCACGACGAGTCCGAACCGCCCGAGCTGGAAGAGATCTACGAGATCCTTCCCGTGCTGCCGCTCAAGGACGCCATCCTTCTGCCCGGGGCGGTGCTGCCGCTCATCGTCACCAACCCGACCTCCGCCGCGCTCATCAAGGAGTTCAACAGCACGAACAGCCCCGTCGTCGCGGTGGGCATGAAGAAGCCCCATGAACCCATCCCCGCCGTATGGGAGAATCTCTACAGCGTAGGGTGCATCGCCCGGATCACCAAGCTGACCTCGAACAAGCCGGGAGAGCTCTCCATCATGATCAAAGGGTTCCAGAAGGTCCTCATCGAGGAGAAGGTGGCGGACGAACCCTACATGAAGGTGCGCATCACCCCGCTGAGCGAGCGTATGGAGCCCGACCGGCAGGTCTATGCCCTGGCGCTCTCCACCAGGGAAACCCTCTCCCAGCTGGCCCGCCTGTCCTACCAGAACCTGGACACCGTGCTCACCAACCTCGCCAAGATCAAGGACCCCCTCATGCTGCTGGCCACCACGGCCACGAACCTGCCCATACCGGGCCCGAAGAAGCAGCGGATCCTCGAGGAGGACGACATCGAGCGGAAGTACACCCTCCTCTACGAGGCACTGCGGGAGGAGCTCGACATCGTGGAGCTCTCCTCAAAGATCACGGAGAAGGCCCGGGGCGAGATCAACCAGGCCCAGCGGGAATACTACCTCAGGCAGCAGCTCAAGGCCATCAAGAAGGAGCTCGGCGAAGGGGGGGGCGACCTCGAGGAGGAGATGGACGAACTCAGGGGCGAGATCGATGCCAAGGGGCTGCCCGAGGAGGTCAGGACCGAGGTGGACAAGGACCTCAAGCGCATCTCGCGCATGCAGCCCTCCTCGTCCGAGTACGTCACCATCCGCACCTACCTGGACTGGATCCTCGACCTCCCCTGGCAGGAATGCTCGGACGACAACCTCGAGATCGCCGACGTGGCGAAGATCCTCGACGAGGACCACTTCGACCTGAAGAAGCCCAAGAAGCGCATCATCGAGTTCCTGTCGGTCAAGAAGCTCAAGGACGACCTCAAGGGCCCCATCCTGTGCTTCGTGGGACCGCCGGGCGTGGGCAAGACGTCCCTGGGCAAGTCCATCGCCAGGGCCATGGGCAGGAAGTTCGTCCGCATCTCGCTGGGCGGTGTACGGGACGAGGCCGAGATCAGGGGCCATCGCAGGACCTACATCGGCGCCCTGCCGGGCAGGATCATCAACGGCATCAAGACGGCGGGCACGGTGAACCCGGTCTTCATGCTCGACGAGATCGACAAGCTCACCCGCGACGTCCACGGAGACCCGGCCTCGGCCCTGCTTGAGGCCCTGGACCCGGAGCAGAACAGCCACTTCACGGACCACTACCTGAACGTGCCCTATGACCTGTCCCGGGTGTTCTTCATCACCACGGCCAACATGGTGGACACCATCCCGGCCGCCCTGAAGGACCGCATGGAGATTGTGGAGATCGAGGGGTACACGCACGAGGACAAGATCCAGATCGCCCGGAACTACCTCATCCCCAAGGAGATCGAGGCCAACGGCCTCGCAGGCAGGTGCGTGGACTTCACCGACGAGGCCGTCACCCACATCATCCGCCACTACACGAGGGAGTCGGGCGTGCGGAACCTCCAGCGGGAGATCGCGTCGGTCCTGCGCACCATCGCGGCCCAGGTGGCCTCCGGGTGCAGCGATGCGTTCGCCATCGACACGGGATTCGTGGAAAAGGCGCTCGGACCCGTGCGCTTCATGCCCGAGTCCAAGCAGCGCACCCGCATACCGGGCGTGGCCACGGGGCTTGCCTGGACACCGTTCGGCGGCGAGATCCTGTTCGTGGAGTCGGCGCAGGTGGAGGGCAAGGAGGAGATGATCCTCACTGGCCAGATGGGCGACGTCATGAAGGAGTCGGCCAGGCTCGCCCTGAGCATCGTCAAGTCCATGGGCCGCTCCATGGAGAAGGACCACGGGCTCCACATCCACGTGCCCGCTGGGGCCATCCCCAAGGACGGTCCGTCCGCAGGGGTGACCATCGTCACCTCCATCATCTCGCTGCTCACGGACAAGGTGGTGAGAGAGGATCTCGCCATGACGGGCGAGATCACGCTGCGCGGCGTGGTGCTGCCCGTGGGCGGCATCAAGGAGAAGGTGCTCGCAGCCCGCAGGGCAGGCTTCACCACGCTCATCCTGCCGAAGATGAACGAGAAGGACCTGCGCGACATCGAACCCTACGTGACTGGCGACCTCACCATCCACTTCGTGGAGAGCATCGAGGAGGTGCTCGCCATCGCCTTCCCCGAAGGTCCCGAGGGCATCTTCGCCGCCTTCGAGCACCACGACGGCGACAGCATCGGGCTCGGGGCGCCTAGGACGCGGATATAGCGGGATCTCCCGCTCCGAGCATCAGCATACTGATGACAACGTCACGGGAGTGCATTCCTGGCCTGCTCGATCCGTGAATCCCGCCTCCTGCCAGCTACTGAAGAGAACAGGCGGGATGCGAACATCGAGCAGGTTAGTGTCTTTCTCCCACTGATGATCCCATGGAAATCACGTTCGGATCTCGTCGAACGCCCCTGCCGCCGCCTCCAGCGCCTGCCCCATGACCTCGGCTGTATGGGCCGTGCTCACGAACGCGGCTTCGAAGGGCGAAGGCGCCAGGTACACCCCTC
>DAITOA010000016.1:0-38265 GCA_036834365.1 Thermodesulfobacteriota bacterium | reverse complement strand
TGGGCCGTGCTCACGAACGCGGCTTCGAAGGGCGAAGGCGCCAGGTACACCCCTCGCTCCAGCATGGCGTGGAAGAACCGCGTGTAGCGCGATGCATCGGATGCCATGACGTCGTCGAAGGTCTCCACCGGCCCCTGGCGGAAGAAGACCCCTGCCATGGAGCCCACGCGGTTGACTGCCAGCGCGATGCCCGCCTTTTTCGCCAGCTCTTCGAGCCCTGAGGTGAATGAAGCCATGGTCCGGTCCAGGCCCGCATAGGGGTCAGAATCCTTCAGGACCTTCAGGGCGGCGATGCCCGCGGCCATGGCCAGGGGGTTGCCCGAGAGCGTGCCCGCCTGGTAGACCGGCCCGTTCGGAGAGAGCTGGTCCATGAGGTCGGCCCTTCCCCCGAAGGCCGCGGCCGGCATGCCGCCGCCCACGATCTTGCCCAGGCAGGTGAGGTCCGGGGTGATGCCCGCCAGTTCCTGGTAGCCACCGAAGCGGAACCTGAAGCCCGTGATCACCTCGTCGAAGATGAGCAGGCTCCCACAGGCCTTGGTCTTGGCGCGGATCGATTGGAGGAATCCCTTCCTCGGCAGGACCACCCCCATGTTCCCCGCCACGGGCTCCACGATGACCGAGGCCACCTCGGTGCCGCGGCTATCCATGAACTCCCCGAAGGCGGCTGTGTCGTTGTAGGGCAGCACGGCCGTGGTGGACGCGACATTCTCGGGTATGCCCGACGAGTCCGGCACGCCCAGGGTGAGCAGCCCGGATCCCGCCTTTACCAGCAGGCTGTCCGCATGGCCGTGGTAGCACCCCTCGAACTTCACCGTGACCTGCCTGCCCGTGGCCGCCCTGGCGAGCCGGATGGCGCTCATGGTGGCCTCGGTGCCCGAACTGACGAACCGGACCTTGTCCATGGCGGGGAAGGCTTCGCACACGAGGGCGGCCATTTCCACCTCGAGGTCCGTTGGCGCGCCGTAGCTCATGCCGATCCCGGCCTGGCGCCTCACGGCCTCCACCACGGCGGGGTGGCAGTGCCCCAGGATGAGCGGTCCCCAGGAGAGGACGAAGTCGATGTACCTCTTCCCCTCCGCATCCGTGAGGAAGGGGCCCGAGCCCTGGGCCATGAAGCGGGGCACGCCCCCCACCTTGCGGAAGGCCCTGACCGGCGAGTTGACCCCGCCCGGGATGATGCGCTGCGCAGCCTCGAACAGTTCCTTATTCGTCACTGGAATCCTCCTGGGAGAAATACCTCATGGATGTCTTCTTCAGCTCCCTGACGCTCCAGAACACCTGGTAGTCGTCGATGCCGACGGCCTGGGAGATGGCTTGGACGGTCTGCTGGATCTCGTCTCTGGTCCTGGCGTGGATCATGGAGAAGATGGTGAACCTCCCGAACCCCGTGCGCTCGTAGCAGTGGCTCACCGCAGTGTAGGTTGCGATCTTGGGGCCGATCTCGTCCACGAGGTTCTCGGGAACGGCCCAGACCACCATGGCGTTGGCAGTGAAGCCCACCTTGCCATGCCGGAGGATGGCCTTGACCTCGCGGATGACGCCCTGCTGCTTGAGGTCCTGCAGCCTTGATATGACCTCGTCGACAGGGATGCCGAGCTTTTGTGCCCATGCGTCGAAAGGCCGTGTGCAGACGTCGAGGTCCCCTTCTGCAAGTGCGAGAAGCTGTTTATCAATATCATCGAGTTGCATGTGGGTGATCACACCACAGGTTCCTGCATGAATCAATGGGCAATTGTGTGGTGGGGAGCAGTCTGAAACGGGTAATAATATGAATATTCTTGTGGATCAGAATATAAATGCCTTGATCATGAATACTATGTTATGTAGGCTATAATATGTTGGGGATGACAATATTATTGGTATGGACCTGACTGTTTGTGGAGTTCCACATTTTTGTTGCTGATATGCTCATATACCGAGTGCTATTTATATTCTTTTGAAAGGTGCCGGTATAGTAATCGTTGGGCAGCATAAGGCCTAAATAGTGGCCACGGTCTTCGGAGTCTGAAGCTAGACTTCGAGTTGGTGCTCGCGATCTACTTAAACAGCAGGCTCCCATACGAGACTTGATTGCTTCGCAACTAACTTAGGAGGACAACAGAAATGATGAAGTCAATTTATATCGGTTTACCTGTCACAAACCTCGTTGCGTCAACACAGTTCTATGAGGCGCTTGGTTTCAAGAAAAACGCACGGTTCAGCGACGAAACGACATCCACGATGGTTTGGTCAGACACCATTACGTTCCAACTGCAGACGCACGACAAATTCAAAGGCTGGGTCTCCAAAGAAGTTGTCGACGCACGCACCACGTCGGGAGTGCTATTGACTCTCTCGCAGGATAGCCGAAACGACGTGGACGCGATCGTCAAGGCCGCCGCTGAAGCGGGTGGGAAGGCCGGGACGCGTGCGCCCATCGATATGGGGTGGCTCTACAACCGTTCTTTCGAAGACCCCGATGGTCATATGTTCGAGGCGGTTTGGCTTGATATGAAGGGCGCTGCTGACATGTAGAAAGGTAGAAGGCCAAACGAAGCTGCCTACGCGGAGATGTTACCCGACAAAACGCTTTACTCAGATTTTTTTAGCTGCGCCGCTTCGCTATGCAGCTTAGAAAAACTGGTTAGCTTATATTTATGTACAAGTATAGATCTCTCCACCCCATATATTTCCTTTTGTGTTTGGTGCTGTTCACAAATGGCTGTACATCGCCAGATGAGGCACCTGACGTCTACTATCACAGCATATTTTTATACAATGATACCGATTATGATGTAGAAATAGAGTACCACATCTATTCGCTCGACTGGTCTGTTTTCCTGGGAGAGTTCATTGGGATATATTCTTTGGCAACTACAAGCATCGACCTGAATGCAAGAGACAGTATTTATCTGACCGTCGCCTCATTTGATCCTACATGGGGAAAATATGTGGTCGTATATGGTGATGTTCGAGTAACCTTTGAGTTCGCGGATGAATTTAAAACGATGCACATCCATCCCATGGATCTGGAAGAATGATCAGGAGCACCCAGCCATGGCTACCAGGCGGACACGGGCATGCACACGTGCCGTTGATCAGCACCTCTGGATTTTTTCACCGACGTTGTTACCATTCAGGTATTGAAGGAGAAAAATCCATGGATACAAAGCAGGTCGTCACGAATTACCATGATACTTGGACTCGCGGTGACATGGCAGCGGCACGCCTTTACCTGGCAGACGATTTAGATTTTCAGGGAAGCATTGATACATTCCACAGGGCTGATGACTTTATTGTTGGACTTACCATGTTCCAAAGCATGATTCGCGGAGTTACCCTGATTCAGAGTTACTTCTCGAAACATGGGGCCGCTTTGCTCTATGATTGCGACACGATGAGCCCGGCAGGCATGGTTAGAACAGCAGAGTTCTTTACTGTCAATGATGGTAAGATCAGGTCCATCAGGTTGATTTTCGATGCAACGGAACTACGGAAAATAATGGCAGGGTAACCCGGAAGGATGGCAAGGACAGGGATCCGCCCGTTGCGTTTTTCTCATAGGAGAAATGTTTTGGAACTCGCTCAATGAGCCATCTAGCGGAGACATGGTTAAGTTAAAGTATTCAAATTCTTTTTGCTATCATATCAGAGTAATTGTTTCATCTGTTGAAGAAGATGAAGCTATGGGTATTGTAGAAGCAATTTTTGATTGGAGTACGGATGCCATGATTACTGGCGGGGATATATTAAACCTAATTGGGAATGAGGTTATATTCAAGAAGCTATTTATACATGAGGTTATCAACAATCCAAATCAATATATAATGCTGGATATCTGCCCAACCATGGCATCCAATGGACGGCTAGCGCCGCCGTTGATCTGCATGTTCGGCCCAGACGGACCTTGACACATTATCTCTTTTCGGATATACTTCGGATATCCGCAGGAGGCATCAACATGGTGACAAAAATCCAAAAGTGGGGAAACAGCCAGGGGTTACGGCTCGCAAGACAGGTACTGGAGGATGCCCATATTTCGGTTGGTGACGATGTGGACGTGACTACGCGAGATGGCCTTATTGTCATAGCACCGGTAAGACGCGTCCGGGGCAAGCGAAGCCTGCAGGAACTGGTGTCGCGGATACCGAAAGGATACAAAGCGGATGAAACAGATTGGGGTGAGCCAGTCGGCCAAGAGGTCTGGTAAGTGAAGGCGTACATTCCGAGAAAAGGAGACTTCATTGCTGTCACCCTTGACCCTCAATCCGGTCATGAACAAAAAGGGCGTCGTCCTGCCCTCGTGGTAAGCAACACGTTGTTTAACGAACGAACCGGCCTTGCTATGGTTTGTCCTCTGACCACCACTGACAGAGGTTATCCTTTTCACGTGGCGGTTTCTGATAATACCCACGTGAAGGGATTTGTGATGGTGGAACAGGTTAAGTCCATTGACTACCGAGCACGTCAGGCAAAGGCCATCGGAAATGCGTCCGATGATCTGCTTGACGAAGTACTGTCAATTCTGGACGCTTGTCTATACTGAAGTCCGGACGAGTCGTTCCACCGGATCAGCGATCCTGCATCGGGTCAACGCCATGGATTTTCAATTCGCCTTCTGATATTGAATTCATTGCAATAAAGGCGAAACGTCAACATTGAGACGGATGGCAGAAAAGTGACGTATATCAGGGCGGGTTTGGTCCCCTCGGCCGAATATGTCGAAGGTTGCTTATAACCTCAACCAGTCCATCACCTCCCACCTCACCTCCACACGATTACCACGCATTCTCCATCTTTTCTCCACATTGTCTTGATAAGTTTCAAGGAATTACGAATTAAGAGGAGGATGCCCATGAAGATCAGGCAGGTACTGTGCATACTTTTCGCTATCATGCTCCTTTTGAGCGTCGGGGCTTGCGGTTCGTCGAGCAGCGGCTCGTCGGATTCGTCTTCGGACGACACGGATACATCCGGCGACGACTCGACATACACACCCATCGACGTCTCCCTGTACGCGGTTTCGGTCGCGGAATCTGCGGACACGTACGATGCGGATGACCTCGTGGACAACACCACGTTCGACTACACCATCTCCATCGACTTCACGGAAAACACGGCCCGGCTCTCCACCGGTTCGGCCCAGACCATCACCACCGAAGGGATCACCGTCCTCACCGTGGACGACACGAGCGTGACCGTCACGGAGACCGACTACGGCATCACGGTCAGCTCCACCGTGGACGCAGCCGTCACGTACGAGCTCACGGGAGAACTGGACGGCACCCTCACCCTCTCCAGCGAAAACCCCTACCAGCTCTACCTGGACGGCGTGGACATCAGCGCCACCGCAGGGCCGGCCCTCGACCTCGAATCGGACCAGAAGGTCTTCATCGTCTCGGCCACGGGCACGACCAACACGCTGGCCGACTCATCGAGCCGCAGCATGACCATGAAGGCCGCCCTGTACGGCAAAGGTCCCATGGTCTTCAGCGGCGACGGGACGCTTGCCGTGACCGGCAGCTACAAGCACGGCATCTTCAGCAACGACTACATCCGGGTGTGCGGCGCCACGCTCGATGTCAACGTCAGCGCGAGGGACGCCGTCCGGTCCGTCAACGGCTTCATCTTCGACGACGGTGACCTCACGATCACCGCCACCGGCACCACCACGGACGACGAGAGCAAGGGGATCAAGGTGGAGGGGGACGACGATTCCACCGACGGCGCAGACAAAGGCTACATCGTGATCAACGGCGGCTACATCACCGTCACGTCGGTGGGCAAGGCCATCACCGCGGCATGGGACATCGACGAAGACCTGGGGGAAAACTCCACGGGCAACCCCGACCCGTACGTTGAGATCAACAACGGCGTCATCGACATCACCACCACCGGGACCCCGTACGAGACCTCCACGGCCAGCTGCAGCCCCGAAGGCATCGAGGGTAAGGCCAGCCTCACCATCAACAGCGGCTACATCACCATCGACACGACCGAGGACGGCCTGAATGCGGGAGGCGCCATCGTCATCAACGGCGGCTATCTCTACTGCTACGGCGGCACCGACGCCATCGACGCCAACGGCACCCTCACCATAACGGGCGGCGTGGTGGTCGCCATCGGCGCATCCTCGCCCGAAGGACCCTTCGACTGCGACAACAACACCTTCGCCATCACCGGCGGCACGGTCGTCGGCATCGGCGGCGTCGTGAGCACGCCCACCTCGAGCGCCTGCACGCAGAACGTGGTGGTCCTCGGCAGCATCACCAAGGGCAGCACCATGGCCATCGAGGCCAGCGACGGAACAGTCGTGCTCGCCTACACGATCCCCAAGACGTACACCACCATGCTCCTCTCTTCGCCGGATATCGCCACCGGGACGAAGTACACCGTGTACAGCGGCGGGACCGCCTCGTATGTCGACGACTTCGGAGGGCTGTACCTGGGAGATCTGGACTATTCCGGAGGGACGGCGGGGAGCAGCTTCACCGTGTCGTCGCACATCACGAAGATCGGAGGTTCCTACTTCTAGGGAAGAACACCGCCGACGTGCTCCTCAGCGCATGGTATACTTCATCCCTTCCCATGTGCCGGGGAGCACGATGAGGTAGGAGTCCAGGGCGAAGAGCCCGTCGCTCTTCCTCCTGGCGGAGATGATGATGCGGTTCGTCTTCCGCGTCAGATGCAGGGGGCCCGTGAAGCTCACCACCCCGGTGTTCCGGTCGAACCGCGCGTCCAGCCTGCCCTTCTCGGAGAGGAACAGGTTGATCTGGGACGGGTCGTAGAGATGGGGGTCCCTGATGGTGAGGGAGATCTCCTTAAGGGTTCCCGACGGGAGGGTGCCCACGGAAGGCAGCCGATCGGTCACAACAAGCGGCGGGACCCTGAGCTTTTCCGCAAAGTCCTTCAGGCTCATCTGGGCGCCCACGACGGCCTGGCGGGGTATGCGGTCGAACTCGGTACCCCGTCCCACGCTGCCCGGGTCGGAGCTCAGCATGAGGCGGAACCCGGCCTTCTTCACAGCGGCGCGTACCCTCTCGTCGTACTGGCCGAAGGGGTAGGCGAAATACCTCACCGGATGGCCCAGGTTCTTCTCAAGGATCCGTCTGGACCCCATGGTCTCCTGTTCCATCTGATCCACCCTCAGGTTGATGAGGCGCGGGTGGGTATGGGTGTGGCATCCCACTGTGCCCCCCCACGCTTCCAGCACCTTGAGCTGCTCCCAGCTCACGTACCCCTTGGCGCCGATGCCGTTGGTGAAGACGAAGATGGTAAACGGGTACCCGTACTTCCTCAGCAGCGGCACTGCCCGCTCGTATTCCGAGATGAAGCCGTCGTCGATGGTGATGACTACCGCCTTCTCCGGGACCTCCCTCCCGCCCTGAACATACCCGGCCAGATCGTCCATGGACATGACCGCATAGCCGTTCGCCTTCAGGTACGACAGGTGCTTCTCGAACTGGGAGGTGGAGGTCGTCGTGGTGGGGTACCGGTCCTCGTCGAAGCGGTGGTAGAGGAGCACGGTGACATAGGCGGGGGCGGGGGCGGCCAGGAACAGGATAAGGACCGGGATCAACGGCAGACAGAGACGGAAGGATGTCCGGGAGGTCCTCGGCCTACTGGAGGCGGTATTCGTCATATTCCTTCAGGGAGTTGTGGCTGATGAGCCGCTCCACCTTGCGGACGTATTCGTAACCCTGCTCCGAGTAGTTGTTCAGGCCCTGGGCCAGGGCGAAGGAATCGTACTGTCCGTCGTTGAGGCTCCTGATCTGCCGCAACTCCTCGTACTGCGGGTTCGTGTTGATGTTCCAGAGGTAGTAGTCGATGCAGGACTGGAGGTCGTCGAACTGCGAGACGGCGAACCTCTCGTGGGAAGGGCGCGCCCTCGGGATTATGCCGTACCCCGTAGGGGTGCGCATCCCGAAGATGTTGTTCCCCTCGAAGCTGAACCGCGAGGTTCCCCATCCCGATTCAATAGCGGCCTGGGCGAGGATCAGGGAGACGGGGAGCACATCCACCCTCTTCAGGAGCTCCTCCACGGTCGCTTCCGGAGAGTCTGCCTCGACCCTGTACATATCCGCCAGCGCGATGAGCGTCAGCTGTTCGTCCTCGGTGAGATCGGGCAGTTTGCGGCTGAGATTGTTGATGAGGAGGCGCTGCTTCAGGATGGATTCATTTGCCTGCAGCACCAGCGGCAGCAGGATCTCGATGAGGCACTGCTTCCGCTCCTGCACGTCCTGGATCTGCGTGATCCTCTCGGGCAGGCTCGCCGTGTACTGGTATTGGATGGTCAGATTCTGATCCGGAACCGCAGGTGGTATGCTCATACCCTTAATCTGATCGCCAGGTATGAAGGCCGCCCCAATCAGCGCTGCAACGAAACACACACAGAAAACCGTGAGTTTTCGCATCCGACCCTTGTTACTTTGTGTACCGTCCATAGTGCACTCTGTAGTGTAGTCATCTGCTTAAACTCGTTTCATTTAGCTGAAAATCTTTCACAGGACAAGAAAAAAATGCACACCCCCTGGTACACCCCGTATATTATCTGTTGAAGCCGTTCTTCCAGATCCGTACACCCTCTCAAAAACTCCCTTGCATTATGAATCGTGATTCAGTAATATATCGTGAAAGTATTCTGAGGTAGGCCTGTGCAATGACGGAGACGAACGACAAGGAGCGGAGGGAACGGAAGAAGATGTACCTTACCGTGGCGGACCTGAGCACCATGGGATTCGCTATGGTCTTCTCCATCGTCATCGGCCTTATCGCGGGGTTCGAACTCGACGCCTACCTGCATACGGAGCCGATCTTCACCTTTATCTTCCTCTTCGGCGGTATCCTGGCGGGGTTCAGGATGATGTACAAGACCTACATGCGGTTCTTCAGTGAGGAGAATCCAGGTGAAAAGCGTAAGTAAAGACCCCGTCCAGAAGCGCATCGAGTTCATCGCCTACACCATGTGGGCGGCGTTCTGCATCGCGAGCCTGCCCCTGTTCGGCCAGGACTTCGCCCTGGGCGTGCTCCTGGGGGGCGCGGTATGCCTGGGCAACTACCAGCTGCTCTGGAGGCATGCAAGGTCTTCGGTGGAGCTCAATTCCAAACAGGGCTCCGCCTTTATGATCAGACGTTATATACTCCGGCTCGCGCTCACCGGAGCCGTTCTCTACGCGCTCATCGCCCTGCTCCATGTGAACGTCCTGGGCCTGCTCCTCGGCCTGTCCGTCATCATGCTCGGCGTCATGAGTTATGCGTGCTACACCTACATCTGTGCAGGAGGACATTAGTATGGACCACGGTATTCTCATCCTAGATTTCATCACCCATCCCATTTATGAATTTCTCCACGAGAGGTTCGGACTGACCGACGGCAACCACTTCTACCAGGTCACCTACACCTGGCTTTACATGCTGTTCCTCATCATCATGGGGTTCGTCGTCTCCCGGGGCCTGAAGCTGGTTCCCGGCCGTCTCCAGAACTTCCTGGAAGTGGTCATCGGCGGCCTGCGGTCCCTGCTGGTCGACACCATGGGAGAGCACGGCATGACGTTCTTCCCGCTCATCGCCACCATCGCGGTGTTCATCTTCACCTGCAATATGGCGGGCATCATCCCGGGGTTCTATTCGCCCACAGCGAACCTGAACACCAACCTGTGCATGGCGCTCACCGTGTTCCTGCTCACCCACATCATCGGCGTGAAGATCCACGGCGCCAAATACCTCAAGCACTTCATGGGTCCGGTGTGGTGGATGGCACCCATCATGATCCCGGTGGAGCTCATCGGCCACCTGGCACGGCCGCTGTCGCTGACCATGCGGCTCTTCGGGAACATCTTCGGCGAGGACCTGGTCCTCGTGGTGCTCCTGGCCCTGGTCCCGTTCCTCGTGCCCATGCCCATGCTCGTGCTCATGATCTTCACCTCGGTCCTCCAGGCCTTCGTATTCACGCTCCTGGCCATGATGTACATCAGCGGGGCCATGGAGGAGGCACATTAATCGGCAGCAATTCACAAGAATATCCAGAAAAAGCATAGGCGGGCTTGCATAAGCCCGCCTATTTTCTTTTCATTCTACCGTAAACGGTATTGACCTCAACACCCCGGGCCGGGTAGAATAACGTTGAGGTCGATTTTTCAATACGAGACTTAGAATACTATTACGTGGAGGATTGTATGAAAAAATTTGTATGGTTTTCAGGGGTTTCAGTGTTCTACGTTCTGGCATTCGCATCAGTGGTCTTCGCAGCGGATGGAGCTGCAAGCCCTGAGGCCATCCAGTACTTCTCCTGGGTCGCCGTCGCAACGGGCATTGGCATGGCCATCGCAGCCTTCGGCACGGGTATCGGCCAGGGCAACGGTGTCCGGGGAGCCTGTGACGGCATCGCCCGCAACCCGGATGCATCGGGCAAGATCCTGACCGCGCTCATCCTCGGCCTGGCCATGATCGAGTCCCTGGCCATCTACGCGCTGGTCATCGAACTCATCCTGCTCTATGCCAATCCGTTCATCAAGTACATGGGTCTGTAGCACGCACGTTCCCGGACGTCCCACCGGGGGTCCGGGCAGGTACGACGAAGGGGGTTCTCATCCGAGGACCCTCTTCTTTCATCATGGTATTCCCTTCGACTTGACAAGACTCAACGCCATGTCCGCCTTTTCCATGGCATCGCATGAGGCATGGTCGATGGACCGCCGGACATCCGCGAGGGCGAGGCCGATGCGTTTGTCATGGCCGCCTCGTGCCATGGCGAAATCGAGATAACCCCCATCGATACAGCGGTCCACGAGGATTCTTGCCCGCTCATGCACCTGCAGCGTCTTGAAGCGGGCAATGCCGGAGAGCAGGGCCTCCCTGCTCCCGGACAGGGGGCCGCGGAAGGCAAAGAGGAAATTCGTCATCTGCAGGGTCTCGAGGTCGCAGTCGAACCCGATCCCCTCGATGAGCCGGCCGATCTCGTCGATCATCTGCTCTTCCGTCGGCGGCACGAAGTCTCCCGACTCCACGCGATCGTGAAGCGGGCTCCCTTCGATGACCGCGAGGCTCCTCACCCTGACCTCCTCGGGGCGGATGAGGTTGAGGACATGGATGGTCCGGTCCATGTGGTCGCCAAGCCCGTGATTCCTGCCCCCCAATCCCGGCATGACAAAGGCGGCCACCCTCAAACCGGCGTCCTTGAGCCGCAAACACCCGTCCACGTGCTCTGCGGCCGTGATTCCCTTGTGCATGAAGGCGAGCACGGCATCTGAACCCGATTCGATACCCACCAGGCACCGGGTGAGGCCGCCTTCACACAGTGCCGCAAGGTCATGGGCCGACCGCCTCGAACAGGTCTTTGCCCGGGCATAGGCGGTAACCGTATCCACGGAAGGGAACCTCTCCTTCAGGTACCGCAGCACTCCGGCGAGCGCCCCGGGGTTCATGGCCAGGGCATCGGCGTCCTGGAGGAAGACGGAGCGGGCGCCGTGGCGGAGCCAGTTGGCGACGTTGTTCAGGGCATGGATGACGGGAACGGCCCGGGTGGGTCCGCCCCCGTACACCTTGGGATTTTCCCGGATGACCCTCCGGACGACTTCGCCCGATACCTTCCCGCCGAGCCCCGTGGCCCAGGATGCCTCGTCGAGGAGGGACCAGGTGCGGGCTGCGGCATCGATATCCGAGCGGATCTCGTCGGCGGTCCGGGGAGAGAACGGCTGTCCCTTGTACACCGGGCAGAACAGACACCGGTTCCATGGACAGTACCTGTTGATCCGGAGCAGGAGTGAGCCTCCCTCGCCGATGGGTCCCATGGGGCCGAGGTCCATGGAAAGGCCGCTCGAAGAGGGGCTGACGGACATCCGGCGGGATGCTGTACGTTCCGGCTAACCCGGCGTCACATCCCGATGAGGGCCTTTACCTTCTTCTTCTGTTCCTCGGTGGCGAAGTAGAAGGCCGCGGCCCCTGCCCCGATCAACAGCAGGGTGAACGGCCTGAAGATGAGCTTGAAGACGCCTTTCACCAGCGAGGCAACCAGGGAAACGATGCCCCCGATGACGCCGAAGACGAGGACATCCACCACGATGAACTTGATCAGCTTGAAGGGTGCCAGGATAATGGATGTGATGAGGTCGAAGAGAAAACGCATGGTCTTATCCTCCTGTATTCAATGATCCTGTCCGGTTGGTGCGGAAGTCCGTCTACGGGGTATTCTTCAGGAACAGATCTTCCACCGATCCGAGGGCCTCTTTCGACACGTCCGAGGCCCGCAGGTTCTCTTCCTGGATCTTCAGGTAGATCTCCTGCCGGTGTACGGATACCTCCCTGGGTGCACGGATGCCGAGCTTTACCTGGGTGCCTTTGATCTCGACAACGGAAATCTGGATATCATCGCCGATGGCGACCGACTCGCCGACTTTCCTTGTCAGTATCAGCAATGAATACCCCCGTAAGACGTGTGCTCTGCGGAAGTATTACATGATTATTTTATCGAAAGCAACGACTGCATCATCTCGTCCGAGATCGAGATGAGCTTGGCTACTGCCTGGTACAACTGCTGATATTTCAGGAGCTCCGTCATCTCCTCGTCCACGTTCACGCCGGCGACGCTCTCCTTCCTGCTCGTGTACTGGGTGAGCAGGGTGTCGTTGAACTCCTCGTTGTTGACGGCATTCTGCACGTCCACGCCGACCTGGGCCACCAGTGAGCTGTAGTAGGCATCCATGGTCGTGCTTACACCGGTCCCGCCCATGTCGTCGATGACCAGATCCTGGAGGTTGAAGATGGCCAGGGCCACCTCGTTGGCGCCTTCGGCCACCTGGCCGTTCTCATCGAGGTAACCGGCCGATATGAGGGTGGGATCGTCCACGAGAGCCTCGTTCACCGCAATCGTCTCGGTGATGTCTGCCATGGGCTGGCCGACCTGCTCCGCCCAGGTGAAGAAGGTGTTGACCCCAATGACGGCCAGGGCATTGCTGGATTCTCCCGTGGAGCTGGGGGAGATAGCGAAGGTGTATGCGGTCGAAGTCGCACTGATCTGGAACTCGCCGTCGGCCGTGAGCCCGGCGGTGATCTCGCCGCCCCCTGCGGTGGACTCGGCATTGATCTCGGTGATGAGGTCGCCCACCGTGCTCCCTGCCGGATCGATGTGGTACGTGTTCACGACATCGCCGTTGGCGTCAAAGACCTGTATGTCAAAGGACCCGGATGCATTGTACCGGTCGCTGTAGAGGAAGTCGGCGGAGAGGTCGCTCGCTGCGGTCAGTCCCTGCACCGTTCCCGTCATCTCGCTCACGCTCGACAGCCCGACGCCCTCTGAATGCAGCGCGTTCACCTGCCAGACGAGTTCCTCCATGAGGGTGTTCATGGACTCAATGTACGATCCGATCTTGGTGTCACGTACGTTCACCATTCCGGCGATCTCGCCGCCGCTCAGCTTGTTCGTGATGTTGACGGTCCTGCCCGAGGAATCCTGCCAGATGATGTCGGAGAACCCGGTGGTGGAATTGCGCACCGTGTCTACGCTGTACGTGGTCGTGCCCAGCAGGAGCGGGGTGCCGCCAAGGATGTACACGTTGACCTGCCCGGACACCTCATCCTCATAGTAGTTGATGTCCATGTACCCGGAGAGCTGTGTCAGGAGGAGGTCCCTGCTGTCACGCAGGTCGTTGGCATTGATCAGGCCGTCGATCTCCACGCTGGTGATCTCCTTGTTCAGGACAGCGATCTGCTCGATAATGGAGTTCACGTCGTCCACGGCCCCCTGGATGTTCGAATCGAGGTGACGCTGGTAGGACCGGAGGTTGTAGTCGATCTCACTGACCATGGAGAGCAGGTTTTCCGAGTTGCTCACCAGGGACTGGCGCTCCGCCACCCCGTCGGGATTGTTGGACAGGTCTCCCCAGGCGTTCCAGAACTCTCCCATCAGGGCGTTGATGCCGTTCTCGTCACTCTCGTTGAAGATGCTCTCGATCTCCTGCATGGCTGTGCTCTGAGCACTCCAGTACGAGTAGTCGGACGTCTTGAGATTCACCTGGGCATTGAGGAAGTTGTCGTAACTCCTGGTGACCTCCACGGCCTTGACGCCGGTCCCGATCTGTCCGGGACCCATGGTGATGGGGGTATTGGCCTCCACCCGCAGGCTCTGCCGGGAATATCCCTCGGTATTGGCATTGGCCACGTTGTGGGAGACCACCTCGATGGCCAGCTGCGTGCTGTACAGGGACCATCGTGCGATGTCAAGAGCGCCGCCTAACCCTGGCATATTATGCTCCTGTCTTTATGGTATGCAGCGAGATGGCTGCCTTCCTGCCGTCCCGGGTATAGCTCTCCTTGAGGCCGGTGAAAAATGACTGTACTGCGTCATCGATCTCGGAGAGCCTCTGGGTGACCATCCGTTTCGAGATGTCGTTGAGACCGGTCGCCTTCTTCCACAACCTCACCAGGTCCTGCTGGAGGATGCGCATCCGCTTCGCCTCCTCGGGGGACGGCTCGGACGACGGTGTCTGAGCGTTCCGGCGCATCTCGGCGATGCTCCTAATGACCTTCCGTTTGGCCGGCATGGATTCCTCCAGGGCCTGCACCTCGTCCGACGCGATGAGGTCCAGTTCCTGCTGCAGGAGTGCGTTCAGCTTCCCCACCAGTTCCTTTTCCTGTTCAAGCCGTGCGATCATATCAGTATACGTCATGGATTCTCTCCCGCTTCACTTTTAATCGCTTTACCCTGCTCTTCTCCCTGGACGGATATGCCGTCCCCGCCGAAGTTCCGCTGGAGATAGCGCCTGAGGGTGTCCCTGATGCCCAGGGCGCCCGTTTCCCCGATGTTCCTGGCCACCTCCTGGTAGAACATGTCCTTGTAGATGTCCCCGGCAAAGCCGTCATCCAGGAACCCGTCGGGAACGGACTCCGCCATGGTCTTCAGCAGCTGGTGGGCGAACATGGTCTCGAATTCGGCACAGACCTTCTCGAGGGCCTTCGCAGGGTCGGTCCCGTTCATGCGTGCGATGAGGGACACGTCGGTGATCATATGACCTCCAGATCCGCATACAGGGCACCGGAGCGTTTGATCCCCTGGAGGATGACCACGAGATCCCTCGGCGATACGCCCACGGCATTCAGTGCGTTCACCAGGTCGCCGATGGTGGTGCCGGGTTTGAGCAGGATGAGCCTCTTCCCTCCCTCTTCGACGTCGACGCCGGTCTGCGGAACCACCGTGGTGCTGCCCTGGGAGAGCGGCAGAGGCTGGGAGACCTGCGGCTGCTCGGTAACCTTTATCCTGAGATTCCCGTGGGCAATGGCCACACTGGAGATCTTCACCTCGCTTCCCACGATCACGGTACCGGTGCGCTCGTTCACGATGACCCTCGCCCGGTTGTCCGGTGTCACATCGGCGCTCTCCACGAGGGAGATGAAGTCCACCAGACGGTTCTGGTAGGAAGCAGGCACATCAAGCCGGATGGTGGAAAGGTCGGCGGCGCTGGCCACCTGGGTGCCGAGCTTCGCGTTGATGGAATTCACGACCCTGCCGGCTGTGGTGAAATCCGGGTTGTTCATGACCAGGGTCATCTGCGGACCCAGGTTCAGGTCGAGGGACCGCTCCACCACGGCACCGCCCGGTATCATCCCCACGGTGGGGAAGTTCTTGGTCATCCCCGTCCCGGAAGATCCGCTCACGGCGAAGCCTCCCACCGACAGGGGTCCCTGGGCCAGGGCGTAGACCTTGCCGTCAGGGCCGTACAGGGGGGCGGATATCAGCGTACCCCCGGCCAGGGAGGTGGCATCGCCCATGGACGAGACCGTGCAGTCGAGCTTCTGGGTGCTCCTGGCAAAGGGGGGCAGGGCGGCCGTGACGACCACAGCCGCAACGTTTTTCATCTTCAGCTCATCGGCCGTGACCTGGATGCCCATGTTCCTGAGCATGTTCGCCAGGGCGTTCACGGTGTACTGGGTTCCAGTTCCCGCCTTGTCACCGGTTCCGTTGAGGCCCACCACCAGTCCGTAGCCCGAGAGTTTGTTCTCCCTGACGCCCTGGATCTGCACAAGATCTTTCACTCGCACAGCCCAGACACCCTGGGCCGTGAAGAGAAGGAGAATGGCTGCAAGGACTATCTTCTTCATGATCCACTCCTTAGAACGGCCAGATCTTGTCGATGGCCCGGGCGAGGAAGCCCTTGTTCTGCTGGTCGCCGAGGATGCCGGCGCCGTAGTAATCCACCTTGAGGTCCGCTATGTTGGAGGACATCACCGAGTTGTTCCACAGGATGTCCTCGGGCCGGATGATGCCCGACACTACGATATACTGGGATTCATCGTTGACCCGGATCTGCTTCTTTCCCTTGATCACGAAATTGCCCGAGGGCAGGATCCTCATCACCCGGGCGGTGACAACCGCGTTCAGGGTTCCCTTGCGGGATGTCTTGCCGTCACCCGAGAACTCGGACGAGCTGTCCGTCTGAATGGCGGGCTCGAGTCCGTAGCCGAGGACCGAGGACCGATCCAGCGGTAATCCCAGGAAATTGGTCACCGAGTTGTCAACGCTGCTCTCGCGGCTCGCCTCGGTCTTCGCCTCCTTGTCGGCCGAGGAGCTCTCAATGATCTGCACGACCACGAGGTCTCCGATCCGCTTTGCCTTGTGATCGCTGAACATGTCGTAAAATTTGGCGCTCGGCGTCCAGAGAGATCCCGGACTCTTGACGTCGTCGGCCTGATCCTCCACGGGCGGGGAAAGCTCCTCTTCGGCAAAATCCCTGTCGTTCACGCTGGGATGGGAGCAGGCGGTAAGGACCGCTGACACCAACATGATTATGAGACAGTTCATAACCTTCATGTATTTCCTCCTACAGCTCGACCTGTACTACCGATGGAGCAATAATGGTGCCAACTACCTGCTTGCCCGAGGATACGTTCTTCACCGCTATATGCTCGCCCACATACCCGTCCTTTACGGCCACACCCCTGGCCTCGACCGTGAAACACTCCGAACGGGCCCGGATCGTCACCGTCTCGCCGGAACACACGTCGGGCATGCGTTCCACCTGGGAAGGCTGAACAGGGTTCCCCACCCTGAGGGTTACCTTGGTCCGTTTGCCGACACAGTCTTCGAGCTTCGTATAGGCAGCGGGACAGGAAGAGATGTCAAAGGGTTTGATAACGAGATCCCCCCGCTTCACGATCCTTCCGGATGGGACCCTGGTCCCAACCAGGGGGATATCAGCCTTGAGCCTGACCCGGCCCGTCACCGTCACCTTCTCCGGCGAAGGCCCCGACCCGACGGACAGGGTGGCCCTAGTGAATCCGAGAAAGTCGTCGCGGGAGGAAAATTTTGCCTGTATGGTACGCAAATCTGCCGGGAGCACCAGGGGAAGCCTGGATATTTTTATGTCATGCACCTCGATGGTGCCTTTGTCCTTGAAGGGGCTGCTCCTGAGGATCTCATCGACGAAAACCTTCGACAGGGTCTCCTCCGGGACCTCCACCGTGCAGGGTACGGCATGCACACTACCCGCACCCGTAAAGGACACCTCGCCCTTGAACTTCAGGCTGACCTTCTCCTCGATGGTCTTCTTCGTCATGATCAGGCCTGAAGCGCCGCCGGGCGATTCGGCAAGAACGATCTGCGAAAGAAGGACCGCATCAGGGCCGCTCACCTCGGCCACGTCCGACAGCTTCAGGCTCTTTCCGGAAAAGGCTGACTCCGCCTTGATGTCGACGGTGTTCCCGCCGTATGCCGCCGGCACACCGGTGAGGCAGCAGAAGAGGCAGCATATCAGGACGCACAGCCGCATCGCACGCCTTACCTTACAAGCCCGGTGACGGTCTGGAGCATCTCGTCGGATGCCGTGATGGCCTTGGAGTTGAGCTCGTATGCTCTCTGGGCCGCGATCATGTTGACCATCTCCTCGACGGCATCCACATTGGACATCTCCAGGTATCCCGAGCTGATGGTGCCGAAATTGTCCGTTCCCGGCGTCCCCTCGATGGCGTCGCCCGAAGCCGGCGTGGCCGCATACTGGTTCATGCCGAGGGACTGCAGTCCTGCGGGGTTGGGGAAGATGTAGACGGGGATGTTCCCGGTGGCCAGGGTGTCGCCGCCGTTGGACAGACACGTGATGACCCCCGACTTTGACACCTCGATGGTAGCGGTTTCCTGGGGAACACTGAACTCTGGCTGCAGCCGCTCCCCGCGTGAATTAACGATGTAGCCCTCGCTGTCGATCTTGAACGCACCGTCCCGCGTGTAGACCTCATCGCCGTCGGAGAGCACGAGGAAGAATCCATTGCCCTCGATGGAGAGGTCGAGATTGTTGTCCGTCTCGAGATAATCGCCCTGGGTGAATATCTTCTGAATGGCCACCGGCCTTACCCCCATGCCCACCTCGATGCCCACGGGCACGGTGCCCCCGGCCTCCGTCTGACTCCCCTTCCCCGTATAGGTGGCATAAAAAAGGTCCTCGAAGTCAACCCTGCTCTTCTTGAAGCTCGTGGTATTGACATTGGCGAGGTTGTTGGCAATGGTATTAAGCATCATTTCCTGGGCATTCATGCCCGTGGCCGAAGTCCACATCGCTCGAATCATGTTCTATCCTCCTTGTCTCTTATGCGACCGTCCCGACATTGCGTATCGAGGACGAATAGGCGTCATTGGCCGACTTGATCATCTTCTGGAACGCATCGTAGGCCCGCTGAGTGGCGATCATCTCCACCATCTCCTTCACCGGCTCCACATTGGCCGACTCCAGATACGATTGGGTCATGGAGGGGTTCTCCACAGGCTCGGGCGTGTATCCCGCCTTGACGTCAAAAAGGTTGTTCCCCTTACGTACCAGGGCCTCGGGAGGTATCCGCACCACCTGAAGGGTATCGACGTCGGTGTCGTCATAGGTGATCTTTCCTGTGGTGTCGATGCCGATCACCCCGTTGCCGGTTGAGGTATCGATGGAGATGTCTCCCCCTTCACCCTGCACCCGGTATCCCTGGGTCGTCACCAGGGCATTGTCCGTGGTGAGCTGAAACGATCCGGCCCTCGTGTACCTGGGACCGTCATCGGTGTTGACCACGAAGAAGCCTTCCCCGGTTATCGCCACATCGAGGGGGCTGCCGGTTTCCATGGGCGCGCCGGGGGTGACGTCGATGGAGGGATTAAGCGCTATGACGTCTATAGGAATGACCTGGTATTGTCCCTGGGCAAGCATGGATGTGTCGAGGACCTTGGAAAACTGCTGAAAGCTGATGTGATCCTTCTTGAACCCGATGGTGTTCAGGTTGGCCACGTTGTTGGAGATGATGTTGAGTCTCTCCTCCATGGCGATGGCCCCTGCTGCCGCCGTGTACATACCCTGATCCATGACGCCCTCCTTTCTGATGCCTTTTGAGCAAGAGCGGTGCCAGCAGCAGCCATGGCGCTTGAATCCACAATTCTCCGTCCATGCCATCGGGAAATTTTTTCCTGTCGCCGGGAGGAAGGCAGGAACAAAACGAACCAAATTACGTTAAAGGATTTCTGTGAAAATCCGATAGAGTAGGTTACGGACAGCTGAACGAGCACAAGGAGTGTGTATGGAGGTCAAAAGCATCTTCATGAATCTTATCATGAAGACTTATGAGAAACAGCATGCAATGAATGCGGGAAACCTCAAGAGTGAGGTTGGAAAGAGCCCCGGAGACCACATAACTGACACGGTAACGATATCCGAAGGGGCGAGCAAGAGGCTCTTCCGTGATATCATGGATAGCAGCCTGCAGAAAGGACTGAGCGAGGTTGTCATTGATGAAAATTAACAATACACCCACTACTGAGGCGCTCAAGGCGTATGGAGCCCAATCGCTTCATCGGGTGGATCCATACAAGGAATCGTCGAACAGCACAAAGAATCAACAGCTCCTATCTTCGGACAAGGTCAATATCTCGAGCACCGTCAAGCTGATGCAGGATATTCAGAAGGCGGTGGAAGACGCACCCGATATTCGTACGGACAAGGTGAGAGATGTCGAGACAAAGATTGAGAAAGGCATCTACAAGGCCGACCTCACCGTGGTAGCGGACAAGCTACTGAGTCCCAACATCAGCGACAGGATCTGAACGGATCATCGAAACCGATGCCACATGTTTCACCGTGGCGGATCCCAGGAACCTCTTTTCTATCTTACCGAAGAGCAGACGCTTATACACAGCCCCTTTGGGGGTCACGCCCTTCATTCCGAGCAACGGGCCCTCCCACGATGCGGCTGCCTGCAATGAACCTTCCATTGTCGACTTTCGGGCCTCAGAGATCATATCGAGCGTAAGGAAACAGGCTTCAGCCCCGACGGCCATGGCGGCACTGAAGGGGTCCTTGAATTTTCCATGCTTCCGCCTATACTCGAGGAATTCCCTTCCCAGGGGAGACACGACCGCCTCCTCGATGAAATCGGTCTGGATATAGACGCCCATCATCGTATTGTCGGCCCGGCCGAGGATGTCCTCTTCTCCCTGGAGAGGGCTTATCAGGATCGGCTTGTTTTCATCGATTGAACGCAACTTCGCCACGGTCGCAAAGGCTGAGGCGCCGAAGAAAGGTATGTAGACGGCATCGGGCTTCTCCTCCATGAGATGAACGAGGGACGGTGCGGGGTCCACGCCCTTCTTCACGTATGCTACATCCACGATCCTGCTGTGCGTCTTGATCAGTTCCGACGAGAAGAGACTGGCGAGCCTGACGATGACGGGGTCATCAACAGCGACAACGAGGCCGATCCTCTTTGTCTTGAGTTCATCGGACAGGAATCGTGCGCATGCATAGGCCTGGTCCTCCAGGCTCGTACATATCCTCACCCCCCGTTGCCCCTCCTTGAGCTTTCCGCCGCTGCACGGGGCGGTTGCAATGAAAGGTACAGGGTTCCGGGAGAGCATCTCCTGCACCGCAACCGCCTCTTCGACAGACATACACGAGATGATACCGGAGACCTTGTCCTCCATGAGCAGATCCCTCACCGCGGCGACAGTCTCCCGGGGGCATGTGCCGGGATCCCTGGAGATGAGCTCGATGTTCCTCCCCGTCTTTTCCTTGAGCAGCTCGCCTGCCATCCGTATACCGATGGACTGGTATCCGGAAAGGTGCGCCCATGGTCCGTCCGATGGCATGCATATGCCGATCTTCACGGCGTCGCCCTTGGCCGCAACAGGTATATCCGACCCCTGTCCCTGGGATCTTCCACTGCAGGATGCCAGGAGGACCATGCCCAGGAAAACGGCGAGATATGCGGGTATGGCCTTTGCGAACACCCGGCTCATCGCTCAAATAACCCCCTTCATGCTATCCTCCTTGTCCGAAGCGCGTAGTATATATCACGGAAATATGGTAACCAATCAATGCGAAAAAAGCGGTGGCGGGATACTGAATCGGCACCCCTGCACCGATACTCGGGAGGACGTTGGTGGCAAGAGTTCTGGTCGCTCAAAAGGCTTATGACATCGATCTCGTGATCTTCGACAAGGACGGCACCCTCATCGACTTCAAGGAGACATGGGTGGAGATCATCAGAGCCCTCATCACGGCCATGGGCGCCCACGTCCCCATGAACGAGGAGCTGAGGAACAGGGTGCAGAAGGTCCTGGGAGTCTCCATAGACGGCCGGGGGATAGACGGGAGCGGAGCGCTGGCCATGGGGACTTTCGTCGAGTGCGACGCCCTGCTTACGTACTCTCTCTATCGCCATGGCCTGCGCTGGGACGAGGCCCAGGACATCGTCAGGAAGCTGGGAGACGAGGTGTTCCGCTCCGAGGTCAGGAAAAGATGCATCCGGCCGGCCCGGGGGGCCTTGACCCTGCTGAGGCGACTCAAGGACAAGGGTGTGCACCTCGCCGTGGCCACCAACGACAAGGCAAACGACGCCCTGGCCGACATGTCCGCCATCGGTGCAGATCCATACATCGACATCCTCGTGGGGGCGGACAGCGTCGAGAACGCCAAACCCGCACCGGACATGGTCAGAAAACTCTGCGACCACTTCAATGTCGGGCCTGCATCGGCCATGCTCATTGGCGATACCGTGATGGATGCCATGCTGGGAAGGAATGCAGGGGTAAGGCTCACCGTCGGCATTCCCGGCATCGCGGCGAGGCATGACCTCGAAGGGCACATGGATATGGTGGTGGATTCCCTGGACGAGATCACCTGAAGTGTCCGATCGGCAGCGCCTCAGCGGACGATCTCAACATCGAAGACCGTCCATTCTTCGGTATCGCCGGATTCGTCGGCATCGATGTGCACCCTTGACCTGAGCCGTTCCAGCGCCTCCTGATCTCCATCCGCCATGCCTTCAAAAGCTCCGGGCAGGAACACCTCCCGGCGGCCTCCCCTGCTCACCATGAGTGCGCTCTTAGCCGGCGTCACGGGAGGGGATCCCAGGGGTCTGGGATTATCGATGATCACGATCTCCAGGGTGACATCGGACAGGTCGCCGACTTCAAGAGGCAGGAACCGGGGGTCCTTGTATACCGCATTCCGTGCGTTCTCCCTGCATGCCTGCCAGATGGGGAGAACCGGCAGCACGGTACCCATGCAGCCTCGGGGCTCGCCGTGGAGGTAGACGGTCACAAACACGCCCCCGTGCCGGGTGAGCGAGGGGGTGAGCCCTTCAGGTCCGCCCGGGGGGCAGTCGTCCGCCCGGCCCTCGATGAAGGACCTGAGGGCACTCCATGCCAGGTCGACAAGCAGTCTCTTCTCGCCGGGAGAAAGCCCCATTCACCCTCCTTTCCCGGATGGAAACCGATGCATAACCCGCAGCCCGCGGCAGGACCTGCGGGGTAGGAAAAAACTCTGCCTGCTCATTTCGTGCATCTCTCCTCGCGGATACACCGGCATCCTGGAGATTGTATCCGAACACACCGGGCTGTTTCCAGAGGGAAAAGATTGTACATCATTGTTACCGGTGTTTTATTGACTCCGCGCAACTATTTATCCTATATATGCCCTCAATTTGAAGCATATGGAGAAGGATACGTGGAAGATCTGAACCCCCTCATCCGCCAGCGGATCGAGAAATATCAGCAGCTCAAGCATGAATCAGGCGTCAGGCACTTTCCCAACACCTACCGGAAGGATACCGATGTCTCGTCCTTCATTTCCCTGTACGGCCAGCGCGACGCCGAGGATCTCAGGGAGACGACGACGATCCACCGCCTCGCCGGCAGGGTCATGGCATCCCGCAAGTTCGGCAAGGCTTCGTTCATCCATTTTCAGGACGCCACCGGCAAGCTCCAGGCCTTCTTCGAGATGTCCAGAATCGGCCAGGAGGCCTACGATCTCTTCAAGAAGCTCGACATCGGCGACATCATCGGCCTGTGGGGAACGCCCATCAAGACCAAGACCGGCGAGCTTTCCGTGTATGTGCAGGGATTCGAGCTCGTGACCAAGTCCTTCCGTCCCCTGCCCGAGAAGTGGCACGGGCTGAAGGACGTGGAGACCAGATACCGTCAGCGCTACGTCGACCTCATCGTCTCTCCTGAGGTGAAACAGACTTTCACCGCGAGGACAAGGATCATAACCGCCCTGAGGCGGTACATGGACGACCATGGATTCCTCGAGGTCGAGACCCCCATGATGCAGAGCATCCCGGGCGGGGCGACGGCCAAACCCTTCCTCACCCACCACAACGCCCTGGACATGGACCTCTACCTGAGGATCGCCCCCGAGCTCTACCTCAAGAGGCTGGTAGTGGGCGGCTTCGAGCGGGTGTACGAGATCAACCGCAACTTCCGCAACGAGGGCATATCAACCAGGCACAACCCTGAGTTCACCATGATGGAATTCTACATGGCCTATGCGGATTACGAAGATCTCATGGTCTTCACCGAGGACATGGTATCCAGAGTTGCGCAGGAGGTGCTGGGGACGACGACGATCACCTACCAGGGGGAAACCATCGATCTGACACCTCCGTGGAAGCGCTACACCCTCAGGCAGGCGGCCTGCGAGGTGGGGGGCGTGAGCCCGGAGACCCTCGAGGACAGGGAAAAGGCCATGGCGTTCTGCAGGGGCGCCGGCATGGAGCTCGACGGGGATGAAACCCTGGGGGACCTCCAGCTCCTCATCTTCGAAACCACCGCCGAGAACAAGCTCGCCGGCCCGGTGTTCATCACCTCCTACCCCACCGAGGTCTCCCCGCTTTCCCGACCGAACAACGATGATCCGACCATTGTGGACCGTTTCGAGCTCTACATCGCCGGCCGCGAGATCGCCAATGCCTTCAGCGAGCTGAACGATCCCTTCGACCAGAGGGAGCGTTTCGTGGATCAGGTCCGGAAAAAGGAGGGTCCCTCCGAGGTGGATGAAGATTATATCCGGGCACTGGAATACGGGATGCCCCCCGCCGCGGGCGAGGGCATAGGGATCGACAGGCTCATCATGCTGCTGACCGACAGCCCATCCATCAGGGATGTGATCCTGTTCCCCCTGCTGCGCAAAGGAGACCCGTCCTGAAATTCGAGTTCCTCGTCGCCAGAAAGTACCTTAGGGCCAAGAAAAGCCAGCGATTCATCAGCTTCACCTCAGGGCTGTCGGTGGCGGGCATCGCCATCGGGGTCATGGCGCTCATCGTGGTGCTGTCCGTGATGAACGGCTTCGAGGAAGACATCAAGACAAAGCTTCTGGGCACCCAGTCTCATATCGTGATCTCACACTACCAGGGGGGCATCGACAATCCGCTGCCCGTCATGCAGGCCGCCATGAAGGTCGACGGGGTCGTCGCAGCCACCCCGTTCATCCTCTCCCAGGGCCTGGTGTCGACGCCCGGAGGCATATCCGGCGCGGTCATCAGGGGTATCGACCCCGTCAGCGCGGCGAAGGTCATACGGCTCAAGGAGATCATCACCCACGGCACCGGCGCCCTTGATGACTCCGGAATCCTGGTGGGCTCGGAGCTCGCCGCCGCCGGCGGCATCGTCGTCGGCGACGCGGTAACGCTCGTATCTCCCTCGGGCACCATCACCCCGCTTGGAATGATCCCCGCATCCAGGACCTTCATCGTCCGCGGCATCTTTTCCACCGGCATGTACGAGTTCGACAGCAACATGGTCTATATCTCGCTGCCCGCTGCAAAGAAGATGTTCATGATGGACAGGGTCTCCGGGGTCGAGGTCAAGGTGGACGACATCTACCAGGCCGATCTCATAGCGAAGAAGGTGCTGGCGGTCCTGGGTGAGGGCTACTGGGCCAAGACCTGGAAGGACATGAACAAGAGCCTCTTTTCCGCCCTGCGGCTGGAGAAGACCATCATGTTCATTATCCTGCTCTTCATCATCCTCGTGGCGGCCTTCAGCATCATCAGCACCCTCATCATGATGGTCATGGAGAAGCGCAAGGAGATCGCCATCCTCAAGTCCATGGGGGCCACTACGGAACAGATCCTCAGGATATTCATAACCGTAGGGATGACCATCGGCATCAGCGGGACCCTTGCGGGTCTCGGGCTGGGCCTGCTGCTCGCAGAGAACCTGAACGCCGTCGTCGCTGCGGTAGAGTTCCTCTTCAAGATCCAGGTCATGCCCAAGGACGTGTACTACATCACCGGACTGCCCACCAAGGTGGACTCCGTCGAGGTGGCATTCATCGTGACCGCATCGCTCCTGCTGTGTTTCCTCGCCACCATCTACCCGGCCCGGCAGGCGGCACGGCAGGACCCCGTGGAGGTGATGCGATATGAAGGATGACCGGGTGCTCACCGTACGCGACCTCCATAAGTCCTTCCGCAAGGGTCCGGAGGTCATCGAGGTGCTCAAGGGGATCGACCTCGAGGCGCACCGGGCTGAAGGCATCGCCATCGTTGGCGCGTCCGGTTCGGGCAAGAGCACGCTGCTCCACCTGCTCGGGGGACTGGAGAAACCTGATTCAGGCAGCATCATCTACGGCGGGAGCGATATCTCCGACATGAATGACCGTGCCATCGCCCGTTTCAGGAATGCACGGATAGGCTTCGTGTTCCAGTTCCACTACCTGCTGCCCGAATTCACCGCCCTGGAAAACGTGATGATCCCCGCCCTGATCTCCTCCCCCATGACCAGTGAGATCTCGGAACGTGCGGAAGAACTGCTGGATCTGGTGGACCTCGGCCACCGCAGGACCCACAAGCCGGGGGAACTCTCGGGCGGAGAGCAGCAGAGGGTCGCCATTGCACGATCCCTCATGATGTCGCCCGGAATCATGCTGGCCGACGAGCCCACGGGAGACCTCGATCCCGAGACGGGACTGAGGATCATCGAGCTCTTTTCAGGACTCAGGCAGCGCCTCGACGTCACCTTACTGATCGCCACACACAACATGGAACTCGCACGCACCATGGATAAGGTGCTCGTTCTGAAAGGGGGACATCTTGAACCGACGGTGCAGTAGCTGCATCCTTGTCTTCTTCCTGTGCATGATCATCCCTGCTGCGGCCGGCGCGGAACAGTTTTCCCTGAAGATCTCCGATCAGGCCGTCGTCGATTATCTTGCAGACGTCCCCTGCATCGTCTTATCCGACACGGCGGACAATGTGCTCTCCGTGGAACGGTCCGAAGGTGTCGTCCGGGTCGTCGACGGATCGGGGGTGGCCTACAGCTCCTCCACCCTGAACGATGCCGTGGACGGTTATCTGCGCCTCAGGGGGGTCTGCGTGGTGAAGGACGTGCTCATCAAGGGTCATGTCCGCATCAGCCCCGATGCCATCCGCTTCCGCATCAAGACGGCAAAGGGGGACATCCTCCACAAGGAAGCCGTCAAGAAGGACATCGAAGAAATCTATGCCATGGGGTACTTCGAGAAGTGCGACGCCACCTTCGAGGACAACACCGTGGTCTTCATGGTGAACGAGTACCCGGTCATCATGTCCATCGAGGTCAAGGGCAACGAGGAAGTCAAGGAGCAGGACATCCTCGATGCCATCGGCCTCAAGAAGTTCGACATCCTCAACACCAGGATGCTCAAGACCGGCACGGACCGCATCAAGGATCTGTACCGGCAGAGGGGCTACTACAATGTGGACGTGTCCACGGAGACGCCCCCCGTGGAAGGAGGCATCAAGCTGATCTTCACGATCACCGAGAACAAGCAGCTCTATATCGAGGACATCGCCTTCGACGGCAACGAGCACATATCCGCGAGCAAGCTCAAGGGGGCCATGGAGACCAAGACCCGCTGGCTTCTGGGCCTCTTCGGCCACGAAGGAGCCTACATAGACGCCATGCTCGACACCGACCTCCTCCGCATCGAACAGTACTATGCCGACAACGGCTATATGCAGGCCAAGGTGGGAAGGCCCAAGATAGACATCAGGGAGAACGACGGCATCTACATCACCATCCCGGTCTCGGAAGGGCCCCTGTTCACCATGGGTGCCATCGATGTGGCAGGCGACCTCATCCTGCCCAGGGAAAAGCTCCTTGAGGCCGTCGACCTCGAGCCGGGCGACACCATGGGCAAGACCAAGATCCAGCAGGCCATCGAGCGCGTACGGGACATCTACATGGACAAGGGGTATGCCTATGTCCAGATCAAGCCGGAGAGCACCGAAGAGGAGGAGACGAAGATAGGGCTCACCTTCCGCATCACCCAGGGCAAGCCGGTGACCATCGACACCATCCAGATCCGGGGCAACACAAAGACCAGGGACAAGGTGATCCGGCGCGAGCTCGAGATCGACGAGGGGGGGACCTTCTCGTCCACCGCCATCAAGGACAGCAAGGACAACCTCGGCAGGCTCGGGTACTTCAGCTCCACCAACATAGACCCCGTCCCCAAGAGCGATTCGACCATGTCGCTGCTCGTGGACGTGGAGGAGACCACCACCGGCGCCTTCTCCTTCGGGTTCGCCTATTCCACCGAGGATGGGCCCATGGCCACCACGAGCCTGAGCGAGATCAACCTCCTCGGCCGGGGGTACAAGGCCAAGGGCAGCATCGAGTACGGACCGGAGAAGAAGAACTTCACCGTCAGCTTCGAAGACCCCTGGCTCTTCGATCACAACCTGTCGCTGGGCGTGGGCTTCTTCAACCTCGAAAAGGAGTACACCTACTACACGAAGAAGTCCAACGGGGGGAACATCCGGCTGAGCTACCCGCTCATCGAGCGCTTCCGCCATTCCATCACCTATTCGTACGAGAACGTACTGGGGTTGTACGACATCGACGAGGGCTACGAATACTATCTGACAGAGGAAGAGATCGAGGGCGGGGTCACGAGCAGCATCATCAACTCGATCTACCGCAACACCACCAACGACTACTTCCGTCCCACCCGGGGCTCCGATATCGGTGTCGCCCTCGAATATGCCGGCCTCGGCGGCGACTATCACTTCACCCGGGCCACCGCCTCGGCGGCGCAGTTCTTCCCCATCTGGGGAGACAAACTCGCCTTGATGTTGAAAGTGAGATGGGGTACAGTGAACCCCGCCCAGGGCGACACGCTCCCAGAGTACGAGCGTTTCGACCTCGGGGGCCTGAGCAGCATCAGGGGCTTCAAGTACGGAGAGGTAGGCCCGCAGGACAGTTTGGGCAACTTCATCGGTGGAAGGCGCATGGTCGTCATGAACACTGAGATGACCTTCCCCATGGGAATCCCGGGACTCTACGGAGTCGTGTTCCACGATGAGGGCAACGGCTACGAGAAACGCATCGACCTGACGAACCTGAAGAAGTCCTACGGCGCGGGAATCAGGTGGGTTACGCCCATGGGTCCCCTGCGGCTCGAATACGCCCGGGTCATCAACCCTGAAGAGTGGGAATCCCCGTCACGCTGGGATTTCTCCATCGGGGCGTTCTTCTAGGCACACGGACAAACTCGTGAGAGGAGCATATATGAAAAGATTACTGGCACTCCTGTGTACGGCCGGCATCGTGTTTTCCCTGGCAGGAACGGTATCGGCGCAGGATCTGAAGATCGTCTACCTCGACTCCCAGAA
Organism: Thermodesulfobacteriota bacterium; assembly: GCA_036834365.1. Taxonomy (GTDB): domain Bacteria; phylum Desulfobacterota; class Desulfomonilia; order UBA1062; family UBA1062; genus MWEI01. The sequence continues at coordinate 9,399 of DAITOA010000016.1, read as the reverse complement.
GGTCATCACGGACTCCCTGATCGGAAAGGACGCATACGCGAAGCTCAAGACACTGAGTGAACAGAAAGAGGCCGACCTCAAGAAGAGGGAGGCCAAGATCAAGACCCTGGGCGACCAGATCCAGGCCAAGTCCGCCACCATGTCCGCGGCCGCCAAGGATGACCTCCAGAAGCAGTACGAAAAAGAGGTGAAGGAATACAACCGTTCCTACAAGGATGCCCAGGATGATCTGAGGAACACGGAGATGGGCCTCATGAAGCCGTGGACCAAGGAACTCGAAGGCATCATCAAGGAATACGGCGAGAAGAACAAGATCGACCTCATCCTCGACCGGACCAACCCGGCCGTGATCTACGGTTCGGACAAGATCGACATCACCAAGACGATCCTTGATCTCTTCAACAAGCGCTATCAGGAGAAGCAGGCCAAGCAGAAGAAAGATTAGCCCATGCTCTTGTCCTCTCTGACAGAACTCCTCGGCGGAACCCTGAAGGGTCAGGACCTGGAGATCATCGGGGCTTCGACCCTGGAGGAGGCCGCTCCGACGGACATCGCCTTCCTCGCCAACCGGAAGTACCGCGATCAGGCGATGACGACCCGGGCCGGGGCCGTCATCGTTCAGGAGCCCCTGGAAAGGGACGTACCCCAGATCATCACCGGCAACCCCTACCTCTATTTCGCACGGGTTCTCCACCTCCTCTACCCGGAGAAGCCCGTGGAGCCGGGCATATCGCCCATGGCCTGGGTGCACCCGGATGCGCTGGTCCATGAGGAAGCCCGCATCTACCCGCACGTATATGTAGGGGCCGGCGCACGGGTCTCCGAGAAGGCCGTCATCCATCCGGGATGCTTCGTCGGAGACGGGGCCTGCGTGGGGGAGCACACGGTGCTGAACCCGAACGTGGTGGTCTACGACGGGTGCTCCATCGGCCGCCACTGCATCATCCATGCGGGCGTGGTCATCGGCTCCGACGGATTCGGCTTCGCCTGGGACGGCCAGCGCCACTTCAAGGTACCCCAGAAGGGGGTCGTCATCGTCGGGGACCACGTGGAGATCGGCAGCAACTGCACCATCGACCGGGCCGCGCTGACCAGCACGCGGATCGGCTCGGACGTGAAGATGGACAACCTCGTCCAGATAGGCCACAACGTCGTCGTGGGGGACCACACCATCATCGTGGCCCAGACGGGCATATCGGGCAGCGCACGCATCGGCTCGGGAGTCGTTCTGGCCGGGCAGTGCGGTGTTGCGGGGCACATCACCATCGGCGACGGGGTGACCGCCGCCGGGCGCACCGGCATCGCCACCGACATACCGCCCGGCAAGGTGATCTCGGGTTTCCCCTCCATGGACCATACCCACTGGCTCAGGGTGCAGAAGGTCTATCATGATCTGCCCGATCTCCTGAAACGGGTGCGCGAACTGGAAAGGAAGGTGAAGGACCTTGGCGAGGATTGATCCCACGGCCCGGGTATCCGAAGGGGCGGTCCTGGCCGAGGACGTGTCCATAGGCCCCTACGCGGTGGTGGGAGACTCGGTGACCATCGGCGAGGGAACGTCGGTCGGCCCCTTCTGCATGATCGAAGGCCCGACCGCCATAGGCAGGGAGTGCACCTTCACGGGATATGCGAGCATCGGCTCGCCGCCCCAGGACCACTCCTACAGGGGCGAGGACACGCGCCTGAGAATCGGGGACCACAACACCTTCCGGGAGTTCGTGACCGTCAACCGGGGCACGGTCAAGGACAGGGGGGTCACCGCCATAGGAGACCACAACCTCATCATGGCGTACTGCCACGTGGCCCACGACTGCATCGTGGGAAGCCACGTGGTCATGGGAAACCTGGCGACCCTGGCAGGCCACGTGGAGATACAGGACAATGCCATCATCGGCGGGCTTGCCGCCATCCACCAGTTCACCCGGGTGGGGGCCTACGTGATCGTGGGCGGAGGCTCCATGGTGAGCCTGGACATCGTCCCCTATGCCAAGGCCTCCGGCGACCGGGCCACGCTCTACGGCGTGAACACCATCGGCCTGAAGCGCAGTGGCTTCTCCAAGGAGCAGATTGCGCGGATCGAGAAGGCCTACCGCATCCTCTTCAAGCAGGGCCTGCTCCTCAAGGAGGCCATCTCCGTCCTGGAGCAGGAGTTCGGCGATGCGCCGGAGGTCGGCAGGCTCCTGGAGTTCCTCAGGACGAGCCGCAGGGGGATCGCCCGATGAAGAGGCTCAGGGTCGCGGTCATCGGCGTGGGGTACCTTGGACGCTTCCATGCACAGAAATACGCCGGCATGGCCGATGTGGACCTGGCGGGGGTGGTCGATGTCGACCCGACCCGTGCCGCAGAGGTGGCCCGGGAAGTCGGCACGGAACCCTACGCCTCGATGGAACCCCTCGCCGGCATCGACGCCGTCAGCATAGCGGTCCCCACCTCGCTCCATGCGGAGGTGGCCATACCCCTGCTGGAATCCGGCACGGCCGTGCTCCTGGAAAAGCCTATCGCGGCGACCACGGAGGAAGCCGCGGCAATCATCGATGCGGCACACCGGGGAGGCACGATCCTCCAGATCGGCCACCTGGAGCGCTTCAACCCCGCCCTGCTGGAGCTCAAGGACAGCATCCGCGATCCCATGTTCATCGAGGCCCACCGCATCAGCCCCTTCAAGGCACGGGGTACTGACGTGGACGTCGTCCTGGACATCATGATCCACGACCTCGACATCATCCTCGCCCTGGTAGGCTCGCCGGTGGCCTCCATGGAGGCGGTGGGTGTGCCCGTGCTCACCGATGCGGTGGACATCGCCAACGCCAGACTCCGCTTCGAGACCGGCTGCATCGCGAACATCACCGCCAGCCGCGTGAGCGCGGACGTCATGCGCAAGATCAGGATCTTCCAGAAAGACGCCTACATCTCGCTGGACTTCGCCAAGTCCAAGGCGGACGTCTACACCCTGAGCGAGACCCGGCAGATCGGCCACAGGCACCTGGCCATCTCCGAATCCGATGCCTTAGCCGGCGAGATCAGATCCTTCATCGACGCCGTCGCGGGCGGTGGGTCCGTGGTGGTGGACGGTACGGCCGGCCTCAACGCCCTCCAGATGGCCTATGCCATCAAGAACTGTCTCGTCGTGCCGAAGAGATGAGCGTTCCCACGATCCTCATGGTGGCCGGCGAGGCAAGCGCGGACCGGCACGCGGCGGATGTCATCAGGGCCGTCAGGGACGTGATGCCTTCGGTGAAGTTCATCGGCATGGGCGGTCCCGAGATGGAAAAGGCCGGCATGGAGTGCGTCTACGGCATGGACGAGCTCTCGGTCATGGGGTTCACCGATGTCCTGCCCAGGATCCTGCGCATCCTGAAGGTCTACAGCGGGATCAAAAATCTCATGGATTCGAGGAGGCCCTCGCTGTTCATCCCGGTGGACCTCCCCGACTTCAACATGCGGTTGGCCCGGTACGCCGGGTCCTCGGGGCTCAAGGTGCTCTACTACATTGCGCCCCAGGCCTGGGCATGGAGGAGGTACCGGGCACGCACCCTGGCCCGGACCACCGACGCCCTGGCCGTGATCTTCCCCTTCGAGGAGGAATTCTTCTCGTCATACGGGGTCCATGCCCGGTATGTGGGCCACCCCTTCCTCGATGCCGGGCGGCCCGACGTTTCCGGAACCGTATCCTGGCCTCCCCGCCGCATCGGGATGATGCCTGGCAGCAGGCGCCACGAGATCGAGACGATCCTGCCCGTCATGATGGAGGCCAAGCGCCTCGTCGCGCACAGACACCCCGGCCTCACCTGGCATCTCCCCGTGGCCCGCGGGCTCGACGAACAGCTTATCCGCCGGTACACGGACCGTGACGTCCGGCTCGAAGACACACTGCCCGAGGTCGACCTCGCCATGGTGAAGTCGGGGACCTCCTCGCTGGAGATGGCCCTGCGGGGGGTTCCCGAGGTGATCTGCTACCGGACGTCCACCGTCAATTATCTCCTTGCAAGAACCTTCGTGAAGATCCACCATATCGGCATGCCCAACATCATCATGGGAAGGACCATCGTGCCCGAGCTCATCCAGCACCGGCTCACCGGGGACGACCTGGCCAAGGCACTGCTGACGTACCTGGAGGACCGCAGCCTCTTCGAGGCGACCCGGCGGGCTTACGTCGAGATGAGGGGCATCCTGGGCGGGAAGCGTGCCTCCGTCGAGGTGGCACGGTGGGTCCGCGAGTTGCTGGAGGCCGCGTGAAGGATTTCGGGATCTACCGGAGGCTGCTCTCCTACATCAGGCCCTACCGGATGAAGCTCTTCACCTCGCTGGTGCTGACCACCATCATCGCCGCGGCCATGCCGGCCATCGCTCTGCTCGTCAAGAACGTCATGGACGACGTCTTCATCGCCAAGGACCTGACCATGCTCAAGCTCATCGCAGGGACGGTCATCGCCATCTACCTCGCCAAGACGGTCTGTGACTACTTCAGCTTCTACTTCATGAACGACGTGGGGCAGAGCGTGATCAGGGACATCCGCGACAAGCTCTACGAGCACATCCAGACCCTGTCCATGCCGTACTTCATCCGCACCCCCACCGGCGTCCTCATCAGCCGCATCACCAACGACGTGAACCTCGTACAGCTCTCGGTCACCGAATCGGTCACCGAGTTCATCCGCCAGTCGTTGACGCTCGTCGGCCTCGTGGGGGCGGTCTTCTACCGGGACTGGAAGCTCGCCATCATCGCCATGCTCGTGTTCCCCCTGGTCATCTACCCCATCAGCCGGTTCGGCCAGCGGCTCAAACGCTACTCCACCAAGAGCATGAAGGTCATGGGCAACGTCATGAGCATCCTCGACGAGGCCATCGGGGGCATCCGGATCGTCAAGGCCTACAACATGGAGGACTACGAGTCCCGGCGCTTCTCCGCGGAGAACAAGAACTATTACGTGAACTGGATGAAGCGCATCAAGGTCCGCGCCATGTCGGGCCCCCTGCTGGAGCTCATCGGCGGCCTGGGAACGGCCTTCCTCCTCTGGTACGGCGGCATGCGCGTCATCGGGGGCGCCATGACGCCGGGCGACTTCCTGTCCTTCATCACCGCGCTTTCGCTGCTCTACGCACCCATCCGCAAGCTCAACAAGGTGAACATCGAGATCCAGGAGGGCATCGCGGCTTCGCGGCGCATCTTCGACCTCCTGGACACCGTCCCGGAGATCAGGGAAAAGCCCGCCGCAGCTGAGCTTCCCCGGGTGGAGGGCGACTTCGAGCTCAGGGACGTCTGGTTCAGCTATACGGGCGACGAGACCTATGCCCTGAAGGACATCAGCTTCACGGCGGAGAAAGGGAAACAGATCGCCCTGGTGGGGGAATCCGGCTCGGGCAAGTCCACCATCGCCAACCTGCTTCCCAGGTTCTTCGACGTGAGCAGGGGAGCCATCCTCATCGACCGGACCGACATCAGGGACGTGACCATGAAGTCCCTGCGGGAGAACATCGCCATGGTGACCCAGGAGATGGTCCTGTTCAACGACACCATCCGGGCGAACATCGCCTACGGCACCCGCTCCTCCTCCCACGTGGAGGTCATCGAGGCGGCGAAGGCGGCCAACGCCCACGACTTCATCATGGGCCTGAAGGAGGGCTACGACACCCTGGTGGGCGAGAGCGGGGTCCGGCTCTCCGGCGGCCAGCGCCAGCGCCTCTGCATCGCCCGGGCCATCATCAAGAACGCCCCCATCCTCATCCTGGATGAGGCCACCTCGGCCCTGGACACCGAGAGCGAGCGGGAGGTCCAGGCCGCCCTGGAGCGCCTCATGAAGGGCAGGACGACCCTGGTCATCGCCCACAGGCTCTCCACCATCGTGGGCGCGGACCGGATCATCGTGCTCAGGGAAGGCCGCATGGTCGAGCAGGGCACCCACGAAGAGCTCATGGCGAAAGGCGGCCACTATGCGAGGCTCTATGCCCTCCAGTTCGGCAACCCGTAATATCCTGTCCCGTATCTACGGGGCCGTGATCCGTGCCCGGAACCTCCTCTACGATGCCGGGATCCTGAAGATCCATGCCGTGCCCGGGGTCGTGGTGGTAAGCGTGGGCAACATCGAGGCAGGGGGAACGGGCAAGACGCCGCTGACCATGGCGCTCGCCTCCGAGCTCTCCTCCCGGGGGCTGCGGACCTGCATCGTCACCCGCGGCTACAGAGGCACGCTCAAGGGACCTGTGGTGGTGGAACGGCACCACACCAGCGGCGAGGTGGGCGACGAGGCCCTGCTCATGGCCCGGACGCTTTCCGTTCCGGTCATCAAGAGCCCGGACAGGGTGAAGGGGGCGCTGCTGGCGCGCGTCCGGTTCGGGTGCGAGGTCGTGGTCCTGGACGACGCCTTCCAGCACCGCAGGATCGGGCGCGACATGGACATCGTGCTGGTGAGCCGCGATGTCGCCCGGGAGAGGCTGCTGCCTGCGGGGGCCCTCAGGGAGCATGCCTCGGCCCTCAATCGGGCCCGCCATGTCGTGGCCATGAAGGGCGCGGCCGGAAAGGGCCTTGCCGCCGACCTCAGCCCCCTGGACCTGATCGACCTGCAGGGCGAGACCGCAGGGCTGGATATCCTTGCGGGCAGACGCGTGCTTGCCTTCTGCGCCATCGGGTCGCCGGGGCACTTCTTCGGCATGCTCGAAAGGCTCGGTGCGCAGGTGGAACGTATGCCCTTCGGCGACCACCACCGCTTCAGTGCAGGCGATGCGGTAGGGATCATGGACAGGGCCGCTGCAAAGGACCTGGTCCTGACCACGGAAAAGGACCTGGTGAAGATCGAACCGAACTGGTTTTCCGGCATCCAGGACAGGTTCTTCGCCGTCAGGGTCGCCTTGGACATGCCGGGGCTCAAGGACATTGCCGATGAGATCGAAGGAATCGCGAAGACGCGCCGTGTTCCTGGACAGGGATGACACCCTGATCCGCGACACGGGATACCTGAGCGACCCGGATGACATCGATATCCTCCCCGGGGCGGCCGAAGGCCTGTGCGCCCTGAACCGGGCAGGCGTACCCGCCATCGTGGTCACCAACCAGTCGGGCATCGCGCGCGGCCTGCTCGACGAGAAGACCCTGCACGTCATCCATGCACGGCTGCTCAAGCTGCTCAAGATGCAGGGGGCCCGATTCGATGCCCTCTACTACTGCCCCCACCACCCCCAGGGCATCGTCGAGCAGTACCGCATGACCTGCCCCTGCCGCAAGCCCGAACCCGGTATGCTTCTCCAGGCAGCCCGCGACTTCGGTCTGGATCTGACAACCTGTTTCCTGGTAGGCGACCAGGGTCGGGACATGGAGGCCATTCACCGGGTGGGCGGGACCGGGGTCCTCATCGCAACCGGCAGGGAGATCGTCCTGGAGCGCGGCCCCGAGTATGTCGCCGGCGACCTGCAGGATGCGGTGCGCTGGATACTGGAGGACGCGGAGGAAGAAGGGCGGTGAAGGATCTCCTCCCGGAGCTGCGGTACCGGGCGGCCCGCTGCCTGCTGGCCGTCGTCAGGTTTCTGCCGTACCCCGCGGTTCTGAACCTGTTCAGGGCACTGGCTGCCGTGGCATGGCTCGTGCTGCCCTACCACCGGAAGGTGGCCGCGGTCCAGATGCGCGCCGCCCTGGGCGTCCGGCATGCCCGGCTGCTGACGCTCAAGGTCTTCATGAACCAGGCCGAGATCCTGGTGGACGCCATCCGTTATGCCTATCTCAGCGATGAAGAGATCCGGGCACGGGTCGTCGTGGAGGGGAAGGAGCACCTGCACGAGGCCCTGGCCTCGGGCAGGGGGCTCATGATGATCACGGGCCACATCGGCAACTGGGAGATCCTCTCCCACCTCCCCCGCCTGCTGCCCGTACGGTTCTGCGTCATGGCCGACCGGAGGAAGGACCCGCGGCTCGAAGCGATCGTGGACGACATCCGCTCCCGCTCCGGGGCCACCATCCTGCCGCCAACCGGCAAGGCCCTCATGCTCATCAGGGAGCTCAGGAAGGGCAACACCATCGGCGTGGTGGTGGACGGGAGGGGAGAGGAAAAGGACGGACTTTCCTGCGATGTCTTCGGCATGCCCGCGCCCACGAACCCGGCCCCGGCCTTCATCGCCATCAAGGGGAACGCGCTGGTGCTGCCCGTGGCCGCGGTCAAGGTCAGGGGGACCTACCATGTCACCTTCTCCAGCCCCGTGGATGCCGCATCCTGTGGAACGGGCGAGGAGGCGGTGCGGGACCTGAGCGCGTCCATGCAGTCCTGGGTGGAGTCCGTGGTGAGAGAAAACCCGCACCAGTGGTTCTGGCTCTACAGCCGGTGGGTCAAGCGTGCGGACATGAGGAGGATCCTGAGGAAGGGTCTCGATTTCAGGTCATTCGTCATGAAGCAGGGGGACCGGAGTGTGAAGTGAGTCCCCTGGGTTGAGCTCCGAGGGGGTGACATGCCGTCCAAGGCGATCTACGAGCGTTTCCTGTGGTTTCACACCCAGGCGAGGTCCGGGAGGTTTCCCAGCACCAGGACACTTGCCGAGCGGTTCGAGGTCTCCCGCAAGACCGCGCAGCGCGACGTCGATTTCATGCGCGACCGTCTCGGCGCCCCGCTGGTCTACGTGCCGGAGCACAGGGGGTTCGCCTACGGGGAGGTCGCCTACGAGCTGCCCGGAATCTGGCTGGGCGAGGAGGAGCTGCTCTCCCTGCTCGTGTCCTACAGGGTGGCCACCCTCATCCCTGACAACCACCTGAAGGGATCCATGAGGACCTTTCTCGACCAGGCCCTGGCCCTGCTCGGCTCGGCGGGTAAGGTGACCATGCGCGACCTGAGCGAGAAGGTATCGGTGAAGAACGTCGGGTATTCCCGCACCCGAGGCCCCGTCTTCCACGCCGTGCTCGAGAACCTGATCAGGGGCAGGTCCATGCGCATATCATACCACTCCCCACACACCGACGAGACCACCGACCGGGACATCCTGCCCCTGCACCTGCTCCACTACATGGGCACCTGGCACCTCATCGCCCACTGCGGCCTGCGCCGCGAGCTGCGCTACTTCACCCTGTCGCGCATCGGCAGGATCGGGCCCTCCGCCTGGAGACCGCCATCGAAGACCCCGAAGGGCTCGATCAAGGAGTACATCCGGAGGAACTTCGGCATCCTCGTGAGCGGCGAAACCACCGAGGTGTGCCTGTGCTTCACAAAGGAAGCCGCGCCCTGGGTGGCGGAGCAGGTCTGGCACCCGAGACAGAAGGCAGAGCTCAGGGACGACGGGACCCTGTGCCTGTCCTTCCCCGTAGCCGACTTCCGGGAGGTGAAGCGTGAGATCCTGAAGTACGGGGCACAGGTGGAGGTGGTGTCGCCTCAGGGGCTGAGGGAAGAGGTGAAACAGGAGATCGGGAGGATGAAGGCGTTGTACCGG